>NZ_QKZD01000009.1:0-269929 GCF_003253945.1 Pseudomonas sp. 2848
CTGTACATCGGTGGCGCGCAGGTGGCACGCGGTTACTTCAATCGCCCTGAACTGACTGCCGAGCGCTTCCTCGACGATCCGTTCGCCGCTGGCCGGATGTACCGCAGCGGCGACCTGGTGCGCTGGAACGCCGACGGCACCCTGGAGTACCAGGGGCGCAACGATGACCAGGTGAAGATTCGCGGTGTGCGGGTCGAGCTGGGCGAGATCGAGGCCGCGCTCAAGGCCCAGCCGGGCATCGCCGATGCCGTGGTGCTGGTGCGCGACGAGCGCCTGCTGGCGTGGTTCACCGAAGCGGCAACGGTCGATATCGAGCGCTTGCGCGAGGGCTTGCAGGCCAGCCTGCCGGCGCATCTGCTGCCGCAGGCCTTGGTCCGCCTGGACGCACTGCCACTGACCAGCCACGGCAAGCTGGACCGCAAGGCGCTGCCGGATCCCGATCCCTCGGCCCTGGTTCGCCACGCCTATGTCGCGCCGACCGGTGCTTCCGAGGTGGCAATAGCCGCGATCTGGGCCGAAGTGCTGGGTATCGAGCAGGTCGGTCGCCACGACAACTTCTTCGAACTCGGTGGCCACTCGCTGCTGGCGGTGACCCTCACCGCGCGCCTGCGCCAAGCCGGCCTGCAGGCCGACGTGCGCACCTTGTTCGGCCAGCCGACGGTGGCGGCGCTGGCGGCGACCCTGGGCCAGGGCCGCCGGGTCGAGGTCCCGGCCAACCGGATCCCGGCCGGCTGCACCCAGATCACCCCGGACATGCTGCCACTGGTGGAACTGGAACCGGCCGCCATCGAACGCATCGTCGCCATGGTGCCGGGCGGCGCGGCCAACGTGCAGGATATCTACCCGCTGGCGCCGTTGCAGGAAGGCATCCTCTACCACCACCTCAGCTCGCCGCAGCACGACCCCTACGTGCTGGCCTCGCGCATGGCGTTCGCCAGCCACGAACGCCTGCACGCCTTCGTCGATGCCCTGGGCAAGGTGATCGCCCGCCACGACGTGCTACGCACCTCGGTGCTGTGGGACGGCCTGCCCCAGGCGGTGCAGGTGGTGTGGCGCCAGGCCGCTCTGGCGGTGTTCGAGGTGGAGGATGAAGCCGCGGTGCCCCACGCCCTGGCCCTGGAGCAGGCCCCGCTGGTGCGCCTGTACCACTGGTCGGACCCGCAAGGTCCAGGGTTGCTGGCCGCGTTGCAATTCCACCATATCGTCCTCGACCATACCGCTCTGGATGTACTAGGCCGCGAGCTGGTCGGTTACCTGCAGGGCGCAGCGGTGCCCGCCGGGCAGGGCGCGCCGTATCGCAACTACGTGGCCCAGGCGCGCCTGGGCGTCAGCCAGGCCGAGCACGAGGCGTTCTTCCGCGAGCAACTGGGTGATATCGACGAGCCGACGCTGCCCTACGGCCTGGGCGACGTGCAGGTCGATGGCCAGGGCATCGAGGAGGCCCAGCTGTGGCTGGACGAGACCCTGTGCGCAGACCTGCGGCAACATGCCCGGCGGTTGGGTGTCAGCGTCGCCAGCCTGTTCCACCTGGCCTACGGCCGTCTGCTGGCCGCCACCAGCGGCCGCGACAGCGTGGTGTTCGGCACCGTGCTGCTGGGCCGGCTGGAGGCTGGCGAGGGCGCCGAACAGGCCTTGGGCATGTTCATCAACACCCTGCCGCTGCGCCTGGACCTGCGCGCCACGACCCTGCAGGAGGCGGTGCATCAGACCCAGCAGCGCCTCAGCGCCTTGCTCGCCCACGAACATGCGTCGCTGGCCCTGGCCCAGCGCTGCAGCGGCGTACCGGCGCCGGCGCCACTGTTCAGCGCGATGCTCAACTACCGTCACGGCACCCAGGCGGACGAGGCCCAGCGCCTGGCGCTGCAGGGTATCGAGACCCTGCAGAGCAATGAGCGCAGCAACTATCCGCTGAGCCTGAGCGTGGACGACATCGGTGCAGGCTTCCGTCTGGTGGCCCTGGCCCCGGCGGCGGTCGGCGCCGCGCGGGTCTGCGGGCAACTGCGGCAGGTGCTGCAGGCCATGGTCGAAGCGCTGCCACGCGAGCCACGCCAGGCGTTGCTGCAACTGCCGGTGCTGTCGCTCGATGAGCGCCGTCAGCTGGTGCACGACTGCAACCGCACGGCGCGGCCTCACGAACTGACCCAGACCCTCCAGGCGCTGTTCGAGGCCCAGGCCCTGCGTACGCCCGAGGCCGTAGCCATCTGCGCGGAGCAGGGTGAGCTGAGTTATGCCCAGCTCAATGCCGAGGCCAACCGCCTGGCCCATCACCTGATCGCGCTGGGTGTGAAACCCGACGACCGGGTGGCGATCTGCGTCGAGCGCGGCCTGCCGCTGCTGGTCGGCCTGCTGGCGATCCTCAAGGCCGGTGGCGCCTATGTGCCGCTCGACCCGGACTATCCGGCCGAGCGTCTCGGCCACATGCTCGCCGACAGCCAACCGCGGGCGTTGCTGGTGCAACAGGCCACCCGCGCCCTGGTGAGTTCGTCGGCGACATTGGTCGACCTCGATCAGCCGACGTGGGACGACCTGCCGGGCAGCAATCCGCAGGTGTCTGGCCTGACCTCGCAGCACCTGGCCTATGTGATCTACACCTCCGGTTCCACTGGCGTGCCCAAGGGGGTGATGGTCGAGCACCGCAACGTGGTCAACCTGGTGCACTGGAGCGCCGGGCTGTTCCCGAGCGAAGGCGCGGTGCTGCACAAGACCCCGGTGAGCTTCGACGCCTCGGTGTGGGAGCTGTTCTGGCCGCTGTGCAGCGGGTTGCGCCTGGTATTGGCACGCCCGGATGGCCAGCGCGACCCGCAGTACCTGGCGGGGCTGATCGAGCGGCAGCAGGTCAAGGTGGTGCAGTTCGTGCCGGCCTTGCTGCAGCAGTTCCTCGACGAGGACGCCAGCGCCGCCTGCGCCAGCCTCACCGACATCGTCTGCGGTGGTGGCGAGCTCACCGAAGCCCTGGCCCGCCAGGTGCGCGAGCGCTTGCCGCAGGTGCGCCTGCACAACGTCTATGGCCCCACCGAGACCACGGTGGATTGCAGCGTCTGGACCCTGGAAGCGCGGGATCCGTTGCCGACGGGTGCATTGCCGATAGGCCGGCCGATCGACAACACCCGCTTGTATGTGCTGGATGCGCATGACCAACCGGTGCCGTTCGGCGTTGCCGGTCAGTTGCACATCGGCGGGGCCGGGGTGACGCGGGGCTACCTGGGCTTGCCGGAGCAACAGGCCGAGCGTTTCATCGCCAGCCCGTTCGTGCCAGGTGACCGCTTGTACCGCAGCGGCGACTTGGTGCGCCAGCGTCCCGACGGCGTATTGGAGTTCCTCGGCCGCACCGACCACCAGATCAAACTGCGCGGCTTGCGCATCGAACCGGGCGAGATCGAGGCCTGCCTCACTCGTGTGGCCGGGGTGCGCGAAGCCGTGGTGCTGGTGCACGACACCCAGCCGGCCGGCCCGCGCCTGGTGGCCTATGTCACCGGCGACGTGCCGCCGGCCGAGGCCTTGCGCGAAGCGTTGCTCGGGCAACTGCCGGAATACATGGTGCCCGCACTGTTCATTCCGCTGCCGGCCCTGCCGCTGACCGCCAACGGCAAGCTCGACCGCAAGGCGCTGCCGGCAGCTGACCTGCCGAGCCGCGACTACGAGGCGCCGGCCGGCGATACCGAACAGCTGCTGGCGCGGATCTGGAGCGAGCTGCTGGGCGTGGAGCGGGTAGGGCGCCATGACAACTTCTTCGAACTGGGCGGCCACTCGCTGCTGGCGGTGACCCTCACCTCGCGCCTGCGCGAAGCGGGCCTGGAGGCCGACGTGCGCAGCCTGTTCGAACACCCGACGCTGGCAGGCTATGCCGCCATCACAGACAGAATGGAGATCGTCCTGTGAGCATCAACGAACTACTGGCGACACTGACCGCCAACAATGTCCAGCTGGCCCTCAAGGATGGCCAACTGGTGGTTCAGGGCAATCGCCAGGCCCTGACCGACACGGCCCTGGTGGCACGCTTGCGCGAGCACAAGCTGGCGCTGGTCGCCCTGCTGGAGCGCGGTGAATACGTGGCGGCGCGCCAGGGCAGCGTCGAAGTGCCGGAGAACCGCATCCCCGCCGATTGCGAGCGCATCACGTCCGCCATGCTCAGCCTGGCCGACCTCGACCAGGACAGCCTCGACCAGCTGGTCGCGGCCATTCCCGGCGGGGCGGCCAACGTGCAGGACATCTACCCGCTGGTGCCGCTGCAACAGGGCATGCTGTTCCACCACGCCAGTGCCGGCGAGCATGATCCCTATGTGATGCAGGCGCGCTTCGTGTTTGCCGACAGCAGCCGGGTCGAGGCCTTCGCCCAGGCGCTGCAAGGGGTGATCGAGCGACACGACATCCTGCGCACCTCGGTGCACTGGAAGACCCTGGAAACGCCGCTGCAGGTGGTCTGGCGCAAGGCCCGGCTGCGTGTCGTGCAACTGGCTCCCGGCGCGTTGCCCGACACTGGCTTCGACCTGACCCAGGCCCCGCTGATCCGCCTGCAGTGCCAGGCGCCGGAGCCCGGCGGGCAGGTCCACGCCACCCTGCAGTTCCACCACGTGGCCATGGACCACAGCGCCCTGGAAGTGGTGCGCCACGAAATGCTCGCCTTCCTGCTCGGCGAGAGTGCCCATCTGGGCCGGCCGGTGCCGTTTCGCAACCACGTGGCCCAGGCCCTGCTGGGCGTGAGCGAGGCCGAGCACGAGGCGTTTTTCCGCGACATGCTCGGGGGCGTCGATGGGCCGACCCTGGCCTATGGCCTGGGCGATGTGCAGGGTGACGGCGCGGCGCTGGACGAGCACGCCCTGGATCTCGACCTGGCGTTGTGCCGCGACCTGCGCAGCCAGGCGCGCAGCCAGGGGGTGAGCGTCGCCAGCCTGTTCCACCTGGCCTGGGCACGGGTGCTGGGTGGCCTGACCGGGCGCGAGCAGGTGGTGTTCGGCACCGTGCTGATGGGGCGCCTGCAAGGTGCCGAAGCCACCGACCGGGCGCTGGGCATCTTCATCAATACCTTGCCGCTGCGGGTCGACCTGGATGCCGCTGACCTGGCCACGGCAATCAAGGCTACCCACCAGCGCCTGAGCACGCTGATGCGCCACGAGCATGCGCCCCTGGCCCTGGCCCAGCGCTGCAGCGGCGTGGCGGCACCGACGCCATTGTTCAACGCCTTGCTCAACTACCGCCACAGCGCGTCCTCGGGTTCCGAGGCGGTGCGCCGGGCAGGCTGGGCAGGTATCGAGATCGTGCATGCCGCCGAGGCCACCAACTACCCGTTGACCTTGAGCGTCGACGACTTCGGCGAAGCCTTCCGCCTGACCTTGCTGGCCAGCCCCGATGTGCCGGCGCAACGCGTCTGCGCCTATCTGGAGCAGACCCTGCGCAGCCTGCTCGCGGCCTTGGTGCAAGCACCCGCTGTTGCCGTCCGCGCGTTGCCGATGCTGCCGGACGAAGAGCGCGAGCACATACTGGGAGCCTTCAACCAGACCCCTGGCGCCACAGATACTCATGGGCCGTTGCACCGGCGCATCGAGGCCGTGGCCCAGGCCCATCCGCAGGCCCTGGCCGCCACCTGTGACGACCAGTCGCTGAGTTACCAGCAGTTGAATCGGCTCGCCAACGCCCTGGCCCATCAGCTGATCGGCCTGGGCGTGCGCCCCGACGACCGGGTGGCGGTGTTCGCCCGGCGCGGCCTGGACACCCTGGTCGGCCTGCTCGCGGTGCTCAAGGCCGGCGCCGCCTACGTGCCGGTGGACCCGGCACACCCCGACGAGCGCGTGCGTTACCTGCTGGATGACAGCGCGCCGGTGGCCGTGCTGACCCAGCAGGCGCTGCGCGGCCGCCTGGGCACAGGCGCGGTGCCGGTGCTGGCACTCGACCAGCCGGACTGGCCGGCGCGCTGTGACGATCCCCAGGTGAGCGGCCTGAGCCCGGCGCACCTGGCCTATGTGATCTATACCTCAGGCTCCACCGGCCAGCCCAAGGGGGTGATGGTCGAACACCGCAACCTGAACAACCTGGTGGACTGGCACTGCCGCGCGTTCGACCTGTGCCAGGGGCGTCACACCTCGAGCCTGGCCGGCTTCGGCTTCGACGCCATGGCCTGGGAAGTCTGGCCGGCGCTGTGCGCGGGGGCGACCCTGCACCTGGCCCCGTCCAGCGAAGGCCACGAAGACCTTGACGCGCTGCTGGCCTGGTGGCGCGCCCAGCCGCTGGATGTCAGTTTCCTGCCCACGCCGGTGGCCGAGTATGCCTTCAGCCACCAGCTCGAACACCCGACCCTGCGCACCTTGCTGATCGGCGGCGACCGCCTGCGCCAGTTCAACCGCACCCAGACCTTCGCCGTGGTCAACAACTACGGCCCCACCGAGACCACCGTGGTGGCCAGCTCCGGCGTGGTGGAGGCGGGCGGCGCCCTGCACATCGGCGGCGCCGTGGACAACGCCCGCCTGTACGTGCTCGATGCGTACCTGCAGCCCGTGCCCCTGGGTGTGCCCGGCGAGCTCTACATCGGCGGCGCCGGGGTCGCCCGCGGCTACCTGGACCGTGCGCAACTGACCCGCGAACGCTTCCTCGACGACCCGTTCAGCACGACACTCGGTGCACGCATGTACCGCACCGGCGACCTGGTGCGGTGGCTGGCCGACGGCACCCTCGATTACCTGGGCCGCAACGACGACCAGGTGAAGATTCGCGGCGTGCGCATCGAACTGGGTGAGATCGAAAGCCGCCTGAACGGCTTGCCGGGCATCGGCGAGGCGGTGGTGGTGGCCCGCGAGGACCAGCCCGGCCAACCGCGGCTGGTGGCCTACTTCACCGCCCAGGCGGGCCTGGAACCGGCCCAGCCTGAGCAACTGCGCGGGCAGTTGCTGGCCCATCTGCCGGAATACATGGTGCCGGTTGCGTATGTGTCGCTGGACGCACTGCCCCTGACCGCCAACGGCAAGCTCGACCGCCGTGCGCTGCCGGCGCCGGAACGATCGGCCCTGTTCGAGCACACCTACGTGGCTCCCGAAGGCGAACTGGAAGAGGCCCTGGCCCAGGTGTGGGGCGAGCTGCTGCACGTGGAGCGGGTTGGCCGGCATGACCACTTCTTCGCGCTGGGCGGGCATTCGCTGCTGGCCATGCGCATGGTTTCCCAGGTGCGGCTGCGCCTTGGCGTGGAACTGGCCCTGGCCGACCTGTTCGCCAATCCCGAGCTGGCGGCGGTGGCCCAGGTGCTGGCCGGCGCCGGGCGCAGCGAGCTGCCAGCGCTCGTCGCGGTGTCCCGTGAGCAACCCTTGCCGCTGTCGTTTGCCCAGCAGCGCCTGTGGTTCCTCGCTCAACTGGAAGGCGGCAGCCAGGCCTACAACGTGCCGCTGGCGTTGGGCCTGCGCGGAACACTGGATGCCGACGCGCTGGAGGCCGCCTTGCTGCGCATCGTCGCGCGCCACGAGAGCCTGCGCAGTCGCTTCGTGCCCTGTGGCGACAGTGCCGAGGTGATCATCGCCGCGCCCCCGCAACCCGGCTGGTTGCAGCGCCGGACGCTGGCACCGCAGGCACTGGCCGGGCACCTGCGCGACGAGGCCGCCGCCCCCTTCGACCTGACAACGGGGCCGTTGCTGCGGGCCAGCCTGCTGCGCCTGGGTGAGGCGCACCATGTGCTGCTCCTCACCGTGCACCATATCGTCGCCGATGGCTGGTCCCTCGGCGTGCTGACCCGCGAATTGAACGCGCTGTACCCGGCGCTGCGTGAGGGCAAGGACGACCCGCTGCCGGCGCTGGCCATCCAATATGGCGACTACGCCGTGTGGCAGCGGCGCTGGCTGGCCGGCGAGCAACTGCAACGCCAGGCCGACTATTGGCGCCAGGCCCTGGACGGCGCGCCGACGCTGCTGAGCCTGCCCAGCGACCGGCCACGACCGGCGCGCCAGGATTTCAGCGGCGCCAGCCTGGCGCTGCAGCTGGATGCGCGCCTGGGGGCCGGCCTGCGGGCCTTGGCCCAGCGACACCAGGTGACGCTGTACATGGTTATGCTCAGCGCCTGGGCCGCCACCCTGGCCCGGCTGTGCGGGCAGGCCGAGGTGGTGGTGGGCTGCCCGGTGGCCGGGCGCGGGCGCGCCGAACTGGAGCCGTTGGTCGGCCTGTTCGTCAATACCCTGGCCCTGCGTATCGATACCGCGGGCGCGCCGAGCACCGAGCGCCTGCTGGCGCAGGTCAAGGCCCGCCTGCTCGACGCCCAGGCGCACCAGGACCTGCCCTTCGAGCAGGTGGTGGAGATCGTCCGGCCGGCGCGCAGCCTCGGCCATACCCCGTTGTTCCAGACCACCCTCAACTGGCTGGCCACCGAGGGCGCCGCGCCGACCCTGGCGGGGCTGCAGTTGGAAGGCGTGGAACAGGTCGGCCAGGTAGCCAAGTTCGACCTGTCGCTGAGCATGGGCGAGCAGGGCGAGGCACTGGTCGGCAGCCTCGAGTACGCCACAGCACTGTTCGATGAAAGCACCGTGCGCCGTTTCGCCGGGTATCTGGACAGCATGCTGCGCGCCATGGTGGCCAATGACCAGGCGCCGCTGGCCGAGGTCGAACTGGTGGGCGGGGCCGAGCGCAAGCGCCTGCTGGACACCTTCAATCGCAGTGCCCTGGCGTTCCCGAACGGGCAGACCGTGCATGGCCTGGTCGAGGCCCAGGCGGCCCGCGCACCGCAGGCACTGGCCGCCAGCCAAGGCGACATGCCCCTCTCCTATGGCGAGCTGAACCTGCGCGCCAACGCCCTGGCCCATTACCTGATCGGGCAAGGTGTCGGCCCCGACGAGCGGGTGGCCGTGGTGGCCCGCCGAGGCCTCGACACCCTGGTGGCGTTGCTTGCGGTGCTCAAGGCCGGTGGCGCCTACGTGCCGGTGGACCCGGCGCACCCGGACGAGCGGCTGCGCTATCTACTCGAGGACAGCGCCCCGGTGGTGGTGCTGGCGCAGCAGGCGTTGCTGGTGCGCCTTGAAGGGCTGGGCGTGGCGGCGCAGGCACTGGACAGGCCGCACTGGCCGGAGCGTGCGGACAACCCCGAGGTCGCCGGCCTGCAGGCCAGCCACCTGGCCTACGTGATCTACACCTCCGGCTCCACCGGCCAGCCCAAGGGCGTGATGGTCGAGCACCGCACCCTGGCCAACCTGGTGCACTGGCACTGCAAGGCCTTCGAGCTGGGCGCGGGGGATCACACCGCCAGCGTCGCCGGCTTCGGTTTCGACGCCATGGCCTGGGAAGTATGGCCGGCGCTGTGCGCCGGGGCGGTGCTGCACTTGCCACCAGCGCAGTTGGGCAACGAGCAGCTCGACGGTCTGCTGGCCTGGTGGCTGGAGCAACCCCTGAAGGTGGCGTTCCTGCCGACCCCGGTGGCCGAGTACGCCTTCACCCAGGGGCTGCGTCATCCGACCTTGCGCACCTTGCTGATCGGCGGCGACCGCCTGCGCCAGTTCACTAGCGACCCCGGCTTTGTCGTGGTCAACAACTACGGCCCCACTGAGGCGACCGTGGTCGCCACCTCGGGCCTGGTGCTGCCGGGCGGCGTGCTGGACATCGGCCGGCCGATCGCCAATGCCCGCGTGTACCTGCTGGATGATGCGCGGCAGCTGGTGCCGTGCGGTGTGGCCGGCGAACTCTACGTGGGCGGAGCCGGTGTGGCGCGCGGCTACCTGAACCGCGCAGGCCTGAGCGCCGAGCGTTTCCTCGAAGATCCGTTCAGCGAGGTGCCCGGCGCACGCATGTACCGCACCGGCGACCTGGCGCGCTGGAATGCCGACGGCACCCTCGACTACCTGGGCCGTAACGACGACCAGGTGAAGGTGCGCGGACTGCGCATCGAACTGGGGGAAATCGAGGCGCAGCTGCTCGCCCTGGAGGGGGTCGCCGAAGCGCTGGTGGTGGCCCGCGAGGACCAGCCCGGGCAGCCGCGGCTGGTGGCCTACTACATTGCCGGCGCCGAGGCGCAGCCGGTCGGTACCCTGCGTGCCGCGCTGCAACAACGCCTGCCGGCCTACATGGTGCCGGCGGCGTGGGTACAACTGGATGCCTGGCCACTGACCGCCAACGGCAAGGTCGACCGCCGGGCCCTGCCGTTGCCCGAGCGCGAAGCGGACAGCCAGGCCTACGAGGCCCCGGCAGGGGCCTTGGAGGTTGCCCTGGCCGAGCTGTGGTGCGAGCTGTTGCAGCTCAAGCGGGTGGGGCGTCAGGACCGCTTCTTCGAGTTGGGCGGTCATTCGCTGCTGGCCATGCGCATGGTGGGCCAGGTGCGCACGCGGCTGGGCCTGGAGCTGTCGCTGGGCGAGCTGTTCGCCGACGACCGCCTGCTGACGGTGGCGGCGACCCTGGCCGAGGATCGCCACGACGTGCTGCCGGCCATCGAGCCGGCGCCGCGCGGCCAGTCCCTGCCGCTGTCGTTCGCCCAGCAACGGCTGTGGTTCCTGGCGCAGATGGACGATGCCAGCGCCGCCTACCATATTCCCCTGGGCCTGGCCTTGCGCGGCCCGCTGGACCGCGAGGCCCTGGAGCGGGCGCTGGAGCGCATCGTCGAGCGCCACGAGAGCCTGCGCAGCCACTTCACCCAGACAGGCGCCGAGGCGCGGGTACGGGTGGCGCCCGGACGGGGCGGCTTCGCCCTGGCCTGGCATGACCTGCGCGGCGCGGCGCAGCAGTTGCCCGAGCTGATGCAGGCCGAGGCGATGCTGCCATTCGACCTGGCGCACCAGCTGCCGGTGCGCGGCCGCCTGCTGTGCCTGGCGGCGGACCACCATGTGCTGTTGCTGACCTTGCACCATATCGTTGCCGACGGCTGGTCGATGGGGGTGTTCACCCAGGAGCTGGCGACGTTGTACCAGGCCTTCAGCGAAGGCCGCGACGACCCGCTGCCGGCGCTGGCGATCCAGTACGGCGACTACGCCCTGTGGCAGCGTCGCTGGCTGAGCGGTGAGGCCTTGCAGCGCCAGGGCGACTACTGGAGCCAGGCCCTGGCCGGTGCGCCGGTGCTGCTGACCCTGCCCACCGACCGGCCACGACCGGCCCGTCAGGACTACCTGGGCGACCGCGTCGAAGTGCGCCTGGACCGGCGCCTGAGCGAAGATCTACGAGCGCTGTGCCTGCGTCATGGGGTCACCCCGTTCATGCTCTTCGCCGGCGCCTGGGCGGTGTTGCTGGCGCGCCTGTCCGGCCAGGCCGAGGTAGTGATCGGCACCCCGGTGGCCAACCGCCGGCAGGCCGAGGTCGAGGGGCTGATCGGCTTGTTCGTCAACTCCCTGGCGCTGCGTATCGATACCTCCGGCAGCCCCGATGTCGGCGCGCTGCTGGCCCGGGTCAAGGCCTGTGTGAGCCAGGCCCAGGATCATCAGGACCTGCCGTTCGAACAGGTGGTGGAACGCTTGCACCCGCCGCGCAGCCTGGCCCACACACCGCTTTACCAGGTATCGCTGGCGTGGAACGGTGTGCCGGGCGAGGCCCTGCGCCTGGGTGGGCTGCAGCTGGAGGCGCTGGGTGGCACGCAGACCTTCGCCAAGTTCGACCTGACCCTGAGCCTGGGCGAGACCGCCGACGGCTACGGCGGCGCCCTGGAGTTCGCCACCGCGCTGTTCGACCGGGCGACCATCGAGCGGCACCTGGGTTACCTGGAGCAACTACTCTGGGCGATGGCGGGCAGCGACCAGGCCGTGCCGGCGAAGGTCGAGCTGCTCGGCGCCGCCGAACGTCGCCAGGAACTGGTGGCCTGCAACGCCAGCGAGCGGATCGGCGGCTTGCAGCAACCGCTGCACGCGCTGTTCGAGGCGCAGGTGGCGCGTACGCCGCAGGCCATCGCGGTGCAGGCCGAGGACGGGCAACTGACCTACGCCGAATTGAATGCGGCGGCCAACCGCTTGGCCCACCGCCTGATCGAACAGGGCGTGGTCGCCGACAGCCGGGTCGCCGTGTGCCTGGCGCGGGGGCCACGGTTGCTGGTCGGGCTGCTGGCGGTGCTCAAGGCCGGTGGCGCCTACGTGCCGCTGGATCCGGGCTACCCGGATGAGCGCCTGGCGTACATGCTCGAAGACAGCGCGCCGCTGGCGTTGCTGGTGGATGCCGCCAGCAACCGGCGCTTCAGCGACAGCCCGGTGGCGCGGCTGGACCTCGACCAGCCGGACTGGACCGAGCAGTCGCCGGACAATCCACAGGTGCCGGGCCTTGGCGCCCGCCACCTGGCCTACGTGATCTACACCTCCGGCTCCACCGGCACGCCGAAAGGGGTGATGGTCGAGCACCGCAGCCTGTGCAACCTGGTGCACTGGAGTTCGCGGCTGATCGCCCCGAGCGCATCAGGTGCGCTGCTGCACAAGACCCCGGTGAGCTTCGATGCGTCGGTATGGGAGCTGTTCTGGCCGCTGTGTGCCGGCCTGCGCCTGGTGCTGGCGCGCCCGGATGGCCAGCGCGACCCGGACTACCTGGCGGCGCTGATCCAGCGCCAGCGGGTCAGCGTGGTGCAGTTCGTGCCCGCGCTGCTGCAGCAGTTCCTCGCCCTGGAGGCCAGCGCGGCCTGCGACAGCCTCACCGATGTGGTCTGTGGCGGTGGCGAGCTGACTTCGGCGTTGCTGCGCCAGTTGCGCGAGCGCCTACCGCAGGTGCGGCTGCACAACGTCTACGGCCCCACCGAGGCCACCGTCGACTGCTGCGTCTGGACCCTCGAGCCCCGGCAACCCGTGCCCGAAGGGGCGCCACCGATCGGTCGGCCGATCGCCAACACCCGCCTGTATGTGCTCGACAGCCATGGCCTGCCGGTACCGCGGGGCGTGGTGGGCGAGCTGTACATCGGCGGCGTCGGCGTGGCGCGTGGCTATCTGGGCCTGCCGGCGCTGGAGGCCGAACGTTTCGGTGCCAGTCCGTTCGTGGTCGATGAGCGCCTGTATCGCAGCGGCGACCTGGTGCGTCGTCGCGCTGATGGCGAGCTGGAATTCCTTGGTCGCAACGATTTCCAGGTGAAACTGCACGGTCTGCGCATAGAGTTGGGCGAGATCGAGGCCTGCCTGGCCAGCCATCCGGGTGTGCGCGAAGTGGCGGTGCTGCTGCGCGGTGAGCGCTTGGTCGCCTGGTTCACGGCCGACGATGCCGTGCCGGGCGTGGCGGCATTGCGCAAGCATGCCCAGGCGCGCTTGCCGGACTACATGGTGCCGTCGGCCTATGTGGCATTGCCGGCCATGCCATTGACGGCCAATGGCAAGCTCGACCGCCAGCGTCTGCCCGACCCTGGTGCCGACGCGGTGCTCAGCCGTGCCTACGAGGCGCCGCAAGGCGAGGCCGAGCGCCATCTGGCGGCGCTATGGGCCGAGTTGCTCAATGTGCCCAGGGTAGGGCGCCAGGACCATTTCTTCGAGCTCGGTGGCCACTCGCTGCTGGCCGTGACCCTGATCGCCCGCTTGCGCGCCGAGGGCCTGGACGCGGACATCCGCGTGCTGTTCGCCGAACCGACCCTGGCCGCCGTGGCCGCGACCCTGGGCCAGCATGGCGGAAGCCGGGTGCCGACCAACCGCATCGGCAGTGATTGCCGGAGCATCACGCCGGACTTGCTGCCGTTGGTGGCGCTGGAACAGTCGCACATCGAGCGGATTGTCGACCAGGTGCCTGGCGGTGCCGCCAATGTGCAAGACATCTACCCGCTGGGGCCGTTGCAGGCGGGGATTCTCTATCACCACCTGGCCAGCGAGGGTGACGATCCCTACCTGCTGCAGGCGCGTTTCGCGGTGGCCGACCAGGCCCGGTTGGAGGCGTTGCGCCAGGCGCTGGACCAGGTGATCGCCCGGCACGACATCCTGCGTTCTTCGTTGTACTGGGAAGGTCTGGCGCAGCCGGTGCAGGTGGTATGGCGCCAGGCGGCGTTGCCCGTGCAGGAACTGGCCGCGGATGAGCCGATCAGCCTGCGCCTGGACCTGACCCGCGCGCCGCTCCTGCGCCTGGTGCACCGCCAGGACCCGAGCAGCGGGCGGATCACCGCCACCTTGCTGTTCCACCACCTGGTCATGGATCACGTGGCCCAGGACGTGTTGCGCGCCGAACTGGAGGCCTGCCTGCTCGGCGAGCAGCTGCGCTTACCGCCGCCGGTGCCGTACCGCAACTACATCGCCCAGGTGCTGCAGGGTGCCGGCGAGGCCGAGCATGAGGCGTACTTCCGCGAGCAGTTGGGTGATATCGACGAGCCGACCCTGGCCTACGGTCCGCATCCGCTGGCCCACGCCGACGCCGTGGCCGAAGCCCAGCACTGGCTGGACGACGAGCTGGCGCGGCGGGCCCGCGAACAGGCGCGGCTGCTGGGTGTCGGCGCGGCCAGCCTGATGCACCTGGCCTGGGGCCTGGTGCTGGGGCAGTTGTCGGGGCGCGACAGCGTGATGTTCGGCACCGTGCTGCTTGGTCGCCTGCAGGGCGGTGAAGGCATGGAGCGGGCCTTGGGCGTGTTCATCAACACCTTGCCGCTGCGCCTGGACGTGGGCCGCCTGCCGGTACGTGAGGCGCTGCTCGACACCCACCGCCGGCTGACCGGGCTGTTGGTGCACGAGCATGCGCAACTGGCCCTGGCGCAGCGCTGCAGTGCCTTGCCGCCCGGTGCGCCGCTGTTCAGCGCCTTGCTCAACTACCGCCACAGTGCCGCCGCGCTGGCCCATGACACTGCCAGTGGGCGTGCCTGGCAGGGCATCGAGCTGCTGCATGCGCAGGAACGCAGCAACTACCCGCTGGCCCTGAGCATCGACGACCTCGGGGAGCGCTTCAGCCTGACCGCGCAGTGCGCGGCGGGCCTGGACGCCCGGCGTCTGTGCGGTTACCTCGAGCAGGCTCTCGCACACCTGGTCGAGGCCCTGGCACATGATCCCGAGCAAGGCCTGGAGCGGCTGGACATCGTGCCGGCCGAGGAGCGTCGCCGATTGCTCGGCTACAACGCCACGCAACGCGACTACCCCAGGTCGGTGCCCGTGCACCGCCTGTTCGAGCAACAGGTGGCGCGCCATCCGTTGGCGCTGGCGGCGCTGCATGATGAGCGCCAGCTGAGTTACGCCGAGCTGAATGAGCAGGCCAACCGCCTGGCGCACTGGCTGATCGGCGAGGGGGTGGCGGCCGGCGATCATGTGGCGATCCTGCTGCCTCGCTCGCTGCCGTTGCTGGTCGCGCAGTTGGCCGTGCTCAAGTGTTCGGCGATCTACGTGCCGCTGGACATCAACGCCCCGGCCGAGCGCCAGGCGTTCATGGTCCAGGACTGCCAGGCGGTGATGCTGCTGACCCTCGGCAGCCTGGCGGCCGATTGCGAGACGCGGCGCATCGACCTGGACTGCCTGGCGCTGGACGAGCAGCCCACGCACAACCCGGGCCTGGCCCAGGAGGCCGACGCGGTGGCGTACGTGATGTACACCTCCGGCTCCACCGGCACGCCGAAAGGGGTGCGGGTGACCCATCGCGGCATCGCCCGGCTGGTGCTGAACAACGGCTATGCCGACTTCAACGCCACGGACCGTTTCGCCTTCGTCGCCAACCCTGCGTTCGACGCCGCGACCATGGATGTCTGGGGCGGCCTGCTCAACGGCGGCCAGGTGCTGGTGATCGACCACCAGACCCTGGTCGAGCCGGCGCAGTTCGCCGCCGCCCTGCGCCAGGGCGGCGCCAGTGTGATGTTCGTCACCACGGCGCTGTTCAACCAGTATGTGCAACTGATCCCCGAAGCCCTGGCCGGGCTGCGCATCCTGCTGTGCGGCGGCGAGCGCGGCGAGCCCGCCAGCTTCCGCGCCTTGTTGGCCCGGGCGCCGCAGTTGCGCCTGGTGCACTGCTACGGGCCCACCGAGACCACCACCTTCGCCACCGCCAGCACGGTGCGGGCGCTGGTCGACGGCTGCGAGCACGTGCCCATCGGTGGCCCGATCGGCAACACCACGGCCTATGTCCTCGATTGCCACGGGCGCTTGCTGCCCGAGGGCGTCACCGGCGAACTGTACATCGGCGGCGACGGCGTCGCCCTCGGCTACCTGAATCGTCCGCAGCTGACCGCCGAACGCTTCCTCGACGATCCATTCGCCGCAGGTGCCGGGGCGAGGTTGTACCGCACCGGTGACCTGGCCCGCTGGCGCGAGGATGGCCAGTTGGAATGCCTGGGCCGCACCGACGACCAGGTGAAGATCCGCGGCTTTCGCATCGAGCTGGGCGAGGTCGAGCAACACCTCACCCAGTGCCCGGGCCTGGAAGAGGCCGTGGTCATGGCCCTGCGCCTGGAGCAGGGGCCGTTGCGCCTGGTGGCGTGGTACACCCGTACCGACATGGCCCTGGACGGTGCGGCGTTGCGTGCTTTCCTGCGCGATCGGTTGCCGGAGTACATGTTGCCGGCAGCGTTCGTCGCACTTGAGGCGCTGCCGCTGACCAACAACGGCAAGGTCGATCGTCGGGCCCTGCCACTGCCGGGCGCGCAGGACCTGGCCGTGGCGGTGTTCGAGGCGGCGGTGACGCCGGTGGAGCAGGCCTTGGCGGCGCTGTGGGCGCAGGTGCTCGAGGTCGAGCGAGTCGGGCGGCATGACAGCTTCTTCGAGCTGGGCGGGCATTCGCTGTCGGCGATCCGCCTGGTGGGCGAGATGCGCCAGGCTGGCCTGCACACGACCCTGGCCCAGTTGTTCCAGCACCCGACCATTGCCGCCCTGGCGCCGCTGCTCGACGAGGTGACGGCCGAGGACGAGGCGCAAGGCCTGCTCACGGTGCGTGCCGCAGGCAGCCAGCCTGCGCTGTTCCTGATCCATGAGTTCAGTGGCCTGGACCTGTATTTCCCGGTCCTGGGGCGGCATATCGAAGGTGATTTCCCTATCTATGGGCTGGCCGGCGTCGCCGTCGGGCAGGTGCAATTGAACACCATGGAGTGCCTGGCTGCGCGCCTGGTGCGGCAGATTCGCGCCGTGCAGCCACACGGGCCGTATCGCTTGGCCGGCTGGTCGTTCGGCGGTGTGCTGGCCTACGAGGTAGCGGCGCAATTGCTGGGTGCGGACGAGCCGGTGGCCTTCGTCGGCCTGATCGACACCTACGTGCCGCGCCTGAGCGACCAGGGCAAGGCGCGCTGGCAAGGGCCGCACCTGGTGCAAGCGCAGTTGCTGCTGCATTGCCGCGTGCACTGGCAGGCGCAGGGCGAGGCGGGGACTACGCAACTGGCCGAGATCGAGGCGTTGCAGCCGGGCGCATTGCCCTTCGAGGCACTGCTTGCCCACTGCCGTGAGCGGCAGTTGCTGGTGCCCGGCCTGGCCCAGGCCAGCGATGGACAGTTGCGTCACTTCTTCGAGCGTCACCTGGCCCATGGCCATGCCCTGGCTCACTATCGCCTGGCGCCGTTGCCGGTGCCGCTGCACTTGTTCATCGCCGAACAGCGCAGCGCCGGTATCGTCACCGACAGCCCGAGCCTGGGCTGGGCCGAGGCCTTGCCTGGGCAGGAGCTGAAGTGCCTGAGCGTGCCGGGCGATCACCAGAGCATGGTGCAGGACCCGCAAGCCGCCGTGCTCGGCCAGGCCATCGCCCAGGCGATGCAGGCCGCGTCGGCGCTCGCGCCGGCGGCGCACCAGCCGCTACTGGCAATCCAGAGTGGCGTGCCGGGCCATGTGCCGGTGTTCTGCGTGCCGGGCGCCGGCGACAGCGTGACCAGCTTCATCGGCCTGGCCGAGGCGCTGGGGCCGGACTGGCCGGTGCATGGCCTGCAGGCGCGTGGCCTGGTTGCGGGTGAAGTGCCCCAT
Source organism: Pseudomonas sp. 2848 (assembly GCF_003253945.1). Classification (NCBI taxonomy): domain Bacteria; kingdom Pseudomonadati; phylum Pseudomonadota; class Gammaproteobacteria; order Pseudomonadales; family Pseudomonadaceae; genus Pseudomonas; species Pseudomonas sp. 2848. The sequence goes on from NZ_QKZD01000009.1 coordinate 17,733, forward strand.
TGCTCGGTCGAGGTGGCTGCGGCGTGCCATGCCCAGGCCATCGAGGCGCTGTACCCCGAAGGACCGTTGAACCTGGTCGGGCACTCGTTCGGTGGCTGGGTGGCCCATGCCATGGCGATACGCCTGCAGGCCAAGGGGCGCGAGGTGCGCTCCCTGACCCTGATCGACAGCGAGGCGCCGGGGGCGGGGGGTAGTTGCGGCAAGCCGTACACCTTTACCCAGGCCCTGCAGCGGCTTGTCGAATCGTTGCAACTGTCCACCGGCAAGACGTTGGGCATCGAACCTGTAGCCTTCGCTGAAACCGACGATCAGGAACAGCTGCGTCAGTTGCACGCGGCGATGGTACGGGGCGGCCTGATGCCGTCGCGCTCTTCGCCGCAGGCGCTTGAGGGCGTGGTGCGAACCTTCGCCACGGCGCTGCGCACGGTGTATCGCCCCGAGGGGGGATTCGATGGTCTGGCGCGGCTGGTGCTGGTGACCGATCCGAGCCTGGACGCGGCCGGCAACCAGGGCGAGCAACAGGTGATGGAAGACGGCTGGCGTGAATGGCTGCCGCAGTTGGAGGTGTGGCAGGGGCCAGGCAACCATTTCAGCATCCTCAAGGTGCCGGATGTATTCAGCCTGGCCGCCTGGTGGCATGACGGGCAGGCCCTGTATCACAGCAGGGTGAAGCAGTAACACCGTCGTGAGAGCGGGCTTGCAAAGTGATGGCGTCACCTTGGAGTGGCGTTATCGCGGGGCAAGCCTGCTCCCACGGGACCTCATCAGCTTCAGGAAGAACGGTTTTATGGAAAAGACGAAGTTTCGCAAGATCACCCTCGGTGTCGCCGCGGCCCTGGTCGCCGGCATCGTGCTGTACGCGGTGCAGGCCCCGGCCAAGCCGCCGCAGTACATCACCGCCACGGTCGAGCGTGGCGATATCGAAAACGCGGTGCTGGCCACCGGCACCCTGGAAGGTATCCGCCAGGTGGACGTCGGCGCCCAGGTCTCAGGGCAACTCAAGTCGCTCAAGGTGAAGCTTGGCGACAAGGTCGCCGAAGGCCAGTGGCTGGCCGAAATCGACCCGCTGGTGCCGCGCAACTCGCTGCGGCAGGCCGAGGTCGACGCCGAGAAGCTGCAGGCCGAGCGGCGCTCGGTGCAGGCCAAGCTCAAGCAGGCCAAGCGGGTGTACGAACGCTACGACGTGCTCCAGGCCGACGAGTCGATCTCGCGCCAGGACTTCGAGAACGCCGAGTCCGAGTTCGAGGTGCAACAAGCCAACCTGCGCTCGCTGGACGCGCAGATCAAGAGCGCCCAGGTGCAGATCGACACGGCCCGGGTCAACCTCGGCTACACCCGTATCGTCGCGCCGATCGATGGCCATGTGGTGGGTATCGTCACCCAGGAAGGGCAGACGGTGATCTCCAACCAGCTGGCGCCGGTAATCCTCAAGCTCGCCGACCTCGACACCATGACCATCAAGGCCCAGGTGTCCGAAGCCGATGTGATTCATATCAGCCCCGGCCAGCAGGTGTACTTCACCATCCTCGGTGACGACAAACGTTACTACGCCAAGCTGCGCGGCACCGAGCCTGCGCCGCAGAACTACCTGGAAAGCAGCGACAAGAGCGGCGGCGCCGCCAAGCAGGCCAGCGCGGTGTTCTACAACGCGTTGTTCGAGGTGCCCAACCCCGAGCACCGGCTGCGCATCTCGATGACCGCCCAGGTGCGTATCGTCCTCGACACCGCCTTGGGCGTGCTCACCGTGCCAGTGGCGGCGCTGGGGCCGCGTGACGCCGACGGTAGCTTCCCGGTGCGGGTGCTCGATGGCAAGGGCTTCGCCCAGGTGCGCAAGGTCCAGGCGGGGATCAACAACAACGTCAAGGTGCAGGTCAAGGACGGCCTGGCCGAAGGCGACCGCGTGGTGATCGGCGAGCCGGTGTCGGGCGAGGCGGGGGCGTGAGCATGAACATGAACGTGGAACTGTCGCCGGCACGGGCGGTGTCGGCGCTCGAGGAGCAGCCGTTGCTGCGCCTGGACGGGGTCAGCCGCAGCTTCATGGCGGGCGACCGCGAGTTCCTGGCGCTCAAGGGCATCGACCTGGAGATCCATGCCGGCGAGCTGGTGGCGATCATCGGCGCCTCGGGTTCGGGCAAGTCGACGCTGATGAACATCCTCGGTTGCCTGGACCATGCCAGCGCCGGCAGCTACCAGGTCAGCGGCCGGGAAACCCGCGATCTCGACGACGACGCCCTGGCCGCGCTGCGGCGTGACCACTTCGGTTTCATCTTCCAGCGCTACCATCTGTTGCCGCACCTGGATGCCCTGCGCAATGTCGAGATCCCGGCGGTGTACGCCGGCGTGGCGCAGGCCGGACGCCATGCCCGGGCGCGGGAGCTGCTGGGCCGCCTGGGCCTGGGCGGACACCTGGCGCACCGGCCCAGCCAGCTGTCGGGGGGCCAGCAGCAGCGGGTCAGTATCTGCCGGGCGCTGATGAACGGCGGCGAGGTGATCCTCGCCGACGAGCCGACCGGAGCGCTCGATACCGCCAGCGGCAAGGAAGTGATGAACATCCTGCTGGAACTGCACGGCGCCGGGCACACGGTGATCCTGGTGACCCACGACCCCAAGGTCGCCGCCCACGCCGAGCGGATCATCGAGGTCAGCGACGGGCAGATCGTCAGTGACCGGCGCACCCGCGCCGAGCCCACTGCACCGGCCGCCGAGGCGGCGCCCGCTCGCGAGCAGGCGCCACGGCGGCTGGTGGCCAGCCTCGGGTTGTTCCGCGAGGCCTTCAAGATGGCCTGGATCGCCCTGGTCTCGCACCGCATGCGCACCCTGCTGACCATGCTCGGGATCATCATCGGCATCACTTCGGTGGTGTCGATCTCGGCCATCGGCGAGGGCGCCAAGGGCTACGTGCTCAAGGACATCCAGGCGATCGGCAGCAACACCATCGACATCTACTCCGGCACCAGTTTCGGCGACAGCCGGGCCAAGGCCATCGAGACCCTGGTGCCGGCTGACGTGACCGCGCTCAACGAACTCTACTACGTCGACAGCGCCACCCCGGTGATCGGTCAGAGTTCGCTGGTGCGCTACCGCAACATCGACGCCGATGTGCAGCTAAACGGTGTCAGCGAGCAGTACTTCCAGGTGCGCAACATCCCCTTGGCCGCAGGGATCGTGTTCAGCGCCGATGATGCCCGGCGCCAGGCACAGGTGGTGGTGATCGACCACAACACGCGCAAGCGCCTGTTTGGCGATGGGATCAACCCGCTTGGACAGGTGATCCTGGTCGGCAACTTGCCGTGCACGGTGATCGGCGTGACCGCCGAGAACAAGAACCTGTTCGTCGCCGGCAACACCCTGAACGTGTGGATGCCCTACGAGACCGCCGCCGGGCGCGTGCTTGGCCAGCGCCACCTGGACAGCATCAGTGTGCGGATCAAGGACGGCATGCCGAGCAAGCGGGTGGAGGAGGAGGTCAACAAACTGATGCTGCAGCGCCACGGCACCAAGGATTTCTTCACCAACAACCTCGACAGCATCATGCAGACCGTGCAGAAGACCAGCCGCTCGCTGACCCTGCTGCTGTCGCTGATCGCAGTGATTTCGTTGGTGGTGGGGGGGATCGGGGTGATGAACATCATGCTGGTGTCGGTTACCGAGCGCACCCGCGAGATCGGCATCCGCATGGCAGTGGGGGCGCGGCAGTCGGATATCCGCCAGCAGTTCCTGGTGGAGGCGGTGATGGTCTGCCTGATCGGCGGGGTGATCGGGATCGGGTTGTCCTATGGGATCGGGTATCTGTTCGCGCTTTTCGTCAAGCAGTGGGAGATGGTGTTTTCACTGGGGTCGGTGGTCACGGCGTTCGTCTGCTCGACCTTGATCGGCATCGTGTTCGGCTTCGTGCCGGCGCGCAATGCGGCGCGTCTGGACCCTATCGAGGCGTTGGCACGGGACTAGGCCTGAGCGCTCGGGATCGAGCGCCGCTTCCGCGGTGCTCGATCTTGCGTGCCTGTGGGCATTCGGTCTGGCTAGTGTGGTGTTTTGCAAATACGACCAATAAATCGCGAGCGATTTTTGTGCTCAAGCAAGGCGTCGCGACGAGTCGTAGCCCAGCTACGGCGAGGAGCGACAACGCCGCATGAGCGCAAAAAGCGCCGCGAGTTATGGTCGTTATTTGTGAAACACCACACTAGATCTCTGCATACATCCAGCGCATCAGCGAGTGGCGGCCGCTGATGCCCAGCTTGATCGCCGCCCGGCGCAGGTAACTTTCCACCGTATTGACCTTGAGCCGCAGATGCTCGGCTTGCTGCGGCGCCGTGCGCCCGGCCAGCAAGCCCTCGCACACTTGCATCTCACGTTCCGACAGGCGGATGCCGGTCTGACGCAGGCGTTCGAGAAAACGCTGTTCGAGGCTGTCAGGGTCTGCGGGTACCGGCGCGGCAGGCTGCAGGGCATTGATGTGTTTTTCCAGCATTGGCAGCAGCAAGGGCGAAATGTCCTCCAGCCGGCTGCGATCGGTAGCTGAGAAACCAACGCGGGTGTCGGCCCGCAAGACCGTGATTTCGTAGCGGAAACCATCCTTGCGCCGGGCCAGGTGCAGGCGCGCCGGGTCGTCGAAGCCGTCACCCGTATCGCCGGCGCTGAACACCGTCTCGCTGATCAGGGTCGCGTCTGGCTGGCTGGCGCAGGCCGGGTTGATACGCAGTTGGCGGATATGCGTGGCGTCGATGGTCAGGTGGGTCTGGATCAGGTCGTGCAGGTGCCGGGGGAAATGGCGGCTGCCGGTACTGGCTATGACTTTACCGATCTGCGGAAAAAGCAGGTGCGAACTCATCGTGTCATCCATGATAGGCGGTGGAACGGAGGCCCTTGCGCCAGCAACCAGCATCCTTGACTGTCGGCCGGGCCATCGGGGCTGCTAGCTATCCTAGTACAACGAATCAGTGACGGTTAAATGAAGCGGCGATAATGGCATAACAATATCATGGGTGGCGCCGCAGGTGTGTCCGCGCACGACTCGGGTATGATGCGCATCCCATCCCACAACGAGACCGCCCCATGTCCCTGAGCGCTGAACAGATCGGCGAATTCCGCTCTTTCTCCGAGCAACTGGCCGATGCCGCCGCGGCGGCGATCCAGCCTTACTTTCGTGCCAGCCTGGATGTCGAGGACAAGGGGGGGCGCCTGTACGACCCTGTGACCATCGCCGACAAGGCCGCCGAAGAGGCCATGCGCGCGCTGATCCAGGCCCGCTATCCCACCCACGGCATACTGGGTGAAGAGCAGGGCGCGGCACTGGGCAGCAGCCCGCTGACCTGGGTACTCGACCCGATCGATGGCACCCGCGCCTTCATCACCGGCCTGCCGCTGTGGGGCACGCTGATCGCTCTCAACGACGGTACCCGCCCGGTACTCGGGGTGATGAACCAGCCGTTCACCGGCGAACGCTTCATCGGCACTCCGCACGGCGCCTGGCGCAATGGCACGGCGCTTAAGACCCGCGCCTGCGCCGACCTGGCGTCGGCCACGCTGATGTGCACCACCCCCGACATGTTCGACACCCCGGCGCGCAAGGCGGCGTTCGAGGCGGTCGCCGGCAAGGCCCGGCTGATGCGTTATGGCGGTGATTGCTATGCCTACTGCATGCTGGCGTCCGGATTCGTCGATGTGATCGTCGAGGCCAGCCTGCAGCCGTACGACGTGCAGGCGTTGATGCCGATCATCGAAGGCGCGGGTGGGGTCATCACGTCCTGGGATGGCGGCTCGGCCCAGGACGGGGGCTGCGTGGTGGCGTGTGGCGATCCGGCGTTGCATGCGCAGGTACTGGCAATGTTGCGTCACGCCATCTGATAGACCCTGCACGAGACGTTTGCCGTGGACTCAATCACCCAAGCCGTGCTCGGCGCGGCCCTGCAAGGCGCCGTACTGGGCCGTATCCAGGGCCGCCGCTCGCTGATCTACGGCGCCGCCCTGGGGACATTGCCCGACCTGGATGTGGTGATCCGCTACGCCGACCCGGTGTCGCAGATGACCTTCCACCGTGGCTTTTCCCATTCGATCTTCGTCCTGACCGGCCTGGCCCTGTTGCTTGCCTGGCTGGTCGCCTGGCGTTGGCCAGGCCGAGGCTATACCCCAGGCAGGCTGTTCCTGGCCTTCTGGCTGGCGCTGGTCACCCACCCGGTGCTCGACGCCTTCACCGTTTATGGCACCCAGCTGTTCTGGCCCCTGCACCTGACGCCGGAAAGCTGGGCGGCGGTGTTCATCATCGACCCGGTGTATACCGTGCCGTTGCTGCTGGCGGTGGGCTATGCGGCGATCAGGGGCCTGAAAGGCAGGGCGACCGCGATGCTGTGCCTGGCACTGGGATTTAGCACGCTCTACCTGGGCTTCGGCCTGGCCGGGCGCATGGCCGCCGAGCAACGTTTTCACCTGGCCTTGCAGGCGCAGGGGGTCGAGGCCAGTGAGGTCCGCGCGGTGCCCATCGCCTTCAACAGCCTGATCTGGCGGGTGCTGGCGAAAACCCCGGATGGCGGTTACTACGAGGGCGTGAGCAGCGGGTTCGATCGCGAACCTCCGGAGATGCTGCACCAGTCGCGCAATCTGGAGGCTGCCAAGGTACTGGCGGGCTCGCCACTGTACGAGCGCCTGCGCTGGTTCACCGATGACTGGCTGCGCTACGACATCATGGGTGACTCGCTGGTGGTCACCGACCTGCGCATGGGCATGCCAGGCAACTACAGTTTCCGCTTCGAAATGGCCCGGCGTGATGCCGCAGGGCAATGGACGGTGATCCAGCCCAGGGGCTGGATTGGTGGCGGTGCCGCCTCCCTGTTCGATGGCGAGCGGTTGAGTTTGATCTGGCGCCGTATCCTCGACCAGCAACCGCCACTGCCACTTGCCGTGTGGGCGGGGCACTTGTAGGCGGCCGGTTGGCGAGCAAAAAAAAGCCCGCCGGGTGGCGGGCTACAAGGGCTTAGGGAGCAACACACAACAAATTCGGGGTCAGGCGACCCAGGTCTGGTCGAGCAAGCGGCCGGCCAGGGTCTCGGCGCAGCGGCGGCTGGTCAACGGGCCACTGATGGCTTCACCGTCGCGCAGCAGGTACCAGCAGGCCAAAAGGCCCTGTTGGCGCAGGCTGCTGGGGACTGCGCTGCCGACAACGGACATGATCTGGATCGGGGCCATGGCGGATCTCCTCTCGAACATGGCCCTACCTTACCCAGGCGTCTTCAGGGTTTGAAATCAATGTCCTCGATAGTGGTCATTGCTTTTATCAACTATGCCGCTTACCAGCGCGGCGGGCCGTAGTACACCGGCGGCGGGCCATAATAGCGGCGGTAGACCGGCGGCGGGGCGGGCACATAGCGCTCGACCACATAGGGCTGGTAATACACCGGCGGTGGCGGCGCCTGCACATAGACCGGTGGCGGTGGATAGTAGGCCGGCTGGCGTTCGACGTAGACAGTGCGGTCGTGGCCGCCCGATACGGCCGCCCCGACCACCGCGCCCACCACGGCCGCGCCGATCACCGGCCCCGGGCCGTACCAGCCGCCACCATGGGCCGAGGCTTGCCCGCTGATTGCCAGCGCGCCGACCAGCAGGGCGATTCCGGGGATGAAACGCTTCATGGTGACACCTCGCAAGACAACCCCACGTTCGGGGTCTGTCTACTATGACCGCAGCCTCGGTCAACTGCGCACTGGCAAAGGGTAAAGGTTGTGTAAGGGGCGACCGGCGGCGGGGTCTGGTACGCTGGCGCAATCGATTCAGCCATGACAGAGGAACCGCGATGAGCCATTCACCGAGCAGGGACACCGTGTTGTGCATTTCCCTGGCCGGGCGCCCCGGTACGTTCGGCGTACGCTTTCACAACCATCTGTATCAGCAGTTGGGCCTGGACTATTACTACAAGGCCATGACCACCCAGGATCTGCCGGCCGCCGTGGCCGGCATCCGCGCCCTGGGTATTCGCGGTTGCGGCGTATCGATGCCCTACAAGGAAGCCTGCCTGGCCCTGGTGGACGAGGTCGACCCCTCGGCGGCGGCCATCGACTCGGTGAACACCCTGGTCAATACCGCAGGCCATCTGAAGGCCTACAACACTGACTACCTGGCGGTACGGCAGCTACTGGCCGAGCGGCGGGTCGACCCGGCGACCGGCTTCGCCCTGCGTGGCAGCGGTGGCATGGCCAAGGCGGTGGCCAGCGCGCTGCGCGACGCTGGTTTTCGCGACGGCATCATCGTCGCCCGCAACGAGCAGGCCGGGCGGCAACTGGCGGATGTTTGCGGCTACCGCTGGCTGCCTGAACTGCAGGACCGTTGCCCGCCGATGCTGATCAACGTCACGCCGATCGGCATGGCCGGAGGCCCGGAGGCCGACCAGCTGGCCTTCAGCGAAACCGCCATCGCGGCGGCCGAGCGGGTATTCGATGTGGTTGCCCTGCCGGCACGCACACCGCTGATCCGCGCCGCCGAGGCGCTGGGCAAACCGGTGATCACCGGCCTCGACGTCATCGCGCTTCAGGCGCTGGAGCAGTTCGTGTTGTACACCGGGGTCCGGCCGACAGCCGAACAGGTGGCGGCTGCCGTGGCGTATGCCCGTGAAGGATGATTGGGTATAGAAGGGCGCCGTATCGCCGGCAAGCCGGCTCCCACACTGTTCGCTTTGCCTGTGAGCGAAGCGCAATCTCTGTGGGTGCTGGCTGCTGGCGTGGGGTTATCAGAACACCCGCTGATCCTTCTCATCCAGCTGCTGGTCAACCAGCGCCCGGCCATGGGCCAGGGACACGTGCTGGGCATTCTCCAGGTCGGCGAAGAACTTCATCGGCATCGATAGTCGCCTGCTGCTGTGGCCGGCAGGGTCGGTGATCACGCAGCCTGCAGCATAGGGCAGGGGAGAGTCGGGGTGGGGCATCACGCTGGCGGTGATGGTGTGGTCGCGGTATTCAAAGTGAAGGGTTTGCATCGTCCTTACCTCGCTGTGGCTTGGAACAGGCGTTACTTCCATATACCACAGCGAGGGGCCGGGAGTTCCCGGCCCGACGAGCGCGACCGGTGGGTATCAGCCCTTGAGTTCGGTCGGCTGGATGACCTCGACCCAGTAGCCGTCGGGGTCCTTGACGAAGGCCAGGTGGTTCATGCGGCCATCCTGCAGGCGCTTCTGGAACGGGACGTCCAGCGCCTCGAAGCGGGCGCAGGCAACACGTACGTCCGGTACCGAAATGCAGATGTGGCCGAAGCCGCGCGGGTCGGTGTTGCCATTGTGGTAGGCGAACCCGGGGTCGTTCTCGGTGCCGTGGTTGTGGGTCAGCTCGAGTACGCCGGGGATCGATTTCATCCACTGATGGCGCTCGGCGTCATCGGCAGGAATCTGCGCCGGGTCGACCAGGGCCAGGAAATACAGGCTGAAAGCCGCTTCCGGGAAGTCGCGCTTGTCCACCAGGCGAAAGCCCAGCACGCGGGTGTAGAAGTCCAGGGACTTCTCGATGTCCTTGACCCGCAGCATGGTGTGGTTGAACACGAATTGGGCGGTGGCAGTGTCTGGTTGGGCGGTCACGCCGGGGAGGGTTTGCAGATCGTGCAGGCTCATGGGTACTCCGGAATCAGGGCCTTGAATAGGTTTGCCATGATACGGAAGTCAACCTGCAGCGCAAATGAAAGCGCCCCGCACGAGTGCGGGGCGCCGGAATTAGAGGCCCGCATGTGCGGGCGCGTGATGGGGTCGCTAGTCCTTTAGCTGGTTCGATACTGAGCCTGCGGGTGTGAAAAAAGTGTGAAGCAGGTGTCGAGGTTTCATCAGCGCACCCAACTTTCCACCGTCTGCGCCCCGTACTGTTCCTTCCAGGCTTTCAGCCCGCGGTGGTTACCGCCCTTGGTCTCGATCCGCTCGCCGGTATGGGGGTTCGCGTAGACCTTCACCACCCGCGGGCGGCGTTGCTGCTTGACCGCGGCCGGGGCGCGGGTCACGGCTTTCGGGTCGAGAATGGCGATGATATCGCGCAGGCTCTTGTCATAGCTTTTCATCAGGCCGACTAGTTTCTGCTCGAATTCGATTTCGCGTTTAAGGCCGGCATCCTTTTTCAGCGCTTCCAGTTGTGCCATCTGTTCCTTGAGCGCTTTTTCGGCAGCACGAAACTCTGCAAGTCTGGACACTGTCTTCACTCCTGTAAGTCTGCCGTGGCGGGACGTGACGAACATGAAACCAGACTGAACGCCGGCCACGTGGATGGGTAAAGCTGTTCGCTAAGCGAGAGTGTAGTAGTCGCTTGCGAGTGGGTAAACAGCAAACTTTCTATCAATTACTCGGGAACTTTGCCGATTTTTTACGCGTTATTCGAAAAGACCCGGCCAACCACCTTAGACCATGGTCCCATGGCTTAGGCTAGAGCCCTTGGCGGAAAATTATGGATGATGGTCGAAGTGTATTCGTTCATCGCGTAGTGCCGGTGCAGATGACTGCCCGGATGGTTTTTCGTCTTTCTTCTGGATGTTCCTTCGCATGTTTGCCCCTTTCCCCCTCGCCCCCGGGCGCCGAGTTGCCGGCTTGTTCTTCCTGTGTGCCGGTGTCAACGCCCAGGCCGCCGGTTTTCTTGAAGACAGCAGTGCCAAGGTCGAAGCACGCAATGTCTATTTCAACCGGGACTTCCGTGACGGCCACACCAGTTCCAAGCAAGGCGCGTCGAAGCGCGAAGAGTGGGCGCAGGGCTTTATTCTCAATGTTCAGTCCGGTTATACCCAGGGACCGGTCGGATTCGGCGTGGATGCGCTGGGGATGATTGGTTTCAAGCTCGACTCCAGTCCCGCCGACAGCAATAGCGGCCTGTTGCCGTCGTCCGGGCACGACCCGCGCCATTCCGCCGACCAGTACGCCAAGATGGGCATCGCCGGCAAGGTGAAGGTGTCCAACACGGTATTCAAGTACGGTTCGATGATGCCGGACGTGCCGCTGCTCAAGTACAACGACGGGCGCCTGCTGCCGACCATGTTCCATGGCGCCTGGTTGACCTCCGAGGAAGTGCGCGACCTCAAGTTCACCCTGGCACGCCTGAACCAGTACACCGCGCGTGATTCCACCGACCGCCAGGACATCCGCGTGCACTGCAAGAACAAGCGCTATGCCTGCGATATCGAGGCCGATCATTTCGACCTGGCCGGCGTCGACTACCGCTTCAACGACCGCGTCAGCGCGCAGTACCAGGTGTCCAAGCTGGAAAACATCTACCGCCAGCACTTCCTCGGGCTGGTCGCCAGCCAGCCGCTGGAAGTCGGCACGCTGTCGGCGGACCTGCGGGTGATCAAGAGCGACGACATCGGCAATGCCCGTGCCGGGCGCATCGACCACCGCGCCTTCAGCGGCATGCTTGGCTACAGCCTGGGTGGGCACAAGCTCAGCGCCGGCTGGCAGCGCATGTACGGCGACAGCGCCATGCCGTACCTCGACGGCACCAACCCCTACCTGGTCAACTATGCCCAGGTCAACGACTTCGCCGCCGCCCAGGAGCGCTCCTGGCAGGTGCGCTACGACTACGATTTCAAGGCCCTGGGCGTGCCCGGCCTGACCTTCTTCACCCGCTACATCAATGGCGACAATGTGAAGGTCCCTGGCAGCAACGCCGAAGGCAAGGAATGGGAACGCGACAGCGAGCTGAAGTACCAGGTGCAGAGCGGCACCTTCAAGGACGTCAGCGTGCGCCTGCGCAACTCCACCTACCGCAGCAACTACGAGAAGTGGGCGCGTGACATGGATGAAACCCGGGTCATTGTCAGCTACAACTTCTCGATCTTCTGACCCGCTTTGCCAAACGGCCGGTGGTCGGTCGACAATGACCACCGGCAACCAGGCAGGGCAGGCGATGAAACAGCTTCTACTGATCGGCATCGGACCGGGCGATCCTCGCCAGGTCACTTACGAGGCGGTGGAGGCGTTGCGGCGCGCCACGGTGTTCTTCGTGCTCGACAAGGGCAGCGACAAGGACGAACTGGTGCGCCTGCGCCGGGCCATCCTCGAGCGCTACCTGCCCGAGGGCGGTTACCGCCTGGTGCAGGTCGAGGACCCGCGCCGGGACGGCCAGGCGCCGGATTATGTCGGCGCCGTGCAGGACTGGCACGCCCAGCGCGCCGCATTGTACGCCCGGCTGATCGAGGATGAGCTGGGCAGCGATGATGTCGGCGCGTTCCTGCTTTGGGGCGAGCCGGCGTTGTACGACAGCACCCTGCGTATTCTCGACCTGGTCCGCGAACGCGGCCTGACGCTGGCCTTGCAGGTGATTCCCGGCATCAGCAGCATCCAGGCGCTGGCCGCCCGTCACCAGATCCCGCTCAACCGTATCGGCGAGCCGCTGACCGTGCTGCCGGGGCGACGCCTGGGCGAACAGACGCGGATCGACAATGTGCTGGTGATGCTCGACGGCCAGTGCGCGTTCGCCGCCCTGGATGATCCGCAACTGGTGATCTACTGGGGCGCCTACCTGGGCACGCCGGACGAGCTGCTGGTGAGCGGGCCGTTGCAGGCGGTGAAGGGGCGCATCCTTCAGTTGCGCGATGAGGCGCGGCGGCGCAAGGGGTGGATCATGGATACCTATCTGTTGCGCCGTGAAGAGTAACCCGGGGCAGCTTATCCGAAACGCCTGTCAGGCACTTCAAGGCCGCTGTGGCACCACCGAACTGCCAAAGCTGTTGCCCATGCGCGTCGAGGTCGCTGCCGGAGTCGCCAAGCCCATCTGGTTTGGTGCCCTGCGCTGCATCTGCTTGACCGGGTCGAGCTGATCTCGCAGGCCCTTGGCGGCGCGCGGATCGGCCCCTTGCAGCTGTCGGGTCAGACAGTCGTAGGCCAGCGCCCGCGATTGCCCGACCTGCACGTCGATGCAGCCCTTGGGCGGTTCGGCCAGCGCCGGCAGGGCGCAGGCCAGCAGCAGGGGCAAAGTGATCAGCGGCAGTCGGGCCATGATGCTTCTCCGTGCAGTCATTCCTTGCGCCAGTCTATCCGCTGCCGGCAGGGGACGGGGTGAAGCTTTGATTGCCGAGGCCTGTCACCACAGCGTCATACACAGGCCCCAGGATGACGTTTCCCCGGCGACGGCGGCCAGCAAGGAGGCCTGATCTCCCGTGCGTGCATTGCTTGTGGTCGGCGCGCTGATACTGGCCTGGTTGGTGGCGGCGCCAGGGGCGCGTGGCCAGTCGTTACTGACCTTCGATCTACCGGCGCAGGCGCTGGACCGGGCGCTGGACAGCTTCGGCCGGCAGAGTGGCCTGGCGGTGCTGGTCGACCAGGCGTTGCTCGCCGGCCAGCGCTCCAGCCCGCTGCGCGGCCGCTACACGGCGCGCGAGGGTTTGCAGCGCTTGTTGCAAGGGACCGGCCTGCAGGCGCGCCACGGCAGTGGTGGATTCACCCTGCAACCGTTGCGCCTGCGCACAACGCCGGGGCGTGGCCGGAGTGAAGGCCCGGCGTCGGGCAGTTATGCGGTGGCATTGCAACACGCGGTCGAGCGCGCTCTGTGCGCTTGGCCGTCGACCCGCCCGGGCAGCTACCGGGCGGCCGTGCAGGTCTGGATCGATGCCAGCGGGCAGCTGGTGCAGAGCCGGCTGCTGGCCTCCACGGGCGACTTTGCCCGCGATGCCGCGCTGGTCGAGCGGCTGCGGGCGGTGCGCCTGGAGCAGGCGCCGCCGACTTCACTGGCACAGCCGCTGACCCTGTTGCTGCGCCCGGAACCTATGGATTGCCCTCTTTCGCAAGGAGCTGCGGCGGCATGAACAAACCTCGGGACAGTGCGCTGGTCAAGCTGTTTCTGACCTCCTACGACACCTTCAGGGTCCGCCTGAGGCGCCGGCTCGGCTCGGATGACCTGGCCAACGATGTGCTGCAGGAAACCTACCTGCGGGTGGATCGCATGGACGCCGCGCACGACCTGCACAAGCCTGGTGCCTACCTGTACCGCATGGCCTTGAACGTTGCCGCCGACCGCCGCGAGGCCGATGCCCGGCTGCTCACCGGCGCCGAGATCGAAACGCTGCTGCAGGTGGCCGAGGACCAGGACCCGGCCCGCATCGTCGGCGGCCAGCGCGAGATCCAGAGCCTGCTGGGCGCGCTCTACGAACTGCCAGCCCGACGTCGGCGGATCTTCATCGCCGCGCGGCTGGAAGAGGCCTCGCACCAGGAAATCTCCCAGCGTTTCGGCATTTCCACACGCACCGTGGAAAAGGAACTCAAGGCGGCGCTGGGGCATTGCGCGATGCGTCTGGACAGAAAAGTGTTTCAGCGCTTCGGTCCCGGCGCGGGAAAACCGTCTTGAACGATAGTCGACCTCTTCATGTGAGCACCATGCCCCAGATTCCGCCCGATCCCGACTTGCAGCGCCAGGCCCAGGGCTGGCTGTTGCGGCTGACCTCCGGCCAGGCCACCCAGGCCGATGCCCGGGCCCTGCGCCAATGGTGCGCGCGCAGCCCCGCGCACGCCGAGGCGTTCGCCCAGGCGCGTCAGCTCTGGTGTTTGCTCGGGCCAGCGGCGCAGCAAGCCAGCCAGGCGCCATCGGCGCTGCTGCTCGGGCGCCGGGCGTTGTTGGGCGGGGCGCTGGCCGCGTCACTGGCGGTGGTTGCCTGGCGTGGCGGCTGGCTGGACGAGGCCATGGCGCCGCCTGCGGCGTTCGCCACCCAGGTGGATGAGCAGCAGCGGGTCGAACTGGCGCCTGGCATCGAACTGGAGCTGAATGTACGCACACGCGTCAGCCGCGAGGCACAGGGTATCGCCCTGCTGGCAGGCGAAATCGAAGTGCAGGCCCGCCAGCCCATGCAGGTGCGGGCGCAGGAAGGGGTGATCAGTACCGAGCAGGCCCGATTCAATGTGCGCGAGGACGACGACAGCGTATGCGTCACCTGCCTGAGTGGCGAGCTGCGCATCTTTGCCCAGGGCCGGCTCGAGGCGCTGCCGGCCGGCCGCCAGTTGCGTTATGGCGCGCAAGGCGTCGGCGTGCCCGAGGCCTTCGACATTGGCCAGGTGACGGCCTGGCGCGAGCGCATGCTGGTGTTCCGTGATGCACCATTGACCCAGGTAATCGACGAGATCAACCGCTACCGCCCCGGGCGCCTGGTACTGCTCAACCCGTCACTGGGGCGCCGCCGGGTGCAGGCGCGGTTCAGTTTCGATCAGTTGCGCCAGGCCGCCGAACTGATCCGCGTCGCCTATGGCGCGCGCTGCCTGGAACTGCCCGGCGGGGTGGTGCTGGTCAGTTGAATGGCCCCAGCACCTGGCGGTAGTGTTCCTCGCCCTGGGGACCGCGCCGGTTCAGGCGCACCTCGAGCCCGATGGGGTTGTCGTCGGCCTCGCTGGCCGGGGAGCGCCAGCCGCCCTTGGCCTGCCAGGTGCGCAGGCTGAATGCGCTGACGTTGTCCAGCACCGCCACCGCGGCTTTCGGCGCGGGCAATGGGAAGCCTTCGCGCAGTGGCGCGGCGGCGCGGTACAAGGTGCTGCCGCGCACATACCAGCGCACCCGCTGCAGGCCGCTGCCAGACACGGCACCGGCGCGCACCAGCTCCAGGCGCTCGGCGCGGGCGCGCATGGCGGGTAGCAAGGGCTTGCCCGGCGGCTCGTGGCCGGGCAACACCGGCTCGACCAGTTCCACCGTGGCGCGCAAGGCCAGGTCGCGCTCCAGCTGTTGCAGTACACGCATCACCGCCTGATGGTCATCGCTGGCCTGGCGCAGGTGCTGGTCGGCGCGGCTGACGCTGTCCAGGCCACGCCAGGCGATCAGGCTGACCACCGCCATCAGCAGGATGGCGATCATCACTTCGATCAGGGTAAAACCGCGTTGGCGGGTCATGGCTGGCTCACCCGCACCTGCCCGGCGGCGTTGCGCGCCAGTTCCAGCCGCAGCGTGCCGCTGTGCAGGCGCAGGGTCAGGGGGGCGCCGATCCACTCGCCATCGAGCCACACCGCGCCACGGGGCTCGGCCTGCACCTTCACCGTCTCGGCCTGCCAGCGGCGCGGCTTGAGTGGTCCCTCCGCCAGCACCTGGCCATCGGCGCGCACGAAGCGGTAGCCGTCGCGGTCGCTCTGCCAGCGCAGCGGCTGACCGTCAGCCTGGGCTTCGCTTTGCGCCAGCTCCAGCAAGCGCGCCAGGCGCTCGCCGTCTGCGCGCAACTGCTTGCCCGGATCGGGGCGAATGTTCAGGCTGATGGCGGCGCTGGCGATGCCGACGATCACCAGCACCACCATCAGTTCGATCAGGGTGAAACCACGTTGTCCGTTCACGGGGCGCTCCTTGTCCTGGCAAGGCAGCTTGCCCGAGCAAGATGATCGGCGTGTGAAACAAAACCGTGAGAATCACCCGGTATGCTTGGGCGCAGGCACACAAGGAGCGCGTGACCATGCGTATCGTTCGTCCCGACTTGTCACTCGGGCTGTTGTTGCAGGCGCTGGGGCTGCTGGTCGCCATGGCCGGGCTGGCGACCTGGGGGCAACTGTTGTGGCCGCCAGCGGCGGGTCAGGCCACGGTCCGGGCTGCCGATGCCCCGGTAGTGGCCGGAACACCGGCCGGGCGATGGTTTGCCGATATTCCCCTGCAGGTGCAGATCCAGGTCAGCGGGGTGATGGCCGGCAGCCAAGGCGCCGTGGCCATCGTCAGCCTCGATGGTGGCCCGGCACGCGCCGTGCGCAGTGGCGAGGAGCTGGCTCGCGGGGTGCGCCTGGTGGCCATCGAGGGGCGCGGCCTGGTGATCGAGCGCGGCGGCCAGCGCAGCCGCGTCGAGGTGCCGGTACTGGCCCAGGCGTCGTTCTGGGGCGAGGCGCCTCAGCCCTCGGCGAACTGACGCAGGCGCTCGCCGTCGAGACGATAGCGGATCCACTCGTCCTGAGGCTCGGCACCCAGCGACTGGTAAAAGCCGATGGCCGGTTCGTTCCAGTCCAGCACGCTCCACTCCAGGCGCCCACAGCCGTTTTCCACCGCCTCGCGGGCGATGTGCCGCAGCAGCTTGCGCCCCGCGCCGTCACCGCGTTGCTGCGGGGTGACGTAGAGATCCTCGAGGTAGATACCATTGCGCCCCAGCCAGGTGGAGTAGCTGTAGAAATACACGGCGAACCCGATGGCCTGGCCGTCGCGCTCGCAAATCAGGCTACGCACTGTGCTGCCCGGGTCGAACAGGCTGTGCTCGATGTCGGCGAGGGTCGCCACCACTTCGTGGCGGGCGCGCTCGTAGTCGGCCAGCTCGGTGATGAAGGCCAGGATCTGGGTGGCGTCGGCCAGGACTGCGGGGCGGATGGTCACGGGCATGATGGGGCTTCCTTGTGCGGGATAGGGTGCGAAGGCTTCAGTAGTGTCAGGTAGGATGAGGGAAGACCGCCAGGTGTCTGGCGGAAGATTCGCCGCAGCTTTGCTGCGACGATGGCGTGGAGGCACGCAATTGAGTGAAACAGAAATGTGTATTCATTCAATTCTGCGTAACTGTACCGGTCATTTCCTACAAGCCTCCGCTACCGTGGCATTTCGATAATCAGAAAAGCCGGAAACTGCCGCCATGCTTGCCTCGCTCGATCTGCTCAGCGCGTTCGTCCTGTTCGCCTTCGTCTCTTCCATTACCCCCGGTCCGAACAACACCATGCTGCTGGCCTCGGGGGTCAATTTTGGCGTGCGCCGCACGATTCCCCACGCGCTGGGCATCAGCGTCGGCTTCATGGTGATGGTGCTGGCGGTTGGTCTTGGGCTTGGCGAGGTGTTCAAGGCTTGGCCACCGTTGTACAGCATCCTGCGCTACGCGGGCGCGGCCTACCTGTTGTACCTGGCCTGGAAGATTGCCACCTCAGGGCCGATGTCCGGCGACACCAATGGCAGCCGCAAACCGCTCGGATTCTGGGGAGCCGCGGCGTTCCAGTGGGTCAACCCGAAGGCCTGGGTGATGGCGATCGGGGCGATCACCACCTACACCCCGGCCCAGGGCTACGTGTTCAACGTGATCGTCATCGCCACGGTGTTCGCCCTGGTGAACCTGCCCAGCGTCGGCATCTGGGTGATGTTCGGCAGTGCCTTGCGCAACCTGCTGCGCAATCCGCGCGCGGTGGTGCTGTTCAATGTCCTGATGGCCGTGCTGCTGGTGATTTCACTGTATCCGCTGCTGTTTGTAGAATCGGCGTTTTCCTAGAACCGATGAGTGCAGTCGATGGAGTTGATTCCCTGGTCCCATGAATGCGCCGAAGGCTTCACCCTGCGCGGATGGCGCACCACCGCCAGTGGCAGGCCGCTGCTGCATTTCCTGCATGGCAATGGCTTCTGCAGCCTGGCCTACCAGCCCATGCTGATGCGTCTGGGCGAACATTTCGACCTGTGGCTGAGCGATGTCCAGGGCCATGGCGACAGCGACCATGGTGGCGTGTTCCTTGGCTGGAACCGCACCGCAGCGCTGGCGGTGGAGGCCTTCGAAGCCGGCCGCGGCGACTATGGCGACGTGCCGCGCTTTGCCTTGGGCCACAGTTTCGGTGGCGTGCTCACTGGCTTGATCCTGGCTGCCGAGCCGCAGTTGTTCCAGCGTGCGGTGCTGCTGGATCCGGTCCTGTTCAGCAGGCGCATGATCGGGGTGATGGGCGCCGCTGCCATGGTCGGCCTGCATCGGCGTCATGCCCTGGCGCGCAAGGCGGCCACCCGCCGCAGCCATTGGCCCGACCGTGAGGCGGCCCAGGCCTCGCTGCAGGGGCGCGGTATCTTCAAGGGCTGGACCGATGCGGCCTTGCAGGCCTATGTGGAGCACGCCATAGGCGATTGCGGGGAGGGGGTGGTGCTCAAGTGCCGGCCCAGCCGAGAGGTGGAGATATTCAGCTCGTTCCCCGAGCGCATGTGGCAGCAACTGAGCCGTGTCCAGACGCCGACGCGGATCCTGTACGGTGAGCAGACCTATCCGTTCGTGCCGCACTCGGTGCAGCGCCTGGTGGCACTCAATGGCCAGGTGAGCGCGCAGCAGGTAGCGGGGGGACACTGTTTCATGCAGGAAGATCCGATAATGGCCACAGAGCAGGTAGTGGCGTTCTTGCAACATTGAAAGCGGTCCGCTCGCAGGGTTGATCTGCTGTCCATTTTGCGACGATTGAAGGCCTGTTCGCGAGCGAACGACAATCTCAGATTCCGTACTCTGGCGCTCCCCCCCACCGGATGGAGCCCAGCATGAACCAGGCGGTCAGCCCAGATCCCCAGCACACCCTCGAGCAAATTCGCGCCCGGCGCCGTCAGCGCCTGCTGCGCTTCGGCCTAGCCGGGGGCCTGGGTTTGCTGGTGGCGGCCTATGGCGCCTACTGGTGGCTCGACGGGCGTTTCCTGGAACAGACCGACGACGCCTACGTGCGCGCCGACTGGGCGCCGATCAGTGCTCGGGTCAGTGGTTACGTGGCCGAGGTAGCAGTGGCGGACAACGCCACGGTCAAGGCCGGCGACCTGCTGGTACGCCTGGACGCGCGCGATTTTCGCGACCGCCTGCGCAAGGCTGAGGCGCACCTGGCGGTGAGTGAGGCGGCATTGCAAGTACAGCGCATGCGCCTTCGCGCCTTCGTCGCCGAGCAAGACGAGCAGACCCACGCCATCGCCCGCGCCGATGCCGAACGCGGCGGTAGCCGAGGCGAGGCGCAGCGGGCCGAGGCCGACTGGCAGCGTTACCAGCACCTGGCGCAATGGCAGGCGGTCAGTGTGCAGCGGATGGAGCAGGCCCGCGCCACCCGCATCCAGTCTCAGGCGCTGCAGCGCGCCGCTGATGCCGAACTGGCCCGCCAGCACGCACGCAAGACGATGCTGGAGCAGCAGGGCAAGCAGCTGGAGGCCGAGTTGCTGCAGCGCCAGGCCGACCTCGACCAGGCTGCTGCCGAGGCCGACCTGGCCCGCAGCGCCCTGGCCGACACCGAAATCCGCGCGCCCTTCGATGGCGTGGTCGGCCAGCGCAAGGTGCGCCAACAGCAGTACGTCACCCCCGGCCTGCCGCTGCTGGCTGTGGTGCCGGTGGCGCAGGCGTACGTGGTCGCCAACTTCAAGGAAACCCAGCTGGCGCACATGCGTCCCGGCCAGGCGGTGACACTGGAAGTGGACACCTTCGGCCAGCACTGGCGCGGTACCGTGGACAGCGTCTCGCCGGGCTCCGGTGCCGTGTTCGCCTTGCTGCCGCCAGACAACGCCACCGGCAACTTCACCAAGATCGTCCAGCGCTTCCCGGTGCGTATCCACCTCGACCCAGAGGGCGATGACAGCCCACGGTTGCTGCCCGGCATGTCGGTGATCGCCACCGTCGACACCCGGCAGGCCCGCCATGAGCGCTGAGGACAAAGTCTCCCTGCGTGCCTGGGTGGCGGTTATCGGCGGCTTGTTCGGCTGCTTCATGGCTGGCATGAACGTCCACGTCACCAGCGCTGCCTTGCCCGAGATCGAGGGCGCGCTGGGGGCCAGCTTCGAGGAAGGGTCCTGGATTTCCACCGCCTACCTGGTGGCCGAGATCAGCATGATCCCCTTGACCGCCTGGCTGGTGCAGGTGTTCTCGCTGCGCCGGGTGATGCTGGTGGGCTCGGCGGTGTTTCTGGTCAGCTCGGTGAGCTGCGCGATGGCCGGCAGCCTGGAGGCGATGATCGCCTTGCGGGTGATCCAGGGCGCCTCGGGCGCGGTGCTGATCCCGCTGTCGATGCAACTGATCATCACCGAGCTGCCGGCCAGCCGCCTGGCGCTGGGCATGGCGCTGTTCAGCCTGTCCAACAGCGTGGCCCAGGCCGCCGGCCCGTCGATCGGTGGTTGGCTCACCGACATGTATTCCTGGCGCTGGATCTTCCTGCTGCAGTTGCCGCCGGGGGTGGCGCTGCTGGCGGCGGTGGCCTGGTCGATCAAGGGCCAGGCCGGAGACCGCGGCGCTTTGCGCCAGGCCGACTGGCTGGGCATTGTGGCCATGGCGCTGGGGTTGGGGGCATTGCAGGTGGTGCTGGAGGAGGGGGGGCGCAAGGACTGGTTCGAGTCCCGCTTCATCGTCGGCTTCAGCCTCGTCGCAGTGATCGCCCTGGCGCTGTTCATCCAGCGTCAGTTGTGGGGCGCGCGGCCGTTCATCAACCTGCGGCTGTTGGGCAGCTACAACTTCGGCGTGTCGAGCCTGGCCATGGCGGTGTTCGGCGCGGCCACCTTCGGTCTGGTGTTCCTGGTGCCCAACTACCTGTCGCTGGTACAGGGCTACAGTGCCAGCGAGATCGGCAAGAGCCTGATCGCCTACGGCATGGTCCAGCTACTGCTGGCGCCGCTGCTGCCCCGGCTGATGCGCTGGCTCAACGCCAAGCTGCTGGTGGCCAGCGGCTTCGCCATCATGGCCCTGGGCTGTTGGCTGGGGTCGACGCTGACAGTGGACTCGGGCAGTAATGTGATCATCCCCTCGACCGTGGTGCGCGGCATCGGCCAGCCGCTGATCATGGTGGCGCTGTCGGTCCTGGCGGTGAAAGGCCTGGACAAGGCCCAGGCCGGCTCGGCCTCGGCGCTGATCTCGATGCTGCGCAACCTCGGCGGCGCGCTGGGCACGGCGTTGCTGACGCAACTGGTGTCGCAGCGCGAGCGCTTTCATTCGGTGCGGGTCGGCGAAGGGCTGACGCTGTTCGACGGCGCGCTGCAACAGCGCCTGCCGGGCGGCATGGTCGACCCGCAGTCGCCACAGGTCATGCAGACGCTGGCGTTGATCGACCAGAGCGTGCGCGAGCAGGCGTACCTGATGGCCTATTCGGATGCGTTCTACCTGTCGTGCGTGGCGCTGCTGGCCTGCGCCGCGGCGTCGCTGCTGCTGCGCAGCCGCTGAGCTTTACGGCTGGCGTTCGGCCACGGCGCGCAGGGTGCGCAGGGTGACCATCGGCGCATCCACCACGAAGCGGTTGGCCAGCCAACCCGGCACATCACCGGCCGGGTCGGCACGCAGCTGGTAGGTGACCTCGGTATCGCGCTCGCCCAAGGGGCGCATGATCCATTCGCCGCTGAGCCGGCGCACGCGGATCAGCCCGGGTTCGGTCGGTACCCGCCCGGGCTCGGCGCTCAGGTGGCGGACCAGGGAGTCGTCGTCCAGGCGCTCGGTACGCACCTTGAGCACCATGTCCCTGGGTTTGGCCGGCCAGGGCAGGGCGGTGGTCAGGTAGACCCAGGTGGTATCGCCGTCCACTTCCAGCAGGCGCATGTCGGCGCAGGCGTACAGCCATTTGCAGGCCACGCGCAGGTTTTCCTGCAGCTCGCTCAGGGTACGGACGCTGGCCTTGATCCGGGTGACGCCGCGAAACTGCTGGTAGGCCGAACCGCTGACGTTTGCCAGGTAGACGTCGATGCCGTCTTCCTGGTGCGCGAGTTGCCAGTCGTCTGCCCACGGCAATGCGCCCGGCAGTAGGAGCAGCAGGGCAAGTAGAAGGCGATGGAAGGTCATGGCGGGAGGCCGGGAAGGGGCTGTCCGCTCAGTATGGCTCAAGACTGCAGGAGCGACGGGCTGCCGCTCCTGCAAGGTCATCAACGCTGCGGGTTGAGCGTCAGGTGCACGTGACGGTTGACGTCCTTGTACAGCAGGTAGCTGAACGGACCCGGGCCGCCGGAGTAGCAAGCTTGCGGGCAGAAGGCGCGCAGCCACATGAAGTCACCGGCCTCGACCTCGACCCAGTCCTGGTTCAGGCGGTATACCGCCTTGCCTTCCAGGACGTACAGGCCGTGTTCCATGACGTGGGTCTCGGCGAACGGTATCACGCCGCCAGGCTGGAAGGTCACGATGTTCACGTGCATGTCATGGCGCATGTCGGCCATGTCGACGAAGCGGGTGGTCTTCCAGGCGCCTTCGGTGCCCGGCATCTCGATGACGGTGGCGTTGTCGCGGTGGGTGACGAACGACTCGGGAACCGGCAGGCCCTCGACCTTCTGGTAGTGCTTGCGCAGCCAGTGGAAGGTGACGTTGGCCTTGCTGTTGTTGCGCAGGCTCCAGTCGGCGCCGGGGGCGAGGAAGACGTAGCCGCCCGGCACGAGGGTATGGTGCTTGCCTTCGACGGTGACGTCGATCTCGCCTTCAACCACGAACAGCACCGCTTCGGCGTTCGGGTCCAGTTCAGGGCGCTCGCTGCCGCCTTCGGGGGCGACTTCTACGATGTACTGCGAGAAGGTCTCGGCGAAACCGGTCAGCGGACGGGCGATGACCCACATGCGCATCTTGTCCCAGAACGGCAGGTGGCTGGTGACGATGTCACGCATCACGCCCTTGGGGATGACGGCATAGGCTTCGGTGAACATGGCACGGTCAGTCAGCAGCTCGGTCTGAGCCGGGTGCCCACCGTGGGGGGCGAAGTAGGAAGGTTTCGACATGAACGGTCTCGACTTTGTTGTTCTCTCCCCATGCCTTGGACCACACCGGCCGGTGCGTGCAGGGGATGCCGGGACAGCATAGGGGGCGGGCGCTGTCATCCACAAATTAAATGTTGAAATACCCGGTATCCATTTACTGAATGATGTGTGCAGGAAAACGCCTGGAAATCGTGGCGTCGACATTTTTTTCACATCACCTTGCTAGCATCGCCCGCACTTTCCAGGAGCCGACTTGATGACGCATGTGCTACCCAAACGCGGTGTCCGCCTCGCCTTGGCGGCCACCACGGGCCTGGCGGCCTGTGCCTTGGGCTTTTTCGCCTGGCAGACCTTCTACCCGGTACAGGCCGCCGAGGGCTGGAACGTGCAGGTGCTGCATAACTCGGTGACCCGGGCCGCTTCGCTGCTGCCTCAGGACGACGGCAGCCTGCTGGTCAGCCGCGAGCTCAACGGCGGCAAGGGCAGCATCCTGCGTATTACTGCCGAGGGGGACCGCGTGGTGGTGCTCGAAGGCCTGTCCAAGCCGGACGGCATGGTCGCCGTCAACGGTGGCTGGGCGTTCAGCCAGGAGGTCGGCGGGGCACCGGTCAGCGTGTCGCGCGATGGCCAGGTCAGTCAGCTGTTCGACGGCAACAACGTGCAGGGGTTGTACAACGATGGCCAGCATCTTTACGCCATCGAGGACCGCAAGGGGGATGGGCGGTTGATGCGATATGACTGGCAGAGCGGCGAGCTCGACGTGTTGCGCTCAGGGCTTACCGAAACCGAGGGCCTGACCCGTTGCGCCGACGGGCGTCTGCTGTATACCGAAAAGGCCACCGGCAAGATTCGTGCGTTGAGCGAGGGCGGGAATGACCCGGTGGTGATCGAAGGTCTGCGCAACCCGACCTTCCTGCTCTGCGACCAGCGCGGGCTGTGGATCAGCGAGGATTCGACCCATCGCGCGAGGCTGTTGCGTATCGACGGTGATGGTACGCGCCATACGGTTCTCAGCTACCTGAAGGCACCGCAGGCCATCGTTCCGGATGGCAAGGGTGGATACCTGCTCGCCGAGGGCGGCCGCGACCGGGTGCTGCGCCTGACGCCACCGGCCAAGGGCAGGACTGTGCAGGCCGAGGCCTCGTCGCGAGGGCCTGAAGCCTGAGTCATACCCTGCGAGCGGTTTTTGCCTTCTTAATGCCCGCGTGTTAAGGAAGGTCGCCATAAAGGTGAAAAGGTGACTTTGCGTCGACATCGCAAATGAATGCACTTACAACTATAAGAACCGATGCCGACTGACTTTGACTTACACAGCGTGTGTCTCGAAAGTTATATACGCATTCAATTGCGATGGTGACGCATAATCACCTTTCCGCCCTTACGGCGGGTCCCTTTTTGAAGCATCAAAAAGGAACCAAAAAATGCTCGCTCCATTCATCCGGCCCCTACGCTTCGCTCCGGGGTCCCCTCACTCCGGCCTTGCTCCCGGGAGGACCGCGCTGAACGCCCCATCCTGGGGCGCAGCGCTTGGCAAGACCTGCGTTCGGCCTCCTGAAGTCGCGAAGTAACGGGCGGCGCCTGGGATGACGCAGCTGTCGCTAGCTGGGTAGGGCGCTAGACTCTTGATCGGCAACGGCAACGGCAACGGCAACGGCAACGGCAACGGCAACGGCAACGGCTCGAACGCTCGCAGGATTCAACTCGACCTACCGCGCAATGCCAGAAGCACCAATCGTTCAGCCCGTGGCCTGCATCCGCGCGATGATGTCCCACAACCGTGGATCGTCATAGTCTTCGATCACCAACCGCGCTCCGGCTTCCAGTAGTCGTTCGGCCGGCTGGGTAGTGGCCAGGCCTACGGTGAAGATGCCTGCATCGACAGCCGCCTTGATGCCAGGCAGCGAGTCCTCGAAGGCGAGCGCCTGGCCGGCCTGGGCCTGCAGGCACTGCAGCCCGGTGAGGTAGGGCAGGGGATCGGGTTTGGGCCGTGCCAGCTCATCGGCGACCAGGACCTGAGCGAAACGCTCGCCAACGCCCATGGCCCCAAGCATGTGCTCGGCGTTCAGGCGCGGCGCGTTGGTCACCACGCACATGCCGATGCCGTGCCGCTCGGCATGTGCCAGCAGGCGCAGCAGGCCGGGCATTGGTGTCAGGGTTGGCGACAGTTCGCGGAACAACGCCTCCTTGCGCTCGGCCAGGGCCTGGCGGTGGGCGGCATCGGCCTGAGGGAACAGCTCGGCGAACAACAGGCCGTTGGAGCGTCCGCTGACCTGGGTGTTGAACTGTTCCTGGGTCAGCTCGCGGCCATCGTGGTCGTGCAGCAGCTGGCGGAAGGCTTGCAAGTGCAGGGTGTCGGTATCGGTGAGGGTCCCATCGAGATCGAACAGCAGGGCGGTCAGCATCGGGCATCCTTAAGGGGAGAAACCATTCAGCAGCATCTTATGCCATCAGCATTGGAAAGTGCAGTTGGCCGGTTCTTTCACGTTTTCGGCACAAGGCTCACAGGCGCGGGGCTGCCAAGCAAACGCTCCAGCCCCAAGAGACCCTGAACGGTTACTATCGGCTGCCAGGCATCCACTGCACGGAGCAATCACCCCATGCCTTTCGTCACCACCCGCCAGATCCTGTTCGGCGATTGCGACCCCGCCGGGATCGTCTATACGCCGCGTATCAGTTACTTCGTCATCGAGGCGATCCACGAGTTTCTCTCCCATCGGCTGGGCGGCGAAGGTCTGCGCAAGCTGTTCGCCATGGGCGTCATGCCGCCAGCGCGGGCATTGTCCATCGAGTTCCTGGCGCCGATGGCCTGGGACGACCTGATCCGCGTGCACGTCAGCAGCGGGCCGCTCGGCCGCACATCGTTCAGCTTCGCCGTGGAAGGGTTCGGAGCCAGTGGCGAGGCATGTTTCCGCGCCAGCATGACCCAGGTATGCGTCTGCCCCGAAAGCAAGCAACCGGTTGAGCTGCCCGAGGCACTGCGCCAGGCACTGAGCAGCACCACAGACTGATGTGCATCACCACGGATAGATATTTCATCAACCAACAAACGTTTCAGCATCAATTGGATATAAAGTCCAAACGTGACCGGTTATTCAGTTGTGTTTTTCCGTTTAATTGAGGCTGTTGGCACTGGTTGCTTCTGGTGAAAGCTGTTAGCTTTCGCCCCGCTCCGGAATTAAACAAGCAGGCCTGCAACGCGCCGCTTGCGGCCACCCGAAAAACTACGGGTGGCCGAACAGGGAACGATAATAAAAATCCTAGGGAGGGATAACCGGATGAATCTCTACATCCGTCTGTTGCTGGCTGTTCTGCGCGGTTTCTTCAAGCCGCCGATGGCCCTGACCGACACGCTGCAGCGAACGCTGCGGGTCTGGCCAAACGATATAGACATCAATAAACACATGAACAATGGCCGTTACATGACGATTGCCGATCTGTTCATGCTGGAACTTTGCCTGCGCGCGAAAATCCTCATTCCTGCCTTCAAGTTGGGCTGGAAGCCCATGCTCGGCGGTAATCTGGTCGTCTATAAAAAGCAACTTTCCATGTTCGAGCAGTATACCGCCGAGTTCAGCATCTGCTGCCTCGACGAGAACTGGACCTACTTCCAGTACACCTTCTTCAACCGTGCCGGTGAAGTGGTGGTGACTGGCTATTCCAAGGGCGCCTGGGTCGGTCGCAAAGGCCTGGTCGCCAACGCGGTGATCGCCGAAAAGCTCAAGGTCGAACCCACTACCGCGCCAATGCCCGAAGCCATCAGGAAATGGCTTGAGGCTGAGGCCCACGTGCTCGGCAAGGCCTGAGCCAGGCCGCGTCGCGGCCCACTTGGCAAACCCCACACCCACGTAATCCGTCCATTGCTCCACGGCACCGGGCCTCTGGCCTGGCGCCGCGCGCGGCAGGCTTTGCCGTGCCCGGCATTCGCGCCTGCCCCACGTCGATCCATGAATGAGTAGGGAAACACCTCATGCCGAACACCTTGTTGTTGATGCTGGTTCTTTTCGCAGTTTTTCTATTGGTCGCCGAGCTGTTCAGGCGCTACCGCCTGGTGGGCCTGACCTTCTTCGTGCTGTCGCTGCCGGCGTTGCTGGTGCCGAACGCCAACCTGTTCATGCGCATCAAGACCATCAGCGTGCTGCTGCCCATGTGCTTCCTGGCTTACGCCAGGTACAGGCCGAAAATGGAAGGTTTCATCTACAAGCTCATCTACGTGGTGATCGTGCTCAACATCATCGAAGCCTCGGTGATCGACTGGCAAACCGGCAACGTCCTCAACATCGTCGCCGCCGTGGGCCTGATCCTGTGCCTGCCGTACTCCCGCCAGCACTGGGAGATCTCTGGCCGCCACAGTGATTTCGTGGTGCACGTCCCTGCCTACTGGCCCTACCTGTACACCACTTGGAACCTGTGCTTCCTGTACTCGGCGCGGATCACCACCTTCGGCTACGCACTGCCGTTGTTGCTGGCGCCGGTGGCCTACGCCTTGCTCCTGCGCCGCTCCGACCTGTACTTCCAGGCCCGTGCCTACACCTTCGGCTTCTACCTGTTCGTGCGCACCATCGCCGGCGACACCCCGCTGATGAACCTGCCGGCCTTCGACCTGACGACCTGGTACAGCCCCGACGCCGCGCTCGCCTGGAGCGTCGTCAACGTGATTTTCACAGGCGCCTGCCTGTACAGCTACGGCGCAAGCCGCAAGAAGAACAAAGCGATCGAACAAGGAGTGTGAAGCATGTTGGAAGTTATCCTGCTGGCGTTTTTCATCACCGCCAGCCCGGTGATCCTGTTGATGAGCAAGACCCGCGCCGAGCCATTGAAGCATGTGTACATCGGCCTGTATTACGTAAAGTTCGTACCGTTGCTGCTGTCGTTGTACGCGATCAACCTCAGCGCCAGCTTCCTGGCCTGGAAGTGGGTGCAGCTGAAATGGCTGCTGCCTCGCTACTTCGGCTATCGCCACTACAACCGCGATTCCATCTCGATGGAGAGCACGCCGATCCCGGGCACTGACTACCACATGGGCTACATCCCCAAGAAACTGCCCGCCGAACTGGTCTATCGCTGGAGAAAAGACAAGGTCTACCACAACTACATCCAGTCGATCATCAAGGCCAACCGCGACTACTACAAAGTACCGCTGGGCCAGTTCCCGCAACCGACGGCGATTTCCGACGAGGACCTGAAAGTCTTCCTGATGTCGTCGCAGATCACCCACTACCTGCAGACGGTCGATGGCGTGTCGACCTTCGACATGCGTGATTTCACCCGCGAGATCCGCCTGTCCAGCTCGGTGTTCGACGTGGCCAGCATTTCCATCGCCCAGGACTTCGCCACCGACAGCATGCGCATCACCCTGCGCGACGGCTTCAGCGTCGGCCCGGGCGAGCCGCACTGGGACCTGGCCAAGGTGTACTTCATGTCGAACACCATGGTGTTCTTCATCCTCGGCGCGCACCTGCACCACCACCTGTTCTTCGCCGAAATGGGCGCGGCGTTCCTGTTCAACCTGGTGCCCAAGGATTCCAACTTCCACAAGCTGATGGACCCGCACACCGCCTATATCCTGATGCTCAACCACCAGTTCAAGGAGTCGCCGCTTTCGTTGCGCGAAACCACCGGTATCGCCGACAAGTTCCTCTACAGCTGCATCGGCTACTACTCGGCGCAGACCTTCTACAAAGTCGGTTATGAAAACGCCCTGAACATGTACAACAAGCGCGACACCGAAGACCAGGCGCTGACCCAGAAATTCGAGATCAAGTTCGCCATCCCGTTCGACCAGTACCTCAATGGCCAGCACGCACTCAACGCCCAGTACCGCGACTACTATGCGGCGGTGCTGAAGTTCGTCACGGCCAGTTACGACGACCTGCTGCGCGACGGCTCCGAGCCCTATATCAACAACTGGGTCGCCGAGCTGTGCCGCTATGTCAACCTGCCGTGCCAGGCCAATGACAAGGCCTTCAACATCGAAGTGATCGCCACCTATATCTGGTACGTGTCGTTCGTCCACTCCCTGGAGCACTACCAGTTCCACAAATACAAGATGAACTACTGCCTGCTGACCCGGCTGCCGTTCGCGGTCGCCAAGCACTTGCCAGCGGACCAGGTGTTCAGCCAGTACGACATCTGGAAGTCCAAGCACATCGTGCACACCTTCGGCAAGAACCACCTCAATGCCGGTGTCTCGGAAAGCTATGCCGACCTGGACTACAAGTTCCGCGACCTGCCGCTGATCGACAAGCAGACGCAACTGAAGAAGGACGTACTCGCGTTACTGGAGAAACACCAGACGCCAAACGAGGCGATCGCCTTGTCCATTCGTTACTGAGCCTGGGCGAGGAAGGCCGGCGACGAAGGGGTCTGTTCAGTTTTCTCAGAAAGGAGTACAAATGTACTCCATGGACAATCTATCCCCCAAACGCCGCGCCATCCTCGAATTCATCCGCGAGCGCATCACCGATCAAGGTCAGCCGCCGTCGCTGGCCGACATCGCCGAGCGCTTCGGTTTCGCCTCGCGCAGCGTGGCGCGCAAGCACATCACCGCCCTGAGCCAGGGCGGCTTCATCGACGTCACGCCCAACCAGGCGCGGGGTATCCGCCTGGCCGAGCCGTTGCGTCGGCCCGAGATCCTCGAAGTGCCGGTGCTCGGCCAGGTTGCCGCCGGTGCGCCGATCGGACCCGACCTCGATATCCACGAGCAGTTGCTGCTCGACCCCAGCCTGTTCCGGCGTACTCCCGACTACCTGCTCAAGGTGCGCGGCGACTCGATGGTCGACGACGGCATCTTCGATGGCGACCTGGTCGGCATTCGCCAGCAGGGCGAGGCGCGCGACGGGCAGATCGTGGTCGCCCGGCTCGACGGCGAGGTGACCATCAAGCGCCTGCAGCGCACCCGCGACGGCTATCGCCTGCTGCCGCGCAACCCCGCCTATGCCCCCATCGACGTGAGCCCCGAGCGCGAGTTCTTCATTGAAGGCGTGTTCTGCGGCTTGCTGAGGCGTGACTGATGGGCGCGGTGGTCGAGCTCGACCGGCTGCTCGACCAGCGCCAGGTATGGCGCGGGCGGCAGGCCCAGGCGCGTCCGCAGGGCCTGCAGCCCACCGGGCATGCCGCCCTCGATGGTCGGCTGCCGGAAGGCGGTTGGCCGGCGGCGTCGCTCAGCGAGCTGCTGCTGGCCAGCCCCGGCTGCGGTGAGTTGCAGTTGCTCTGGCCCACGCTCGCCCGGCTGAGCGGGGAAGGGCAGAGGGTGGTGCTGGTGGCGCCGCCGTTCATCCCTTATGCGCCGGCCTGGCAGGCCGCCGGGGTGGACCTGCGCTGGCTGGTGCAGGTTGACGCCGAGGCCGGCGATGCCCTGTGGGCAGCCGAGCAGTGCCTGCGCTCGGGCAGTTGCGCGGCGGTGTTGTGTTGGCCGGAGCGTGCCGATGATCGGGCGCTGCGGCGTTTGCAAGTGGCCGCGGAAACCGGCAACGCGCTGGCATTCGCCTGTCGTCCGCGGCAGGCCGCGCTGAACCCATCGCCTGCCGCCCTGCGCATCGCCCTCGACCTGCGCCCGGCACAATGGCGCGTGCTCAAGTGCCGGGGTGGCCTGCCACCTGCCGCACCCATCGCCTGCCCTGGGCAGGGGTGATGCACCATGCTCTGGGCCTGCATCCTGTTACCCCAGCTGGCGCTGGACACTGTCCTGCGCGAACGTGACGACCCCGAGGCGCCGCTGGTGCTGCTCGGCGGGCCGCCCCAGCGCCGCGTGCTGCGGGCGGTCAACCCGGCGGCCAGTGCGCTGGGCTTGCGCGCCGGGCAGGCCCTGACCGCCGCCCGCGCCCTGGCCGACGGTTTCACCTGTGTCGAGGTCGAGCCGGCGCGTATCGAGCAGTTGCAGCAGCTGCTCGCGGCCTGGGCCTACCGTTTCAGCGCCCAGGTCAGCCTGCACTATCCCCGTGCGCTGCTGCTGGAGGTAGGCTCGAGTCTGCAGCTGTTCGGCCCGTGGCCGTCGTTCGAGGCGCGCCTGCGCCAGGAACTGGCGGCACTCGGCTTGCGCCAGCGCATCGTGCTGGCTAGCAACCCGGTGGCGGCGAGAATGCTCGCCAACGGCCATGATGGCCTGGCGCTGAGCTGCCCGCAGGCGACCCGCGCCGCCTTGCTCGACATGCCCGTCGAGCGTGTCGGCCTGCCCAGTGAGGCAGCCGAAGCCTTCATCCGCATGGGCCTGCGCCGCCTCGGGCAGGTGCTGGCGCTGCCCCGTGATGCCTTGGCCAGGCGCTTCAGCGCCCAGGTGCAGTTGCATCTGGACCAACTGCTTGGTCTGCGTAGCCTGGGGCTGGATTTCTACCAGCCTCCCGACCGTTTCGAGGCGCGGCTGGAGCTGAACTTCGACGTCGAATCACACCAGGCCCTGCTGTTCCCCCTGCGTCGTCTCATTCACGACCTGGCGGCATTTCTCGCCGGGCGTGACTGTGGCGTGCAGCGTTTCGAACTGCACCTGGAGCATGCCGAAGGCGCGGACACCGTGCTCAAGGTCGGCCTGTTGGCTGCCGAACGCGACGCCTCGCTCTTGTTCGAGCTTGCCCGTGGCCGCCTGGAGCCGCTGCGCATCCCGGCGCCGGTGCGCAACCTGCGGCTGCTGGCTGCCGACCTGCCACCGTTCGTGCCCCAGCACCAGGCGCTGTTCGACCCGCGTGCGCAGCAGGCCCAGCCTTGGGACCAGCTGCGCGAGCGCCTGCGCGCGCGGCTGGGCGATGATGCGGTCAAGGGCTTGCGCGCCGAGGCCGATCATCGCCCCGAGTGTGCCTGGCAAGGGGTGGAGCAGGGTGGGCAGGGCCATTTGGTGATGGCCCCTGGTCGGCGCCCCGGCTGGTTGCTGCCGGTGCCTCAGGCGTTGTCCGAGACCGGCCTGCAACTGCTCGGACAGGCCGAGCGCATCGAGTCCGGCTGGTGGGACGGTGGTGATGTGCGGCGCGACTACTACCGCATCGAAACCCGTGATGGCCTGCGCGGCTGGGCCTTCCGCGACCTCGCGGCCCCGGGGCCGTTGTGGCTGCAAGGCTGGTTCGCATGAGCGCCCCGGGCTACGCCGAGCTGCACTGCCTGTCGAACTTCAGCTTCCAGCGTGGCGCCTCCAGTGCCGACGAGCTGTTCCGCCGCGCCCGCGAGCAGGGTTACCAGGCCCTGGCGATCACCGACGAATGTACCCTGGCGGGTATCGTCCGGGCCTGGCAGGCGGCAAAGCAGCATCAGGTGCGGTTGATCGTCGGCAGCGAGGTGCGGGTGCACCAGGGACCGAAGCTGGTCCTGCTGGCACAGGACCTTGCTGGCTACCAAAACCTCTGCGCCTTGATCACCCGCGCCCGGCGGCGTTCGCAGAAGGGCAGCTACCAGTTGCTCGTCGAGGACCTCCAGGCCCATCACCAGGGCTTGCTGGCGCTGTGGGTAGCCGAGCCGGATGGCAGCGCCGGGGCCTGGTTGCAGCCCCTGTTCGACGGGCGTCTGTGGCTGGCGCTGCACCTGCATCGCGGGGCCGATGACGCCCAGCGCCTGGCCCACCTGCGCGCGCTGGGGGCGCGGCTCGATCTTCCGCTGGTGGCCTGCGGCGATGTGCACATGCACGTGCGCGGACGGCGGGCGCTGCAGGACTGCATGACCGCCATCCGCGAACATTGCGCGGTCGCCGAGGCGGGGCGCTTTCTGTTCGCCAATGGCGAGCGTCACCTGAGGTCGCTCGACCAGTTGCACGAGCTGTACCCCGACGATCTGCTGGCGCAGACCCTGCAGGTTGCCGAGCGCTGCACCTTTGATCTGTCCCAGCTGAACTACCAGTACCCACGGGAACTGGTGCCCGAGGGGCAGACCCCGGCCAGCTGGCTGCGCGAGCTGTGCCGGCGAGGGTTGCCGGAGCGCTGGCCCCAGGGCCCGAGCGACCAGGTCCACGCGGTGCTGGAGCGGGAGCTGGCGCTGATCGAGGAACTGGGCTACGAGAGTTACTTCCTCACCGTCCACGACATCGTCGCCTTCGCCCGCCGCCAGCGCATCCTCTGCCAGGGGCGCGGCTCGGCGGCCAACTCGGTGGTGTGCTTCGTCCTCGGCATCACCGAGCTCGATCCCATGGAACACCGCCTGCTGTTCGAGCGCTTCCTTTCCCGCGAGCGCAACGAGCCGCCGGACATCGACGTGGATTTCGAGCACGAGCGCCGTGAAGAGGTGATCCAGTACGTGTTCCAGCGCTACGGCCGGCACCGGGCGGCGCTCACCGCGGTGGTCAGCAGCTACCACGCCGCCGGCGCGGTGCGCGACGTGGCGCGGGTGCTCGGCCTGCCGCCCGACCAGGTGGACGCCCTGGCCAAGTGCTGCGGGCGCTGGAGCGATCGCATCCCGGATGCCGCTCGCCTGGCCGAGGCCGGGTTCGATGCGCACAGCCCGTCGCTGCGGCGCATCCTGGTGCTGGCGGGGGAGCTGATCGGCTTTCCCCGGCACTTGTCGCAACACCCGGGAGGCTTCGTCATCTCCGAGCAGCCGCTGGACCAGCTGGTACCGGTGGAGAACGCGGCGATGGCCGAGCGCACGGTGATCCAGTGGGACAAGGACGACCTGGACATGGTCGGCCTGCTCAAGGTCGACGTGCTGGCGCTGGGCATGCTCAGCGCGCTGCGCCGCTGCTTCGACCTGATCGCCCGGCACCGGGGGCGCGAGTACACGCTGGCGACCCTGCCCAAGGAAGACCCGGCCACCTACGCCATGATCGGCCGCGCCGAGACCATGGGCGTGTTCCAGATCGAGTCGCGGGCGCAGATGGCCATGCTGCCCCGGCTCAAGCCGGTGAAGTTCTATGACCTGGTGATCGAGGTGGCCATCGTGCGGCCCGGGCCGATCCAGGGCGACATGGTCCACCCCTACCTGCGCCGCAGGCTCGAGCAGGAGCCGGTCACCTACCCATCGGAAAAACTCAAGGCCGTTTTCGAGCGTACCCTGGGCGTGCCGCTGTTCCAGGAGCAGGTGATGGAACTGGCCATGGTCGCCGCCGACTACAGCCCCGGCGAGGCCGACCAGCTGCGCCGCAGCATGGCCGCCTGGAAGCGCCATGGCGGCCTGGAACCGCACCGCGAGCGGCTGATCGCGGGCATGCTGCGCAATGGCTACGAACGGGCCTTTGCCGAGCGTATCTTCGAGCAGATCAAGGGCTTCGGCAGCTACGGCTTCCCCGAGTCCCACGCCGCCAGCTTTGCCCTTTTGTGCTACGCCAGCAGTTGGCTCAAGTGCCATGAGCCGGCGATCTTCACCTGTGCGCTGGTCAACAGCTGGCCGATGGGCTTCTACAGCCCCGACCAGTTGCTGCAGGAGGCGCGCCGCCAGGGCATAGAGGTGCGCCCGGTGGATGTGTTCCATAGCGAGTGGGATTGCACCTTGGAGGCACTGGGCGAGAACGAACTGGCCATCCGCCTGGGCCTGCGCCAGATCCGCGGCTTCAGCGAAGACGATGCCCGGCGCCTGGAGCAGGCGAGGGCGCAGCGCCCCTGGCGGGATGTCGAGGACTTGTGCCTGCGCGCCGGGCTCGATGGCCGGGCCCGGGCGCGCCTGGCCGACGCCGGGGCATTGCGCGGGCTGGCCGGCGACCGCCACCAGGCGCGCTGGCAGGTGGCGGCGGTGCAGGCGCAACTGCCGTTGTTCGCCGAAGTCGAATCGACAATTGAACAGGCGGTGGCCTTGCCTACACCAAGCATTGCCGAAGATCTGGCAGCCGACTACGGCACCCTGGGCACCACCCTCGGGCCGCATCCCCTGACCCTGCTACGGACACGCTTGCGCGCGCTGGGGTGTCGCAGTTCAAGGGAGCTGACAGGGGTCGAGCATGGCGACAGCATCGCCGTCGCCGGCATCGTGGTCGGGCGCCAGCGACCACAGACCGCCAGTGGCGTGACCTTCGTCACCCTCGAGGACGAGCATGGCATGGTCAACGTGGTGGTCTGGCGCGACCTGGCCGAGCGCCAACGGCGCGAACTGGTAGGTTCGAAGTTGCTCAAGGTGAGCGGGCGGCTGGAGCAGGAGAGCGGGGTACGGCACCTGATCGCCCGGCGCCTGGAAGACATCAGCCCACTGTTGCAGGGACTGGATGTGCGCAGCCGGGACTTTCACTAGAAATAGCGTTTGGCTTGAAGGCGGCGCGGTCGGTGTGGGAGCCGGCTTGCCGGCGATAGGGCCGCAGCGCGGCCCCTGGTGCAGGCAGCTCAGACCATCGCCAGTCGCTGCTTGCGTGTCGGAGCCGGGAACGCCTGCTCGATGGCTTGCAGGTCCTCTTCGGCAAGCACCAGGTCGGCCGCCGCCGCATTCAAGCGCACATGCTGCGGATCCACCGCCTTGGGGATCGCGATCACCCCATCATTGCGCGTGACCCAGGCCAGGCTCACTTGTGCCGGCGTGGCGCCATGGCGTTCGGCGATCTGCGCCATCACCGGGTGTCGCAGCAAGCGCCCGCCCTGGGCCAACGGGCAGTAGGCCATGGTCGGCAAGCCCTGCTCGCGGCTCCACGGCAGCAGGTCGAACTCGATACCACGTTCGGCCGGGTTGTACAGCACCTGGTTGGTGGCGCAGGCGCTGTTATCCAGTTCGCGCAAGTCGTCGAGGTCGAAATTGGACACGCCCCAGCGGCGAATCTTGCCCTGCTCGATCAGCCGCTCGAAGGCTTCCACCGTCTCGTCCAGCGGGTACTGGCCGCGCCAGTGCAGCAGGTACAGGTCGATGCAGTCGGTGCCCAGGCGCTGGAGGCTGCGCTCGCAGGCGGCCGGTACACCGCGTCGGCTGGCATTGTGCGGATAGACCTTGCTGACCAGGAACACCTGGTCGCGGCGCCCGGCGATGGCCTGGCCGACCACCTGCTCGGCGCCGCCCTCGGCGTACATTTCCGCCGTGTCGATAAGGCCAAGGCCTAGGTCGATGCCTTGTTGCAGGGCCGCCACCTCGGCGGCCCTGCGGCCCGGGTCCTCGCCCATGTACCAGGTGCCCTGGCCGATGGCCGGAACGCGGGAGCCCGCCAGATTCACGTAACGCATGTCACCTCCTGTGGGTGGGTATGGGTCAGCAGTACATCGAGCAGTGCCTCGGCGGCCTTGGACAGCTTGTGATCACCCAGGGCGATCACACCGATGCGCCGCTCCACGGTGGGATCGACCAGCGGCACGCAACGGGCGCCGAGCTCCTGCATCTGCTCGATGCACAGCGCCGGCACCGCGCTGACGCCCAGGCCACTGGCGACCATGCGGCCGATGGTCGACAGCTGATGGCTCTCGAAGGCCACCGCCAGCTTGCCATGGTTGGCGGCCAGGTGCTGTTCGAGCAGCAGGCGCACCGCCGATGGCCGCTGCAGGGCGATGAAGTCCTCGGCCAGCAGCTCCTGCCAACGCACCTGGGGCTGCTGGGCAAGGGGCGAGTCGGCCGGCACCACGGCGACGAAGCGGTCCATGTACAGCGGGTGGAAGCGCAGCGCCTCGCTGCTATCAGGCTCGAAGCCGATGCCCAGTTCGACGCGGCGATGGCGCACCAGTTCCAGCACCTGCTCGTTGATCACGTCGTGCACGGTGACATTGACCTTGGGGTAGCGTTGGCGAAACACCTTCAGCGACCGTGGCAGCAGGTTGCCGGCGAAGGCCGGCATGGCCGCCACCGACACCCGACCCAGTTGCAGGGTGAAGCGCTGGCGCAGCATCTCCTCGGTATCGTCCCAGTCGGCGAGCAGGCGCCTGGCCAGGGGCAGCAGTACCTCGCCCTCGGGGGTCAGGCTGACGCTGCGGGTGGTGCGGGTGAGCAGGGCGCCGCCGAGGTTGTCCTCCAGGGCCTTGATGGTCAGGCTCAAGGCCGGTTGCGACACGTGCAGGTGCTCGCCGGCCTGGGCGAAGCTCTGGTACTTGGCCACGGTAACGAAGGCACGCAGCTGCTTGACGTTCATGAGGGGCTGACCCTTTGTTTTGGAAAAGTTATCAATCGATGACGAAAACAAAATTAACAAATCAGTCGACTACAGTGAAGATGACCGTACGGTTCCAACAACTACAAAAGGCGACTGAGCATGGCCGGACTGGACAAGCGTGTAGCAACTTATGAAGAGGCCCTGGCGGGCCTGACCGACGACATGACCGTGCTGGCCGGCGGCTTTGGCCTGTGCGGCATCCCCGAGAACCTCATCGCCGAAATCAAGCGCCTTGGCGTCAAGGGCCTGACCGTGGTCTCCAACAACTGCGGCGTCGACGGCTTCGGCCTCGGCGTGCTGCTCGAGGACCGGCAGATCCGCAAGATGATCGCCTCCTACGTTGGCGAGAACGCCGAGTTCGAGCGCCAACTGCTCAGCGGCGAACTGGAAGTGGAGCTTACCCCGCAAGGCACCCTGGCCGAGAAGATGCGCGCCGGCGGCGCCGGCATCCCGGCCTTCTTCACCGCCACCGGCTACGGCACCCCGGTTGCCGAAGGCAAGGAAGTACGCGAGTTCAACGGCCGCAAGTACATCCTCGAAGCGTCCATCACCGGCGACTTCGCCATCGTCAAAGGCTGGAAGGCCGACCACTACGGCAACGTGGTGTACCGCAACACCGCGCAGAACTTCAACCCGCTGGCCGCCACCGCCGGCAAGATCACCGTGGTCGAGGTCGAAGAGATCGTCGAGCCCGGCGTGCTGCTGCCCAGCGAGATCCACACCCCGGGCATCTATGTCGACCGGGTCATCGTCGGCACCTTCGAGAAGCGCATCGAAAAGCGCACCGTCAAGGCCTGAGCGCCGCCCTCAAGAACAACAAAGAGATCCTGACCATGGCATTGACCCGCGAACAAATGGCGCAACGCGTCGCCCGTGAACTCAAGGACGGCTACTACGTCAACCTCGGCATCGGCATCCCCACCCTGGTGGCCAACTACGTGCCCGACGGCATGGAAGTGATGCTGCAGTCGGAGAACGGCCTGCTGGGCATGGGCGAGTTTCCCACCGAAGCCACCATCGACGCCGACATGATCAACGCCGGCAAGCAGACCGTTACCGCCCGCCGTGGCGCGTCGATCTTCGATTCGGCGCAATCCTTCGCCATGATCCGTGGCGGCCATGTCGACCTCACCGTGCTCGGCGCCTTCGAGGTGGACGTGGAAGGCAATATCGCCTCGTGGATGATCCCCGGCAAGCTGGTCAAGGGCATGGGCGGCGCCATGGACCTGGTGGCCGGCGCCGACAACATCATCGTCACCATGACCCATGCCTCCAAGGACGGCGAGTCCAAGCTGCTGCCCAAGTGCAGCCTGCCGCTGACCGGTGCCGGCTGCATCCGCAAGGTGCTGACCGACCTGGCCTACCTGGAGATCGAAAACGGCGCCTTCATCCTGCGCGAGACCGCGCCGGGCGTGAGTGTCGAGGAAATCGTCGCGAAGACTGCCGGCAAGCTGATCGTGCCGGACGACGTGCAGGAAATGACCTTCTAAGCAGCACCGTTGCAAGCGCCCCATCGCGGGGCAAGCCCGCTCCCACTAGGGTTTGTACGAAAAGTCGCCGAGCGGCGATCAGGCAAGGCGAAAACAGGCGAGGAACGGCCGGGGTCGCGCCCGACTTGACTGGTTGTCAATGAGCATTCCGAGCCTGTTTTCAACGCAGCATGATCGTCGCGCAGGCACTTTTCGTACAAAGCCTAAGGACCACGCATCCTTCGTGGGAGCGGGCTTGCCCCGCGATGGGGCGACGCCGTTTCAGTCCTATAAAAATCAGAAAAAGGAAAACATCGTGGCCGCTGATATCCAAGACAGCCGCTCCGCCCGCTTTGCCCTGCGCTGCTCCAACTGGGCCGAACGCTGGTTCCCCGATTCCTGGGTGTTCGCCGCCCTGGCCGTGATGCTGGTGGCCCTCGGCGCCCTGGCCATGGGCGGCAAGCCCACCGACACCGCCAAGGCTTTCGGTGACGGCTTCTGGAGCCTTATCCCGTTCACCATGCAGATGGCCTTCGTGGTCATCGGCGGCTATGTGGTGGCCAGCTCGCCACCTGCCGCCCGGCTGATCGACCGCCTGGCGCGGCTACCGAAAAACGGCCGCTCGGCGGTGTGCTGGGTGGCGCTGATCTCGATGCTCGCGTCCTTGCTCAACTGGGGGTTGTCGCTGGTGTTCGGCGGCCTGCTGGTGCGCGCCCTGGCGCGCCGCACCGACCTGAAGATGGACTACCGCGCCGCCGGCGCCGCCGCCTACCTGGGCCTGGGCGCGGTGTGGGCGCTGGGCCTGTCGTCGTCGGCCGCGCAGTTGCAGGCCAACCCGGCCAGCCTGCCGCCGTCGATCCTGTCGATCACCGGGGTGATCCCGTTCACCGAGACCATCTTCCTCTGGCAGTCCGGGGTGATGCTCGCCGCGCTGGTGATCGTCTCGCTGATCGTCGCCTATGCCACCGCGCCTGGCCCGAACAGCGCCCGCAGCGCGCAGGACTGTGGAGTGGACCCGAGCTTCAGCGCACCACCTTCGCCCCAGCGCACGCGCCCGGGTGAATGGCTGGAATACAGCCCGATCCTGATCCTGCTGCTGGTGGCCCTGGCCGCCGGCTGGCTGTACCAGGAGTTCGCCACCAAGCCGGCGATCACCGCGATTTCCGGGCTGAACACCTACAACCTGCTGTTCATCATGCTCGGTGCCTTGCTGCACTGGCGCCCGCGCAGCTTCCTCGATGCCGTGGCCCGCGCCGTGCCGACCACCACCGGGGTGCTGATCCAGTTCCCGCTGTACGGCTCGATCGCCGCCATTCTCACCCAGGTCAAGGGCGCGGACGCCCAGACCCTGGCCCACCATATCTCGCTGTTCTTCACCCAGATCGCCACCCATGACACCTACGCCTTGCTGATGGGTGTGTACTCGGCGGTACTCGGCTTCTTCATCCCGTCTGGCGGTGGCAAGTGGATCATCGAGGCGCCGTACGTGATGCTGGTGGCCAACGACCTGCAATACCACCTGGGCTGGGCGGTGCAGATCTACAACGCCGCCGAGGCGCTGCCGAACCTGATCAACCCGTTCTACATGCTGCCGCTGCTGGGGGTGTTGGGGCTCAAGGCGCGTGACCTGATCGGCTTCTCGTTCGTGCAGTTGCTGGTGCATGTGCCGCTGGTGCTGGTGTTGCTGTGGGCGCTGGGCACCACGTTGCACTATGTCCCGCCTGTAATGCCCTGATCAGGCAGATCCATCAGACGCCTGCCTGGAAGGGAGTCTGATGAGCGCACAAGCGCCATGGATCGGCGCTTGTGCAGCCTCCTACCGGGATATCCGAAAAAGCTGAATGATGGCAAATTGACGTCAATATGCTGGCCACTTACTATGCGCGCCACTTTGCGTTGATCACCAGGGACAGGTATGCCGGTACGTCTTCACTCAGCGCGCAATTATGCGCGCTTCGCATTTGTTGCAACATTGTGCAGCCCGTTGGCCTGGGCCGTTTCACCGGGTGACCAGGACCTGATCCGCGAACGCCAGAACCGCCTGCTGGAAGAGCAGCAACGGCGCCTCGAGGAGCTGCGCAACCTGCCTGGCGAAAGCGTACAACCTACCCAGCAGCAACGGCCCGAAGACACCCGCTGCTTCGATATCCACACCATCGAGCTCAAGGGCGCCGACAGCCTGTCCGCCGCTGACCGCGACAGCCTGCTCAAACCCTTCATCGACCAGTGCCTGGGCGTCACCCAGCTCAATGCCTTGCTCAAGGCCATCACCGACCATTATTTGGGCCGTGGCCTGGTCACCAGCCGCGCCTACCTGCCGCAGCAGGACCTGTCCTCGGGCCACCTGCAGGTGCTGGTGGTGGAAGGGCGCCTGGAAGGGCTGCGCCCGGACCCGGCCAGCGGCCTGAGCGAGCGCGAACTGGCCATGGTGTTCCCCGGCGAAGTCGAGCAGCGCCTGAACCTGCGCGAAGTCGAGCAGATGGTCGACCAGCTCAACCGCCTGCCGTCGAACAAGGCGCAGATGGAGCTGACCCCTGGCAAGGCCGTCGGCGGCAGCGAAGTGCTGGTGCGCAACACCCAGCAGAAACCCTGGCGCGCCTCGCTGTCGCGCAACAACGAAGGCCAGCGCAGCACCGGCGAGCAGATGCTCAACCTCGGCCTGGAATGGGACAGCCCGCTGGGGCTGGCCGACCAGCTGATGCTGCGTGGTGGCCACGATGTGGTCAGTGATCACACCCAGGGCTCGAAGAACGGCGTGCTGTTCTACAACCTGCCGTGGGGCTGGTGGAACTTCACCTACAGCTACAGCGAGAGCGAATACCGCTCCCTGGCCCAGGCCAACGGCTTTGCCTTCAAGCAGACCGGCGACAGCCAGAGCCACCAGCTGCGCGCCGAGCGCGTGGTACATCGCGATGCCACCAGCAAGACCTCGCTGAATGCCGGTGTGGCCCACCTGCGCACCAACAACTACATCGAGGACAGCCGCCTGGAGGGCAGCAGTAACCGCCTGAGCGAGGCGCAGTTCGGCATCAACCACGGCCGCCGCCTGGGCAATGCCTTCGTCAACATCGACCTGGGCACTCAGGAAGGCATCGGTGCCTTCGATGCCCAGGACAATGCCCACCCGCGTCCGGGCCAACCGGTGGCGCGCTACCGCAAGTACAGCGCCA
This sequence comes from Pseudomonas sp. 2848, assembly GCF_003253945.1. NCBI lineage: Bacteria > Pseudomonadati > Pseudomonadota > Gammaproteobacteria > Pseudomonadales > Pseudomonadaceae > Pseudomonas > Pseudomonas sp. 2848. The sequence goes on from NZ_QKZD01000009.1 coordinate 59,596, forward strand.
CGGTCAGCTATGTGCAGGGCTTCGAACTGTTCGGCGAGCGCCTGAGCTTCACCAGCCTGGCCACCGGCCAGCGCAGCGAAGACGTGCTGTTCAGCCCTCAGCGCATCAGCCTTGGCGGGCTGTCGTCGGTACGCGGCCTGAAGGACCAGTCGCTGTCCGGCGACAGCGGCGGCTACTGGCGCAACGACCTGCGCTGGACCCGCCCGGTGAGCTGGCCGCTGCTGCAGCCGCTGGTGGCCGAGTACGGCCTGGGCCTGGGCTACGACCTGGGCGTGATCCGCAACGACCGCTACAACGGCCAGTACCACGGCCGTGCCAGCAGCCACTCGCTGGAGCTGTTCGCCCGCGGCCAGCATATGGCTGCCAGCGTGACCTTCGCTCACAGCCTGGAACGCCCCGACGTGCTGACCGAAAAGGAACGCCCGGTGTATTTCCGCCTCGACTTCTTCCTCTGACTCACCCGACTCATCCCCGCCTTACCCACGAGATTTCACATGGACGTCCGTCTATTCGCCTTCCTGGCCCGCCAACGCTCGGCCCTAATTCAGCCACGTGAACGCTTTTGCGGCCTGCCCAAGCGCGGCCTGGCGTTCCTGCTGGCCAACGTCATGTTCTGGCAGCCGCTGTGGGCCCAGGCCGCCGAAGGCGTGGTGGTCAGCGCACCAGGCACCAGCCTCGGCCAGGCAGGCAACGGCGTGCCCATCGTCAACATCGCCGCGCCCAACGGCAGCGGCCTGTCGCACAACCAGTTCAGCGACTACAACGTCGGCCAGCAGGGGCTGATCCTCAACAACGCCACCGGGCGCACCCAGGGCACTGAGCTGGGCGGGATCATCCTTGGCAACCCGAACCTGCAGGGCACGGCGGCCCAGGCAGCGGTGGACATATGTGGCCAGGACAGGAAGGGAAGACAGTTTTCCCTGAAAGTTGGTCAGGAGATAAAATAATCGACGCGGTCGGTGATATCACGACATCTCCGAACACTAAGTGGTACGCGCAAACTGGAACCGGGGGTGTTTATACCGCCAAAGGAGATGCTGCTAAATGGGTTGCTTATGAAACTCGTGATGGCGTGCGAGTGCGAGTTGTATATCAGCCGGCTACGGGAAAGGTTGTTACTGCATTTCCTGATGAGGCGCCAATTCCACCTTACAAAGCAATTAAGTAGGATTTATGTTTGCGGATCGCATTATTAAGTTTGGGAAAAAATTTGAAGGTAGATTGAACTCCGATCTTCTTCAAGGGGCCTTGGACTATGTCGCGTACAGTGAAGAGGGTCTAGCCTTTGAGATATTGTGTGATCATATCTGTGAATATGATGTTTCCATAAGCGATGAAGAGTATAGAGAGGCTGTTCTGCTGGTTTTAGATATGGGGCTTGACTTGGGTAAGGGGCCGTTTAAGCATTTGCTGGGGTTGAAGAGATAAAAGAATAGTAAACATAAGCGAAAGAGTAGGGGTAAGTATATTTTTCTACTCTATTTTCCGCAGTTATCACTGGTGAGAGCATGAAGTGGCGTAGGCGGAGCGCGTTGAAGTTAAAGTATGGAAGTTAAATCTGTCAGCTTTCGGTCGATGCCCTGCAGAAAAAGGGGGCAACAGAAAAAGGCAGAAAAAGAGGACAGATTTATTTTCCTACTCTAATTTCTGTCTTTGCATGGCCAAGACGACGTTGAAGCCCGTTGCTTAAGGTGTCTGTGAGGAAAACACGTGCTGGGAACCGGGGCGTCAAAATTAGAGTATGGAAAATAAATCTGTCCCCTTTGATCTTTGACCACACGAACGGTACGCGTTTTTCCCATTTTGTTGTTGTGGACGGTGTTACCACGAGAAACGGTGTTGCGGTGGTAGCCATACGTGACCCGCATGGTGTTCAATAGTTCAGTCCAGTGAGAACGTTCGAGAAGAATTTCTCTGGTGAAGTTGTCGTGCCAAGGAGCGCGTTGAAAAAATGATTTTGACGATTTGTTTTGAGCAAGACCTTATAAGTCAAAGGTTGCTGGAGCTGCGATATCTCCCCTGCCTTTGTAGAGTTTCGGAGACTTTTGAGATCGAGTTTTTCGATCCTTTGCCAGTCGTCAGCGGAACGGTAACGGAGTGGGACAGGACGGCTCTTGAACAGCGGGTTATCCCAGGGACAGGTGGAGAGTACTCTCACTATGCGCTCTCAGAAATCAGCCTGGCGCCGCTGGAGGGAGATCGTTATCTGATAGTCGATCTGAAAATGTTTCATCGGTATTTTGGTTGGTGTGAGGTCCTAAAGGACGGCGCTTATGTAACGCCGGGAAATTTTTGGGATGAAGAATGAGTTGGGTACGGTGCAAATGTACATCAAGTGACATTTAATCGAGGGGGTAAGTCTTGGCCTAAAATATGCACTTGAGGACCTTGGCAGAGGGAGTGAGTATGAGTGAGGTGGCGCTGCCTTATGTTAGTCTGATGGAAGAGTATTTATCGGACAAATGTACCTTGGGCTAGTTTGTTGAGGTGTTTTTGGGCGGTTCAAGAATGAGTCGCGGGTGTTGCCCGAGGATGTCTATCTTGTGCTGGACGAATTGTTCGGCAATCTTGACGCTTTTACAGAAAATGAGGATTTATTGCGCGGCGATCCCGATTATTATCTCAGCACGGAGCAGGTGGATCATTGCATTCGGTGCGCTTGCGAATCTCTTAAGAAGTGAATGTTTTGCAAATACTCCTCGTAGGCCGAAAGAGGGACTGTCGTGTACGAAGTCATGTTGGAACACGTGCCGGATGTGGCGTTGCAAGCTGTCCTCAAGGTGATCGTGGCTTCGGCGAAAACGCATTCTGATCTTTCGCTGTCGGCAGACTCCGAGGTTCAAGGAGGGGAGAGCCTGGAGGCAGTGACGCAGCGATTGCGCGGTAGTGGTGAGTCGGTATGTCTGAGCCTGCGGCTCTGGGAATTCAATGTATCCAATAAGGTGAGCCTGCCGTTGGTGCTGCTACGAGTCATCAAGTGGGAAGATCGCCTCGATATTGAACTCTCCTTCAACAGCACGTCTGCTGACGACTTGAGCGATATCATGCACTCGTTGCATGCATATGCGTCGGGCTTGGCAGGTCGTTTCTCGATACCTGTATTTTATGGCGGGATGGAGCCCGCGATGGATAAGGATACGCGGTACTTTACTAACGAAACGCTTGGCCCGCTTTAAACTGGTCGGGCGGCACAAGGCCGCTCCTTGCAGGCTTATTCTTCTGCCTGGCATGACAGATATACCGGCGGCACCTGGTCTACCAGCCAGACACCGTTGTCCGCTTGATAGAACACTGCTCCCGCTGCGCACATGGCCTGGGTATCGACCGTGAGCAGCACCGGCTGACCATAGCGCTTGCCCACCGTCAACGCAGTCTGCGGATCCTCGCTCAGGTGCACATGGTGTCGGCTGCCCGGTATCAGGCCCTGTGCTTCGATGGAGGCCAGGAAACGGCTGGCGGTGCCGTGATAGAGCAGGACGGGTGGCGCCTTGGCGACGTGTCGCACTTCGACCTGGTTGCTGCTGTGGCCTTGGGCGGCGCGGATGCGGCGGCCATCGTCGGAAAGGGTGAAACGGCGCTTGTCATTGATCTCGACCACTTCACGCAGGGCGTGCAGGTCGAAGGCATGACCTTGCCGGCCGGCGCCGTGGATCAGCGCATCGACATCGGCCCAGCCGTCGCGGTCGAGGGACAGGTCGATAGATTCGGGGGCGTGGCGCAGTACGTAGCTGAGGAACTTGCTGAGGGCGTCGCGTTGTTTCTGGTTCACTGGAAAGGTCCTTTTCCATGGCTTCTGGTCGTTTGGGTTGGGGCATTCTCCGGGTTTGGGGTTGGCTTCTCAAGCGTGTGCAATGACCTGTGGAAGCGTACTCCCACAGGTGCGTTGGTTACATCAGTCCTGACGCAAAGCGTCGAGCAGCGTCTTCAGCTGGTCGCGGCCCCGGGCATCCAGCCCGAACACCGGCCGACGCGGTTCGCCTACCGGTAGCCCGGTCATCTCAAGGCCAGCCTTGATGGTCGCCGGCAAGCCGCCCTTGAGGATGAAATCGAGCAACGGCAGCTGGCGGTAGAACAGCGCCTTGGCCTGTTCCAGCTCACCGCTCTGCACCGCCTGGTACAGCCGCAGGTTCAGTTCGGGAATCAGGTTGGCCGCCGCCGTGCACCAGCCCGTGGCACCGGCAACGAAGGCTTCCAGCGCCAGCGGGTTGCAGCCGTTGTAGAACGGCACCTGGCCCTCGCCGAGCAGTTGCAGCTTGTGCATGCGCTGGATGTCGCCGGTGCTCTCCTTGACCATGGTCACGTTGTCCACCTCGCGCACGATGCGCAGGATCAGCTCCACCGGCATGTCGGTGCCGCTGGTGGCCGGGTTGTTGTAGAGCATGATCGGGATGTCGATGGCCGCGCCGATGGCGCGGTAGTGCTGGAGGATCTCGGCTTCGCTGAGCTTCCAGTACGCGGCCGGCAGCACCATTACCGCGTCGGCGCCGTGCTGCTGGGCGAAGCGGGCGCGGCGCACGGCGCCGGCGGTGGTCAGGTCGGAGACGCTGACGATGCTCGGCACGCGCTTGGCGATGCGCTCCAGGCTGTACTGGGCGACCTGCTGCCATTCGTTGTCGCTCAGATAAGCGCCTTCGCCGGTGCTGCCCAGCGGGGCGATGGCGTGGGCGCCGCCTGCGATCAGGCGGTCGATGGACTGGCCCAGCGCGGGCAGGTTGAGCTGTTCGCCGTCGGCGCTGAACGGGGTGATGGTGTAGCCGATGATGCCGTGGAATTGATTAGTCATTGTGCAAGGCTCCGCAAGCAAGGCGTAAAGGGATCAGTTCAGGCAATCGGCGTGGCTGCGCAGGGCCTGCCGGGCGTAGTAGTTGAAGGCGGCGCCGTGGCGCTTGGGCCGGTCGATCCAGTCGTGGGCGTCGCGGCCCAGCTCCGGGGTGATCGGCTTGATGGTGCCGGCGGCCATCGCCAGCAGTTGCAGGCGTGCGGCGCGTTCGATCAGCTGGGCGTAGACGCAGGCCTGCTCGATGCTGGTGCCGGTGGACAGCTGGCCGTGGTGCGAAAGCAGGATGGCGCGCTTGTCGCCCAGGGCGGCGCTGATGATCTCGCCTTCCTCGTTACCCACCGGCACGCCCGGCCAGGCTTCGAGGAATGCGCAGTCTTCGTACAGCGGGCACAGGTCCATGTGCGAGACCTGCAGCGGCACTTCCAGCATCGACAGCGCGGCGACGTGGGTAGGGTGGGTGTGGATGATGCAGTTGACGTCGGGGCGGGCGCGGTACACCCAGCTGTGGAAGCGGTTGGCTGGGTTGGGCATGCCTTCGCCTTCCAGCACTTCGAGGTCTTCGTTGACCAGCAGCAGGTTGCTGGCGGTGATTTCGTCGAAGCCCAGGCCCAGTTGCTGGGTGTAGAAGGTGCCCGGTTGCGCGCCACGGGCGCTGATCTGTCCGGCCAGGCCCGAGTCGTGGCCGTTATCGAAGAGAATTCGGCAGGTCAGGGCCAGCTTTTCGCGCACAGTCCACGTATTATCGGCAAGCGAGCCTTGCATCTGTGTCAGTGCCTTTTGCACCAGCTGGTCTTTGCTGAGGGTAAGGGTATTGGCCATGGGGAGCTTTCCTCTGTGGCGTGATGACGGATGTCAGGGCTGGCTCGCCCCCGAGCTTTGGACGGTGAGGGGGCGAACCATCAGATGACACAAATAATCCTATATGACACAAAGTGTCATGCGCAAGTGCGTTTGTTCGGGAAACCTGCTTCACATGTCTATCCGACTGAAACTGCTGAGAAAGAAACTGGGCATCACCCTTGAGCAGCTGGCCGAGAAGTCCGGCATGACCAAGAGCTATCTGTCCAAGGTCGAGCGTGGCCTCAACACGCCGTCGATCGCTGCGGCGCTGAAGCTGGCGCGGGCGTTGAACGTCAATGTCGAGGAACTGTTCGACGGCGAGCATGACGGCCAGGCGCGCTACAGCCTGGTGCGCCGCGGCGAGCGCCAGGCGCTGGTGGGCGGTGGCGAGGGGCCGGGCTATGCGGTGCTGACCTCGCAGGTCGGCCAGCGCAGCCTGTTGCCGTTTCTGATCCAGCCGCCGACCGAGTTCAGCGACCCGACCTTCAAGGAACATGAGGGCGAGGAGTTCCTGTTCGTCCACGAGGGGCAGGTGGAGGTCGACTTCATGAGCGAGCGGGTGCTGCTGGAGGCCGGCGACGCCTTGCATTTCAATGCCCAGACCCCGCACCGCCTGCGTTCGGTCGGCGAGCGCCAGGCGCAGTTGCTGGTGGTGGTGCAGGGCGGCGAAGGGTGAGGGCGGGGCGATGATCGAGGTCTCGCGGTTCTGGCGTGATCCGGCATTGCCCTTCGTCGAGGCCCGTCTGGTCGGGGATGGCCGCCAGGTGTGCTACACCGCGCATTCCCACGCGAGCTTTTCCATCGGCGTGATCACCGGCGGGCGCAGCACTTACTTGACCGGTGATGCACGGCATGAGGTGGCCGTGGGGACCACGGTGCTCATGAACCCAGGAGTGGTGCACACCTGCAACCCCATCCTGGGCGAACCTTGGTCCTACCTGATGCTGTTCGTTGATTTGCCGTGGTTGCAGGCCCGAGGGTTCGAACTGCCGGCAGCGACATTGAGCACGTCACCTGCGCTGTACGGGCGGTTGCTCGACCTGTTCGCCGGGCTGCTCGACACCGAGGCGCTGGACAAGGCCGAGCGGCTGGCGACGTTCTTCGCAGAGCTGCCAGGTTATCTCGAGGGCGGCGCGGCGCGTCACCCACAGGCGCATCCACGCCTGGAAATGGCTGCCGCGTTCATTCGCACCCACCGTCTGGATCCGCTGACCCTGGAGGACATCTGTGCTGCGGCAGGTTTGTCACGGGCCTACCTGACCCGCGTATTCGGCAAGCGCTTCGGGCTATCGCCGCACGCCTACCTGCTCGACCAGCGGGTGCAGCATGCCCGGGCGCAGTTGCGCGCAGGCAGGGCCATCGCCGAGGTGGCGCTGGAAGCCGGCTTTGCCGACCAGGCGCATCTGCAGCGGGCTTTCAAGCGGCACCTGGCGACCACGCCGGGGCACTATCGTAATGGCTGAATAGCACGTGGGAGCGGGCTTGCCCCGCGATAGGGCACGAACCGTCAACCTCATACCATCAGGTACACCGCGCTCGCCACCAGCAACCCCGCCAGCACGCGATTGAGCAGACGCATCCGCCACGGCTCGGCCAGGTACTGGCGGATCACGCTGCCGGCCCAGGCCCAACTGGCCACGGAGACGAAACAGATCGGCCCGTAGATCCAGGTGAACAGCCACAACAGCTGTTGCTCGCCGCCGGTATAGGCGCCGATGCCAGCCACGGCCGCCAGCCAGGCCTTGGGGCTCAGCCACTGCATGGCCGCGCCGTGCCAGGCGCTTGGCGCCCGCTGGCCATCCTCGGCGCCCAGCGCGCCGTCGTCGCTGGCCAGCTTCCATGCCATGTACAGCAGGAACAACACCCCGCCCCAATGCAACAGCTGCCCCAGCAACGGCCAGCGCAGCAGCAGCTCATGCACGCCCAGCCCGACCAGCACCAGCAGCAGGCAGAAACCCAGGGTGGCACCGGCCGCATGCCCGATGCTGGCCCGCAGGCCATGGCGCGCGCCGCTGCCGAGGGCGACGATGTTGACCGGGCCGGGGGAGATGGAGGCGGCGAGGGCGAAGGCCGCCATGGACAGTGTCAGGCTCATCGGGCGTTTCCTTGTGGCGAGGATAGTGCGGCTATCCTGCCCGAGGCCGCGGCGCGGGTATTGAACAAAAATGCCCAAGGGGCCTATCAGCTGGAGGGTGTGTTGGCGTTGTCCTGGGTCTGCCGGGCTTGCTGCTGGGCGGGTGACTGGGCGTCACCCTTGGCGATCTGCTCGGCCTGCTGGCGTTGCAGCGCCCATTGGTCGCTGCGTTCCTTGAGGCGGTCGGCGCCGCCTTCGGCAAAGGCCGAGGTGGCCGAGATCGTTGCCAGCAGGGCGAGTGCACAGGTTAGGGTTTTCATCACTGGGGTCTCCATCGATTGACCTAAAAACGGCCGCCAGGCGGCCGGGTTGAGGCAAGGATGGCGTGCGCGGATTTCCCCAGGATTAACACCGCGATCAGTTGGCCAGCAGTTGCTCGTGGACCCAACCTTGTTCCGTGAGCACCATGGCGCGGGTTTCCTCCAGCGGCTTGGCGGCACTGGCGGCTGCCTGGCCGAGGCCTGCGATGCCGGCCTGGACCGCCGCGTCGCTGGCCCAGCTCGGCAGTTCCTTCACCTGGTAGCTGTAGCTCACCTGCGACTGCTTGCGCCCATCATGTTCGGTAGGCTTGCCGACGCTGTTGATGGCGGTGACCTGGGCCTTGCCGAAGCACAGCCCGCCGGTGCTGGCGCCGTTTGCCTTGCGCCCTGCATCGGCCTTGTAGTAGCGGCGGCCCTCGTCGGTGAGGTCGTAGGCGTAGTAGATGTCGGTGCGCGCCGGCTGCCACAGGCGCTCAGGGACTTCGGTACGGGCAACTTCCCGTTCGCTGACCACGCCGACCTGGGCCAGGGCGTGCAGGGCCTGGTTGATTCCTTCGACGTCGAAGTCACGGGTGCGGGTGGGGAAGGCACTGATCACGAAACAGTGCGGGTACTGGCTGTCGAGGTAGGCTTGGGCAGCCTGGCGCAGGTCGGCTTCACGGGGCTGCTGGTTGTCCGAGCAGCCGACCAGGGTCGCCAGCAACGCCAGCGGTATGATCTTCCTGTCCATCGTAAGGCTTCCTTGTATTGCCAATTGCTGGGTGGAGCGCAGGGCAGGATTAGAACCCGCGCGCCAGAGCGGCCGCAATCGTGGCACGACGACATATCGCCCGTGCTGTGCGCTGTTTGGCAAAGCCTGTTCCTGGCAACGACCGGCGGCCAACCGGCAAATGGTGGGTGTTCAGCCATACTCTGCTGGTTCCGCCCCGGCGCCGTCGGGGCGACCTGAAGCGGGCAGAGAGGAGCAGGCAATGGCCAAGGGCAAGCGCAAGGGTGAGGTCGACGAGAAGCTTGGACGCAAGACCTACGAGGCGGAACTCAAGCGCCTGCATGTGGAGCTGGTCAAACTCCAGCAGTGGGTGGTGGAGAAGGGCCTGAAGGTGTGCATCGTCTTCGAAGGCCGCGACGGCGCGGGCAAGGGCGGCACCATCAAGGCCATCACCGAGCGCGTCAGCCCGCGGGTGTTCCGCGTGGTGGCGTTGCCGGCGCCCACCGAGCGCGAGAAGACCCAGATGTACGCCCAGCGCTACCTGACCCACCTGCCGGCGGCCGGCGAGGTGGTGATCTTCGACCGCAGCTGGTACAACCGCGCCGGGGTGGAGCGGGTGATGGGCTTCTGCACCGAAGAGCAGGCGCACAAGTTCCTCACCGTGGTGCCGATGTTCGAGCGGATGATGGTCGAGTCGGGGATCATCCTCATCAAGTACTGGCTCGAGGTCAGTGCCGAGGAACAAACCCGCCGGCTACAGGACCGCATCAGCGACGGGCGCAAGTTGTGGAAGCTGTCGCCGATGGACGTCAAGTCCTACAACCGCTGGGACGCCTACACCCGCGCCCGCGACGACATGTTTGCCGCCTCCGATACTTCCTGGTCGCCGTGGTACATGGCGCGCTCCGAGGACAAGCGCAAGGCGCGGCTGAATATCATCAGCCACCTGTTGCAGCAGATCCCTTACAAGGACCTCAGCCGGGAGCACAAGGTGACGCTGCCCAAGCGCGGCAAGATCGGCAAGTACAAGGCGCAGCCGTATCCGTTCAAGATGGTGGTGGAGCGGTTCTGATGCCAATGCGAAGTCAAATCGGCAGCGTCTAGGGGCCGCAGGTAATGGCCAAGCGCATGGCACAGCGATCGGTCAGGCCGTGGGCCAGCTCGCTGGAGATGATCGTCTGCAGGCGATGATCCAGCTGTCGCACCGCCAGACGTTCGAAGCCGTAGCGCTGATAGAACGGGGCATTCCAGGGGACATCGTCGAAGGTGGTCAGGGTCAGCCAGGCCAGGCCCTTGTGGCGGGCGGCATCAAAGGCCTGGTCCAGCAGACGCCGGCCCAGGCCTTGGCCCTGGGCCTCTTGCCGCACGGACAGCTCATGGATGTGCAAGGCGTCATCGGCAACGCTGGCGCAGAGAAAGCCCAGTGCCTGGTCCTGATCATCCACGGCGACCCAGCTGCAACCTTCGCTCACGAATGCCAGGTGCTGGGTTTCATCCATCACGTCGCTGTCGGCCAGCCAGGCGAGGTGCGGCAATTGCCGGAATGCCTGGGCGGCGGAGCGTTCCAGGGCCGGGAGCAAGGGAACATCCTCGATGCGGGTGAGGCGGACAAGCATGGTGGAGACAAGACCTATGGGCGTGGCGTCGCTGCGCAAGAAGACGCAGTTTGCCAGATCGACGCGGGAAGGTGTTGCAATGTAATTGTTATAACGTAACATTTGCAGTCTTCCTCCAGGCAGGACCTCATCGTGATCCGCAGAAACCCCTCCGGCCATCTCCCGCAAATCGCCGAATCGGCCTATATCGACCACACCGCCATCATCTGCGGCAAGGTGATCATCCACGACAACGTGTTCGTCGGCCCCTACGCGGTGATCCGCGCCGACGAGGTGGACGCCGACGGCGACATGCAGCCGATCGTCATCGGCGCCAATTCCAATATCCAGGATGGCGTGGTGATCCATTCCAAGTCCGGCGCGGCGGTACGCATCGGCCAGTACAGCTCGATCGCCCATCGCTCCATCGTCCACGGCCCGTGCGAAGTCGGCGACCGGGTGTTCATCGGCTTCAACAGCGTGCTGTTCAACTGCAAGGTCGGTGATGGCAGCGTGGTGCGGCACAATTCTGTGGTCGACGGCCGCGACTTGCCGCCACGCTTTTACGTGCCGCCCACCGAGCACATCGGTCCGCATACCGACCTGGAGCGCTACCCGCCGGTCAGCGTGTCGGCCTCGGAGTTTTCCGAGGACGTGGCGCGCACCAATATCGACCTGGTCCAGGGCTACAAGGCCTTGCAGAACGAGTTCTGAGCATGGGCACGCTATTGGTGCGCAATGCGCGGCTGGTCAACGAGGGGCGTGAATTCGAAGCCGATCTGCTGGTGCGCCATGGGCGCATAGAACGGATCGCCGGCAGCCTCGACAACGCCCGGGCGGCACTGGAGATTGATGCCAAGGGCGCCTGGCTGCTGCCGGGGATGATCGACGACCAGGTGCACTTTCGCGAGCCGGGGGCGCCGCACAAGGGCAGCATCGCCAGCGAGTCGCGGGCAGCGGTGGCCGGGGGTATCACCAGTTTCATGGACATGCCCAACACCAACCCGCCCACGTTGACCCTGGAGGCGCTGGCCGACAAGAAGCGCCGGGCGGCGGCGGGCTCACGGGCCAACTATGGCTTTCATTTCGGCGTTAGCCGCGACAACCTCGACACCATTGCCGCCCTCGACCCGCGCGATGTTGCCGGGATCAAGGTGTTCATGGGCGCGTCCACTGGCGACATGCTGGTGGACGATCCGCAGGTGCTGGAAAAACTCTTCGTCTATGCGCCGACCATCGTCCTGGCCCATTGCGAACACACGCCGAGCATTCTGCAGAACGAGGCTTGGTGGCGGGCGCGCCACGGCGAGTTCATCCCCCCGGCCGCGCACCCGCTGATCCGCGATGCCGATGCCTGCTACCGTTCCTCGAGCCTGGCCGTGCAACTGGCCCGGCGTTTTGGCACGCGCCTGCATGTGCTGCATCTGACCACGGTACGCGAGCTGGCGTTGTTCACGCCCGGCCCGGTGAGCGGCAAGCGCATCACTGCTGAGGTGTGCTTGCACCACTTGCTGTTCGACGACAGCGACTACGCCAGCCTCGGCCATCTGATCAAGTGCAACCCGGCGATCAAGACTGGCACCGACCGTGACGCCTTGCGCAAGGCCCTGGCCCGTGACCGTATCGATGTGATCGGTACCGACCACGCGCCGCATACGCTGGAGGAGAAACGGCGGGTGTATGCACGCGCACCGTCAGGCCTGCCGCTGGTGCAGCATGCCCTCCCGGCGGCGCTGGAACTGGTCAGCGAAGGAGTGCTGAGCATGGCCCAGGTGGTGACCAAGACCAGCCACGCGGTGGCCGAGCTGTTCGCCATTCGCGAACGCGGTTTTCTGCGCGAGGGGTACTGGGCAGACTTCGCCATCGTCGAGCGCCTGGCCAGGCCACGGGCCGTGGCGGACGACCCGATCCTGGCGCACTGCGGCTGGACGCCGTTCCAGCAGCGCGCTTTTCACCATGTGGTACGTACCACGGTGGTGTCGGGGCAACTGGCCTGGCACCAGGGCCAGGTGCGCGACCCGTGCCAGGGATTGCCCTTGATGTTCGACCGTTGATTGAGCCAGGGGCCGCTGCGCAGCCCCTGTGGGAGCTGGCTTGCCAGCGAAAGGGGCGCGACGCGCCCCCAGCATTTCGGAACCTTGCCATGACTGAAGAGCAATTGTTGCAACAACCTGCCGCCGCCTACATGAACGAACCGCAGCGGCAATTCTTCCGTAACCTGCTGCTGGCCCAGCGCGGCGAGCTGCAGGGCCGTATCGAACAGGAGTTCCGCGCCCTGCGCGAGCAGGAAGTGCACAGCGACCCCGCCGACATCGGCAGCGCCGAAGAAGAGCGCCACTGGCAACTGCGCTCGCTGGAGCGGGAAAAGAAGCTGCTGGACAAGATCGACCAGGCGCTGGAGCGCCTGGCCCGGGGCGACTACGGCTGGTGCGAGGAAACCGGCGAGCCGATCGGCCTGCGCCGCCTGCTGCTGCGGCCCACCGCGACCTTGTGCGTCGAGGCCAAGGAGCGCCAGGAGCTGCGCGAGCGGCATGTGCGCGACAGCGTCTAGGCCCTGTACGACATGTATCTGCACTCGCCCTACTGCGTTGAAACGGGGCTCGGAATGCTCATGTACTCCAGTACACTGCGCTTCCTCCCCCGTTTCGCCTTGTCTGGCCTTCGCGCAGACACATTTCGTACAGACCCTAATCGATGTTCAGGCCCTGAGCCTGCAACTGCCAGCGCACCGAGCTGACGCCTTTCTCCAGGCTCACCCGGCCGACCAGGCGCTCCAGCTGGGTCGGCGCCTGGGGCGTGCCGAGCAGTTCGGCGCGTACTTCCAGGCGTGCCGGGTCGGCCAGGTCCTCGCTGTGCAGCGACTGCAGGCGCAGGCCCGGGTCGCTGAGGCTGTGCAGCATCAGGCTGCGTACCTGGATTTCGTCCTCGGCGCGGCAGACGATGCGCACCTCGTAGCGCTGCTCGACCTCGCTGGCCGGCAGCACGTCCTGGCGGTCGAGGCGCTGGGCGAGGTCGCGCAGCAGGATGTTGGCGCACAGCACCACCAGGCTCCCCAGCGACGCCTCCAGCAACAACCCGAGGCTGCACAGCACGCCGACCGCGGCGGTGCACCAGAGGGTGGCGGCGGTGTTCAGGCCACGCACGTTGAAGCCGTCGCGCATGATCACGCCGCCGCCGAGAAAGCCGATGCCCGACACCACATAGGCGGCGATGCGCGAGGCATCGGTGGGCGCCATGCCCGGCACTGCCTGGGTCATCAACACGAACAGGCAGGCGCCGGTGCTGACCAGGGCGTTGGTGCGCAGGCCCGTCAGGCGCTGGCGCAGTTGACGCTCGGCGCCGATCAGGGCACCGAGCAGCAGGGCCACGCTGACGCGCAGCAGGAAGATTTTCCAATCCATAGCGAACTCCGTTCTGCGGGCGATGGCCCGCATGGGCGCCGACTTGAGACGGCGCGATTGCAAACGAGGAATGCGCAGGACCACGCGCCATGCCGGGTGGCAGGGCTGGGAAGCAAGGAGGAATGTTCAGCCAGGGAGGGCCGAAGGAAACCACCGTCTACCGAGTACGGCGAGACAGTGGCAGGAACGCTGCCGGACTAGCTCGCCGTGTGGGCCTGTCGCAATCGACTGGGGCTACTGTCCAATGCAGGGGTCTCCTGGGTGAGGGATGCTTGAATGCGCGGCGGACCATACGCCTCGACCCGCGCGGGGTCAAGGCATGAATCATGACAATCCTGTTACGGCAGGCGCTGGCAGACGTAGGCCTGGGTGCGGTAAGGGAAGGCGATGCGCTCACGGCCCCTGAGGTCCGGATGGTTGTCGATCAGGCTTTGCAACTGGCCCATGACCTCGTCTTGTTCGGCCTGGGGCAGGGCGGCGATGAAGCTCACCGAGCGCAGGCGTTCGAGGATCACGGTCTGTGGGTCACCCTCATGGACATGGGGCAGGGTGGTCAGTTGCGGAGTGCTGAAGCGGCTCCCTGCGAGGGCTTCGCGCCAGCGCCCGGTGTGAAAACGTGGCGTGTCGCCCTCGTAGGGGGTGATGATTTCGGTGATCCGCGCCACCCAGTCCACTGTTTCGTCGCGCACGTTCCAGATCAGACCCAGACGGCCGCCGGGGGCCAGCACCCGGTGCATCTCCTCCAGGGCGGCGGCATCGGCGAACCAGTGGAAGGCCTGGGCGCAGACCAGCACCTGCTGGCTGGCCTCGGCCAGCGGGATGTGCTGTGCGGTGCCCTCGAGCACGGGGATGTCGGGCAGCCGTTCGTGCAAGCGTGCGCGCATGGCGGCGACCGGTTCCACTGCCGTCAGGCGCGGTGCCAGCATGCTGAGCAGGCGGGTGAACTTGCCGGTGCCTGCGCCCAGGTCGAGCACCGGGGTGCCGGCGCCGATACCCAGGGTGTCGCGTAACCAGTCCTGCAAGGCGACGGGGTAGTCCGGACGACCTTGCTCGTAGTTGCCCGACTGGCGTGTGTAGCCGGTGCTGGCCGAGGCGTGCACATCCTTCATGGAAAATCCCTCTGAATGACCTGGCGGCAATGGTACGCTTGCGCCTTTCGCTGCCAACCCCCTTCGGACCGATACATGTTGTTCAATCTCGCCGTGCTGTTCGGCACCCTGGTGGCCATGGAGGGCGTCGGCACGCTGGCCCACAAGTACGTCATGCACGGCTGGGGCTGGTGGCTGCACCGCTCGCACCACGAGCCGCAACTGGGCATGCTGGAAACCAACGACCTCTACCTGCTGGCGCTTGGGCTGATCGCCGCTGCTTTGGTGGTGCTGGGCAAGGCCGGGCATGCGCCGCTGCAATGGGTTGGTGGCGGCGTGGCGGGCTATGGGCTGGCCTACGTGCTGGCCCATGACGGATTCTTCCACCGCCATTGGCCACGGGCACCGAAACCGGTCAACCGCTACCTCAAGCGTCTGTACCGGGCCCATCGCCTGCACCATGCGGTGAAGGGCCGCCAGGGCAGCGTGTCGTTCGGGTTCTTCTATGCGCCGCCGTTGCGGGTGTTGAAGCAGCAGCTGAAACGGCGACGGGGTTGATTGCTTGGCGCCTCATTTGCTTGTTGGGCTGGATACGGCTCAACCGTGCCGCTTGAGGGGCTGCGATGGCAACCCTCGGCTGCCGATACTAGCGGACGCGGCTCATTGCACCGGCAGGAAATTCATCAACAGCAGGCTTTGCGCGTAATTCAGGCCGATCCGTCGATAGCGCTCGTCAAGCATCTGCGCCAACAGGTCGAGGCGGGCGACGACCTTGCCGAACTCCACGGCGAAGCTGAGGTTGCTGCCTTGCTCGGAAATTTCGTTGGAAAACAGCAGGAGCACGCCATTGGCATCCTGGCGCTGGCCGAGCATCCAGGTGGCCTTCTCGATGTTGCGCGCGGCATTGTGGATGAACAACGGGTCGAGGGTGTCGGTCATGTAGAACTCGGTGCGCCCGCCGTGGGCGGTGACCAGCATGCTGCCGATGGCGTAGATGAAGGCACCCACCCGGTCGCCGCGAAACTCCGGGCTCAGTGCGTAGCTCAAGGCCGCCAGGTCGCGGCGCTCCCCCAACTGCGCCAGCGGCTGGCGCTGTTCGATGGCGATGCGGATCTGCCGCGCCGCGGTGGTAGCGTCGAGGTAGCCCGATTGCCGCCACTGGTTGGGGTTGCGCAGGTACAGCTTGTTCATCAGCAGGTACAGGCTTTGCAGGTTGTCACGCATGGCCAGGGTGGCCATGCGGTCGACACTGGTCTGGAACAGCTCGTCGGGCTTGCCGTTGCCGAACTGGGTGAGCATGTCGCGCCCCTGCTGCTGGGTACAGGCGACCAGGCACGCGAGGCTGCCGGCCATCAGCAGTAGGAGAGGAAACGGAAAGCGTCTTCGTGCGGCCATCGGCACCGGTTGGAAAAGGCGGTCCCACCGGGGATCGGTGGGACCTGGCCATGCATAGAGCGCACAAACGCGAAAAAGTGCGATAGCGGCCTGCGCCGGCAAGCCGGCCAAGGACGATCAGGCCACATCGACCAGCACGATTTCGCTGTCTTCCAGCGCCGTCACCTTCAGCAGCGTTTCCTGCTCGATCGCCACACCGTCACGGGCCTTGGCTGGCACGCCGTTCACCTCGATCCGTCCCTTGGCCGGTACGAGGTAGCCGCGACGCCCCTCATCGAGGCGGTACTCGGCGCTTTCACCGGCGCGCAGGGTCGCGGCCACCAAGCGGGCGTCGGTGCGGATGCGCAGGCTGTCGTCATCGCCTTCGCGGCCGCTGGCCAGGGTCACGAAGCCTTCGCCACGTTCACCCTTGGGGAACGGGCGGGTACCCCAGGAGGGCGCGTCACCGACCTTTTCCGGGATGATCCAGATCTGGAAGATCCGCGTGTCGACCTTCTCCAGGTTGTACTCGCTGTGGACTATGCCGCTGCCAGCGCTCATGACCTGCACGTCGCCGGCCTCGGTACGGCCCTTGTTGCCCAGGCTGTCCTGATGGGTAATGGCGCCTTCGCGAACGTAGGTGATGATCTCCATGTCACGGTGCGGGTGCGGTGGGAAGCCTGCACCGGCGGCGATCAGGTCATCGTTCCATACGCGCAGGTTGCCCCAGTGCATGCGTGCCGGGTCATGGTACTCGGCGAAGGAGAAGTGATGATGGGCGTCGAGCCAGCCATGGTTGGCGTGACCAAGGCTTTCGAAGGGTCGCAGTTGCAGCATGGTGGTGCTCCTCTGATTCGCTGGAATGGCGCCATGATGCGCGTCGTAAGTATCGAT
Organism: Pseudomonas sp. 2848; assembly: GCF_003253945.1. Classification (NCBI taxonomy): domain Bacteria; kingdom Pseudomonadati; phylum Pseudomonadota; class Gammaproteobacteria; order Pseudomonadales; family Pseudomonadaceae; genus Pseudomonas; species Pseudomonas sp. 2848. The sequence continues at coordinate 76,671 of NZ_QKZD01000009.1, forward strand.
AAAAAGCGTAAATATCGGCTCTTTAATATCTATAAATACGATATTCAATTGTGCTAATCCGCATGCGGTTCATCGCCTAATCCCATGATCCTTAAGCATTCGCTGGCACTTTTACGCGGATGAGGCGAACATGCCGGCTGTTCCGATTTTCAATGGAGTGACCGTGCCGCACGAGCATCCCCGGGCCCCGGCCGACTTGACCCCTCCCGCCCAGTTGCCCTGGCTGCGCCGCCTGGCCGCCCGCCTGTTGGGGCGAGGCTTGTCGCGCCTGCAGGCGCAGCACCGCGACTCCTGGTTCCTCGGCCACGCCACGGGGCAGCGCAACGGCCATGCCGATGGCTTGCGTGAGGGCTACGAGCAGGGCCGGGCCGCTGGTTTCGAGGCCGGGCGCCAGGTCCTGGTAATTCGCGATACACGCCCGGAGAATGCCGGTGTACCAGGCCAGGACGACAACCTGTTCGACGACTGGCGCCTGCCGTTGACCGCCGAGCTGAAAAAGCGCTTCAAGGCTGATGTCGCCAGGCGTCTGCCTGCCGAGGCGCAACCGAGCGCAGCACAATGGAAGCTGATCTTCAGCGACACGCCCTCGACCTGCGTCGTGGCCGGCGCCGGGGCCGGCAAGTCGACCTCGCTGGTGCTGCGCATCCTGCTGCTGCGCCATTACCTGGGCTTCGAACTCGATGCCCTGACCGTGGTGACCTTCACCCGCGAGTCGCGCCGTGACTTCATCCAGCGCATGCTGCAGGTGTTTGCCCTGTGGCAGCTCGAGCTGTCGCCTGCCCAGGGGCGGGAGCTGGTGCGTACATTCCACTCGCGCATCCTGCCGCTGGTGCGCAGCCTGCCGGGTTTTGCCCAGGTGCGGGCGTTCGAGACCCTGGGCAACGAGATGCCCGCAGGCGGCGAAGCGAACGCTGACAGCAACCCGTTCGACCTGCGCCTGAACGATGCCCAGCGTCAGCAGCTCAACCAGTGCTATAGCGACCTGATGGGCCAGAACCCGCGTTTCGCCCAGTTGGTTGGCGCATTGCGTCAGGAGGCGCTGCTGCTCAAGCCGCTGGACCCGGACCACCCGGATGTGCAGAAGCGTGTGCAGGTAACCCAACTGGCCGCCCAGCGCGACGAGGAACTGTGCGATGTGATCGAGGACCTGTGGTTCGCCGCCGGTGCCTGGCCGATCAAGGGTATCGAGCCGTGCCGGGACACGGTGCAGATCCGCGGCAGCCGCTTTCATGTCCATGGCCGCCTGGAAGGGCTGGACGCCTGGGTGGTGCTGGGTTTCGACCCGTCCGAAAGCGCCCAGTACCAGCGCCCGGGAGCCAAGCTGGCGGTGCGCGCGGAATGGGCGGTAAAGCGCACCCTGTTTCAAGCTTTCTGTGATAAGCAATTGATATGGCTTGATAATTACTCTTCGGCAAAACGGCTTGCAACGTCCTTGGCGGGGGATGCCGTGGCCGGCCCGGGCTTCGAGTACAAGGTCAAGGGCGAGCTGGCCCCGGCGCCGTTGCTCGACGCCTTCGTCACTGCTGCGAGCTTCATCGAGAACCTCGGGCTGGACGTCAACAACGCCGTGGCCGCCATGAGCTTCCCTTCTGGCGATAGCGACGCGGCATTCTTCGAGGCCCTGGCGCTGTTCTGGAAGGCACTGGAAGCACACCTGCTGGCGCAGTCGCCGCCGGTGATGACCTACAACCGCATGTTCGCCCTGTTCGGCGAGAACAACCCGGAGAACCTCGGGTTGCTGCCCGACCCCTTGCTGCGCCCATTGGCGCACCTGATGATCGACGAGTTCCAGGATGTCTCGCCGCAGATCGTCAGCTGGCTGCGTGCTTGCCTCGCCGAAATCCGCCGCCGTGGGCCGGCCATGCACAGCGGGCGGGTGGCGCAACATTCATCGCTGATGTGCGTGGGCGACGACTGGCAGTCGATCTACGGTTGGCGCGGCAGTTCGCCGAAATACTTCATGGAGTTCGCCAAGGCCTTCCCGTCGCCGGCCAACACGCGGGTGATGCTGGTGGAGAACTACCGCAGCCAGCAGTACATCATCGAGGCCGCCGAGCATCTGGTCAAAGGCGCGCCGGCCATCACCGGCAAGAAGGCCAGGGCCAGCGGGCTGGCGGCCGAGCTGCCGTTGTCGCCGGTGAAGGTCTTCGACCGGGACGAGGCGGCACTGGCCGAAACCGTGATCGAGCATTATCAACGGGGTGAAACAGTCATGATGCTGTTTCGAAAATCCAGTGATAAGTTATTGATTGAAAAGTATTTACTACCAATAGTTAAAGTTGATTCTAGCTTGCCGCCCGGCCAGCGCCGCCTGCGTCAGCTGACCTATCACAGCGCCAAGGGACTGCAAGCAGATGCGGTGTTCATGCTCGGCGATTGCCACTACCTGACCAGCTCGCCCTACAAGAACCAGGCGTATCGCTTGGCCGGCTTGGGCAAGCCAGGGGACGCCCAGGCGTTCGATACGGCGCAGAAGGAAGAGGTGCAGCGCCTTGCCTACGTGGCGGTGACGCGTGCGGTTCGGCACTGTTACTGGCACGTGGAACGAGCCAGCGGCGAGGCTGCCGCGCAGCCGCGTGCGTCAAGCCAGGTACAGGGGCGGCAGGCCTTCTTCGAAGACCTGCGCGGCCAGTAGGCTCAGTTGTTGGGGTCGCGGCGGCGGGTCAGGCGCAGATAGAGGGCGTCTTCGTCCTGTTCCAGGCCCAGCGCCATGCGGTTCATGCCCGCGACGTAGCGGTCGCTGGAAATGGGCTCGCGCAGGGGCTGGCCATCCTCGGCCAGCGGGCTGCGACCCAGGGCCTGGGTCAGCGCTTCGATCACCGGCGGTTCCAGCGGGCCGTTGAGGTCGCTGCCGTCGAGGTAGTCCATGCCGGTGTCCCAGCGTGTTCTGAGCGTCGCGAAGCGGGCACTGTTCTGCCGGCGCAGCAGGCGTCGCCAGCCCGGTTGCCGGGCGATCCACTGGCGGCGCGCCTCGGCGTCCTGGTCCCGGGCATCGACCTCTTCGAGCACCGCTTCCTCGGTCCTTGGCGAGATTTCAGCCGTGTGCCGGTACAGCATGGCCTGCTGGGGTTCGGGGAAGTCCAGGCGGCTGGCCAGGCCGCTGCGCAGGGCGAGGCGGATCTCGATCAGGTCCAGGCCTTCACCGAGGCCATTGTGCAGCACGTCGTCCGACAATGTGTCGAAGCGATGCAGGGCAGGCAGCACGGGCCTGGCGCCGCGCTCGGCCAGCGGCCGGGCGGCCCAGGCATCCAGTGCGCGCAGGGCATCGCGCCGGGCCACGCGGGCGTTGAACAGGTCCTGGGCCAGCGTATTCACCTGGTCCCGGCGGAACAGGCGCCGAAAGAACTGGAACAGCGGCGGCGTGGCTACCTCTGCGCCTGCGGCCTCATCGTAGGCCATCACTTCGATCTGCAAGGTGCCGAAACCATCGGCGCCAGCATCGCCACAGCTCACCGGGAACTCGCCGGCCACTTCGTCCAGACGCGCGCGCAGGCGGGTGCTGGTGCTCGCACGCTCGAGCAGCGTCCATACTTGACGAGCAAATGCTCGGGGCTGGCGACGGGCACTGGCCGACATACCCGCCTGTTCGACGACCTGGCGCAGGCTGGCATTGCCGTCTGCGTCGAACAGCGCTTCCCAGGTTGCCCGCTGTTGCCGGCTGGCGTTTTGCAACCAGTCGATTCGCGCTGGTGGCGCGCTGGCGTCGATGCCCTCGACACGTTGTTCGACCGACGCGCCGACAATCTGCAGGCTTTCGCGGGTGGCCTCGTCCAACGGGTTGTAGTTGAACCGCCAGCGGTACTGCGCACGCCTGGCCAACAGTTCGCCCAGGTAGGGGGATGACAAGAGCGCGGGCAACCCCGGTACCTGGTCGATGTTGTTCATGCTCAGGTCCACCACCCGCAACATGCAGGGATTGCGTTGCATCAGGCCGCTCAAACCAGTGGGCCACTGGCGCAGTTGGCTGTTGTCCAGGCGCAAGGTGGCGAGGTTGTCCAGGTCAGCCAGGTTGGGGCTGACGGCGAGGGGATTGTTGCTCAGGAGCAGGTTGCGCAGTGTTCGCATCGAACTGAACGTATTCGCCGTGTCGGCGTCCAGCGCAATGCGATTGGCGCGCAGGTCCAGGGTTTCCAACGGCAGGCCGGTGAGCATTCGCAGGTCATGCAAGGTGAGCGTCATCCGATGATGTGGCATTTCCAGGCTACGCAGGTCTCGCAGCGTGGGGAGCACTTCATGGGCCACGGCGGGCAGCTCGCCCAGGTGCGTGCCGCTCAGGCGAAGCTCCTGTAACCGTGGGGCGTTGCGCAGTGCTTGCAGGACCGAGCTGACGCTTAATTGGGGGCTGGTTCGTACATCGAGGCGCCTGAGCGCCGGGAAGGCCTGCAGGAAGTCGGCGGGCATCTCGATCACATTGAGATTCTCCAGCGACAGCGTGGTGATGTGGTCGAAGCGTGCCGTGAGTGTCGGCAGGGCGTCGAGGGCGACATTCGAAAGGCTCAGCATGTCGCCGTCCAGGCGTTGCCACGCCCGGACGAGTTGGTCGGCGGTCCTGGTGTAATAAGCACCGACTTCCTCACCCCAGTCGTGGGCGCCTCTGGTAGCCCAGGCGTGAAGCTGGTCGCGCAGCGAGGACAGTTGGGTGCGCAGTGCCTGTATCTGTTCGGTCACATTTCCCCGGACACGCAGAGTGACCAGCAACTGGCGGACCTCGCGACCGTTCATCCCCGGATACAGGGCATGCAGCTCGCGCTCTGCCCGTGAGGCGAATATACCGGGGCTAAGGGGATATCCGTATCGCCCTTCGCTCAGGCGCAAGGGTGAGCGCCAGCCCGGCCGTACGGGTCGCTGGCCGAGCAGGCGTGCGGTCGCCGTGCGGTTGGCCAGTGCGGCGTGATAGCGCTGTTCGGGCGTCCATTGTGGGTGTGCGGCCAACAGGCTATCGCTGATGAGCCGGCTGTCGTCATTGGCCAGGCTGGGGCGGTACAAGCCCAGAATCGCCCGGTCCAGTCGGAACCGGGCTTGCATCAGTCGCGCCTCTTCGGCCAGTCGCAGAGGAACCCGTCCGCTGTTCAGGGCTTGCCGTTCAGCGCTGTTGGCCGCGCCCACCAGCTCTTCGAGTGCTTGACTGGGCAGGCCGGGGAACGCGCGCCCGATCATCAGCGCCGGAGCGGAAGCTGGCGTGGCTGGATCGAGATGGATGCGGTCGGCCTTGATGCGCCGAATGGCGTCCTCAAGCAGTGCGGGAGGGCGCCTGCCATCGACGTGGACCTGCTCGAGCACACCGCGTTCCAGGTCGGTACTGTCGAGTACTGCAATCAGCTCCTCATCGGTCAAGCCGTTGGCAAGCGGGCCTAGCCGGCGCATCAGCTTGACCCGCCCCCAGGCCTGTGGCCGCTCGTGCGCCATGCGCCAGGCCCCGCTGCCATTGCCGTGCAGCCGTGGCTGATGCGCCCGTGGGTCGGCCGGGTGAACAACCCGCCAGTGTCCCTCGGTGTCTTGACGGATCTCGTGGAGCGTATTGTCCAGGTCGACGAAATGCCGGTTGTCATGGCGAAAGATACCTTGCTCGTCCGGCTGCAGGTCCGCCGGCAACTCGACCGGGCTGCGGTATTGGTCAAGCTGGGGGTGCCATAGCCGCTCTTCGCCATCCAGCCAGAAGCTTTGCATCCCGTCAACGAAGCCGGAGGCCTTGGCCAGCTTGGCGGCACCGGCAATGGTGGCCATGCTGCCCAGGTTGAGCAGCAGTGACTCGACCTGGTTCACCGCTTCGGCGTTGTCACCTTCGGACCAGGCTTCGAAGCCGTGGAAAATGCTGGCCATGACCTGGCCCGCGCCCACGGCCAGCATGGCGACGTCCAGGCCGGGGACGAACATGGCCGCCACCCCGAGCAGGGTCAGGCCACGCTCGCCCCACAACGCCAGGCGCTCACGCCTGGCCTTGGCATCGATGTCCGCCGTTGGCACCGCAATGCAGCGCGCGTCCTCCTGCAGGCGCTGGACATGGTCATTGAACAGCTTGGGCCACATCGGAAAGTCGACAGCCACCTCATGGATCGCCAATGCCGGGAAGCGCGTGGGGCGGGGCGAATCCTGTTCCGGTCGCGAGGTGGTGGTCGGCAACCCTTGCCAGGGGTGTGTGCCAGGTTCGGTTTCGGCGAACGCGGGGGACGGTGTTTCCAGTGGGCGCACGCCGCCCGTGGTGACTTCGAACAGTCTGGCCTTGAGCTTGCTCGCCATTCCAGGGCGGTCCTTAAGGGCGACATGCTCCAGCAAGCGTTCGCGGTAGGCGGGCTCCAGCAAGCGACGGCGCAGGTACCTGCCGAAAGCCAGGCGGTTGTTGAACTCCTGCACCGGTTGCGCGTCGTCGAAAGGCAGGTAGGCGATGCACGATGGCGTGGACTGCCTGGTGGATGTCAGCAGCAACAGATCGTGCAACTGGATATCCAGCATGCGCAAGACCGCTACCTTGGCCGGTGCTCCTCGGTAGCAGGGCGTCGAGCCCGTGCTACAGAGCTGTTGCAGGGCCTGGAGGCCGTCGTCTGTCAGGTGTCCGCGCATTCGCGCGATCAATGCCTGCACCGTGAGTTCATCGCGTCGGGCCTGGCTCCACAGGCCGCGCAACAGCGCTTCACGCTGGCCGCCGTAGATATCCTGCAGGTGCTCCTGATAGCGCCGACCCAGGTCGAGTGCACGGCAGTGGGTGACAAACGCAGTGGTACTCAGGCCGGGTAGTGCGCTGCTGTCGTCGACACTGACTTGCAGGGTGCTGAAAGGGCCGACCTCGGTCATGCCTTCAAAATTGTGCAGGGCCGCCTCGAGCAGGCTGGAGAGACTGGCTGTGCCGGCAGGTTCCTCGATCGAGGCCGGAGTGCGGGGGGCATGATGGGACGCGTCCGGGTCGGGGAATTCGCCGCCCAGGCTCGAAGTGTACGGCTGATGCCTGAACTGGGCCTGTGTCAGCGCCAACTGAATGCCCAGCCGTGCCTGCAGCAGTGGCTCGCAGAACTCGGTGATACCACGCAAATCTTGTAGTGCCTTGGCCAGTGCCTGGTGGCTCGTCGCGCGCTGCTTGAAGGCCTGGCGCAACTCGGCCTGGCGGGCGCTTGAGGCCTGGGCGAACCAGGAGGCTGGCTGCCCGTCCTGCTGGATATGCTCGCGGTGGGCACGCCGCAGCAGTCGACTGGCGTGGTGGGGATGCAGATGCCTGGTCCAGCCTGGCAGGCTGCGCAGGATCTGTTGCTGGTGGTAGGGCGGTTCGCTGTGGTGCATGGTCGCATTCCAAAGGGGGGGGAGCGGCCATTCAAGGGCAGGGGGTGGCGCCTGGGGCGGTACATGATTGTCGCCGCCACCAGGGCAATGGCTGACACGTCAACGGCCGTTTGCCCCACAGCGGCTGCTGTGTACCGGCCGTCGGTCATTGACGCCAACGACCTAGGGTGTCTTCACAGGTCGGCTGCTATGGTCTAGGCAAAGCCTGATCGTGGAGCTTCGCCATGCCAGCTTTCGCCATACTACGCATCGACCATGTCGTCCTGCGCGTCAGCGACCTGACTCGCAGCCTGGCTTTCTATCACGAGCTGCTCGGCTGCCCGGTGCGCAAGCGCCGGGACACGCTGGGGATGATCCACCTCGGCGCCGGTGACGGTCTGATCGACCTGGTGGCAGTCGACGGCCCGCTGGGGCGCCAGGGCGGCGAGGCGCCCGGCCAGTGTGGGCATAATGTCGATCATGTGTGCCTGCGCATCGAGCCGTTCGACGAGCAGACGCTGCGCGTACTGCTGGGCGAGGCCGGGGTAAGGGTAGAGGCTGCCGAAAAACGTTATGGGGCCGAGGGAGAGGGGCTGTCGCTGTATTGCTTCGACCCGGACGGCAACCGGGTCGAGCTCAAGGGGCCGCCATTGCCGGGTTGACCCTTAGTGTGGTGTTTCACAAATAACGACCATAACTCGCGGCGTTTTTTGCGCTCATGCGGCGTTGTCGCTCCTCGCCGTAGCTGGGCTACGACTCGTCGCGACGCCTTGCCTGAGCGCAAAAAACACTCGCGATTTATTGGTCGTATTTGCAAAACACCACACTAGGCGTCGCCCGTCCCCAGCAGCAACCCAACTTGCTGGCGCCTTGGCAAGCGTCGCACCACCAGCTGGTGCGAGCGGCGCAGCAGGTCGCTCAGCTCGTCGCGGCCCATGGGGTAGGGTGGCAGCATGCTGATCCACTTCGCCCGTGCCAGATAGGGGGCCGGGCGCACCCCAGGGCGGTCGCAATAGCCCAGGAACAACTCATCGGCCACCTTGAACGACAGGCCCGCGCCGCCCAGGTCCTGCACGGCGAACATCTTGTTGCCCGCCACCGAGAACACGCGGATACCTCCCCACTTGTAGTCTTCCTGCGCGCCCGGCAGGGCCAGGCACAGCGCGGCCACTTGCTCCTCGGTCATCCTTTTCTCAGACATAACGCTCTCCACAGGCCTCGAACGAGGTCGCCAAGTGATCGATCCATGCGCGTACCGCCGGCAGCAGGCCGCGCCGGTGCGGGTAGACCGCCTGCAGGTAGCCGCCAGGCAGCGACCAGTCTGGCAGCAGGCGCACCAGTTCGCCACGGGCCAGCTCCTCTTCGCAGAACATCGACGGCAGGGCGGTAAAGCCCAGGCCGGCGCGTACCGCGGCATTGCGCACGACGAAGTCATCGATGGCCAGGCGCGGCTCCAGGGCGATTTCCTCCTGCTGGCCGTTGGGGCCATGGAGGCGAAAATGCACCAGCCGGTCGGCCTCGGCCGCGCCCAGCACCGGCAGGGTCGCCAGTTGTGCGGGGTCGCGGATATGGTCGGCAAAACCTGGCGCGGCCACCAGTTGCATCTGCGCCTGGCGCAGGCGTCGGGTGACCAGGGCCGGGTCCTCATCACCCAGGTCACGCACACGCAGGGCCACGTCGATGCCTTCGGAGATCAGGTCTACCCGGCGGTTGAGCAGCACCATGTCCAGTTGCACCAAGGGGTACTGGGCGAGGAAGCGGCTGATGATATCCGGCAGGAATGCATGGGCCAGGGCGACGGGGCACGATACGCGCAGCCGGCCGCGGGGCTCGCTGGACATGCTGGCCACCACTTCGTCGGCCATCTCCGCCTCGAGCAGCATCGCCTGGCAATGGCTCAGGTAGCGCTCGCCCACGGCGGTGAGCTTGAGTTGCCGGGTGGTGCGCTGCAAAAGGCGCGTGCCCAGGCGCTCCTCCAGCTCGGCGATGCGCCGCGACAGGCGCGACTTGGGTATGCCCAGCTGGCGCCCGGCGGCAGCGAAGCCACCGGCTTCGACCACCCGGGCGAAGTAGAAGAGATCGTTGAGGTCTTGCATTTGACAGTCTCATTGTTCCATCAGTGGAACAAACTAACGCGTTTTTGCCGACTTATCAGCTATTCGATGTGCCGATAGGATTCTCTCCATCGTGATCGCCCACCGCCGCGGTCTTCATTCACAGGAGAGACCCATGAAACTGTTGCATATCGATTCGAGCATCCTGGGCGACAATTCCGCCTCCCGTCAGCTGAGCCGCGAAGTGGTCGAGGCCTGGAAGGCCGCCGACCCGAGCATCGAAGTGGTTTACCGCGACCTGGCCAGTGACGCCATCAGTCACTTCTCCGCCGCCACCCTGGTGGCTGCCGGTACCCCCGAGGAAATGCGCGATGCCGCCCAGGCTCATGAAGCCAGCCTCAGTGCCGAGACCCTGGCAGAATTCCTCGCCGCCGACGCGGTGGTAATCGGTGCGCCGATGTACAACTTCACCGTGCCGACCCAGCTCAAGGCCTGGATCGACCGCGTGGCAGTAGCTGGCCAGACCTTCCGCTACACCGAAGCCGGCCCTGAAGGCCTGTGCGGTGACAAGAAAGTGATCCTGGTGTCCACCGCCGGTGGCCTGCACCAAGGCCAGCCGACCGGTGTCGGCCATGAGGACTTCCTCAAGGTGTTCCTCGGCTTCATCGGCATCACCGACCTGGAAATCGTCCGCGCCCACGGCCTGGCCTATGGCCCGGAGCACCGCGCCAAGGCCATCGATGCCGCCCAGGCGCAGATAGCAGGTGAGCTGTTCGCTGCCGCCTGATCTGCCATCGACTGAAAGCCGGCTGTCGCCTCGTGCGCCAGCCGGCTTTTTTCATCCAGTTTTCATGTGCCGCCAGCGCACCGGGTTCTATGCTGGCATCCATACCCGTGTACTGCGCAGTGCCTTGAACCTGGGAGCGCCCTGCGATGAAGCGAACCCGCCTTCTGATGGCGCTATTACTGCTGGGCGGCCTGTTGGCCCGCGCCGATGCAGCACCGTGGATGGCCGGATTGCACCGGCTGACCCTGGTCGACCCGGTGGACGCCAAGCCCATGCAGGCCCTGGCGTTCTACCCCTCCAGCGGCGAGGCGCGGCCGGTACGCATCGAGGGCTACCAGACCCGTGTCGCCGAAGAGGCGCCGGTAGCCATGGGCCAGTTCCCGCTGCTGGTGATCTCCCATGGAAACACTGGCAGCCCGATGGCCCTGCATGACCTGGCCAACGGCCTGGCCCGGCAGGGCTTCGTGGTGGTGGCGGTGGTCCATCCCGGGGACAACAACCGCGACCATAGCCGCCTGGGCACCCTCAGCAACCTTTATGGCCGGCCGCTGCAGATCAGCGCCGCGATCACTGCGGCGCGAAACGACAGGCTGCTCGCGCCGTACCTGAATGATGGCAAGGTCGGGGTGATTGGCTATTCCGCTGGCGGCGAAACCGCGCTGATCCTTTCTGGCGCGCGGCCCGACCTCGATCGCCTGCGCCGCTACTGCGAGCAACGCCCCGGTGACGCCGACGCCTGCAAGACCCATGGCGTGCTGATCGCCGACCACAGTGAACTGGCGCCCCGCGCCGATGCCAGGGTGGGCGCGGTGATGCTGATGGCACCGCTGAGCCTGATGTTCGGTCGCCACGCCCTGGCCGGCGTGCAGGTGCCGGCGCTGATCTACAGCGGCGACAACGACCAATTACTGGCCCTGGAGCACAACGCTGATGCCCTGGCGCGCAAGCTGCCGGTAACACCTGACTACCGCCTGCTGGCCGGTGCCGGGCACTTCGTGTTCATGGCCCCCTGCGACGACGAGCAACACCTGCGCATGCCCGTGCTGTGCAAGGACGCAGACGGCGTCGACCGCCGGCATATCCACCGTTCGCTGCGCAGCGAGACCACGGCCTTCTTCAGCCAGGCACTGGGTGCACCAGAGCCCGCCGAACGTTCAGCCGCGGCGGGCCAGCAACAGGGTCAGGCCCACCCCTGACAGGGCGAGCAGCGCGGCGACGGCGAAGATCGAGGCATACCCCAGGTGTACTGCCACCGCGCCCATCACCGGGCCGGCGATGGCCAGTGCAAGGTCGAAGAACACCGCGTAGGCGCCCAGCCCGGCGCCACGGCTGCTACTGGGCACCTGGCGGATCGCCTCGACCCCCAGGGCCGGGTATACCAGCGACAGGCCGAAGCCGGTCAGCCCGGCACCGAGCATCGCCCACAGCGGCGAGGGTGCAAGCCATAGCATAGTCAAGCCCAGGACCTCGGTGGCCATGCAGACAATGGCCACGTTGTAGCCGCCGAAGCGGTTGACCGCGTTGACGAACAGCAGCCGCGACAGGATGAAGCACAGGCCGAAGGCGCTCAGGCACCAGGCTGCGCCGACCCAGCCACGCTCCAGGTAGTACAAGGTGACGAAGGTGGTCAGGGTGCCGTAGCCGATCGACGCCAGGGTCAGCCCCAGGCCGCAGGGCGCCACCCGCCCGAACGCCGACCAGAACGGCAACCGCTCACCCCGTACCACCACCACGTCAGGTCGCGTGCGCAGCACCAGCAGGGCCAGCAGCGCCAATCCCAGCAGCGCTGGCCCGAGCACGGCGAAGCTCAGGCCATCCACCAGCAGCACGCCAGCGGGCGCGCCGATGGCGATGGCGCCATAGGAGGCGATGCCGTTCCAGGAAATGACCCGGGCGGTATGTTCCGGCCCCACCTGGCCGATCCCCCAGCTCAAGGTCGCGACGCCGATCAGCCCCTGGGCGATCCCCAGCAGCAGTCGGCCGCCCAACAGTAGCGCCAGACTCAGCCAGGGCAGAGTAAGGGCCCAGGCCGACAGCAGGGTCAGCACGCCGCAGCCGGCGATACCGTACAGGCCATAGCGGATAGCGCGCTTACCGCCCAGAGTGTCCGCCACTCGCCCGGCAAAAGGCCGGCTGAGCAGGGTGGCCAGGTACTGCAGGCCGATGGTCAGGCCAGCGATCACCGCGCCGAAGCCCAGCTGATCGTGCACATGGCCAGGCAGCACGGCGATCGGCAGGCCGATGCAGAGGAAGGCGATGAAGGTGTAGAAGACGATCGAGAGGATCTGCAGGGTGACACTGGAAGCGTGAGGGGCTGTCATGGGCTCGTTCGCGGGCGGGCGGTGGGGCTGTGCCCCATCATGGCTGCGGCGCGAGGGAAAAGGAAGCAGGCTAACTAATTAAACGCAGCGCGGGGCAAGCCTGCTCCTGCGAATGCTGCGAAGGCATTGCAGGAGCGGGCTTGCCCCGCGATGAAGATGACTCAGCGTTGGATCAGACCACCACACCCTGGCTGCGCAGGTAGTCGTCATAGGTGCCGCTGAAGTCGACCACGCCCTCGGGCGTCAGCTCGATGATGCGGGTGGCCAGCGACGACACGAACTCACGGTCGTGGCTGACGAACAGCAGGGTGCCCGGGTAGTTTTCCAGCGCCAGGTTCAGCGCCTCGATCGATTCCATGTCCAGGTGGTTGGTCGGTTCGTCCATCACCAGCACGTTGGGCTTTTGCAGGATCAGCTTGCCGAACAGCATGCGGCCCTGTTCACCACCAGAAATCACCTTCACCGACTTGAGGATCTCGTCGTTGGAGAACAGCATGCGCCCCAGGGTGCCGCGGATCACCTGCTCGCCGCTGGTCCACTGGCCCATCCAGTCGAACAGCGTCACGTCGTCCTCGAAATCGTGGGCGTGGTCCTGGGCGTAGTAGCCCACTTCGGCGCTGTCGGTCCACTTCACCGCGCCCGCGTCCGGCTTCATTTCGCCGACCAGGGTGCGCAGCAGGGTGGTCTTGCCGATACCGTTGGGGCCAATGATCGCTACGCGCTCGCCGGCTTCGATGGTGAAGCTGAAGTCCTTGAACAGCACCTTGTCGTCGAAGGCCTTGGCCATTTTCTCGACGATCACCGCCTGGCGGTGCAGCTTTTTCGTCTGCTCGAAGCGGATGAACGGGCTGACACGGCTCGATGGCTTGACCTCGGCCAGCTGGATCTTGTCGATCTGCTTGGCGCGCGAGGTGGCCTGCTTGGCCTTGGAGGCGTTGGCCGAGAAGCGGCTGACGAAGGTCTGCAGCTCGGCGATCTGGGCTTTCTTCTTGGCGTTGTCCGACAGCAGTTGCTCGCGCGATTGAGTGGCCGCGGTCATGTACTCGTCGTAGTTGCCCGGGAACAGGCGCAGCTCACCGTAGTCCAGGTCGGCCATGTGGGTGCAGACGCTGTTGAGGAAGTGACGGTCGTGGGAAATGATGATCATGGTGCTGTTGCGCGCCGTGAGGATCGTTTCCAGCCAGCGGATGGTGTTGATGTCCAGGTGGTTGGTCGGCTCGTCGAGCAGCAGCACGTCCGGGTCGGAGAACAGCGCCTGGGCCAGCAGCACACGCAGTTTCCAGCCGGGCGCCACTTCGCTCATCGGGCCGAAGTGCTGTTCCAGGGGAATGCCCAGGCCCAGCAGCAGCTCGCCGGCGCGGGATTCGGCGGTGTAGCCGTCCATCTCGGCGAACTCGGTTTCCAGCTCGGCGACGGCCATGCCGTCTTCCTCGGTCATTTCCGGCAGCGAGTAGATGCGATCGCGCTCGGCCTTGACCTTCCACAGCTGCTCGTGGCCCATGATCACGGTGTCGATCACGGCGAACTCTTCGTAGGCGAACTGGTCCTGGCGCAGCTTGCCCAGGCGAGTGTTGGGCTCGAGCATCACCTGGCCGCCGGACGGCTCCAGGTCGCCACCGAGGATCTTCATGAAGGTCGACTTGCCGCAACCGTTGGCGCCGATCAGGCCGTAGCGGTTGCCGTTGTTGAATTTGACCGAGACGTTTTCGAACAGGGGCTTGGAGCCGAACTGCATGGTGATATTAGCGGTGGAGATCAAGTGCCTTACCTATCAATAACTTACGTGGAGTCTTCGCAGCTACGGACCAATTTCGGACCAATTTGGAGCTTTTCGAGCTCCTGCCAGTCGCTGGACGAGTTGATCCAGCGTGCATACGTCGATAAGAGCATCTGCACGCTGTGCCCGAGCTGTTGGGCGATAAATGCGGGGTTGAGACCAGACATTAAGCATATTGTCGCATAGGTGTGACGGCAGTTGTATGGCGGCCGGTATCGAATCCCGAGTCGCCGGAGGATCGGTCGCCACTGGTGGTACAGATCAGACGTCTGCTTGACGTATTCCCCATTCTTGCCGGGCGGAAACACATACGGTGACTCCGTGAACCGGCCCTTTCCCTTCCTGCGGCGCTCCGCGTACTGCTTTGCGTACCAGAGCGCGTGCAAGGCCCTTTCGTTGAGCAGGACGAACCGATCCTTGTTGGTCTTGGTTCGCTCCTCAACCACTCCCAATGCAATGGTTCGTCGGACATGCACCGTCTTCTTGGTCATGTCGACCACATCCCAACGCAGTGCCAAACCCTCTGACAGTCGCAGGCCCGAGAAGAACATGAATTCGAAGAACGCTGCGTAGATCACGCTGGGCCATCCTGTCATTCCTGCGCGTGTTGAGGAGTGACTCAAAATAGCCCGGCCACTGCGCCTAATGCCTGTCAGTTAGCGTCATTGGGGCTGCTACGCAGCCCATCGCCGGCAAGCCGGCTCCCACAGGTACAGCGCAGGCCTCACTAATTGCGCGATCCCTGTGGGAGCCGGCTTGCCGGCGATGGGCCGCAGAGCGGCCCCTATTGCTTAACTGACTGGCATTAGCCACTGCGCCGGGTTTTTTGTTGCCCGCTCATCTGCTCGATTGCACCTCGTTTAGCCAGGCAGTCTCCAACCAGTACGGCCCAGAACAACTGGACCTCACTAGTGCGGTGCATATGTCTAACGATTCGAGCTTCCAAAATTAGCCGCAAGGCTCAGACCCGACAACACCCGATCCTATGATTGATGATCCAATCCTGGATCCCGATGACCCAAAAAATACGATCCCCTGAGAAAGCCGGACGCGGATCGTCCAGATGATTGGGAAGATCAAGAAAGGGAGCCACCGGAAGCGGATGAGCAAACCCCGCTGTCTGATGATCGGCGTTGAATGAGCGTGCAGGTGCAATAGTGCCCTGATTCTGGGTTCAACGGAGTAGCGGGCCTTTCTTGTACTTAGGAGGGCCTCAAAAGCCCCGGCGCTTAAGCCGGGGCTTTTGTAGGTCAAACGAGGCGAATGAAACCGGCCGAAACTCCTTGTTGTTTCTGAACGTGCTCAATTTTCCCAGTAGCGACCAGTTCGTCGATGACCTCACGGACTGCCTGCATGGTGTCGGGGTTCTTCGCGTAGCGGGTCCGCAGGAAGTGATCGAGAGATTCTTCCTTGACCTGGCTCAGTACACCAGCAACTGCCCCAACAAGCATCTTCCGGTCAGGGCGCTGCTGCAGTTCATCAATCAGACGGCCAGCGTAGAAGCCTGCTTGGCTACCTCCGTAAGGCAGATTGATCCATTCAGGATCAGCAGTTGCAATGCGGACAGGGGAATTCAATGCGTCCAAGGCCTTCTCCAATTGTTCCATTTTCGATGTGTGAGTGAAGTCAACCAGGCGGTCCCCGGTGGTCTGGGAAACGCCAAGCTGCCTGCATAACTCAGCTTTCTTCATCCCCCGGCGCATCATCTCGTTCCAGAGTGCGATCTTGGTTACGGTGACGGCCGGCAGGTGTACAGAGTGCTCACCGTCTTCTGCTGGCGTAGCTTCAGGGATGGATCGGCGCTGATCGACATACAGCGACAGCACGCTTTCGATGCCATCGATCGCTTCGCGAATTGCGCTTTCTCGGTCGTTACCGTAGCTGTTGAGTTCAGGTAGGTCTCGGCAGAATACCGCCCAGCCTAGGGTGCTTTCGTCTTGCTCGAAGCGAATTGCATAGTCGTACATAGTCACTCCTTGGGGTGATGTGTTCAGCGGTCATAGGCGGAGGGGGCTCTTAGAGCCCCAGTTGCTTGATGAGCGCCTTGCGGGTCGATTCCGGCATTTCCTTGGCTCCGTGGTCCGCGAAGACAGTCTGTTTGCCGTTTGGGGCTGTGATCTTGAAGTGGCTGCCTTTAGCTGCTTCGAAGGTCACCCCGTGGGCCTTCAGCCATCGTCTGAACTCGCTGAGCTTCATCACCTCGGCTCTGGTGTCTGGATGAGTCCAGCATACAACAGATTTGTGGTAATACAACGGTTTTGTGGTGTTTCTCGTTGGGGATTCGCCGGGAGATTCTGGATGGACCCGACCGACCTCGGCCCAGGCACGGCCACCTGGCTGGGCGGAACGGGTACCGTCCTGCTGGGCGGCTTCCTCTGGCTACGCCGCTTCCTGTCCAAGGACGCCGCAGACTGTGCGATGGACAATGCCGACATCGGCACCGTCCACCGGCTGAATGAGCTGCTTGACTCCGAGCGCGAGGCACGCAAGCTGGCCGAAGCCCGGGCTGACCAGTTCCCCAAGGAGCGCAACGACCTTGCCGCGACCGTGGGGCGGCTGGAGGGGAAGATCGAAGCCCTGACCTTCCAGATCGGCCAGCTCACAGAACGCGTTGCCGCGCAGAGCGAGGAAATCGCCCGTCTGCACGGCAAGCTGGGAGGTGTCTCATGATGGACAGATGCGTACTCGAGTACATGGCTCGACGCTGGTGGAGGAGGGCGGAGGTCTGGGTCATCGCTGCCGTACTGATCGCCGGTGGCGCTGTGTTGGGCTGGCAGTCGGCCTACTGGGCCATGGTCAGCACCCAGGCGCACCAGGTGGATGAGATCCGCAAGGCCTATGACACCGCCCTGACCGAGCGCGACAAGCGCATGGATGACCTGACCCGCAAGGCTGAGAGCGCAGCGACCAAAGCGTCAAAGGCTGCGACCACAGCCACCCAGGCTGCTGACAAGGCTGATGAGGCTCTTAATCGGGCGCTACCATAGCTGTCGCCAAAACATATGCGACCTACTGTCCTGCCCATCCTAGCTGGGGGCACTTAGGCCTTGTAAGGTATCGGGTTCCATTGATTTTCGCCTCCCTCATGGAGTACTGCTATCACACTCAATGCGGCCGCATTCAGCTTGTTAACTTTTATTCGGAGGGGATGTTTGGGGGTGATGGCCCCTCCCATCATGCGAAACAAGATGCCATGCAATGTATCTCCAGTCGGTGAGACGAATTTATCCCTGTTGAAGCCTCCGAAATGTGCCTGACCGTTGGCCATCTCGCAGGAGATGTCTTCTTCTGCGTTGCTGGTGATAATCACGAAACTGCCATTAGGCTCCATAAGGTGGGAAGCGTTGATGGTCAGGGCCATTGAGCCGTCTTTATCTTCTACAGCCGAGTAGGAAAGGTTAGAAAACCCTTGGTGCTGAGGGGTGAAAGATGAGCTGCCTTGTGTGACGCTCACAATCTGGGCAATTGCGGCCTCGATGCCCGAAGTGTACATGTCGATGTAGAGGGTCTGGGTTAGCAGTGCAGGCATAGCGCTTTCATCGACCCTGACAGGGATCATTCGAGTATTTCCCCGGGTTGCCGAATGCAACGCGTTTTGCCACTCCAGCTTGACCATCTGGCTGGCCAGGCTGTTTGCGGAAACGAAGAAAAATACGAACTCCGGAGCCTCAAGACCGTTATTCATCTGATCAATAATGCCGTCGCCGGGGCGGATGGACCACGAATCATAGAAGACAGCGGACTCGCCAAATATCTGAGCCAATCTCAACGCAACTGGCTCTACTACTGGTTTGTCGGCATGGTTGTGACTTAAGAAAATCTTATGTGTCATGGAGCGTCCCGTCGTTGAAATGGTGTAGTCGCCACGCTCATATGATGGCGCTGTGATCTCAAATCAACCCTCAAAATAAGTGCTATGACAATCAAGCAACCCGATTGGGAGGCGATCGAACGTGCCTTCCGGGCCGGCGCGCTTTCCATCCGCACCATCGCTGACCGTAACGGAGTGAGCGACACCGCTATCCGGAAGAAGGCCAAGGCCAAGGCCTTGGGCTGGGAGCGGGACCTTTCTGAGCAGGTCCGCAAAGAGGTTCGCAACAAGCTGGTTCGCGGCGAGGTTCGCGAAGACCAATGCGCGAACCCAGAGCGGGACGCCGAGATCATCGAAGAGGCGGCAGAAGAGGGCGCGACGGTTGTTCGCAGCCATCGCCGCGACATTCACAAAGCCGCGAACCTTGCGAAACTGCTGATGGATGACCTGCTCACCACCATCAAGCGCCGCGAAGACATTGAAGACGAGATTGAGCGAGAGACAGCCGACGATGAGAGCGGTTTTCGCCGTAGCTCCATGCTCGCCGCGGTTGCCCTGCCCAGCAACGCCAAGACGCTTTTCCAGCTGTCCTCGGCCATGAAGAGCGTTGGAACAAAGCGCGCGACGCCTGGGCAGAAAGGCCCAGAAGGGTGGTGCGAGCTGGGAGGAGGTCACCGCTGGTGAAATCACCCTGCAGGCCGAGCAGCTTGGCGAGATCATCACCGGCTGGGATCTGGAGGACGAGTTCAGCCAGGAGGCGATCGTCGACCTGGTACGTACCTGCACCGGCGCGCCGAAGGCAGTGACCGACGCCTACCAGGAAGCCTACAACCCGGCCCGCCTGGGAAACTGAGGGCGGCGGCGCGGGCACTGTACGAGCGCGGCCCGTCCGCCGGGCAGCTTGCGGCCATTGGCCTGACCCTGGCCGACATCCCCGAGGAAGAGGTGGAGGTTTGGCCAGATGCCTGGCCGGCCCTTCGAGTATTCGAGGCACTCGGCACGCAGTGGCGCTTGGGGCATGGCGGACCTTCGGGGTTGGACTACACAGCCATCCCCGCGGTCGCGTCGATGCTCGGAATCAAGCGCCGAGAACTCACCGAAATTTTTCCCGATCTCCGCATCATGGAGCACGAAGCCCTGGCCGTAATGGCTGAGGCGGCGGAGTAGGGCGTAGATACCAATCGGGTTAAAAAGTACTAGCCGAAAGTTATCTCGATAGAGGACTTTGCTAGTCCAAGAATATCATTTCCAAGTTCGCCAGAGATCTTCCACTCTTTTATGGTTGTCAGTTTTTGGATTGTGCTCCATACCGCTTTCCAGAGCGCCGATATCCAAGGTTTAAGAGTATTGGTAAACCAGTCTTTGGCATTGGCTAAGATTGGTCCATTTGCGCCGGCTCCTTGGGTTGTATCTAATTCGACCCTAAGGAGTTCAGTTGCAGACTCAACGCTTGCCATGGATGAATATAGTTCGGAGGCCGATTGTTTTGTGGTTGGGATGTTGCCGCTGTTTAAGGCCGAACTTGTGTTGGCCAGCTCTCTCAGCTCATGGATGATCTGATTTATGTAAATGCTCTGAATCTCGCCAGCGTTGACCAAGTCCCAGAGGTAAGGGTTAGCGTCAAGCTGGCCCCAGATCCTCGCAGCTGTGGGAGTTATTATGTCCATTATGGCTATCCCTAATGAGTAGTGGAAATCAATAGATTAGTTGAGCGCTGCGAAATGGATGCCTCAACTCACACCATTCATCGCAATTCGATACTTAAATTGACGCGGCCAAGCCGCAGGAGAGGGTATGCAGCAACACTACGTGCTGACGATCTGGGATCTGTTCACGATGAGCGGAAGTGATGTGTGCGGCGGCGAGGCGGTGATCGCCATCATGGATGGCGACCAGGAAGTTGACCGCGTCACGATAAGCGGCAAGTGCCAAAGCCCAAGTGGCTACCGTCGAAGCTACACAGGCAAGCCAGGCCTGAATTGCTTGGCGTCGACGTCTGAGCAATCCGCCTGACCGCTCGCCCGTCGAGGTGGACGTGCAAGATGGGCGCGCTGAGTACCTGCTCAGTGGCCCGTACAGCATCGGAGAAGGCGGCCGGATTGAGGTTGTCGACGGCAAGCTGCTCTTCACCGGTAGCAACTTCAAAATCAATTGAGTGTTTCCAGGAATACGCTATGAGCAAGCTGGTTGAAATCACGCACTTCCGTACGGAGCAATTCACCCTGACCAAGGATGAACTGGTGGAAGCACTACAGAAGAAATACGGCAATGAGCCTATTTTCACCGAAGGCCAGATCGACATGGTGACTCACCAGCAGCTGTTCCAGCCTGCCGATGAGACCAAGATCTATTTCAGGATCGATCTGACCGAGCAATGATCAGCGGGGTATTTCGATGCTGGCCTCGCGAAGCGCCTGCTCCAATTTCTTCACGCGCTGCTCCAGGTTGTTGAGCACGATCTTGAGGGACTGAGTGACGTCGTAAAGCTCCCGGGGGAGTTTTCCGTTTGGGGTGTTGTTGGCAATGCTCTGCAGATGGCGGCTAAGGTCTGCCCAAGCTTTATCGTCGTTCAATTCGACCTCCTAGGTCATCATGCCCCAGTCCATGGGCTTTCCGGCAACGGCCGGGGCGGCTCATTGGGCCTCTGACCCTACTACGCCCAAAAGTGGCAAGATACTGGTATTTCATCCAGGCTGGATGGATAGATAGTATGTCGAAAGCGACAACGTGTGACAGTATCAGTCGCACCAATAACTTGTGCTAGGGAAAGTAGCTTCATGTCACCGACTCCGAAAAAACAGTGGTTCAGGGCCAAATATCAGCGGAAAAAACCTGGAAGCTTGAGCACCTCAACCGGTGCTAAATCATTTTTTGTCTTTACTCAGCAAGAGGCCATCGACAACTTGCTGTTTGAGCAAAGATCTGCATATCCGGATCATGATATTCTCGTGACGGTAGGTTGATCTTAGTTTCTAGCTTCGTTAGCCCAGCACCATGCTGGGCTTTGGCATTTGGATTAGCCAGGTCCTGAAGTAAAGATCTCGTGCTGCTACTCAACGGAGGCTTGCAATGAAGGTCAAGAGTTGGGCTGGCTGGGAGCGTGACTGGCTGAAGCTAGTAGATCACTATCGTGCAGCTCCAACCGGTCCTGGTGTCTATCTGATCTGCGCTGATCACGCTATCAATCGGGCAGTAGGCGTGGATGAGAATGGCATTCTGACGATCGGGGAAAGTGGAAATCTTCGTGACCGTCTAGGTCGGTTCGTTGGCTGCGTACAAGGCCGCCATGCTAAAGGGCATATGGCTGGTTGGCGGTTTTTTAACTCCGCCCTCAGCAAACCTTTCCCCATTGAGACTTTGTGGGTCAGCTGGTGCGAGATGCCGTCCAAGGAGGACGCATACCGGAAAGAAGGCGAGATGCTAGGGCTGTACCTGAGCCAGCACTACGAATTGCCCCCGTTGAACTACAAGTTCAATTGGTCTGCCCAGGAGCAGTGATTCGTAAGCCCAGCCCCGCGCTGGGCTTTTTGCATCTGGCAGAGAAGTTGATGCTTGGCGCTCGGCAGCACTCTGGTGCTACATTTCTGGATTACCTATCAGGACGCGATGGAAATGCAACCGCAGCCGCAATCGGTTTTAGCCGAAATCTTCGAGGAGCGCCAACGGATTAAGAACAGCCTCTCCGAGAGCTACATCCTGGATGAGCTCGCGAGTGAGCGCCTTAAGAGGCGAGTGTCAAATGAGCTGCGGGATCGCAGCATCAATGACACGCATCGGGCGGCTCTACATCACGAGCTCGCCGCGATCCTCGGTACACAAGGACGTGTTGACGAGGCCTGCGATCACCTTGGGGAGGCCGAGAAATGGGGGTTCGAGCCTATTGCGGTGGCTTTCACCATGGCGTTCATCTACCTGTCTAATGGTCGCGTGCTCGATGCGCGTTCATTGATTGAGAGAGTTTATAAGGATGTACCGGAGAATATCCTTGGGCTTGTCAGGGCTCATCAGGCGCAAGCAGGGATCGTAGGAGTGTTTATGGACATGGCCGAGACTAAACCCCAGTACTTCGTTGACTCCGCAGAGGTGGCGCGCATTCTTGCGAGCCGAGGCATAGCTGACATTGAGCTGACTAAGCGGCTCGATACCGCATGCCGTGTCATTCGTAGCAGTATTAGGCTCTGTACGAAAAGCCTTGATACTTGTTCATGCTGCGTTGAAAACAGCCTCGGAATGCTCATGTACTCCAGTACACTGCGCTTCCTCGGCTGTTTTCGCCTTGCCTGACCTGCGTCTCAAGACTTTTCGTACAGAGCCTAGTCATCCCATCCTTGGCTACAAAGTCTTCGCGCAAGAGGGGGAGGGCATACTCTATCGATATCTGGTTAAAGCACCAATAGAAGAGCTGGCTGAGCTCAACGATAGGGTTCTCGATGCGCTGATGGCGAGCCATGACGGCCCTCTTGATCAAGAGCTTTCGATCTGCGTCACACCATGGGCACCAGAGGATGTAGGTGATGTGCAGGAGGCCTATCGTGTCAGTATCCGCTGATGAGTTTTTGATACAGGGGCGTCGCCTTCTGAATGGGGCGGATGAAATTGACTTTAGATCAGCTGTGAGCCGTGGCTATTACTCCATCTATCACGTTGCACAGGAGGCTGCTGACCGGCTGGGGCTTCCGAATAGCGGGAGGAGGGACGTCGGAGCCCACGAGCAGCTCATATCCAGATTCGAGACCAAAGGGCCTGGCCTGAAAAAGTTGGCCAGACGCCTCCGCAACCAAAAACGTATTCGATGTGTCGCTGACTATCAACTCGACGAAGTTGTCACGAAGGATGAAGCTAGGCTTTTCGTTGCTGAGATCGAGAAGCTTGCGAAAGAAATTGATTCAATCGGACGAAGCCGCCAAGAGCAGGTCGAATAACCGTTATAGGGCTAAGGCTGTATACACATAGACCCCATTCTATAAGTTATAGAATGGGGTCTATGTGTATGTGGAGGGGAGAAAAGCCGGCGCTTGGCCGGGCTATAAGCGCGATGCTAGTCCGATGATCCATGGCCGAGCTGGTTCGCGATGAACGCTTCGGTTCATCCCAGCCATCAGGCACAGGGTTGCGTAGGTGTGGCGGGTGTCGTACTGCCGGCGTTCACGGATGTCCAGCGCCATGAGCGCTGATTTGAATTGGCCGATTGTAACACTTGGTTCGTTGATCCACAGCCCACCTTTGCTCGGCTGGAAAACAAATGGGCTTGGCAAAACAGGTGAGCGATGATGGCGGGTAGCAGGAAGCCGGCTACACGCGAGCTTTGGACATCTGCAGGCTGGCTTCCGACGGGTTCGTAGAGACTGAGTGGCTGATGCCGCTGCGCTGCGACTTTGGGCAACAGAAAGCCCAGGCGTTCGATCCAGGCGTTGGCTACGTCTTCATCATCGTTGGCTTGAAAGGCATGGGAAATACTGGTTGCATATACAGTGTCTTATTGAGACAATCACGTCACTCCTGGAGGGTTCAAGATGCGTATCAATCTCGCGCATGCCTGGCCTGCCCACGTGAAGGCCTTTGAGTCTCGAGTAATCGCCTGTGAGCGACATGGAAGCGCAATTCTCCGCGATTAACTATCCGACTCAATAGGTGACAAAATGACTGTACGAGTACTCGGCAAGCACTTCAAAAATCTTCTCTTCAGCGGTATGGCGGCCAGCGTTGGTACGCTGTTCAAGCCAGAAGAAAATGTTAACGGGATTCTGCTATACGACCTGCGCACCTGGGCCAATAACATCGTAAGTGTTGGCGTACAAGCTCCGACGACGACCTCGTCCAGGGATTTGCCTATCATTTCTCAGGGTGAGCCTGGCTTTCAGCCCATCCTCATTCCTGCCGGACTTGGCGTCTACATGCAACTCACCCAGACCTACAACATTCCGGCTCTTGTTCGCTGGGATTTTCTAAACCCTGATGGAACTGTTGCGTAAGCTCTGCTGGAGCCTGGAATCGTTCATGCAGAATGACTCGCACTGTGCGGCATGCCAGTCATTCTGCAGTTGACAACGGCTGTTGGTGTTACATGTTATTTACTGCGTACAGCGGATTAAGCGTTTGGCCGTGGTCTTTCACAATGTTGTCTTCAACGACTATCTTGCTGGTTTGGGAGATGTAGTAGGTTTTTACCTGGGACTTCATTTTTACCGCCATCAAGTACCCTCTTGCGTCGCTGCGGTCCCAGCTATCAGATTCCCCTTGAGCTATTGAATAGTAGCTGTCATTGCCGTCGTTACGCCATGCACTCACTGCAATGTCAATTGATGTGCTTGCGCCATTGGTGATCGTGAGCTTCATAGTTTAAGTCCCTTTGGTTTTTAGATTCCATGAGTCGGCTCCCTATTAGGAATGTGCAGACTTGCCACTGCTACTTGTGATTAGTAGTTAGGTTAGCTCATGGGCCTGGAAGATAACTCATGTCGCTTTCCAACTTGGGTTGTTGTGCTACGCAGTTAAGACCATGAAATAATTAAAGCAAGTAGTTCAATGGCTTTTTCCAACCCCGGAATTTTATCGATTTGCTCGCACGGGCTGATGCTCAAGCGTGAAGAAGGCTTTCACATTGGCGTGTGCATCTGCGAATTTACAGAGGAGTGCAGGGGGCGGCACGCGGGGATGACAAGGGCTATCAAAGCCAAACTGAAACCGCAAGGCGGGCTTTTCGTCTGAAAGGCATCCATGCAGATCACCGGGCAACACCGCTGCCGGGCGGTCATCTACGCGTACGCATCCATTCATCCGCGACATCACCCATGGTGCAGGGTGCGCCGCTCTTGATCCAGGCCATGAAGGTCCGATCGAACTTGAACGCCGCGCCGCATTCACCGAGCAGGAACTGCCGGACCTTCTGCGTATTGCGGTAGTTCTTGTCGAGCAGGGTTGTGCGGGTGATAGGTCCAGCGTGCCAGTCGAAGCTCATTTCCACTACCTTGGATGGCCAGGTTCGCTTGAGCCTAGCATCACTTGTTGTTGTCTGGCGTCTCTGCGGCGGCCATGCCGCTTTCGCCGCGCGGGGGCCATCGTCATGGCTCAACGTCTCCAATTCGCTGGGCGGCAGGTGCACATGCAACTGCCGACGGCGCTGCTGGATGATTTTCTGGATGCGTCTCATCGGGGCACACCTCGATTGGCATCCTTGCGTAGAGCCGGAGTGAGTGATCAGTAAGCGCCTGTTTGCGCGATACACCCACCACGTCTGACCAATGGACATGTTCCTGAAGCGGGCAGGCTGGAACGGGAGTTGCTTGAGTCAAGCAAACCCACCACGCGGGAGTGCAGACATGTTCCAGGATGACTTCTATTTCATGAGTTTCGTCGTGGCCGTCGTGCTGGCCGTGGATGTGGTGGCGGTTTTCGTGTTCCTGCAGGCCAGCGCCTGATCCCACGCCTGGGGATATGTCCCCTGAACCGGGGCCGGGCGCAGGCGTATTGTTTGGTTCGCTGGCGGTGATAAGCTTCGCCGTTTGCCAGACAGGGAGTGTTGTATGGGCTTGCGTGAACGGCATGCAGCGTTGCTGAAGTGGCTGACGCCCCGGCGCAGATGCCAGATAGGTGGAGGCTTGGCTGCCGTCTGGGTGGCAGGTCTTTTGGTGCACCCAGGGCAGTACCTGACCTATATCGTAATCGTTGCCAGCGTCATCCTGACGGGGGCCTGGTCGCCCGCTTCGCAAGGCAAGCGTTGAGAACCTCGCCCAGCGGGTGATCGCGATTTCAAGGAGAACATCATCAAGGCTTTGTCGATTTACTGGAGCGCGCTGATGGATCGCGTAAAGGCCATCAGTGAGCGTTTCACGGCCCGGCAACGCTGCATTGTCGGTGGGGCCTTCCTGGTTGCCTGGGGCGTTGGCATTGTCGTGTTCCCTGGCGTCGATCTCGTCTTGCTGTATATCGCTTCCATGCTCATGTTCTTCAGCGCGGTGACCGTACGGATCAACACACGGCGCTGAGAGACCTTGCGTTGCATGGCAGCGGCTTTGCCGACACCCGGCCAAATCCGCTTTTGCAGATCCCTGCTCATAGCTGAATCAGTTCATATTGCCGGATGAGTTCCTGATTTTGGCTGTCGCACTCATTTGCGTGCTCCGCTTGTCCGCCAGCAGTGCCGACTTGCCTGGCGCTTGTAGACTCACCAGTGTTGTACGCAAATCCTACTCATAAGGAGCATGAGTCATGACACTGCCGGCGCGGGCACCTTCATGGTTCGCCTGGACTATTCCGGTGGCAGCGACAAGAACCTGCAGTACGTCAGCATCGATGACAGCTACTCCACCCAGGAGACCTTCAACATTCGCAGCGTTTCGATGAGCAACCTGCGCGGTTTGTTCGCCGCGGGCAAGAGCTCGGCCAACCTGAGCTTCTATGTGTTCGGCAAAGCTTGATCGCGATTGATTGACCTGTCCGGGCTCCGGTCGATTGAGGGCCGGAGTTCCGCGGTCATGCGCATGTGCTAGATTCCCATGCCTCGCAGGCATCGCAAGGCGATGCCGGTCCTGCCTGGTAGAAGGGAGCTGCGCCTTACCCATGTTCATCGAGACCCCACGTCTTGTCCTGCGCCCTTGGGCCGAGCGGGATATCGAAACCTTTGCCCTCGTCAACGCCGACCCCGAAGTCAGGCGCTATTACTACCCGGCAATACTGACGCCCGATGAAACCCGCTCGATGCTTGCCGAGTGCGATCGGCACCTGCAAACGCACGGTTTCGGCTTTGTCGCGGTCGAGCGCAAGGCGGATGGCGCGTTGGTCGGTGGGCTTGGCCTGTCCTCGACCGGGGACGAGATACCGGGCGGCCCGCATGTCGAAATCGGCTGGATCCTCGGGCGCAGCCACTGGCGGCAAGGGTATGCATTCGAAGCGGCCAGTGCGTGCCTGGCCTACGCGTGGTCGACCCTTGGGTTGCGCCAAGTCATCGGCTACACCTCCAGCATCAACACACCGTCCAGGGCATTGATGCAGAGGCTGGGGATGCGTTCGGATCCGCAGGAGGACTTCCTAGACGTGACGGTGCCTGAAGGCAATCCGTTGCGCCCGCACGTGCTCTACCGGATCGACAGGCCCACCCAGGCGATATAGCGAACCGGCATACCGCGCCCGCCACCCTGGGGCTAGGCTTGTAGATCGTAAGCAGACTATTAAAAAGGGTGGTAGCTGTGTGACTCTGTCCAGGGCATCCTGCTGGGGTGGTTGGAGTCTGTATGAATCGCTTGATGATGGCATTGGCCGCCAGCCTGCTGCTGGCCGGTTGCGCGCATGATCCCGATATCCGGGCCGGGCGCGACAACACATTCGGCGTGACCGCGAAAGCGCCGCCGGATTACCTGAACTGCGTCAAGGCCGAGCTTCCCGCAAACGCGACGACCTTTATCGTGCAGAACCAGGACGTCGTCGAGCTGTTTGTCGCCAGCCTTGATCCGAACAAGGCCGACGGTCTGGTTAAGGTCCAGGGCTCCCCAGGGCGGCAACAATACTCCGCCTATCAACGCGATGCCTGGTATGACAAGGGGCGCCTGCTCGATGCCGCGCTGATGTGTTCGAGGGTATGATCGCCGCTTCGCGGGACGCTGCCGTTGGCCTCGCCCCGCGAAACGATCTTGTCCTACTTCACCTCGGACGATTCTCATGTTGAACGGATTCAACCATCTCACCCTGGCCGTCTCCAACCTCGCCGACAGCATCGTGTTCTACCAGCAGGTATTGGGTTTCAGACTCAGTGCACGGTGGGAGCGGGGTGCCTACCTGAGCCTGGGCGAGCTGTGGCTGTGCCTGTCGGTCGATCAGGTAGAGGCGGGCGACCTGCAGCGCACGTACACGCACTACGCGTTTTCCATTTGCCAGGGCGACTTCGCGGCCTTCGCCCAGCGCTTGCGCGAGCACGACGTGCGCTTGTGGAAGCAGGACAGCAGCGAAGGAGACTCGCTGTACTTCCTCGACCCGGATGGCCACCAGCTCGAAGCCCATGTCGGCGATCTGCAATCGCGGCTGGCGGCCTGCCGGGCAAAACCTTATGCGGGCATGGTTTTCTACGACTGACGCAACCGCGCCATGCACAGCGCGTCGACAAACATCCCATCGCGCACACCGTAGTCGCGCAACCGGCCTTCGACCTCGAAGCCGAACTTGCGGTACAGCGCCAGTGCCGGTTCGTTGTCGGCGTAGACGGTGAGCTGGACCCGGCGCAGGTTCATCCAGTTATCGGCAATGTCGAGGATGGCCGTCATCAGCCGTGAGCCGACGCCCTTGCCTTGCCAGGCCTGGGCAACGCCCATCAGCAGTTCGCCCAGGTGCGCCTGGCGGATGCGCGTGCTCTGGTCGAGGCCGATATTGCCGATCACCTGGCCTTGGTGCACCGCCACCAGGCGGGTTTGTCGGTCATGGTAGGCGGCCAGGCGCTCGCGCCACACTTCGACGCCCTGGTAGGGCATCTGCAGCACCTGGCGGCACACCGCAGGTTCGTTGTAGAGCGCGGTGATACCGTGCAGGTGCTGCTCGGCAAAGCGTTCGATGATGATGTCGGGCGAGGCGTCGTTCACTGTGTTTCCGTCCTTTGAAAAACGAGTGGCGCCTCAGTGTACGAGGTAGCGCTTCGGGCTGGCCAGTGGCGATGGCTGGGCAAGAAAGCGGATGCGTGGCCGCGCCGCGATGGTTACAGTGCAGCGATCGTCATCCTGCCGGAGCCTGCCATGTCTTGTGCCTTCACCCTCATGCAATCGCCTGTCGGCACCCTGACCCTGGTGGCGCGGGGCGAGCGGCTGGCCGCCGTGCTGTGGGAGCACGAGCGGGAGAACCGGGTGCGCCTGGGCGAGCTGCACCGCGACGACCAGCACGGCGTGCTGCGCGAGACCGCCCGCCAGCTGGGCGAGTACTTCGCCGGGCAACGCCAGCGCTTCGAGCTGGACCTGGACTTTGCCGGGACCGCGTTCCAGCGTGAGGTGTGGGCGGCGCTGTTGAGCATTCCCTTTGGTGAGACCCGCAGCTATGGCGAGATCGCCCGGCAAATCGGCAAGCCCGATGCGGTTCGGGCGGTGGGCGCGGCCAACGGCCGCAACCCAATCTCGATCATCGCGCCCTGCCACCGGGTGATCGGAGCCTCGGGCAGCCTCACCGGTTTCGCCGGTGGCCTGCCGGCCAAGCAGTACCTGCTCGCGTTGGAGGGACGCCAGAGCCTGGCGCTGGATTTCTAGGCGTCAGCTGAGCCAGGCACAAAACACCGTCAACACCAGGGCCAGCACTGTGCCGGCAAACAGGCTGTAGTGGCGGTGGGCACGGCGGGCGTGGGCCTCGACTTCGCGCAGGTACTGCCCCGCAGGCGGGGCGTCCGGGCGATGGCGCAGGCCTTCGGCGATATCGGCCAGGCGTCCGCGAATCAGGGTGCCCACCAGGTACCAGACACTGGCATAGCTGGCCAGGATCACTAGCGCATACTTCATGCGCACAGCTCCAGCGGCCATGCCTGGGCAGTGCCTGTCGCCGTATCGAGCAGTAGAAGGCCTGGTGCTGCATCACCGAGGCAGGCCAGCAGGTTGCCTTCGGCATCCCAGGCTGCGGACTGCCCGGCCCCCACGTACTGGTCTGCGGGGCCGACGCAGTTGCTCATGATCACCGGCATGCGCAGCCGCCGGGCAACCTGCGGGTAGTGCGCAGCCCCTGCGCGGATGCCTTCCTCGGTCTTGACCACGCTGACCAGGTAAAGGTCGGCGCCCTGCGCCTGGGCGTGCGCGGCGTGCTCGAGGAACATCGATTCATAGCAGATGGCCGGCGCCACCTGGTGGCTGCCGGCGGCGAACACCAGCGAGGTGCTGCCGGGCACGAAGTAGTCCAGTTCGTCGTCATGCAGGCGCTGCTTGGCATACACCAGCGGCGCCAGCTTCGGGCGCAGTACCAGCATGCCGATGCGCACGCCGGCCATGGTCGGCATCGGCAGGCCGACCGCCGCCGTCACGCCGAAGCGGTCGCACGCGGCTTGCAGCGGTGCCAGTTGCGGCGAGTCGGCGGGCATGGCCAGTTGCCGGGCCAGCGTTGGTTCGTAGCCGGTCAAGGACAGTTCGGGAAACACCAGCAGTTCGGCGCCCAGGGCCACGGCCTGTTCGATGGCGCGCAGATGGAGCGCGATGTTGGCGGCCACATCGCCTTTGCTCAAAGCCAGCTGTACTGCGCAGATCTTCATGAAGCATCCGTCCTTGGCATGTCGTCGGCTGTCGAGGATACAATCGACGGCCGTTCCCTCCCAGTACCGATGTGTCGATTTCATGGACGAAAACGCAATGACCCACGCCGCCGCCATACCCGCCGACTCGCTGATCGCCACGCATGCCGCGCAGGCGGGTTTTCGCCATTGTCGGGCAATTGAAATTGCGGACGACGGGCGGCCGGCCATGGCGCACTTCCTGCGCCTGATGACAAGCATGCCCGGCTGGATCGACTCACTGATGGTGCTGCGCAACCGCCTGGTCGCGCTGCTCGGCCTCAAGGACCTGGGGCGCCTGACCGCCATCGACCCCACCCGCGCCCCAGGCAGCTACCAGCCCGGAGAGCGGGTGGGGATTTTCACCCTGGTGGCCAACACCGAGGATGA
Source organism: Pseudomonas sp. 2848 (assembly GCF_003253945.1). Taxonomy (NCBI): domain Bacteria; kingdom Pseudomonadati; phylum Pseudomonadota; class Gammaproteobacteria; order Pseudomonadales; family Pseudomonadaceae; genus Pseudomonas; species Pseudomonas sp. 2848. The sequence goes on from NZ_QKZD01000009.1 coordinate 107,276, forward strand.
GGTGCTGCTGGTCGACCGCGACCAGCACCTGGACGTGCACATCGCCCTGATGCGACGCCCGACGGCAGCGGGCCGTTGCGAGGTGCTGGTGAGCACCGTGGTGCGCACGCACAATCGGCTGGGCCGCCTGTACATGCTGCCGGTGGCGCCGTTCCATCGGCTGATCGCGCCCATCGCCCTACGCCGCCTGGCGGTGTGACACTCAAGAGGGCGGCTGGGCGAAGCGCTGGCGGAACCAGTCGCCAAGCATGGCCTTCTCCGCATACAGCCGGTCGTTGTTGCCCAGCCGGCCGGGGCGGCTGAGGTACATCTTGTCGCTCAGGTGCTCCTGGGCCTTTAGCGCGGGCTGGCCGGGCTGTTGCAGGGTGTAGTCGAGGTCGATGCTGGGCCAGGTGACTTCGCGCATGAAGCGCACATCGTAGGGCTGGTTGTGCCAGGGCTCGAACTGGCCGGCCAGGTCGATGTCGCGGATGTCGATGACCAGTTGCTGGCCAGGCCGCAGGTAGCGCTGGCCGAGTTTCTGCAGGTGCTGGGTGAGGGCTTTCATCACCTGCGGGTCGGCGCCGCGGGTGTAGGCCCGGTTGTCGAGGCTGGCATCGCGGAATTTCTCGGGGTGGTCGAAACGCACCTCGACCTGCGCGGTCGAGGCGCCCTGTGCCATGCTGTCTAGTGCCAGCACCATCAGCAGGCAACTGGCCAGGGTGGTTCGCATGTTGCACCTCCGGGTTCGGGCGGTTTAGCCGCCTATTTTACGCCGGTGCCGGGCAGAAGCAGAGGAATGATGCAATGAGTGCGTTCAGGCGGATCGCCGCCAACAGCCGTGGCCGTGACTTGGCCGTGGGCGATATCCATGGGCATTTCGAGCGCCTGCGTGACTGTCTGGAGGCCGTTGGTTTCGATCCGGTGGTCGATCGGCTGTTCAGCGTCGGCGACCTGGTCGACCGCGGGCCGGGCAGCGCACAGGCGCTGCAATGGCTGGCCGAGCCCTGGTTCCATGCGGTGCAGGGCAACCATGAGTCGCTGGCGGTCAACCACCTGCGCGGTGGCCGGGTCGACCTGGACATGTACCGGGCTGCCGGCGGCGGATGGTTCCTCGATTTGCCAAAGGCCGAGCAGGTGCGTTTCGTCGAGGTGTTCGAACGCCTGCCGATCGCCTTGCAGGTCGACACGTCGGGCGGACCGGTCGGCTTGCTGCATGCCGACAGCCCATTCGACGACTGGCCCCAGCTGTGTGCGAGCCTGCTGGCCGGGGATGACCTGCAGGTGCGCGAGGTGTGCCAGTGGTCGCGCCGGCGCCTCAAGGAGGGCGACAGCCGCCCGGTCAAGGGCCTGCGCGCCTTGCTGGTCGGCCATACACCGGTGCTGGAGATCAAGGTGCTGGGCAACGTCTGGCACCTGGACACCGGCGGCTGGAGCCGCGGTCACTTCAGCCTGCTCGAACTGGACGGCCTTGAGCCGCTCAGCGCCAGGCCAGGTGCGTGAGAACAGCGCCGGCCAGCAGGATCAACATCAAGCCCGAGGCACGCTCGAGCCAGGGCAGTGCGCGGGCGAAGCGGCGCAGCACCCGCGGGTTGCCGATGGCCACGGCAACCGCCAGGTCCCAGGCCAGGACGATGCCGAACATCCAGATGCCATAGCCCAGCTTGGCCCAGGTACCGCTGCTGGCGATCATGCTCGCCAGGCTTGCATAGAACAGTGCGTTCTTCGGGTTGAGGATGCCCGAGGCGAAGCCCATGCCCAAACTGTTCAGCCAGCCACGGGCAGACGATGCCGCGCCAGGTTCGCCGTGCGTCAGGGTGGCTTGCCCGGCATGGCGCAGGAACAGTTGGCCGAGGTAGAGCAGGTAGCCACAGCCCGCCAGCTGCAGGGTGACGAACAGGGGGCTGCCATCGCGCAAAAAGGATACCCCGGTAAACGCCGCGCTGATGAACACGCCGTTGGCCAGGGCGATCCCGGCACAGGCGCCACTGGCGAGCCGCCAGCCGGCGTTGGCCGAGGTGCGGGCGACCAGGAAAAAGTCCGGGCCGGGGGAGAGCAGGGCGAGGAAGTGGGCGGTGGCGACGAGCATGAACAATTGCATGGGGGCGGGCTTCCTGGTGGAGGTAGCCGCAGTCTGTTGCTCGTGATGGGTGGAGTATTGAAGATTATTGCAGGGGGCCGCTGTGCGGTAATGTCAGTGCTTCAGTGCCGCCCGGTAGGCCCCGGGTGTCACCCCGACATGCGCCTTGAACACCCGCTGGAAGTGGCTCTGATCGGCAAAGCCCAGGTTATAGGCCACCTCTGCCAGCGCCTGCCCCTGGCGCAACAGACTCCGGGCCTTGTTCACCCGCGCGTTGAGCAGGCAGGCGTGAGGGGTCATGCCGGTAGCGACGCTGAACGCCCGTATTAATTGGTAGCGCCCCATGTCGGCCTGGCGCGCCAGGCGCTCCAGGCTCAGTTCGGCCAGGTCCTGCTCCTGGGCGTGGTCCAACAGTTCGCGCAGTGTCGACGGTGGCAAGGGTGGCGCCGGCAGCAAGGCTGGGTGCATGGAGAAATCATGTTCGCCGATGAAGGCTACCAACGCCGCCTCTTTCTCGAAGGTTGCCGCCGGTGAGAACAGCAACCTGTTCAGCGCGCAGAACTGCTGGTACAGCGCTTGCGAGCGAGTGACCCGGGCCACGGCACCGGGCTCGCCTGCGGCAACGCCGGATTCGAGGCGTAGCTTACGCAGCCACTCGGCATCCAGGTGCAGCATCTGGTAGCTCCAGGCCTGTCCAAGGTGCGGGTTGCAGGCATGCACCCTGTGCGCCGGCACGAACACCAAGGTACCCGGCGTCAAACGCTCCTCACCGCTGGCAGCGCCAGTGAAGCGGCTGCTGCCAGCATCCACTGCGCCGATGGAAAAGCTGGGGTGGCTGTGGGCCTTGTAGCAGGCGCGGCTATGGCAGGCGCGCCGGCTCTCGACGTACGGCAAGGCCGGGTCGTACCAGATTTCGCTGCTCGGGCGGGGCATGGCGAGGAACCTGAGGATGGGCGGAAGGCGCCAGTCTAGCGCCTGGCCGCTGTTCCGGCCATTTGCCGCGCCACTGTGCTTGACGGGCCTGCCCGTCAAGCGCGACGCTGCGCCGGTCCCTGCCGGAGAACCTTAATGGACCTGTCAAGCCTGCTGCTGTTCATCCCCGCCTGTTTCGCCCTGAACATGGCGCCGGGCCCCAACAACCTGCTGTCACTGCACAATGCCAGCCGCTACGGCCTGCGTACTGCCTGCGTGGCCGGTGCCGGGCGCCTGCTCGCCTTCAGCGGCATGATCGCCCTGGCCGCGATGGGCCTGGCCGCGGTGCTGCACACCAGCGAGTACCTGTTCCTGGCGATCAAGGTGCTGGGTGCGGGGTATCTGTTCTATATCGCCTGGCAGCTGTGGCGGGCACCGGTCGGCGAGGCGGTGGTGGCCGGCGAGCAGCCTCGCGGCACATGGAAGCTGGCGCGCCAGGAGTTCTGGGTGGCGGCGGGCAATCCCAAGGCCATCCTGATCTTCACCGCCTTCCTGCCGCAGTTCGTCACGGTTGGCAGCGCCACCCCGGTCAGCGAGCAGTTCCTGCGCTTGGGCGTGTTGTTCCTGTTGCTGGAGTGGGCGGCCATCGCCATCTATGCCGGGCTTGGCGCGTACCTGCAGCGCTGGTTCGAACGGCCCGGGCCACGGCGCATGTTCAACCGGGTCAGCGCCTCGCTGCTGGGGTGCGCGGGGCTTGGCCTGCTGGCGGCCCGTCGCTGATCCGCTGTTTTCCCTCGCAGCTGAGTATTGCCGCGCTTTGCGCTTGCTGAGACCTTTCCATGTTTCTGCCCGGAGCTTTTTCGCCGGGTGACAAGCGGTGGGTGTATCCCGGGAGCGTGGTGTGAAGTGGTGGAGCAAGGCAGGTCGGCAAGACCCGCAGATCAAGGAGCTGAACGTCGCCCTGGAGCATTCCCGTTCACAGTTGGCGGCGTTGGAGCAGCGCGCCCGCGAGGCGGAATCGAGGGCTGAGGAACTGGCGCGAGAGAACCAGGTGCTCGGGCACCTGGCCGGCAACCTCTCGGCGTTCTCGCATTCCCTGGAAATGACCCAGACCTCGTTCGCCAGCCTCGCCCACAGCATGGAGCAGGAACGGCAGTACGCCATCCGCATCCAGGGTATCGCCAGCAGCAACCAGGCCAGTATCGACGCGATCGCGACCAATCTCGAGCAACTGGCCGATGCCTCCGGCGAAGCGTCGGAGAAGGTCGGCAGGCTCGATCATCAGGCCCAGCAGGTCGGCGGTGTGCTGGAGATCATCCGCGAGGTAGCGGACCAGACCAATTTGCTCGCGCTGAACGCGGCCATCGAGGCGGCGCGGGCGGGAGATGCCGGGCGCGGCTTTGCCGTGGTGGCCGATGAGGTCAGGACCCTGGCCAGGCGCACGGCCGACGCCACCGCCGAGATCGGCACGCTGGTCTCGGCCATTCGTGCCGACAGCGCGCAAAGCCGTGGGCATATCGCCAGCCTGGCCGAGCATTCGTCGTCATACAGCGGTGTTGGCCAGTCCGCGGCCAGTACCATGCGCCAGTTGCTCGACATGTCGACGGTGGCCGAAGGATCGGCATCGGTGTCGGCGCTGCGCAGCTTCTGCGAGCTGGCCAAGCTCGATCACCTGATCTACAAGTTCCGCGTCTACAAGGTGTTGTTCGGGGTCTCGCAGGAGCGCGGCTCGGACTTTACCGACCATACCCACTGCCGCCTGGGCAAGTGGTACCGCGAGGGAGACGGGGCCCTGCACTATGCGCACCTTGCCGGGTACAAGGAGATCGACGCGCCCCATGCCGCCGTGCACCGCTGTGCATTCGACGCCATCGATGCCCATGCCAGCGGCGATACCGCAGCGATGCTCAAGGCGGTGGCCGAGATGGAGAGTGCCAGCCTTGCCGTGCAGGAGGGTTTGGAGCGCGTGGTCGCCAGTGGCGAGCAATCGCCTTCGTTGTTGCAGAGACGGCGCGAGAGCGAGGCTCAGTCGCGATAGAAAGTCTGCACAAGGTGATAGCCGAACTTGCTCTTGATCGGTCCGTGGACCACGCGCAGGGGCTTCTTGAAGATCACCTGGTCGATGGCGCCGACCATCTGGCCCGGACGGATTTCACCCAGGTCACCGCCGCGCTTGCCGGACGGGCAGGTGGAGAACTTCTTCGCCAGCACGTCGAAAGCCTCGCCGTTGGCGATGCGCTGCTTGAGCTTTTCGGCTTCGTCAGCGGTCTTGACCAGGATGTGGCGGGCTTGGGCTTTCATGGGGTTACCTGTGCTTCGGGGTAAAAGGGCGACATTATGCCTGATGTCGCCATCAGCGTAACTCCGGGCGGTCACGGAACTGCTGCAGCGCCTCGGGGTTGGCCAGGGCGTCGGTGTTCTTCACCGGCCGGCCATGCACCACGTCGCGGATCGCCAGCTCCACCAGCTTGCCGCTGAGGGTGCGCGGGATGTCGCTGACCTGGACGATCACCGCCGGCACATGACGCGGCGTGGCGTACTGGCGAATCACCTGGCGGATACGCAGGCTGAGCGCTTCGTCGAGCTGCAGACCGTCGCGCAGGCGCACGAACAGCACCACGCGCACATCGTCATGCCAGTCCTGGCCGATGGCCACGCTTTCCAGTACCTCCCCGACCTTTTCCACCTGGCGGTAGATCTCGGCGGTGCCGATACGCACGCCGCCGGGATTGAGCACGGCGTCGGAGCGGCCATGGATGATCAGCCCGCTGCCAGGCACCTGCTCGGCGTAGTCGCCCTGGCACCAGACCCCTTCGAACTGGCTGAAGTACGCGTCGTGGTAGCGCTGGCCATCAGCGTCGCCCCAGAAACCGAGCGGCATGGAGGGGAAGGGATGCACGCAGACCAGCTCACCTTTCGCGCCGCTGATCGGCTGGCGCTGTCCGTCCCAGACTTCCACCGCCATGCCCAGGGCCTTGCCAGCGATCTCGCCACGGCGCACCGGCAGTAGCGGGTTACCGGCCACGAAGCAGGCGACGATATCGGTGCCACCGGACATCGAGGCCAGGCATACGTCGGCCTTTACCTTGGCGTAGACATAGTCGTAGCTGTGGGGCGACAGCGGCGAGCCGGTGCAAAGGATCAGGCGCAGGCTGCCCAGGCCATGGGATTTCGCAGGCTCCACAGCGGCCTGCTCCAGGGCGGCGAGGTACTTGGGGCTGGTGCCGAAGGCGCGGATGCCTTCGGCGTCGATCAGGTCGAGCAGGCGCTCGGGCCCGGGGTGAAACGGCGAACCGTCATACAGCACCAGGGTGGCGCCGACCGCCAGCCCGCTGGCCAGCCAGTTCCACATCATCCAGCCACAGGTGGTGTAGTAGAACAGCACATCGTCGGCCTTGAGGTCGTTGTGCAGGCCGTGCTCCTTGAGGTGCTGCAACAGCACGCCGCCAGCGCGGTGGACGATGCACTTGGGCACGCCGGTGGTGCCGCTGGAATACAGGATATAGAGCGGGTGATCGAAGGGCAGCGCGGCGAAGGTCGGCGTACCGCCGGGCGTGAAGTAGTCGGCCCACAGGGTCGTCGGCTTGCCGGTGAACTCATCGGCGCGGGTCTGCGGCCGGGTATGCGGCACCACCAGCAATTGCTCGACGCTCGGTAGCTGGGCCACGACCTGGTTGATCTTCTCGACCTGGTCGATGACCTTGCCGGCATATTGATAACCGGCGCAAACCACCAGCAGCCGGGGGGCGATCTGGCCAAAGCGATCGATGATGCCGTGGCTGCCAAAGTCCGGCGAGCAGCTGGACCAGACCGCGCCGAGGCTGGTGGCGGCGAGCATGGCTACCAGGGTTTCCCAGGAGTTGGGCATGACTGCGGCGATACGATCGCCCGGCGCGATCCCGGCCTGGCGAAAAGCCTGTTGCAAGCCGGCGACCTGCGCAGCCAGTTGATTGTGGGTGAGGCTGTGGCGGCTGCCGTCCTCGCGCACGGCCACCATGGCCGGGCGGTCGTCGTGGCGCTGCAGCAGATGTTCGGCGAAATTCAGGGTGGCGCCGCGGAACCAGCGTGCGTCGGCCATGTGTTCGCCTTCCTCGAGGATGCTTGAAGGCGGCGTGTGCCACTGCACATGGAAGTACTCGGCGAGTGTCTGCCAGAACTGCGGGCGCTGCTCGACGCTCCAGCGGTGCAGGGCGGCGTAGTCGTCGAGCTGAAGGTTGAAGCGCCGGTTGACGCGACGACGGAAGGCATCCATCCGGCTGGCTTCGATCTGGGTGGTGGTGGGGCGCCAGAGTACGTCGTTCATGCCGGGAGTCTCGGTCAGGGATGAGCGTCTTATCGCGGTGCGAGCCCGCTCCTGTACAGGAGCGGGTTTGTCTTGTTCCACTCTAGTCTTTACTGGGCGAGCCAGCCGCCATCGACGTTCCAGGCGGCGCCACGGACCTGGCTGCCGGCCTCGCTGCACAGGAACAGTACCAGTTCGCCCAGGTGCCGGGGCGTGACGAAGGCCAGGGAGGGCTGCTTCTCAGCCAGCAGGTCGTGTTGCGCCTGCTGTGCATCGCCATCGCTGGCGGCGCGGTCATCGATCTGTTTCTGCACCAGCGGTGTCAGTACCCACCCCGGGCAGATGGCGTTGCAGGTGACGTTGCTGGTGGCGGTCTCCAGGCCGATCACCTTGGTCAGGCCGACCACGCCATGCTTGGCGGCCACGTAGGCGGCCTTGCCGGTGGAGCCCACCAGGCCGTGCACCGAGGCGATATTGACGATCCGCCCCCAGCCGCGCGCTCGCATGCCTGGCAACACCAGGCGGCTGCCATGGAACACCGCCGAGAGGTTCAGGGCGATGATCTTGTCCCAGGCCTCCACCGGAAACTGCTCGACCGGCGCCACATGCTGGATGCCGGCATTGTTGACGAGGATGTCGACCGTGCCGAACTCGCGCTCGGCCAGGGCGAACATCTGCTCGATTTGCGCCACCTCGGACAAGTCGGCGGGATGATGGGCGACCTTGACCCCGAACCGCCTGATCTCGGCGATGGCCGCGGCCGGGTCGCCGAAACCGTTGAGCAGGATGTTAGCGCCGGCCTCGGCCAGCACCTGGGCTATTCCCAAGCCGATGCCGCTGGTGGAACCGGTGACCAGTGCGGTCTTGCCTTTGAGCGTCATGCCTTTCTCCTTCATACGATGCCGGTGGCGTAGAACGTGGCGATGACCACGAACACGGCCAGGGTCTTGATCAGGGTAATACCGAAAATGTCCTTGTAGGCTTCGCGGTGGGTCAGCCCGGTGACCGCCAGCAAGGTGATCACCGCGCCATTGTGCGGCAGGGTGTCCATGCCGCCGCTGGCCATGGCGGCGACCCGGTGCAGCACCTCCAGCGGGATGTTGGCGGCGTTGGCGGCTGCGATGAAACTGTCGCTCATGGCGGCCAGGGCGATGCTCATGCCGCCGGAGGCGGAGCCGGTGATGCCGGCCAGCAGGGTGACGGTGATGGCCTCGTTGACCAGCGGGTTGGGGATGCCGCGCAGGGCGTCGGCCAGTACCAGGAAGCCAGGCAGCGAGGCGATCACGGCGCCGAAGCCGTATTCCGAGGCCGTGTTCATCGCCGCCAGCAGGGCGCCGCTGACCGCGCTCTTGGTGCCTTCGGCCAGGCGCTGGCGAATGGTGCCGAAGGCGCAGATCAGCACCATCAGGATGCCCACCAGCAATGCTGCCTGCACCGCCCAGATCGCCGTCAGCTTGGCCACGTCGCTCTGCACCGGCGCGGCCATGCCCGGCAGTTGCAGGGTGTGGCTGGTGCCGTACCACTGCGGGATCCAGTGGGTGAACAGCAGGTTCATCACGCCTACCAGAAGCAGCGGCGCCAAGGCCAGCCAGGGATTGGGCAGGGCGATGTCGTCGGCGGTCTCCGGTTCGTTGCGCAGGTTGCTGCCATAGCCTTCCCCCTTGCGCTGGGCCTTGTTGCGCTGGCGTTGCAGGTAGAGCATGCCGGTGCAGAACACGAACAATGTGCCGATCAGGCCCAGCCAGGGCGCGGCCCACGCGGTGGTGTTGAAGAAAGTGCTGGGGATGATGTTCTGGATCTGTGGAGTGCCGGGCAGGGCGTCCATGGTGAAGGAGAACGCGCCCAGGGCGATGGTCGCCGGGATCAGCCGCTTGGGGATGTCGCTCTGGCGGAACATCTCGGCGGCGAACGGGTACACCGCGAACACCACCACGAACAGCGACACGCCGCCGTAGGTGAGCAGGGCGCAGACCAACACGATCACCAGCATTGCCTGGCGGGTGCCGAGCAAGCGGATGGCGGCGGCGACGATCGAGCGCGAGAAGCCCGACAGCTCGATCAGCTTGCCGAACACCGCGCCGAGCAGGAACACCGGGAAGTAGAGCTTGATGAAGCCGACCATTTTCTCCATGAACACCCCGGTGAAGGCCGGGGCCACGGCGGCGGGGTCGGTGAGCAGCACCGCGCCGAGGGCGGCGATGGGGGCGAAGAGGATCACGCTGTAGCCGCGGTAGGCAGCGAGCATCAGCAGGGCCAGGGCGGCCAGGGCGATGAGCACGGTCATCCTAAGGGGATCTCCAACTGTTGTTTTTATGGTTGGAATGCAGTTAGCGGAAATCGTGCCAAGTTCTTAAGTCATTGAAATTATGGGCTTTTCTTGTTGCTCTGAAATTCAGTGTCTCTGATTTGAGAAAGTGGGACCGCGCCGCGGCCTTCGCCGGCAAGCCGGATCCCACAGTTGATCGCGGTATGCCCCTGTGGGACCCGCTTGCCGGCGATCCAGGGCGAAGCCATGGTGGCCATCTCATAAAAGAGATGAATGTCTCATTATTGAGACTCGATTTCCAGCGCCGCCATCTTCTTGTACAGCGTCGACCGTCCCAGGCCCAATGCCTGCGCCGCCTCCGGCACATTTCCGGCGCTGCGCGCCAAGGCATCGACAATCAATCCGCGCTCGAACTGGGCGCACGCCTGGCGGTAATCCAGCGCTGGTGCGGCCAATGCCACCGGGCTCAACGGCCCCAGCGCGTTCGCCAGGTCATGCACGCCCAGTCGCGGCTGGTCCGCCAGCAGGGTCGCCCGCTCCAGTACGTTGCGCAGCTCACGGATATTCCCCGGCCAGGCATGGCGCCCCAACAACGCCTGGGCCTCGGCCTCCAGCTCGTACTGGCTGCCCAGTTCGACGAGGATCGCCTCGCACAGCGCCGGCAGGTCCTCCAGGCGTTCGCGCAGCGGTGGCACCTGCACCGGCAGCACGTTCAGCCGGTAGTACAGGTCGGCGCGGAACGCACCCCGGGCCATGGCCGCCTGCAGGTCGATGGAGGTGGCGGCGATTATCCGCACGTCGCTGCGCAGCATCTGGTTGCTGCCCACCGGCTCGTATTCCTTCTCCTGCAATACGCGCAGCAGTTTGCTTTGCAGGGTCAGCGGCATGTCGCCGATCTCGTCGAGAAACAGCGTGCCGCCCTCGGCCAGTTGCAGCTTGCCGTTGCGGCCCTTGCGGTCGGCGCCGGTGAAGGCGCCTGGGGCGGTGCCGAAGAACTCGGCCTCGAGCAGTGCCTCGGGGATCGCCGCGCTGTTGATGCTGACGAAGGCTTTGTGCGCGCGGGCCGAGGCGGCATGAATGGCGTGGGCCAGCAGTTCCTTGCCGGTGCCGGTCTCGCCCAGCAATAGCACCGGCGAGTCGCTGCCGGCCCCACGCCGGGCGCGGCGCTTGGCCTCGAGGCAGGCGGGGCTACTGCCGACGAACTGGGCGAAGCTGTAGCGGGCTTGGCGCGCGCGCAGCTGCGAGCGGGTCGAGGCCAGTTCCTGCTGCATGCTGGCGAAGCGCTTGAGCAGCGGCGACAGGCTGCGCAGCTCGTCGAACAGGGCGAAGCCAATGGCGCCGATCAGCGCGCCCTGGTCGTCGTGGATCGGCAGGCGCATCACCACCAGCGGTTCGTTCGGTGTGTCGAGCATGTCCAGCAGGATCGGCTTGCCGTTGCTCACCACCTCACGCATGAGGCTGCCGGGGATCACCGCCTCGCACGGTTTGCCGATGGCGCTGGCGGCGTCCTCCAGGCCGAAGCGGCGGGCATAGCGCTCGTTCATCCAGACGATGCGCGCCTGGCGGTCGACGATCACCGTGCCTTCGCTGGATTGCTCGATGATCTCGAACAGCGAGCGGATGGCCAGTTGGCGGACCTGGGGGTAGTCCTTGAGGTTGTCGTGCATGCATTGGTCCAGCGGTTGGATGTGAGGGCGCTACAGGCGATCACCTGCGAGGATCAAATGCCTCGCGCAGCGCATCGCCGATGAATACCAGCAACGACAGGATCAGCGCCAGGGCAAAGAACGCGGTGAAGCCCAACCATGGCGCCTCGAGGTGCTGCTTGCCCTGGGTCACCAGCTCGCCCAGCGAGGCGCTGCCGGCGGGCATGCCGAAGCCGAGGAAGTCCAGCGCGGTCAGGGTGGTGATCGCCCCGGTAAGCATGAACGGCACGTAGGTCAGGGTCGCGTTGAGGGCGTTGGGCAAGATATGCCGCAGCATCACCTGGGTGTCGGAAAGCCCCAGTGCCCGGGCGGCCTTGACGTATTCCAGGTTGCGCCCACGAAGGAACTCGGCGCGCACCACATCCACCAGGGTCAGCCAGGAGAACAGCGCCATGATCCCCAGCAACCACCAGAAATCCGGCTCGACGAACCCCGACAGGATGATCAGCAGGTACAGCACCGGCAACCCCGACCACACCTCCAGCAGGCGCTGGCCGAGCAGGTCGACCCAGCCGCCGTGGTAACCCTGCAAGGCGCCGGCCGTGACGCCGATCAGCACGCTGAGCAAGGTCAGGGCGAAGGCGAACAGCAGCGAGACCCGCGTGCCGTACAGCACCCGCGCCAGCACGTCGCGGCCCTGGTCGTCGGTGCCCAGCCAATTGCTCGTGCTGGGCGGGCTGGGGGTGGGCACCTGCAGGTCGTAGTTGGGGGTGTCGGCGCTGAACGGGATCGGCGCAAAGAGCATCCAGCCGCCCTGGCCCTCGATCAGCTGGCGCACGTACTGGCTGCGGTAGTCGGGTTGGAACGGCAGTTGCCCGCCGAACTGCTGCTCGGTGTAACGCTTGAGCGCCGGGGTGTACAGCTCGCCCTGGTAGCCGAGCAGCAAGGGCTTGTCATTGGCCACCAGCTCCGCGCCCAGGCTCAGCAGCAACAGCCCGGCGAACAGCCACAGCGAAATCCAGCCGCGGCGGTTGTCACGAAAGCGTCGCAGCCGGCGCCGGGCGATGGGCGAGAACATCAGTGGCCCCTCGCGTCGAAGTCGATGCGCGGGTCGAGCACCGTGTAGCACAGGTCGCCCAGCAGGCGGATCAGCAGCCCGGCCAGGGTAAAGATGAACAGGGTGCCGAACACCACCGGGTAGTCCCGCGACACCGCCGCCTCGTAGCTCATGCGCCCCAGGCCATCGAGGGAGAAGATCACCTCGATCAGCAGGGAACCTGCGAAGAACACCGTGATCAGCGCCTGGGGCAGGCCGGCCACCACCAGCAACATGGCGTTGCGCAGCACATGGCCGTACAACACGCGCCGTTCGCTCAGGCCCTTGGCCCGGGCGGTGACCACGTACTGGCGGGCGATCTCGTCGAGGAAGGCGTTCTTGGTCAGCAGCGTCAGGGTGGCGAAGCCGCCGATCACCAGGGCGCCGACCGGCAGCACCAGGTGCCAGAAGTAGTCGGCGACCTTGCCCAGCAGACTGAGCTGGTCGAAATCGTCGGAGACCAGGCCGCGCACCGGGAACCAGTTAAGCGAGGTGCCGCCGGCGAACAGCACGATCAGCAGCAGGGCGAACAGGAACGAGGGCAGGGCGTAGCCGATCACGATCAGCGCGCTACTCCAGGCATCGAAGCGGCTGCCATGACGCACCGCCTTGCGGATGCCCAGCGGGATCGACACCAGGTAGGTGATCAGCGTGGCCCAAAAACCCAGCGACAGGGTCACCGGCAGTTTCTGCACGATCAGCTCGGTGACCTTGGCACCGCGGAAGAAGCTCTGGCCGAAGTCCAGCCGCGCATATTGGCCGAGCATCAGCCACAGCCGTTCGGGCGCGGACTTGTCGAAGCCGTACTGACGCTTGATTTCTTCGATCAGCTTGGGATCCAGGCCACGGGTGGCGCGGGATTCGCCCTGCACCGCCTCGACCCGTGCACCAGGCGCGCCACCGCCGATACCTTGCAGGCGCGCCACGGCCTGTTCCACTGGCCCGCCGGGCGCGGCCTGGACGATGGCGAAGTTCACCAGCAGGATCGCCAGCAGGGTGGGAATGATCAGCAGCAGGCGGCGCAGGATGTAGGTGGTCATGGCCCTTTCCCCAGTCGCTCGGCCATCTGTTGGGTGGTCAGCGCCCTTGGGCTGACTTCCCACCAGGTGTCCAGGCCTTCGTCATAGGCCGCCTGCACCTTGGGCAGGCCGAAGCGGTTCCACCACACCGTCGAGCTGCCAGGCGGGTAGTAGTTGGGGATCCAGTAGTAGTTCCATTGCAGCACCCGGTCCAGGGCGCGGGCGTGGCGCAGCATGTCGGCCTGGCTGTTGGCGCGTACCAGGCCGTCGAGCAGGCGGTCCACCGCCGGGTCCTTGAGCACCATCAGGTTGTTCGAGCCGGGGTCCTTGGCCGCTGCGGAACCGAAGTAGTTGTACTGCTCGCTGCCCGGCGACAGGGTCACCGGGTAGCCGGTGACGATCATGTCGTAGTCGCGGGCCATCACGCGGTTGACGTACTGGGCGGCGTCGACGTTGCGGATGTTCAGCTCGACGCCGATCTGCGCCAGGTTGCGCTTCCACGGCAGCAGCAGGCGCTCCAGGCCCGACTGGCCATTGAGGAAGGTGAAGCTCAGCGGCTGGCCCTGGGCATTGACCAGGCGATCGCCCTGGGGATGCCAGCCGGCGTCCTGCAGCAAGGCCAGGGCCTGCAGCTGCTGCTGGCGGATGATGCCGGAGCCGTCGGTGACCGGTGCACTGAACACCTGACTGAACACTTCATCCGGCACCTGGCCGCGCAGCGGCTCGAGCAGCTTGAGCTCCCCGGTGTCGGGCAGGGCGCGGGCGGCCAGCGGCGTGTTGGCGTACAGGCTCTGCTGACGGATGTACAGGTTGCGCATCATCTGCCGGTTGCTCCACTCGAAATCCCAGAGCATGGCCAGGGCCTGGCGCACGCGGCGGTCCTTGAACTGCGGCTGGTCCAGGTTGAACACGAAGCCCTGGGCGATCTGCGGCTTGGCCGGGCCCAGGTGGGCGCGGCGCAGGCGCCCGTCATCCAGCGCCGCGCCGTTGTAGCCGAGGGTATAGGCGGTGGCGGAGTACTCGCGGTTGTAGTCGTAGCCACCGCCCTTGAGTACCTGGCGGGCCACTTCGGTATCGCCGAAGAATTCGACGCCAATGCGGGCGAAGTTGTACAGCCCGCGGGCGACCGGCAGGTCCCGCGCCCACCAGTTTGCATCGCGCTCGAAGGTGATACTGCGGCCGTTGTCGATCCGGCCGATGCGATAGGGGCCGCTGCCCACGGGCTTGTCGAAGCCGGCGCCGTTGGCAAAGTCGCGCTGGCGCCAGTCATGCTCGGGCAGCACCGGCAGGCCGGCCAGCTCCAGCGGCAGGGTGCGGCCATGGGGCTGCTTGAAGTCGAAGCGCACCTGGCGCGGGCCTTCGACGGTGACCCCGGCGACATCGGCAAACTGGGTGCGGAACTTGAGGCTGCCCTGGCTCATCAGCACGTCGTAGCTGAAGCGTACGTCTTCGGCGCGCACCGGCTTGCCGTCGGCGAAGGTGGCGCGCGGGTCGAGGTAGAAGCGCAACCAGGCGTCGTCGGGGCCGCGCTCCAGACGTTGGGCGATCAGGCCGTAGACGGTGTAGGGCTCGTCGAGCGAACGCATGGCCAGCGGCGCGTACAGCCAGCCATCGACCTGGCTGACGCCGATGCCTTTGTCGATATAGGGCAGGACATGGTCGAACTGGCCGATCTCGATGGCCGAGCGGCGCAGGCTGCCGCCCTTGGGGGCGTCAGGGTTGACGTAGTCGAAGTGGGGGAAGTTCGCGGGGTAGCGGGGGGCTTCACCGTAGACGGTGAGGGCGTGGGTGGGGGCGGCGTGAGCTGACAAGGACAACATCAGGTACAAGCAACTTGTCAGCACACCGCCAAGTCTGACATGGGAGCGGGTATCGTGGGAGCGGGCTTGCCCCGCGATAGCGTTGCCTGGGCGGACACCATCGCGGGGCAAGCCCGCTCCCACGCAGCTTGCTTCCTGCAGACCTTCTCCTACGGGGAAGACCACGGCAATGCCGGATCAGTCCTGGCGGCTGGTCACTTCCAGCAGGTGGTAGCCGAACTGGGTCTTCACCGGGCCCTGGACGACGTTCAGCGGCGCGCTGAAGACCACGGTATCGAATTCCTTGACCATCTGGCCCGGGCCGAACGAGCCCAGGTCGCCGCCCTGGCGGCTGGATGGGCAGGTGGAGTTGGCTTTGGCGACTTCGGCGAAGTCGGCGCCGCCTTCGATCTGCGCTTTGAGTTCGTTGCACTTGTCTTCGCTGGCAACCAGGATGTGGCGGGCGGTGGCTCGGGCCATGGGTACTGCTCCTTGGGTTCGAAAAGGCAAGCCTAGCGCACTTGTTCGTGCCCTGTCTCGCCAGGCTTGCCGCAGAGACTCACAGGCGCGCTGCGGCGTCGCGTAGCAGCGCCTCGGTCGCGTCCCAGCCCAGGCAGCCGTCGGTGATCGACACGCCGTACTTCAGCGCACCCTTGCCCAGGGCCTGGCAGCCGTCGAACAGGTGGCCCTCGAGCATCACCCCGACCAGCGAGCGGTCACCGCCCAGGCGCTGGGCCAGCACGTCCTCGAACACCGCCGGCTGGCGCGCCGGATCCTTGCCGCTGTTGGCGTGGCTGCAGTCGACCATGATGCGTGGCGCCAGACCTGCCTTGGCCAGGCCCTGGCGCGCCAGGGCGACGCTCTGGGCGTCGTAGTTCGGGCCCTTGTGCCCGCCGCGCAGCACCAGGTGGGTGTCGGGGTTGCCCAGGGTCTCGATGATCGCCGGATGCCCCTGCGTGTCCATGCCGAAGTGACGGTGCGGGTGGGCGGCGCTGCGCATGGCGTCGCAGGCGATGCCGATACCACCGTCGGTACCGTTCTTGAAGCCGACCGGCAGCTCCAGGCCACTGACCATCTCGCGGTGAATCTGCGACTCGGTGGTGCGCGCGCCGATGGCGGCCCAGCCCAGCAGGTCGTCGAAGTAGCCGGCGGCCATCGGCTGCAGCAGCTCGGTGGCGATCGGCAGGCCACGTTCGAGCATGCCCAGCATCAGGCCACGGGACAGAGCAATGCCGGCGTGCATGTCATCGCTGCCATCGAGGTGCGGATCGTAGGCCAGGCCTTTCCAGCCCACGGTGGTGCGCGGTTTTTCCACGTAGGCGCGCATCACCAGCAGCAGCTTGTCGTCGACCTCGCGGCTGAGCGCGGCCAGGCGGTCGGCGTACTCAAGGGCCGAGCGCGGGTCATGGATCGAACAGGGGCCGACCACCACCAGCAGGCGTTCGTCGCGGCCTTCGAGAATGGCGCGGATCGCCTGGCGCTGGGCATGGACTTGCTGGGTGAGTTCGCTGGACAGCGGCATCTGCTGCTTGAGCAGGTGCGGGCTGGGCAGGCGCTGGCTGACGGTGGTGTTGGCAGCGTGCGGCTGGGTCAGGGGCAGGGCGAGATTCGAGGCTTGCATGGCGTTTTTTCCCTGGGCGGACGGCGGGTTCTGGCCCGCGCGGTCGGCCCTATCGAGGTGTTCGACTGATCGTCAAATGGGGTGTCTGTGCGGCATTGCCACCGGAAATCGACCGAACGGAGGCGGCAGGCTGGCCCGAACGGAACTGGCTAAATCGCCATGCATAGGTGCGGTAGTAGGTGGTGTGGTTCATGACGTTGTCCTCAAGGTAATCGGTATGTTTCGTGGGCCCGGAAAAGCAAAACCCCCGGTCGGGGAGCCGACCGGGGGTTTGAGTATTCTCATGTTCGGCGGCCCCTCGAAGGTGGGCGCCGGATGGGTAATCGGCGCCTAGTGGCTAAACCAATACCCAAAATAAAAGCTGGCAACGGCGTTACGACCGGCAACGGCCAGCACGCGGTGCGCGGAGCGACCGGTGTGGTTGGCGTGGTTGCAGGTTTGTTTCGACATGTTGCTCTCCAGTGATTGGGACCGAGCTTACTGCACCTTTGCGTTGGCGTTCAATTACTAAATGCTATCGAGGCGATTGACCCGGCTTCAGCCCTTCAGTCTGCGCTCCCATGCGGCCCCCCAATTAAGGGGGAAAACGCCCAGTTCATCCTTCGCCATCTTGCAAGCATCTGATTAACAACGACTAAATTCATGGCATAAGCCTTGCTCACCTCCTCCGCAGTATCCCTGTGTCCCCGGAGGTGCCCCATGTCGACCCCTCGCAAAGGCCCGGTCCTGTCTACCTTGCTGCTGGCCCTGCTGGGCTGGCAGGTCTCCAGCGAGGCCGCCGTGCAGTGCCAGCGCACGCTAGTGGCCAACGTGGTGGCGCTGGACCAGCCCCTGATGTTCAACCGCCTCGGCGCGCAGAACGCCAACGGCATGATGTTCGCCCTGCGCCAGGACGTGGTGGACGAGCACCACGTGCCCCTGAGCAAGGGCGGCGCTGCGGTGCCGGGCAAGGTCACCCTGCGCCCGGACAAGCGCCCGCGGCCGATCGTGCTGCGGGTGGCGGCGGGTGATTGCCTGACGGTCAACCTGAGCAACCTGCTGGCCTACCAGGCCAACCCCAACAAGCACGGCATCGATCACGACGAGAACGAAGTCGAAGGCGAGGAAGAAGAGGGCGCCGAGGTCGAGAACGAGGGCAACGAGCATTTCGTCGCTGACGAACAGGTCACCGACCGCCATGTGGGCTTCCAGGTCAATGGCCTGCAGGCGGTCAACAGCATCGGCGACATCGCCGCCAACACCGGGCGCAACGGCAACTTCCTGGTCGCCCCGGGCGGCACCCGCAGCTATACCCTGTACGCGGAGCGCGAAGGCGCCTTCGCCGTTACCAGCCAGGGCGCGACCTTCGGCGGGCAGGGCGGCGGCGGCAACGTCGCCAACGGCCTGTTCGGCCAGGTGGTGGTGGTGCCCAAGGCCGGGCGCACCTACCGCAACACCCTGACCGAGGAAGAGATGCGC
Source organism: Pseudomonas sp. 2848 (assembly GCF_003253945.1). Classification (NCBI taxonomy): domain Bacteria; kingdom Pseudomonadati; phylum Pseudomonadota; class Gammaproteobacteria; order Pseudomonadales; family Pseudomonadaceae; genus Pseudomonas; species Pseudomonas sp. 2848. The sequence continues at coordinate 125,434 of NZ_QKZD01000009.1, forward strand.
CTGGCCACCACCGGCCGCACGGCCACCGGTCAGCCGGTGATCGACTACCAGGTACGCTACCCCAATGTCGAGCCGTGGATCGCCGAGGGCAAGGCCGGCAAGCCGATCATTGCCATGGTCGACGGCAACGAGATCCAGAGCAGCGAGACCGACGCCATCGTCATGGGCCCCAACCCCGACGGCAGCTTCCCCGCCAGCACCTACCCGCTGGAAAGCGTCGGCAAGCGCAACCCAGCGCTGCCCAATCGCCTGGAAGCCTTCCGCGACTTCGCCTCGCAGTTCGCCGACGAGGTCGCCGCCACCCAGGCCTTCCCCGGCTACTGGGCCGACCCGGTCATGGGCCACGTGCTGGAGCCAACCCGCGACTCGTTCATGATCAACTACGGCTCCGGCGGCATGGGCGCCGAGGTGGTGGCCAACCGCCTCGGCGTTGGGCCGATGCACGACTGCCTGTCGTGCGCCTACGAGGAATTCTTCCTCAGTGCCCACACTGTCGGCGATATCGGCACCCTGGTGGATATCCCGGCCAACGTCGGGCTGGAGAACATCCGCCCGGGCGAAACGCCGCCGGCCAGCGCCACCGGGGTCAAGGCGACCATGGCCCTGTACCCGGCGGAACCGGCCAACGTGCACCACAGCTACATCGGTGACTTCACCAAGTTCCGCAACACCCACAATGGCCACGAGCAGCACATCTTCCACTTGCACGGGCACCAGTGGCTGTTCAACCCCAACGATGACAACTCCGACTATATCGACGCCCAAGGCATCGGCCCGGGCGTGGGCTACACCTACGAAATCGCCAATGGCGGCTCCGGCAACCGCAACCGGGTAGCCGGCGACGCCATCTACCATTGCCATTTCTATCCGCACTTCGCCCAGGGCATGTGGGCCATGTGGCGGGTACATGATGTGTTCGAGCCAGGCACCCGCCTGGCGGTCAGCGGCGAGGGCGAGAACGGCTTCCACACCACGCCGTTTGCCCTGCGCAATGGCAAGCCCGCCCCGGGTGCCCGGGCGCTGCCCGACGGCGAGATCATCGCCGGCACGCCGATCCCGGCCATCGTGCCGTTGCCGGGCAAGGCCATGGCGCCGATGCCGGGCAAGGTCACGGTAGTGCCCAAGCTGGCCGAGACCCTGGTCGCCGAACATGACGATGACGAAGAAGAGGAGGGCGACGATCACTCCGACGAGCCCGCCACGCCGCGTGCGGTTGGCTCCCTCGCGCTGGTCGACCGCAGCGAGACCAATCGCAACGCCGACGGCAGCCTGAAAAACCCCGGCTATCCGTTCTGGATCGGCGGCATGGAAAGCAGCGTCGGCCAGCGTCCGCCGACTCCGCCGCTGGACATGCTCGACCCGGCCCTGGCCCGGCAGCTCAAGGACAGTGGCAAGGCGCTGTGGGCCAACCTCGACCCCAATCAGGTCGACGGTTGGGACGGCGGCCTTGGCCGGCACACCCTCGACGGCGTGTCTGCCGGTGGCGACGCCGTGACCACCACCACCAAGCTGGACTTCTCCAAGGTGGTGCACAAGGCCAAGCCGATCTACCTGCCCGAAGAGGGCACCGAGGTCGAACAGGCGGCCATGCAGTTCCATGCCAAGGCCGATCATCCCAGCTTCGCCCTGATCCCCGGCAGTGCGCCGGTGGCCAAGGCCTTCCGCACCAACGGCGCCTTGCCGACGGCGGGCGCGCCGTACTATGAGCCGTGCATGGACGATCGTGGCAAGCGCCTGACCCAATCTTCGGGCGTCGGCGAGTTCTTCAGCGGCGAAAACCTCACCGGCATGAGTTTCCGCGGTTCTTCCACCTTCACCGCCGACCGACCGCGTATGTACAAGGCGGCCAACATCCAGTTCGACGCGGTGTACAACAAGGTCGGCTACCACTTCCCGCAGGCGCGCATCCTCGCCCTGTGGGAAGACGCCTGGCCGGTGATCACCAAGCAGCGCCCCCCAGAGCCCTTGGTGATGCGCATGAACACCTTCGACTGCACCCAGTACGTGCACACCAACCTGATCCCGTCGTTCTACGAGATGGACGACTACCAGGTACGCACCCCGACCGACGTGATCGGCCAGCATATCCACCTGCCCAAATGGGACCTGACCGCCGCCGACGGCTCGGCCAACGGCTGGAACTACGAGGACGGCATCCTCTCGCCCGGCAGCGTGGTCGAGCGCGTGCACGCCATTCGCAGCTTCAACAACTGCACCGAAGGCGATACCCGCGACGGCACCGCCGCCTGCCCGAAAGCCAAGCAGCATCCGTACTTCGGACGCTTCGGCCGGGCCGACTGGCTCGGCGCGCGCACTGCGATGCAACGCTGGTTCGCCGACCCCCTGGTGAACGTGCACAACGTCGACCGTGGCCTGGGCACCATCTTCACCCATGATCACCTCGGCCCATCGACCCACCAACAGCTCGGGCTGTATGCGACCGTGCTGGCCGAGCCCGCAGGCTCTACCTGGTACCACGCCGAAACCGGCGAACAGCTGTACAACCCGGCGACCCGCCAGGATGGCGGCCCGACCTCGTGGCAGGCGGTGATCCAGACCGGCGACCACGACGGCGATGGCAAGAACGACAGCTACCGCGAGTTCTTCCTCGAATACAGCGACTTCCAGCACGCCTATGAAGCCGGCGTGTATGTCGGCGCCGGCCCCAACGGCGTGCCGGACGGCCAGGCCTATCCGGCCACCGCCGACAGCTTCCGCTACGCCATCAACCCGCCTGTGCGGCAAAAGGCCTCGACGCTGCTCGAGTCGGTGGTCGAATCCCGTGGCGGGCTGAGCCCGGGCTGCCCGACCCGGCCATGCCCGCAGGCGATCTCGGTGGATGACCCCGGCATGTTCGTCGTCAACTACCGCAACGAACCGCTGGCCCTGCGCGTATTCGACCCGAACAAGGTCGGCCCGGACGGCAAGCGTGGCATGCAGGCCGACGGCCTCGGCGGCGACCTGGCCTACGCCATGCAGAGCCGCACCGACCGCGCCATCCCGGCGATGAACCTGGCGCCTTCGGCGATCACCCAGGCTACCGGCCCCACTGGCGGCACCACGCTGTTCCCGCCGCACGTCAACAAGGGCAGCGAGCCGGGTGACCCGTTCACACCGCTGCTGCGCACCTATTCCGGTGACAACGTGCGCCTGCGCATGCATGCCGGCGGCCACGAAGAGGAACACAACGTCACCCTGCACGGCGTGAAGTGGCTGCAGAACGGCTCAGGCTTCGGCAACAGCTCCAACTCGGGGTGGAAGTCGTCGCAGATGGTGGGCATCTCCGAGCAGCTCGGGTTCATGGCGCCGGTGTCGATGATTTCCAGCTCCGCCGCCACCAACGGCGACTACCTGTACTCGCTTGACGCGGCGCTGGAAGGCTATTGGAACGGCATCTGGGGCATCATGCGCAACTACACCGCGCAGCGCGCCGACCTGTTCGCCCTGCCGAACAATCCGCAGCCGGTGGCCATGCGCAATACCGTCAATTTCGACGGCATCTGTCCGAAGACCACGGCCAACGCCAACGGCATCGGTACCCGGCCGACGGTCAAGCGCAGCTACGAGATCGTCGCGGCCCTGGCCAACGATATTCTCGAGAACCGCCACGGGGTCAGCATCAATGACCCGGCCGGCATCGGCCAGCACGTCGGTGGCGCGCTCAAGGCTAATGGCGGCACCCTGGTGTTCAACAGTCGCAAGGTCGATATCCCCATGGCCACGGTCACTGACGAGGAGGATGGCGCGACCTTCACCGTCGGCGGGCACAGTTCGCCGCTGCACGACCCGACCGCAGTGCTCTACGTGCGCAAGGCCGACCTCGACGCGAGCACCGGCAAGCTCAAGGCCGGCGTGCCGGTCGAGCCGCTGGTGCTGCGCGCCAACGCCGGCGACTGCATCAGCATCACCCTGGAGAACCGCCTGCCGCTGATGATGCCCGACCTGCCCAGCAGCGCGGTGATGCAGAACGTGGTCAAGCGCGACCGCGCCGGCGGCGAGGGCTCCACGGCGTTCAACAACAACTTGATGCGCCCGTCCAGCCATGTCGGCTTGCATGCGCAGCTGCTGGCCTACGACATCACCAAGTCGGACGGCGTCAACGTCGGCCTCAACCCGGTGCAGACCGTGCCGCCACGCACCGGCAACAGCGGCGCCTACCCGAACCGGGTGTACCAGTACTACGCCGGGCACCTGGAGCGTGAAGGCAAGCCGGTGCTGCAACTGGGCCGCACCGTGGACAACATCAACACCACGGCCATCGAGTTCGGCGGCCTCAACCTGACCCCAGCGGATGTCATCAAGCAGCCGCAGAAAGGCCTGGTGGGCGCCATGAGCGTGCTGCCGCAAAGCGCGACCTGGACCGAGGACACCGCCAGCCGCGCCCAGGCCACGGTGAAGGTCAGCGGCCAGCCCGACTACCGCGACTTCGTCACCGTGTGGCAGCGCTCGCTGAACATGCGCTGGGCCGATGGCCGGCCGGTGGAGGGCATCGCCACCGAGGGTAACGGCGTGCCGGGCGATCCGAAGGACAACGGCAACATGGCGATGAACTACAAGACCGAGCCGCTGTGGCTGCGCTTCGGCCTGGCGCCGGACGCGCCGTTCGGCCATGCCGACGGCTTCGGTTTCGCCGATGTGCCCAATGCCCACATGGCCTACAGCAATGCCCTGGTCGGCGGCGATCCACAGACCCCGGTGCTCTGGGCCAAGCCCGGCCAGCCGGCGCGCAGCCATGTACTGATGCCCAGCGGTGGCAGCCGCGGCATCACCTACCAGCTCGATGGGCACCTGTGGCCGCTGCACAACTACCAGGCCGAGAAGAGCGATGTGCAGGGCTACCCCATGGGCCTGCCGGGCATCGGCTCGGTGCGCTACGGCTACAACCCGATGGCGATGTATGTGGGCGCGCAGGAAAGCGTGCTGCCGGCGGCGCACTTCAGCTTCATGCTGCCCAGTGCCGGGGGCGCCAACGCCGTGCCGGGGGACTATCTGTTCCGCGACTATGCGGCGTACGGCAATGCCTCGGGGCTGTGGGGGATCCTGCGGGTGACCAACGAGCCACCGCCGGCGGTGGCGCCTGCGCAGTGAAAGGGGCCTGGCGGCCTGACCGGGAAGTGGGGAGGCCGCCAGGTGTCTGCCGACAGGATTGGAGCGTGATAGCGTGCCGGATTGAGGTAATATCGCCCCTCGCCAACGGCAGCCCAACGCGCCAGACAACGGATTGCATGCCCGCCAACCTGTCCCTGCTGTTTTTCTGTGTCGTGCTCGCTGCGCTCGCCGGCTGCCGGCCTGAGCCCGCACCGCCCCTCGACCAGCAGCTCTATATCTGGCAACGCCAATGGCAACCCGCCCACGAGCAGGCCCTGGCGGACAGCCGCGCCGACTTTTCGACCTTGCGCGTGCTGGCCTTGCAAGCGCAGCCCAAGGCCGGGTGGAGCAGGGCGCTGGTCGACCTGCCACGGCTCAAGGCTGATGGGCGCCCGGTGATCGCGGTGGTACGCCTGGACGGCCAGCTGCCGGCGCTCGACCTGCAGGAGGCAGGCCCACAGGTGGCGCGCCTGCTGGCGGACTGGCAGGCCGGGGGTGTGCCCCTGGATGGGTTGGAGATCGACCATGACAGTGGCAGCGCTCGCCTTGCAGACTATGGCGAATTTCTCCTGCAGCTGCGCGAACAACTGCCACCGGGCCTGAAGCTGAGCATTACCGCATTGCCCGCCTGGCTCGGCAGCCCGCACCTGCCGGCGCTATTGCAGGCGGTGGATAGCAGTGTGTTGCAGGTGCACGCAGTGAGCGACCCGCGTCGCGGCCTGTTCGATCCGGCACAGGCCAGGCAATGGGCCGAACGCTGGAGTCGCGTCGGCGACAAACCGTTCCACCTGGCCTTGCCCGCCTATGGCGTCGCGTTGCTGCCTGATACCGGTGGCGCCCCCGTTGTGGAAAGCGAAACACCGTTGAATCGTGGTGGCGAACGCCGCGAACTGCTGGCCGATCCACAGCAACTGGCGGATCTGGGCAGGCGATTGCGCGACCAGCCACCTGCGCACCTGGTTCCGCCTGCCATTGCCCGGCGACCGCCGTGCCTGGAGCCTGACCACGTTGAAAGCGGTGGCGCGAGGCGATGCGCTCGCCAGCCAATGGCGGGTCGAACTGTCCGGGCAGGCGGGGCTGAGCGACATCACGCTGGTCAACGTCGGCAATCTCGACCTGCCGATACCTGCGCGGGTGGAGCTGGACGTCGCATCCTGTGACGCCGCCGACGGGCTCAACGGCTACCGCTTGCAGCAATCCCCGCGACACCTCACTTTCAACCGCCAGTCCAGCGCGCGTCTCGCCGCTGGCGGCCGGCGCGTCCTCGGCTGGGCGCGCTGCCATGGAATCGATCAAGGAGCATGGAATGTCTACCCGTAACTGGCCCCGGCACCTGCTGTACCTGTCCCTGAGCGTGCCGGCCGTTCCGGCGCTGGCCTGTGGCCCGGACTTCCCGATGCAGTTGCTCGGCGACCGAGCGCACACCCTGGCCGAGTTGCCGGAGGGCAATTTCGGCTTCGAGGTGAATCGCCTCGGCGAGCAGATCGCAGGCCTCAAGCCCGCCACCGATGCGACCCTGACGCCTTACTGGGACAGTGACGACAACGACCGACCTTACCGTGAGCAGCGCAGCCGTATCGAGGCAAGCGAGCTACCGCAATCGCTGCGCGAGAAGGTCGCGCAACTGCGTGCCCTGCCAGATCCGCAACAAGTGCTGGAGCAGGGCGCCGAACTGCCGGGTGAACTGCGCCTGTACATTGCCGGCGCAGTGGCTTTCGACACAGGCGACCACGCCCTGGCGGCGGATTATTTCGCCAAGGTGCTGGCCCTGCCAGCTGAACAACGCAAGCTGCGCAGCACCTGGGCGGCCTACTCGCTGGGGCGGGCCTTGATGGCCCGGAGCTTCGAGGCCAGTGATGATCCGCATCAGGCCCTGCAAGCCCAGGCGCGCCAGGCTTTCCAGCAAGCCCGCGCGCTCAGCGCCGAAGGCTTCAGCGACCCATTGGAACTGGGGGTTGCCAGCCTTGGCGAGGAGGCCCGCCTGGCCAAGCTCGCCGGCGACTGGAACAGCGCCATCCGCTTGTATGCCAGCCAGAGCCGTCTGGGCTCGGGCAGCGGCTACAGCTCGCTCAGGCAGCTTGCCAACGAACTGGTGAGCCTGCCGGATGAACAGCTGAAGACGCAGTTGGCACAACCGATGCCACGCAAGCTGCTCACCGCCTATCTGCTCAGCCATGTCGGTTGGGACTACGACGGCCAGCCGCCAACCCAGGCCCGGCGCCTGCCCGCGTTGCTGCAGGCCAGTGTCGGCGACCAGCTGGAAGACGCCGACCGCTTGGCTGCGTTGACCTATCAGCAAGGCAACTATGCCGCGACCAGGAGCTATCTGCAGCAGGCTGGCGATACCGGCCTTGCCTGGTGGCTGCGCGCCAAGCTGGCCTTGCGCGACGGTGACAAGGCCCAGGCCGCCGCTGCCTATGCCAAGGCCGCCGCCGCGTTCCCCCGCGAAGAGTCGTGGGGCTCGAGACAGACGCCCGACTGGGACTACGAAAGCGTGAAGCCCGGCTGCCGGGTCGAAGGCGAGGGCGCGATACTGGCACTGGAGCGCGGCGACTACCTGCAGGCCTTCGACTTGCTGTACCGCAGCCAGGACATCTACTGGCAGGATACGGCCAACGTGGCCGACCGCGTGCTGACCCTGGACGAGCTCAAGGGCTATGTCGACGCCCATGTGCCGGCGCCACCAGCGCCCAAGGTGGAAGAGGGCGGCTATGCACCGCGGCCGGCGGCGACGCAGCTGCGTGAGTTGCTGGGCCGCCGCCTACTGCGCGAAGGCCGTTACGATGAGGCGCCCGGTTACTTCGCCACGGCCCAGTTGCAGGCCGACGCCAAGGCCTACGGCCAGCACCGCCAGGAGGCCGTCTCGCGCTGGACGCCCACGGGCCGCGCCGAGGCGCTGTTTGCCGCGGCCACCTTGGCACGCGGCGCCGGCATGGAGATCCTCGGCTACGAAATGGCGCCGGACTATGCCTGGCTGGGCGGCAGCTTCAGCCTGGGCAGTGCCACCCTGCAGCCCGGGCCGTTCATCAGTGCCGGCGAGGTGCAGCGCCAGTTGGCGACCGAGGCCAAGCCAGACCAACGCTACCACTATCGTTATGTCGCCGCCGACCTGGCCAACCAGGCTGCGGACCAGTTGCCGCGCAGCAGCCAGGCCTTCGCCGCGGTGCTGTGCACGGCGGCGGGCTGGGTGCCGGGCACCGAACAGGAAAGCGCGCTGTACAAGCGTTACGTCCAGCAGGGGCCGTTTGTGCAGTGGGCAGAGGATTTCGGCAACCAGTGCGAAGCGCCCCGCTTCGACCAGGCCAACAAACGCTACGTGGCAGAGAAGCTGGATGCCGCGCGGGCGGCATTGCGGCCGTACAAGGCGCAGGTGCTACCGGTGGGGTTGGTGGTGTTGGCGGGGGTTGCCTGGATGTGGTTGCGGCGGCGCAGGGCCAAGGTGTGAAACGAAAAGGGGGCGGCCATCAGCCGCCCCTGACCTTCACTTCTGTGCAGTCTTCACCCCTGCATCCTGCTTCACCGTTTCCTCAAGCGTGAAACGGCCCAACGGGTTCTGCAGGAAATTCTGGATATTGCTGCGCGAAATATTGATGTAAGGGCTGTAGTACAGGTCGATCCAGTGCACGTCCTGCTTGGCCAGCTTCTGCAGGTCCTGGTACATCTGCTTGCGCTTGACCGGGTCGGTTTCCACCCGGGCCGCGGCCACCAGCTCCTTGACCTTGTCGTTGTGGTAGCGGGTCATGTAGTTCTGGTTGGTGTCGTGGCCAAGCACGAAGGTGGTCTTCTGGTCCGGGTCGAGCACGTCGTTGGTCCAGTACATCACCGACAGGTCGTAGTCGCCGTCGACCAGCATCTGCCAGCTCTGGGTCGGATCTACTTTCTGCAGGTTGGCGGTAATGCCGACATCGGCCAGCTGCTTTTGCACCAGCACGGCGATCTGCTCGTCGGCCTCGTTGCCGGCGTTGACCACGTAGTTGACCTTGAGCCCCTCGGCACCAGCCTTCTTCAGCAGTTCACGGGCCTTGGCCGGGTCGAACGGGCGTTGCGGGTTGTTGGCATTGTGGTACAGCGCGCCTTTTGGAATGTACGAGTAGGCCGCCTCGCCATGGCCGAAGGTCACGCTTTCCACCAGCGCCTTCTTGTCGATCGCCAGGTCGATGGCCTCGCGCACCTCGACCTTGCCCAGCAGGCCTTTCTCATGGTTGATGAGCAGGTGGTCCTCGCGGGTCGACGGGTCGATGTGGATGGTCAGGTTCTTGTCTTTCTGCAGCGCGTCGACGCGGGAGAACGGTACGAAGATCGCCGAGTCCAGCTCGCCGGCCTGGACCTTGAGCATGCGCGTGTTGTCATCGGGGATGGAGATCCATTCCACGCCGTCCAGGCTGACCTTGTCGGCTTCCCAGAAGTAGGGGTTCTTTTCCAGGATCACACGGTCGCCGCGCAGCCATTCCTTGACCTTGAACGCGCCGGAGGTCACCGGTTCCTGGGCGTAGGCCTCTTCGCCGATGGCGTCCATGGCCTTTTTCGACAGGATCGAAACGTTGGCGGTGGCCAGTTGCGCGAGGAACGGCACCGACTTGTTCTTCAGGGTCACCACCAGGGTGCGGTCATCCGGCGCCTCGGCCTTGTCGATGATCTTGTAGGAGTCGGCCCACAGCGAGCCGGGGTTGTCGCGGATGCGCAGCAGGGAGAACGCCGCATCGCTGGCAGTCAGCGGCGAGCCGTCGGAGAACTTGGCGTCGCGAACCTTGAAGGTGTAGGTCAGGCCGTCGTCGGAGACCTTCCAGCTTTCGGCCAGGCCCGGCAGCAGCTTGGTGCCGCTGTTATCGACACGCACCAGCACGTCGTAGACGTTGGCGAAGACCCAACTGTCGCGGTTCTGCGCGCTCTTGATCGGGTCGAAGGTGGTGCTCTCCTCGCGGCAGCCGATGGTCAGCACGCCGGCGGCCTGGGCCATGCCGCCGGCCAGGGTGCTGGCGGCCAGCACGGCGGCGGTGAGTAACTTCAATGCGGTGGGTTTCATGCTCAAGCTCCGTTTGATGGTCATGTGGGGTGGGTCAGCACGGCAGTCGCGGGTGGACGCAGGCATGGTAGCGGCCACCTTCTGCGTGGCTGGGGGGTATGTCTGCGCCGCACTGGGGCAACGCGTGGCGGCAACGTGGGTGAAAGGCGCAGCCGGACGGCGGCTGCAGTGGGCTCGGCGGCTCGCCGGCCAGCGGGTGCTGCGGCAGGCGCCGGGCCGGGTCGATGTCGGCGATGGACTGTACCAGCGCGGCGGTGTAGGGATGGCGCGGGTCGTCGAAGACCTCGGCCACCGGGCCTTCCTCGACGATCCGCCCCAGGTACATCACCGCCACCCGGTCGCACAGGTGGCGTACCACGCCCAGGTCGTGGGTGATGAACAGCAGGGCCAGGCCCATGCGCTGGCGCAGGTCCAGCAGCAGGTTGATGATCTGCCCCTGGATCGACACGTCGAGCGCGGCAACGCACTCGTCGGCGACGATCAGCCTGGGCTCGACGGCCAGCGCCCGGGCAATGCCGACCCGCTGGCACTGGCCGCCACTGAGCGAGCCGGGCTTGCGCTCGGCGAGTTCCGCGCGCAGGCCGACCAGGCCGAGCAGTTCGGCGAACCGGGCCGGGATCTGTGCGGTGGGCACTCTGCGCTGCACGTGCAGCACCTCGGCGAGGATCTGGCCGATGCGCTGGCGTGGATTGAGCGCGCTGTACGGGTCCTGGAAGATCATCGCGGTCTCGCGGCGCAGGCGCTCGATATCCAGGCGGTTGCCCTGGCGCATGTCGCTGCCGTCGAACAGCACCTGGCCGCTGCTGGCCGGGGTCAGCTGCAGGATGGCCCGGGCCAGGGTGCTCTTGCCGCAGCCCGACTCGCCCACCAGGCCCAGGGCCTGGCCGGCGGCGAGGCTCAGTGAAGCGCCGTTGACGGCGTTGATCTTGCGTGGACGCAGGTTCAACAGGCCGCCGCCCGGGGCGGGGAACTGCACATGCAGGTCGTTGACCTGCAACAGCGTGGTCATGACAGGCCTCCGGCCAGCAGCGGGGTATGGCAGGCCAGACGATGCCCGGGGCCGATCACGCGCAGTTCCGGCAATTGTGCCCGGCAGTCAGGCGTGGCCTGGAGGCAGCGCGGCTCGAATCGGCACCCTGCGGGCAGGGCGTCGAGCAGCGGCGGTTGCCCGGCAATGGTGTTCATCAGCCCTGTGTGCCGCCGCGCCGCGGGGTGGCAGGCCAGCAGCCCGGCGCTGTAGGGATGGCGCGGCTGGCTGAGCAGGGCCTGCTTGGCGCCATGTTCACACAGGCGCCCGGCATACATCACGGCGATGCTGTCGCAGGTCTGCGCCACCACACCCAGGTCATGGCTGATCAGGATCATCGACAGGCCGCGGCGGTCGCGCAGCTCCAGCAGCAGCCGCAGGATCTGCGCCTGCACGGTGACGTCCAGCGCCGTGGTCGGCTCGTCGGCGATCAGCACCTTCGGATTGCAGCCCAGGGCCACGGCGATCATCGCCCGTTGCCGCATGCCGCCGGAGAACTCGTGGGGATAGCTGTCGACCCGGGTTTTCGGGTCGGGGATGCCGACCTGGCGCAGCACCTCGATGGCCTCGGCCCGTGCCTCGCGACGCGAGGCGCCCTGGTGCAGGCGGATGCCTTCGGCGATCTGCGCGCCGATGCGCATGAGTGGGTCGAGGTGGCTGCTGGGGTTCTGGAAGATCATGCCCAGCTCGCGGCCGCGCATACGGCGCATGCCGGCTTCGTCCAGGCGCAGCAGGTCGTTGCTGGCCAGGCGCACGGCCTGGCCTTCGAGGCGCAGGTTCGGTGACGGCAGCAGGCGCATCAGGGCACGACAGGCCAGGGTCTTGCCCGAACCGCTTTCGCCCACCAGGCCGAGGATCTCGCCCTCGCCGAGGTCGAAGGACAGGCGATCGACCAGGGTGATATCGCGTTGGCCGGCGCGGGCGATGACGCTCAGTTCGCGAACCTGAAGCAGGGCAGGGCTCATGTGCGGTCTCCCAGAAGCTCGGCGACGCCGTCGGCCAGCAGGCTGAAGCCCATGGCCAGGGTCACCACCGCCAGGCCCGGGAAGGTGCAGATCCACCAGGCGCTGGTGATGAAACTCTGCCCCTCGGCCACCATGGTGCCCCACTCCGGGGTGGGCGGCTGTACGCCAAGGCCCAGGTAGCTGACGGCCGCGCCATTGAGCAGCACCAGCACGGCGTCCGACATGCAGAACACCACCGAGCCGAACAGGGCGTTGGGCAGCAGGTGGCCGAACAGCACACGTCGGTGGCTGAACCCCAGGCTCCTGGCCGCCAGGGCGAAATCGCCTTGCTTGAGCACCAGGATCTGCGAGCGGATCAACCGCGCATAGGACACCCAGCCGACCAGGGCCATGGCGATGTAGAAGCTGCCCAGGCCCGGGCCGAGGATGGCCATGATCGCCAGCATCAGCACCAGGAACGGGAAGGCCAGGACGATATCGACCAGGCGCATGCAGACGTTGTCCAGCAAACCGCCGACATAGCCGGAAACCGCGCCGATGCAGGTGCCGAGCAGGAACGGGAAGATCACCCCGATCAGCGCCATCTGCAGGTCGATGCGTGCGCCCCAGATCACTCGCGAGAGGATGTCGCGACCAAAGTTGTCGGTGCCGAACGGGTGGGCCAGGCTGGGCGCGGCCAGGCGCAGGTCGGCATCCTGTGCCAGCGGGTCGAAGGGTGCTATCCACGGCGCGCACAGGGCCAGCAGGCACCAGCCGAGGACGATCGCCAGGCCGCAGTACAGCGTCAGGCGGCCATTGTCCAAGTGCCAGGCCAGGCGCCAGCGCAGCGCCAGTGCAGGGCTCTGGCTCATTGGATGTTCACCCGTGGGTCGAGGGCGGTGGTCACCACGTCGGCGATGAAGTTCACCGCCACCGTGGCGCAGGCCAGTACCATGGCCACGCCCTGGACCACCATATAGTCGCGGGTGAAGATGCCGCGCACCAGCAGCTGGCCGACGCCAGGCAGCGAGAACAGGCTCTCGATCACCACGGTGCCGCTGATCAGCCAGCCGATGTTGACCGCCAGCAGGTTGATGGTGGGCAGCATGGCGTTGGGCAGAACGTGTCGGCGCAGAATCGCGCCTTCGCCCAGGCCGCGGGCGCGTGCGGCAGTGACGTGGTCGGCCTGCAGCTCAAGGAGAATGCTCGCGCGCAGGTTGCGCACCAGCACCGCCGAGAGCGCCAGGGCGATGGTCAGGCACGGCAGCACCAGGTGGTGCAGTTTGTCTGGCCAGGTGCGGCCATAGCCGGACACCGGGAACAGTCCCCAGTGCACGCTGAACAGCAGTATCAGCATCAGCCCCAGCCAGAAGGCCGGCAGGCCGAGCCCGGCGGTGGTGAACAGACGGATCAGGTTGTCGGTCCAGCCGCCCTTGTGGCGGGCGGCGAGGGTGGCCAGCGGCACGGCGATCAGCAACGCCAGCAGCACGCTGCCCAGCACCAGCAACAAGGTGGGCTCGATGCGCCCGGCGATCAGGGGCAGGGCATCGACCTTGTACAGCAATGACTTGCCCAGGTCGCCGTTGAGCAGGTTCTTCAGGAAGTACAGGTACTGCACCCAGATCGGCTCATCGAGGCCGAACTGGGCGCGAATCTTCGCGATCGCGTCCGGCGTGCTGCGCGCGCCGAGCAGCACCCGCGCCGGGTCGCCGGGGATCGAGCGCACCAGCACGAAGGTGATGATGCTGATGCCCAGCAGCACCGGCAGCAACTGCAACGGGCGAACAAGGACGAACCGGTAACGTGCCAGGTTCATCGATCAACCCCGGTTGCGCTGCAGGAAGTCCAGCAACACCGGGAAATAGGCCTGGGGTTCTTCGTAGAACGGCATGTGGCTGCTATTAGGGAACACGTGCAGCTCGGCGCGGCCGTGCAGGGCCAGGTTCATGCGCATGGCGCAGGCGGGGGTCAATTCGTCGTGCTGGCCGGTGGTGATCAGCACCGGCATGCGGAACTCGCCCATCTGCTCGAGGCGGTTCCAGTCCTTGAGGTTGCCGATATAAAGGAACTCGTTGGGGCCCTGCATGGTGCTGTACGGGCCCATGTTCCAGTCGCCCAGCGAGCGCTGGATCGGCGCCGGCCACTGCTCGAGGCGGCAGACATGGCGGTAGTTGAGCAGGGTGATGGCCGCCTGGTACTGGGGATGGTCGAGGGTGCCCAGGGCCTCGTGGCGCTGCATCATCGCCACGGTCTCGCTGCCCAGCGCGCCGCGCAGGCGTTCAAGCTCGGTGATCAGGTGCGGGATATCGCCGACGGTGTTTTCGAGAATCAGACTTTTCAGCGACTGCGGGTGATGAATGGCGTACTCGATTGCCAGCCAGCCGCCCCAGGAGTGCCCCAGCATGTGCACGCGACCCAGGTCCAGGGCCTGGCGCACGCGTTCGACCTCGGCCACGTAGCGGGTGATGTTCCACAGGCTGTCGTCATCCGGGCGGTCGGAGGCGCCGGTGCCCAGCTGGTCGAAGGCAACCACGCGGATACCCTTGTCCTTGAGCCAGGCATGGGCGTCGCGCAGGTAGTCGCAGGGCAGCCCCGGCCCGCCATTGAGGCACAGCAGCACCTCGTCCCCTTCGCCAAAGCTGTACACCACGACGTTGTGGCCATCGACCTCTACATCGAACCGCTGGTCAGGTTGCATCTCACGCCACATCGCTACTCTCCTGTTGGCCATGGCTTGGGGCTATAACTAGCGCAGGAGAATTCGTCGCCTACAAGCTAGTGTTTCCTATAGGTTTTGTATGGCAGTCCCGCGCCAAGCCGTGGCATTCTACGTGCCGGACTTCAAGTTGGAAATCCACAAGGAACACAGGGAGTGTCAGGTATGCAGGCCAAGGTGGCTGAACTTAATTCGCGTCTGGCGTCAGGCAGCAGCCTGGATGAACAGATGGACAGCGTCGCCGACCTGGCGGCGCAACTGGGCTTCGACGCCCTGGTGTATGACTACAGCCCGGTACCGCTGGACCACACCGGCGAGCTGATCACCCCGTCCGTGGTCAGGCTGCGCCAGACCCCGAAGGACTGGCAGGACCTGTGGTGCTCCGAAGGCTTTTACCAGATCGACCCGGTGCAGCAGGTGGCCGTGTCCTCCATCGCCCCCTTCGTCTGGTCGTACCTGCCCAAGGGCGAGACAGTCCTGCAGCGCTTGATCGACAGGCGCCATGCCCCGGTGGTCGGCTATTTGCACGATGCGCAACTGACCTGCGGGGTTACCGTACCCATCCACCTGCCGCGCGGCGGCCTGGCGACCCTGACCGGCCTGCGCCCACAGGCCAGCCAGCGCGACCTGGACGACGCCCGGGAACACCTTGCCGATTTCAGCCTGATCGCCCATGCCCTGCAGGAAGCCGCCTATCCCTTGCTGGCCAAGGAATCCGCCACCCGCGCCATCCGCCTGACCCGTCGCGAGGCCGAGTGCCTGCGCTGGGCCGCCGAGGGCCTGACGGCGGGGGAGATCGCCGACAAGCTCAACCGCTCGCTGGCGACGATTTCCCTGCACCTGACCTCGGCCATGCACAAGCTGGGGGCGAAGAACCGCGTCCAGGCGGTCGCCCGGGCGGTGCATTACCGCCTGCTCGACGCGTGAAAGGTGCAAAAAAAACCGAAAACCTAGTGAACTCTCTAGTTATGCCGCGTTGCGCGCAGGGTTATCGTGTGTTCCATGATTCACATGGAGCCGGATGAAATGGAACTCACCCAATCGCGTGAAGGTTTTGCCCCCTTTGGCGACTACCAGACCTGGTACCGCGTCACCGGCGACCTGGCCTGTGGCCGCACCCCGCTGGTCATCCTGCACGGCGGCCCGGGCTGCACCTACGACTATGTCGATGCCTACAAGGATGTCGCCGCCGGTGGCTACCCGGTCATCCACTACGACCAACTGGGCAACGGCCGTTCGACCCACCTGCCGCAGATGCCGCCGTCGTTCTGGACGGTGAAGCTGTTCCTGGATGAGCTCGACAACCTGCTCGAGCACCTGGGCATCAGCGAGCGCTACGCACTGCTGGGCCAGTCCTGGGGCGGCATGCTTGCCAGCGAACACGCGGTGCGTCAGCCCAGGGGCTTGCGCTGCCTGGTGATCGCCAATTCGCCCGCCGACATGCGCACCTGGGTGCGCGAGGCCAACCGCCTGCGCGAGGAACTGCCCGAGGACGTCCAGGAAACCCTGCTGCGCCACGAAGCCGTGGGCGACTACACCGCGGCCGACTACCTCGCCGCCACCCAGGTGTTCTACGACCGCCACGTGTGCCGGCTCAAGCCCTGGCCGGAAGAGGTGGCACGCACCTTTGCCCAGGTGGAGGCCGATCCGACCGTGTACCACGCGATGACCGGGCCTAACGAATTTCACATCATCGGCAGCACCAAGGACTGGACCATCGTCGACCGCCTGCCGCGGATCAACGTGCCGAGCCTGCTGATCTCCGGGCGCTACGACGAGGCGACGCCGCTGGTGGTCAAGCCGTACCTGGACCTGATCCCCGGTATCCGCTGGGCGTTGTTCGAGAACTCCAGCCACATGCCGCATGTGGAAGAACGGGTGGCGTGCATGGGCACGGTGGTCAAGTTCCTCGACGAGAGTCTGTAGCCTTCAACGGCCGCCTGCCGGCCGACAGTTTCCCTTCCTCAGGCCTGTCCGGGTTCAACCTGGCGGGCCTGAGTTTTATCTCCTCCCAGGTGACGAGCACCAGCACGTTCCCACGCGGTGATTAACAACCCAACGCCCCAGCGCTATCCTTAACCCAGTTCCCCAAGGAACCTCACCATGCGCCGGCTGCTACTGCTGTTACTGATCACCGTCATCCCAGGCTGCCAAACCCCACTGCCAGCCGCCAACCCACAGATGGCCTGGGTCGACCTGTCGCTGCCATTCCCCAATGACCGCGTCCTGCTGGCCGAACGCCTGGACAAGCAACGCCTGGATGAAGGCCGTTTCTTCCAGGTCAGCCCCGGCAGCCACGAACTGGTCGTGCGCTTCGACTATGAAACGAACGGTGGGGGCGGCATGAGCATGCTGGGTGGCACCACCGTCCGCCAATGCTACCTCACCCTCGAATACGCCCATTTCCAGGCTGGTCAGCGCTATGTGCTGGAAGCCCGCTCCATGGCCCTGACACCCGAGGCGAGGCTGTACAATGCCGCCCGGGAAATCGTCGCAGAGGTCAGTGAGTTCTACTGCCTGATGTGACCGAGCCCGGTTCATTGACTGTTCGTGAAGGAATTCAACCGTTGGGTGAAGCATGAGTCGTTCGCTGTTCATTTCCTTGGATGGCCCCAAGGGCACCGGCAAGACCACGCTCCTGGAAGCCGTCACGCAAGCGCTGAGGGCGGAAAACAGGAAGGTGATCCGCATCAGCGAGAAGAACAGCGATCCCTACCGGGGCGAAACCATGGTCCTGGTCAACCAGTTCGTCAGGAAACCCTGCCGGGACCTGGAGATGAAGGTTTGTGAGCGCCTGGCGGACAGCCGTGCCTGGATTTCCCGGCACGTGCTGGCCAAGCAGCCGACGGACAGCATCATCCTGATCGATCGCTGGTACCCGTCCGATGCGGCGTTTCGCCGGCTGGTGCCGTTTGCCGAGATCCTGCGGTTGAACATCGAACGCAACGTGCGGGTGCCGGACTTGCATGTGGGCGTTGTCACCGACCCTGAGATTTCGTGGAGGAGGGCAGCGGCGCGGTCACGCGGCTTGAGCAGTACCGTGATGCACGCACTGGAAGAGCATGTCGCGTGCACCCAAGCGTTCGAGCAAGTGGTTGCCGATCAAGGGTGGGTTTTATGTCGTAACGAAGGAACGCTTGAAGAGGCAACGCAGGCGTTGGTATCAGAGATCCGTAGCCTGTTTGATTAACCTGCTCGAAAAGTGCCTTCTTTCGTATGATCGAGCCACTGCTCATAGGTAATGCGGCTGATGTGTTCTGTGCGGTAGTCCTGGAGGAACGGGTTGTACTTGTTCTCTTCAGTATGGTGATGGCGGAAACCACACTTCGACTGCGCGACAAAGGACTGACTGTTGTTGGCAAAGTAACCACACCACAGCGCTTTGAGCTTCAGGGTTTCGAAGGCGTGTCGCATCACTTCCCGCACAGCTTCGGGAATCAGGCCCTGGCCCCAGTACGGTACTCCGATCCAGTAGGCGATTTCGCCTTCCTGCGCACTGATTTCGAAGTTGCTATCGCCACCGATAAGGATACCGACGCATCCTACCGCACGGCGATTTTCCCTCAACTCGACAGCATAGACCTCAGGGTGATTGAAGACCGTGCGAATGATCTCGGCACTGTTTTCCACACTGGTGTGCCGGGGCCAACCGGCGATGGGACCGACTCGCTGGTCCTTGGCGAATTCGTACAGATCCGCAGCGTCGGTGTCTCGCCAAGGGCGCAGCAGCAGTCGGGTTGTTTCCAGGCTCATCTCATGTCCTCAGTTGGCTGATCAGGTGGGGAACAGGGTAGGGAGGAAGACAGGTTCGGTATACATCAGTACCTCGGTGATTTCGGTACTTTTCGAAACTAGATGGCCAATGGGTGATAAGATTCATCCCGTTTCAGGTCCTGGCATCTAGAGGCTATGCAGCATATTCCGCAACTTTTTACTGCTGACGACCCACCGCGCATGGGTGATACCACCCTGACCGAAGGGCTGGGAGTGCCACTCTCCTTCGGCCACACCTATCTGACGCTGCTGGTCTGCCTGTCCGGGAGCGCCCGCTTCACGCTCAACTTCAAGGAACATGTGGTCCGGCGCGGTGATGTGCTGCTGCTGGCCGAAGACACCATTGCCTTGCTCAAACGTCGCTCACGCGGATTCAAGGTGTTTTTTTGCCTGATGCCAAAGGGTTTCGCTGCGGAGGTCGCCTACCAACTGCCCAACCCCCTGTTCATCTTCTTGCATGAACATCCACATTGCGTCCCGGACAGTGACGACAGGCCGTTGATAGAAGGATGGCTGGCGCAGATGCGGGATATCGTGAAGTGCTGCCCGACTTACCGGCACGTCATGCTGCGCAACCAACTGCAGAATCTTTTCCTGAAAATTGCCGAGCAGCTTCCAGCTACATACAAAGGCAGCAGGGCGTTCAGCCGCAAGGAAATGCTCAGTTGGCAATTTTGGGACTTGATCGGCAAGCACTGCACCAGGCACCGGGATGTGAAGTTCTATGCCGACGCGCTGAGCATCACGCCGTTCTACCTGTCACAGCTGACCAAAGCGTTTTTCAACGACACCGCCAAAGGCCTGATAGATCGCCAGGTGACCCAGGAAATCAAGGCGCTGCTTTCCTACAGCAATCTGGCGATCGGCCAGATCGCCGACGAGCTGAACTTTGTCGATGCCTCCTACCTGTGCCGCTACTTCAAGCGGCAAACCGGTGTTTCGCTTTCTCGCTATCGCCTCCAAGGGCAGCAGGAAGCGGGGCAGGCTTGAACCGCTTTTCGATAAACAAAGGCGTCTCGGTAGATTAAAGCCTGATGAGCGCCAGCATGTCTTCGCCGTCTGGGGCCATGCCGACCTCTTCGAAGCCAAAGCTGGAATAAAATCTTTTCGCCACGGGATTACCAGGGTTGTAGCAGATTTCAATTTCTTCCAGGCCAGGGGCTCGCTTGATTTCTTGAAGTGCCAGGCCTAGTGCTATCCTGCCGATGGATTTTTGTTGGTGCTTCTTGTCAACCATAAACCGCCAGATGGATATTTTATGGGGTGACGCCTGAACCCACATGAAAAAGCCAACAGGCTCATCGTTGGCGTAAATGGCCCGTACGGAGTATTCAGGGTTGTACGCAGCCTCCACCAGTGACCAGGTATTGCTGGCCACATAGTCTTCTTGCTCGTCTGTGACTTCCAATTCGCAAACGGCTTCATAGTTGTGCTTTGTTATTGTGGCGAGTGATATTTTCACAAAGGCTCTCTGGATCTCAATGGTTTCGAGGGTACTGAAGTACTGCTAACTTCCCGATTAGAGTATTGGAGGTTAACTGGCCGCTACCCTCAAGAACTTGTTTGTAAAAGATTGTCCGGTCCGGATATACCGCTGCCATACGCAAGGCCAAGCCAGGCCAGCCGCCGGCACTTTAAAGAGGCCTGGCGAACCGACCCGGGCCGAGGACGGCAACCGAAACTACATGTTGTTCGAGCGCAACAATTAGCCCGGGACGTTTTACATGCGTGAAGCGTTCGACCCTCGACAGGCGCTGGACAGCCACCTGGCCACCGAACACTTTCTTCGTTTTGCCGAGCAGGCTGACGCGTTGTTGGTGGAGCCGTTGCAACTGATCTTCCTTGACCCGCTCCACCGCTGACAAGCCTGCGAGTCACCAGGGAATTGGCCTGCCGTCCCAGGCCCAGAAGGTACCGGTCTGTGATGGTCCATGCCGGCCGATGAGTTCGAGGATGCAACGGGCGGCAAACGCTGGCGAGAACAGTTTGTCGATTGGAACATTGCCCTGGAAGGGTCGCGAGAGCTGGGTGTCGGTGGTCCCGGGGTGCAGGGCAAGGACTGTTGAAGCGGGATTGAGCCGCTTGAGTTCGATGCTGGCCGTGCGCAACAGCTGGTTGAGCGCGGCCTTGCTGGCCCGATAGCTGTACCAGCCGCCAAGGTGGTTGTCGCTGATCGAGCCGACCCGGGCGGACAGCGCGGCGAAGGTGGCCGGTTGCTGGCGCAGCCATGGCAGCAGGTGCTTGAGCAGCAGGAGAGGGGCAAAGCAGTTGCTGACGAAGCTGGCCTGCAACCCTGCCATGTCCAGTTGCGCCAGCGACTTTTCGGCGCGTGCCGGAGGCTGGTGGAGCACGCCGAGGGTACTGATGACCAGGTTCAACTGCGCACAGCTGGCCTGGACCTGCACCGCCAGTGCTTGCAACGCCTGTTCATCCCGAGCATCGCAGTCGATGCGCATCAACCTGCGGCCATGGATCAGGGCCAGAGCATCGAGCGGCGTGCTGCAATTTGCCTGGCGCGACACGGCGATTAGCAGGCCCACGTCTTCGCGTGCCAGCAGTTGTTCGCACAGGGCAAGGCCGATGCCTTGGCTGGCGCCGCAGACCAGCACGTTTGCGGGACTGTGGAGGTTGGTGATGAGGCTCATTCGAGGTGCTCCCCAGGCATGAATCGAGCTGCCATAATTTCTATACAGAATTGGAATTTATCTGTACAAAAATCTAATCTTGTACAGAATTTGTTTTCTGTACAGGTTTATCATGACCTTCGCTCTACGATTAGCCTGCTTCTGTCTGCTGTTGACCTCGCTCGCCTCGATCGGCGCGGATTGGCGAGCCACGCTGCCGGCGGCTCAACGGCTGGGTGAAGGCGAGTTCACCTGGTTCGGCCTGCGCCTGTACAGCGCCCGCTTGTGGGCAGAAGGCCCGCTGCTGGACTGGGGCCGACCGTTCGCCCTGGAGCTTGCTTACCACCGGTCGTTGTCCCGGGACACCCTGGTCAAGGCCAGCATTGAGGAGATGCGTCGCCTTGGCGCCGGCAGCGTCACGGCGCAACAACTCGACGCCTGGACCGGGGAAATGCAGGCGGCGTTCGTGGATGTGCGTCCCGGTATGCGCATCACGGGGGTGTACCTCCCGCAAGCAGGTTGCCGCTTCTACGTCGATGGCCGACTGCGCCGTGAAGTGGCCGATGCGGCCTTTGCCAAGGCCTTCTTCGCCATCTGGCTGGATCCGCGCGCCCGGGATCCACAACTGCGCCAGCGCCTGCTCGGCCTGGCCGGCAACGATCGAGGACCCTGAACATGTACAAAGCATTGTTGTTGGTAGGGTGCCTGCTGCTGGGCAGCTGTGGCAATGTCGGCGTCGAGCACTATGCCGACGAGCAACCCAAGCTGGACCTGGCGGCCTTCTTTTCGCGTCCGGTGCAGGCTTGGGGCATGTTCCAGAAGCGTTCCGGCGAGGTAGTGAAGCGTTTCCACGTGCGTATCGACAGCCGCCGCGATGGCGAGCGGTTGATCCTCGACGAGCAGTTTCTCTACAGCGACGGTACCCGACAGCGGCGCACCTGGACGCTGGTGCCCGATGGCCCTGGTCGCTGGCGTGGCACCGCCGGCGACGTGATCGGCGAGGCCCGTGGCGAAGTGGCTGGCAATGCGCTGCGCTGGCGTTACCAGCTGGACCTGCCAGTAGACGGGCGGCACTGGCAGGTAGACCTGGACGACTGGATGTACCTGATGGACGACGACACCCTGATCAACCGCTCGCGCATGAGCAAGCTGGGTGTGGAGATCGGCCAGATCACCCTGTTCTTCCGCCGCCTGCCGGAGGGCACGCGATGAATCTCAATACACTCTTCGAGCAGGTCGGCGCCGGCAAGGTCCGGGCGCTGGAGCTGCTGTCGCTGGAAGGCGGTTTCTACCTGCTGCGGGCCATGGCCGACGCAGGGCCGGTCACGCTGAGCGACGATCACGGGCAGGCCGTTCGCTTTCGCTCCATCACGCAGTTGCGTCAGGTACTGGCCGGGCTGCCGCCGGTGCCGTGCATGCTGGTCCAGCACGTGGTACACGATGAAATGTGCGGGCAAGGCGACGGCCCCGTCGCGCCGCTGCGGGTGCCGGTGACGCTGGACGAGCAGTGGTAGCCTCGGCGATGCGCCTGGGCCTGGTGCTGGGCGACCAGCTGTCGTTCGAATTGGCGAGTCTCGCCGCGCTGGACCCTGCCCGCGATGCGATCCTGATGGCCGAAGTGGAGGGCGAGGCACGCTACGTGCCGCATCATCCGCAGAAGATCGTGCTTATCTTCAGCGCCATGCGTCATTTCGCCCAGGCGCTGAGGGCGCGTGGCTGGCATGTGCACTACGTCAAACTGGACGCCGACGGCAACAGTGCCAGCATTGCCGGCGAACTGCGTCGCTGGCAGCAGGCCCTGGGCGCCAGCGAGATCCACCTGACCGAGTGCGGTGAGTGGCGCCTGGAACAGACGCTACGGGAGGCTGGGCTACCGTTGGTGTGGCACCGCGACACCCGTTTCCTGTGCTCGCGAGAGGCTTTCGCACGCTGGGCCCAGGGCCGCACCCAGCTGCGCATGGAGCATTTCTACCGCGGCATGCGCAAGCGTTGCGGCCTGCTCCTGGAGCCCGACGGCAGCCCGGCGGGGGGCGCATGGAATTTCGATGACGAAAATCGCAAGCCGTTGGCGCGAGGTCTGCGAGGCCCGTTTCCGGCGCATTTCGAACAGGATGCCATCACCCGTGGCGTGGTGGCCTTGGTTCGCCAGCGTTTCAGCGACCATTACGGCGAACTGGATGGTTTCGACTATCCCGTGACTCATGCCGAGGCTCAACAGCTATGGCGTCATTTTCTCGATTTCGGCCTGGCGGCGTTTGGCGACTATCAGGACGCCATGGCTGAAGGCGAGCCCTACCTGTTCCATGCGCGCATCAGCGCGGCGCTGAACATCGGGCTGCTGGACGTGCGCTGCCTGTGCGAGGACGTGGAAGACGCCTGGCGCCAGGGCCGGGTGCCGCTCAACGCCGCAGAGGGCTTCATTCGCCAGTTGATTGGCTGGCGCGAGTATGTGCGCGGTATCTACTGGCTGCGCATGCCCGAATACGCCGGGCTCAACCGCCTGGGCAACACTCGCGACCTGCCGGACTTTTACTGGACCGGGCAGACGCGCATGCGCTGCATGGCGCAGGCCATCGGACAGACCTTGCGCCTCGGTTACGCGCATCACATCCAGCGGCTGATGGTCACCGGCAACTTCGCCCTGCTGGCCGGAATCGTGCCCGCCGCGATCTGCCAATGGTACCTGGCCGTGTACATCGACGCGTTCGACTGGGTAGAACTGCCCAACACCCTGGGCATGGTGATGCACGCCGATGGCGGTTACCTGGGTTCCAAGCCCTATTGCGCCAGTGGTCGCTACACTCAGCGTATGTCCGATCACTGCAAGGCCTGCAGCTTCAGGGTGGACAAGGCGGTCGGTGAAGACGCTTGCCCATTCAATGCGTTGTACTGGCATTTTCTCATTCGCCACCGCGCCCAGCTTTCAGGCAATCCTCGTCTGGCCTTGGTGTATCGCAGCCTGGACGGCATGGCGCCTGCCCGTCGCGAGGGCGTGTGGCAACGCGGCCAGGCGCTGCTGGCGCGGCTCGATGCCGGCCAGGACCTATGAAGAAGCAGCATCTTCCAAGCAAGGTATGCGCGGCATGCGGCCGGCCTTTCACCTGGCGCAAGCGCTGGGCGCGGTGCTGGGCGCAGGTGCGCTACTGTTCTGAACGCTGCCGCCGCTCAGCGCCGCGCGGCGAGGCGCACCAGCAAGGGCAGGGCCAGGGCCCAGACCGGCACCAGCAGCAAGCCCGTGACCACGGGTCCCAGGGGCAAGGCGACATCGGCCAGCCCGGCACCGCTCAGGTACGCCAACGGGCCACCCAGCGCGCCGACTGACGCACCGCGCCAAAACGGCCAACCCGCCCAGGCCAGGCTGTGGCGCAAGCCGCTGGCCAGCACCAGCCACAGCAGCGCCAGCCACAATGGCAGTGGCCATGCCTCGAAACGAAAAAACCCAATTGCCCCCAGCAGACCGTCCAGCATGCAACCGGCCAAGGTCACGCGTAACAGTGCGCCGACTTCGGTGCTGCGGGCCGGGCACAGTTTAAGGTGCACGGCCAGCCCCAGCGGCACCAGGAGCAATAGCCAGGGAACCTTGGCGCCCAGCACGCAGGCCCACCAGCCCACCTGCAGCCATAGCGCATTGGCGATCAGCCAGGCGCGGGGCATCGTCATTGCCCGGGCAACGGCGCCCGCCGCGCCAGGGGCGCCGCCCACAGCAGCTGGGCCACGCCGATGGCCCGTTCCTCGAAGCCGCCTTGGCAGTAGCACAGGTAGAACTCCCACAGGCGCTGAAAGGTCTCGTCGTAGCCCAGTGCCGCCAATGTGCCGCGCGCCTGGCGCAGGTTGTCGCGCCAATGCCCCAGGGTGAGTGCGTAGTCGACGCCGAAATCCTCCAGGTGCACGAGGTTGAGCGCGGTGCGACGGCTGGCGGTGTCCAGCAGCACGCTCAGCGAGGGCAGGGCGCCGCCGGGGAAGATGTAGCGCTGGATGAAATCCACCGAGCGCCGCGCCTGGGCGTAGCGCTGGTCACGGATGGTGATGGCCTGCAGCAACATCAGCCCGTCGGGCTTGAGCAGTGACGCGCACTGACGGAAGTACACCGGCAAGTACCGGTGGCCTACCGCTTCGATCATCTCGATGGAGACCAGTTTGTCGAAAGTCCCCGTCAAGTCGCGGTAGTCGTCGCACAACACGGTCACCCGCTGCTCCAGCCCAAGGTCCTTCACCCGTTGCAGGGTATAGGTGTACTGCGCGTGCGACAGGGTCGTGGTGGTCACCCGGCAGCCGTGGCGGGTGGCGGCGTGGATCGCCAGGCTGCCCCAGCCGCAGCCGATTTCCAGCAGGTGATCCTGCGGGCTCAGCTCGAGCTTCTGGCAGATGCGCTCCAACTTGCGCCGCTGAGCCTGCTCCAGGGATTGTGCGGGGTGCTCGAACTGCGCGGCCGAATACATCATGGTCGGGTCCAGCAGTTGCTCGAACAGGGTATTGCCCAGGTCGTAATGGGCCAGGATGTTGCGACGGGCGCCTTGGCGGTTGTTGCGGTTGAGCCGGTGCAGCAGCCGCAGGGCAGGGCGGCCGAGGCGTGCCAGGCCGCCCTCGAGGGCGTCGAGCACATCGAGGTTGGCCACGAACAGGCGGGTGACCAACGCCAGGTCCGGGCTGCGCCAGTAACCATGGATATAGGCTTCGCCCGCGCCGATCGAGCCATTGCCGGCGATCAGGCTCCAGGCGGTGTCGTCGAGTATCTCTACCTCGGCCTGCAGCGCGCTGCCGGGGTCGCCGAACGTCCACTGGCGACCATGGCAGAGTAGGCGCAGATGGCCATGACGCAGCTTGCCCAGCTGGGCGAGCACGGCCTTGCGCGCCAAGCCGCCGAGCAGTGGCGCCAGGCCCG
This sequence comes from Pseudomonas sp. 2848, assembly GCF_003253945.1. Taxonomy (NCBI): domain Bacteria; kingdom Pseudomonadati; phylum Pseudomonadota; class Gammaproteobacteria; order Pseudomonadales; family Pseudomonadaceae; genus Pseudomonas; species Pseudomonas sp. 2848. The sequence continues at coordinate 151,512 of NZ_QKZD01000009.1, forward strand.
CGGACTTGCTAACGCTCAGGGTCGGATTGGACATGATCGGGGTCCTCGCAGGAGTGGCCGAGTGCCAGGTTGCCCCGGCTGGCGGTGTGGTCGTGGATGGGCGTGCGCTTGATGAACAGGCGCAGGGCTTGCCAGTAGATGGCCGAGACGGTGCGCAGGCTGATCCAGGGGAAGGCCAGGATGTAGTCGCGCACAGCCTTGCGGTCCAGCGGGCGGCGCTTCAGGGCCAGGTCGGCCTCGAACACTTTCTGGCTGCCTTGCCAGTTCTCCATGTGGATGCGCATCCGTGCCTGGTCCAGGTGAAAGCGCACCCGATAGTCCATGTTCAAGGGCATGAACGGCGACACATGAAAGCGCTTGGCCATGGCGAAGGTTTTCGTCGGGTCGCCTTGCACCGGCAGCACATAGTGGAAACGCTGACGCCACGGGGTGTTGCGCACCTCCAGCAGGATCGCCGCCAGGTGCCCGTCGCGGTCATGGCAGAAATAGAAGCTCACCGGATTGAACGACAGCCCCCAGCAACGCAGCTGGGTCAGCAGGCACACTGGCCCGTCGGGCATTTGCCCCGTGGCTTGGCTCACCAGCAGTCGTGCGGCCTGGGCCAGGGGCTGACCTTGGCGGGTGAGGCTCGGCAGGTAGTCGGTTTCCCGCCAGCACAGCGGGGCCAGGCGCCAGCGCCCCAGCCAGCGCGACAGGGCCATCAGCCAGGCTTGTTCGTCCAGGTCCAGGTAGAACAGGCCGATCCGGTAACGGAAGGCATGGGGCCGCGGACTCAGGCGCCGATGACTGAGCCAGCCTAGGTACAGGCCACTGTTCACAGCTGCTCTCCGAAGTGCCTGGCCACCTGCAACGCACTGACCACGCCATCCTCGTGGAAGCCGTTGCCCCAGTAGGCGCCGCAGAAATAGCTGTGCTGTTGGCCTTGCAGTTGTGTTTGCCGGGCCTGAGCGGCAGATGCCGCCAGGCTGTACTGCGGGTGGGCATAGCTGAAGCGGGCGAGGATCTGCGCGGGGTCGATCAGCGCGGTCTGATTCAGGCTGACGCAGAAGGTCGTCGGTGCCTGGATGCCCTGCAGGATGTTCATGTTGTAAGTCACTGCGGCCGGCGCCAGCTCGGGGCCGCCCAGGCGGTAGTTCCAGCTGGCCCAGGCGTTGCGGCGGCGCGGCAGCAGGCGGGTGTCGGTGTGCAGCACCACGTCGTTGTCGGCATAGCCGATGGCACCCAGCACGGCACGCTCGTGCACGCTCGGCGCCTCCAGCAGCGCCAGGGCCTGGTCGCTGTGGCAGGCGAATACCACGTTGTCGAAGCGCTCGGTGCCGGCGTCGCTGACCAGGGTGACACCGCCTTCGTCGCGGCCGACCCGGTGCACCTTGCAGTCAAGGCGGATGCGTTCGGCGAAGGGGCGGCACAGCGGGGCGACATAACTGCGCGAGCCGCCCGCCACGACACGCCACTGCGGGCGCTGGTTCACCGACAGCAAACCGTGGTTGCGACAGAAGCGCACGAAGAACGCCAGCGGGAAGCCGAGCATATCGGCACGGGACATGGACCAGATGGCCGAGCCCATGGGCACGATGTAATGCTCGATGAAACGCTGGCCGTAACCGCGTTCATGAAGATAAGCGCCCAAGGTGGTGGTGGCGTCGATACGCTGGTGCTCGAGGTCGGCGAGAGCCTGCCGGTTGAAGCGCAGGATATCGCGCAGCATGCCCCAGAAGCCCGGCGACAGCAGGTTGCGGCGCTGGGCAAACAACGTGTTCAGGTCGTGCCCGTTGTATTCCAGACCGCAGAGTGGATCATGCACGGAGAAACTCATCTGCGTCGGCTGCGAAGCGACTCCGAGCTGTTCAAGCAAACGGATGAAATGGGGATAGGTCCAGTCGTTGAAGACGATGAACCCCGTGTCGATGGCATGGCGCTCACCGCGCCACAGCACGTCGACAGTGTGGGTGTGGCCACCGACCCAGCCGGCGGCTTCGAATACCGTTACTTCGTGTTTGCGCGACAGCAGGTAGGCGCAGGTCAGGCCCGCAATACCGCTGCCGATGATGGCTATGCGCATGGTTGCTCAGTCCGTTTCTTGACGTGCCAGGCGCCGGCCCAATGCCAGGCGCGCCCGCGCCGGCAGCGCTCCGAGCAGGCGCAATCCCCAGGTGAACAGGCGCGGGAAGTTTATTTCCAGGGGGCGACGCGGCAGCCGTCTGGCGATGTGCTGGGCGGCGCGCTGGGCCGACCACAGCTGCGGCATCGGGAAATCGTTGCGCCGGGTCAGTGGCGTGTCGACGAAGCCTGGATTGACCAGCGTGACGTCGATGCCGGCTTGCGCCAGATCGATGCGCTGCGACTCCACCAGGTAGCGCACGGCGGCCTTGGACGCGCCATAGGCACCGGCCCGGGGCAAGGCCAGCCAGGTCACCGAGCTGCCCATCACCACCAGGTGAGGACGTGCGCCGGCCCGCAGCAGGGGCAGGGCGGCCGCCAGGCAATGGCTGAGGCTCAGCAGGTTGGTGCGCATCACGCGCTCGACCAGCGCCGGATCGAACCGGCCGGGCTCCAGGTATTCGCAGGTCCCGGCGTTGAAAATTGCCAGGTCCAGTGCGCCCCAGGCCTGGCGAATGCGGGCTGCTATCTGCGTGACCTGCTCCGGATCGTCCAGATCACCGTTGGCCAGCAGCACCTGCCCGGGAAAGCGCTCGGCAAAAGGCACCAGTTGCTCGATCCGGCGACCGCCCAGGGCTACCTGATGGCCTTGCTCCAGCAGGCACTGCGCGAGCGCCGCACCGATGCCGCTGCTGGCACCGGTCAACCAGCAGCGGCTCATGCCAACCGCCCCTTGAGCCAGCGTATCGCCCCGCCCATCAGCGGAATATGCTCGTAGAGCAGGGCGCCTGCGTCGAAGAAATCCTGGTGGAAATGCACCCGATCATGCCATTGCAGGTAGCTGCAGCCTTGCAGGGAAACCGGGCGACCGCCGGCCAGCCGGGGGTGACGAAACTGCAGGGTCCAACGCAGGTACCCTTGCCCGGTCTTCACCTCGTCGACACCAGAGAAGACATAACGGATGTCATGGGCGTTGGCGTACAGCTGGGCGAAATAGGCCCGCAGGTCGCTCAGCCCATCAATCTGATGCAGCGGGTCTCGGAAAGTGACGTTCTCGCTGTACAGGTTTTCCAGCGCTTCGAGATGCTCTCCATCGAGCTGGGCGAAGCGCTCGGCGAAATTCTGCAGGTACGTTGACATGCTCGGCTCCGGGAAATCCTGTACAACCCGGTATTTTTGTACAGGTATAAACGAAGCCTACGTTTAAATCTGTACAAGTCAACGTTCTTGTACAGATATTTTGCTCAGAGACCGGCCGCCGCCAGTTGGCAACGCAGGTCGGCGACCTCGGCTTCCAGCTCGCGCACCCGCTCCTCGGCGGCGATCTGCGCCGAGACATCGTGTTGAATGCCGATGTAGTAAGTCAGCTGGTCCGCCTCGTTACGCACCGGGGTGATGGACAATTCGTTCCAGAACAGGCTGCCGTCCTGGCGATAGTTGCGCAGTACCTGGCGGCAGGGCTGGCCCTTGCGGATCGCCTCGCGGATCGCGGCGATGCCCGGCTGTTGCCGATCCTGGCCCTGAAGAAAGCGGCAGTCCTGGTAGAGAATATCGTCCGCGCAGTAGCCGGTGAGGCGCTCGAAGGCAGGATTGGCGTAGATCAGGATGCTTTCTGGGCCCTCCTGCTCGGCGACGACGATGCCATCGTTGGAGTGCTCGACCATCAGTTGCAGGAGTTTTGCGTTGATCATTGGGGACACCCATGGAAAGCCTAAGCGGTATGGCGGGCGCAACGGTACAAAGCGCCGGCGCGATTCGCTACATAATGGCCTACCTGAGCTCGCCGCAGAAAGAGCGTATGGGTTTAGAATGTGCCATCTTTCCGACGATCCCTCCTGATGACCGAAGCCATCTCACCCGATTTATTGCCCATGCGCGACGTGGTCAGCCTGACCGGCATCAATCCGGTGACCTTGCGCGCCTGGGAGCGCCGCCACGGGCTGATCCGCCCGCAGCGCACCGACGGTGGCCATCGCCTGTACACGCCCGGCGACGTGCAGCGCATCCGCGACATCCTGCACTGGACTGCCAACGGCCTGCCGATCAGCAAGGTCGGCGAAATGCTCGCCGCCCAGCGCCAGGCGCCCGTGCAGCAGGACTCGGCCTTCCACGACTGGCGCGCCACTGTGAAACGGGCGGCGATGGCATTCGATGCACGGGCGCTGGAAGGTGTCCATGGCCAGCTGTTCACGCTCCTGCCCAAGGCTACCGTGCTGCGTGAGGTGCTGCTGCCGGTGTGGCAGGAGATGGTGGCAGGCAGGGCCTTCGGGGAACGCAGCCAATGGTTGTTTCTCGACACCTTCCTGCGCGCCCGCCTGCTGCTGCGCCTGCAGATGAACCAGGCCGATGCGCCAAGGGTGCTGCTGGCCGGTACCGAGGGGCATGCCGAACTACCGTTGCTGTGTACCGGCCTGCTGCTGAGCGCCGAGCAACAGCGCGTCGACGTGCTCGGCTGCGGACAGCCGTTGGAGGAACTTCCGCTGGTGTGCGCGGCAACCCTGCCGGCAGCGCTGGTGATCGCGGTGCAAGGGCCGGTGAACGCCGGCCTGGCCAGGCGGCTGCGCGCATTGCAGATGGAGATTGCCTGCCCGATGGCCCTGACCGGGGTGGCGGGTTCGCAAGCGGTGTTGCAGGGGATTCCGCTGCGTGTGCTGGACGAGCAGGGGGATGATGTGGCGGGGATGCTCAACGCCTTGCTCAGGGGCGCCCTGGATCTCTGAAAGCAGGGCGGCGGTGCCGATTCGGTCAACGCCAAACAGAATTGAATTTTGCCCTGCATGTGCGGTTCTACCACAGCGAGCTCCTCGATTCTTCTTGCCCGGAGCCTGACCGCAGGAGAACCGAGTGCCTAGAATCATCACCCCATCGACCCCCGAACACGAAATCACCGAACATAACGCCAGGATGTTCGGCTCGCCCAAGGAGCGCCTGGACTTCTACCGGCGTGAGATCCAGTACGAAACCAGCATCCTGGCCAACCGCACGGACGCCTATCTGGCAGCCCAGTCGTTTCTGGTCATCGCGTTCGTCTCATCCATGGGCAACCTCAATCAAGGGTGGGGCGAGATGTTCACCCTGATCGTGCCCGCGTTCCTTGCCCTGCTCGGGGTACTGAGTTCGCTCAATGCCTGGCCAGGCATTCGCGCGGCTTACAACATCATCGATCACTGGCAACTCAAGCAGAGCCACTTGCTGCGCAGCGAGCCTTTGATGGGGCTGGCCTACGACGAGTCCCCCCTGTTCTGCGAGGCCGAAACCTCACGTGCGGGGCATCGCAAGTCATTGCTCTTTTCACTGCGTACCCCGTGGATCTTCCTGGTGTTCTGGGTGCTGCTGGGTAGTTATTCGGTGTATATCCAGCTGGCGTGAACAACCCAAAGCATGGCCCCGGCTCGATGCAGGCGTGGGACGAGGGGGCCATGCGCCAATGTCAGCGGCCCAGCGCTGCGATCAACTGCTCGTTGAAGGCCGGGATATCGTCCGGTTGGCGACTGGTGATCAGGTTGCCGTCCACCACCACCGGTTCATCGACCCAGGTGCCGCCGGCGTTGCGGATGTCATCCTGCAACGTCTTGTAGCTGGTCATCCGCTTGCCCTTGGCCAGGCCGGTTGAGACCAGCAACCACCCACCGTGGCAGATAACCGCCAGCGGCTTGCCCGCAGCATCATGGCTTTTCACCAGTTTCTGCGCGCCGGGTATCAGCCGGATGGTGTCGGAGTTCTGCACGCCGCCAGGCAACACGAGGGCATCGTACAAATCGAGTTGGGCAGCCTCGAATGTTGCATCCACGGCAAATTCGTCGGCGGGCTTGTCGTGATTCCAGCCGCGCACAGACCCTTCTTTTTCGCTCAGGATGTCGACCACCGCGCCATGCTTTTCCAGGGCGTTACGAGGGCCAGTCAACTCCACCTGTTCGAACCCGTCGGTGACCAGAAAGGCCACGCGCTTGCCGTTCAGTTGTGCACTCATCGTCGTGTCTCCTTTTTTGATAGGTCTGAAAGGGCAGGCCTCGGGCCTGCGGCGAAGTTCCAACGGATTGCCGTAAGGCCGGAACATCAATGCTTGCCAGGCAGAATCGTCCCCAGCACCTGCTTGGCCGTCTGCACGATCACCCCAACCTCGTCAGGGTCGCCCTTGAGCAGGGTGCTGGCGAATTTCTTCGCCTGCTCCAGCTTGATGTGCGGCGGTAGCGGGGGCACGTTGGGGTCGGTCTTGAATTCGATCAGCACCGGACGGTCAGCGGCCAGGGCCCGTTCCCAGGCGCTGGCGACTTCGTCCTCGCGCTCGACGAAGATGCCCTGCAGCCCGATGGAAATGGCAAACAGGTGGTAGGGCACGTCGGGTATGGACTGGGAGGCCTCGAACTTCGGGTCACCTTCCATGACACGTTGCTCCCAGGTGACCTGGTTGAGATCCTCGTTGTTGAACACCGCGCAGATCCACTTGGGGTTTTCCCATTGCTGCCAGTACTTGGCCACGGTAATCAGCTCGGCCAGGTTGTTCATCTGCATGGCACCGTCGCCCACCAGGGCAATCACCGGGCGTTGCGGGTAGGCGAACTTGGCGGCGATCGCATAGGGCACGGCGGCGCCCATGCACGCCAGGCCACCGGACAACGAACACTGCATGCCTTGGCGGATCATCAGGTCACGCGCGAACCAGTTGGCGCAGGAACCGGAGTCGCTGGTGACGATGGCCGTATCCGGCAGGCGCGGGGAAAGTTCGTGCACCACCCGCTGCGGGTTGATCGGGTCGGCCTTGGCCAGGGCGCGTTTTTCCAGGGTCTTGTCCCAGCGCGCGCGCCAGCCTTCGATCTTCTTGCGCCAGCGCCTGTCGGGCTTGTGTTCGAGCAATGGCAGCAGCGCCTGCAGGGTTTCGCCGGCGTCACCGACCAGGTTCACCTCCATCGGGTAGCGCAGGCCGAGCATGTCGGGCTGCAGGTCGATCTGCACGCCGCGGGCCTGGCCTTCCTTGGGCAGGAACTCGGAATAGGGAAAGCCGGATCCGATCATCAGCAAGGTGTCGCATTCAGTCATCAGCTTGTAGCTGGGCTCGGTGCCAAGCAGGCCGATGGAACCGGTGACCCAGGGCAGGGTGTCCGGCAGCACGGCCTTGCCCAGCAGCGCCTTGGCCACGCCCGCCCCAAGCTTTTCGGCCACCGCCTCCACCTGTTCGCTCGCCTGCAGGGCGCCGGCACCGACCAGGATGGCCACCTTGCGCCCGGCATTGAGTACGTCGGCGGCCTGCTGCAGGTCAGCCGTGTAGGGCAGTACCCTCGGCTTGCTGTAGCCGACGCCGGAGTGTACGGTGCCATGGGCCCTGGCAGGCGCTTCATAGGGCAGGTCCTGCAGGTCATTGGGCAGGATGATCGCGGTTACCCGGCGCTCGCCCACGGCCGTGCGCACCGCGCGGTCGAGCAGGTGGCGTACCTGGGCAGGGGTGGACGCCTGCTGCACGAACGCCCCGGCCACATCCTTGAACATCGACAGCAAGTCCAGCTCCTGCTGATAGTGCCCGCCCAGCGCCGCCCGTGCCTGCTGGCCGACAATGGCCAGCACCGGCTGGTGGTCCATGCGCGCATCGTACAGCCCGGTGAGCAGGTGCGAGGCACCGGGGCCCGAGGTGGCGATACATACGCCCAGCTCACCGGTGAACTTGGCGTGGGCGCTGGCCATGAACGCGGCCATTTCCTCATGGCGGGCCTGAATGAACGCGATCTTGCCGTTGGCCCGGTTCAACGCGCCGAACACACCGTTGATGCCGTCGCCCGGGTAACCGTAGATACGCCGCACGCCCCACTGGTACAAACGCTCGACCAAGAAGTCACCTACCGTCGTTGTCATCGTCGTGTCCCTGTCAGTGATGGATAGGGTCTGGACGGGGCCGCGAAGGGGAAAGTTTCACTGGATGTACCTGGTCGCCCGGCAGGAACCTCGACGCTGGCAGCGGATTCTCAAGGGTATCGCCCAACCTCATCGCGAGGCCCTCATGCTTGCCCTCGACAGCACCACCCAGCCGCAGAAGACGCTGCATTTCGCCGATGACGGCGCGACGCCGAACAGCCGCTTCGCCGTGTTGCTCTACCGCCTGCGCCTTGCACCGGCCGAGGACAACGCCGGCGCCTTCGAGGCGTTGTTCGCCGCTCACCAATGGACGCCGTTGTGGCGCGACGGCATTTTCTACTACCAGCATTTCCACCCCAATGCCCATGAGGTGCTGGGGGTGGCCTGCGGGCAGGCGCGGGTAACACTGGGCGGCGAGGGCGGGCAGACGTTGACCGTGAAAGCAGGCAATGTCCTGGTCCTGCCGGCCGGCACCGGCCATTGCTGTGTCGAGCACAGCGAGGACTTCCTGGTGGTGGGGGCTTATCCGCTTGGGCAGGAGAAGTACGATATTCAGCGGCCCGAGGACGGCGCGCACGACCAGGCGCTGGCGCGCATCGCCGCCGTGCCCCGGCCAGCGCAAGATCCGGTGACCGGCGCACGAGGCGCCCTGATGACGCTATGGCGCTGATCACCGGCCAAAGGCGTTCAGGCCTCTTTGAAGCGCAGCATGTCTTCCTGGGGTAAAGCGGTGACCTTGATCGCCCGCACCGGCACGGCAAACTTGGCGCCGATCCTGGAGAAACGCTCCAGCAGGTGGAAATTGATGGCCTGCTGGATATCCATGTACAGGTTGTAGCCGGGGTCCTTGACGATATACACGCACTCGAATTCCAGCGCCTCCTTGCCGAAGCCACGCAGGTGCGCGCGGTCGAAGCGCGCCTGGCCCTGCGCCTTGATCGCTTCCTCGATGATGACAGGAGCCTTTTTCACCGCATCGGTGGGGGTGTCATAGGACAAACCGAACTCGAAGACGATGCGTCGCTCCTGCAAGCGCTTGTAGTTCTGGATGGTGCTGCTGATCATGCTGGCATTGGCCATGACGATCTGCTCGCCACCCAGGCTGCGGATCCGCGTCGTCTTCAGCCCGACATGCTCTACCGTGCCGGCCAGGGGGCCGACGACGATGAAGTCGCCCACCTCGAAGGGCTTGTCCACGGCGATCGACAGCGAGGCGAACAGGTCGCCGAGGATGTTCTGCACCGCCAGCGCCACGGCGATGCCACCCACGCCAAGGCTGGCGACGAAGGCAGTGATGTTCACCCCCAGGTTGGACAGCATGGCCAGCACCACCACCGACCACAGCAGTACCCGCGCGCCCCAGGCCGAAAGGGTGGCCAGCGCGCTGCCTTGGTTCAGCCCCTCGTTGCCGTGCCGGGCGAAATAGCGGCGCAGGCCCAGGGCGATGGCGCGGTTGGCCCATAGACCGATCTGCATCGCCGCCACCACGAACCACAGGCTGCCCACCCGGGCCAGCCAGCGCTCAGGCAGGTCGAGCATACCCAGGCCCACCAGCAGGGAGGCGAGCAACAGCAGGGCATTGCTGGTGCCGCCGAGCACCTTGGCCAGCACCTGGCTGAACGCGCCGTCGTGTTCGGACCAGCGGCGCACCCGCCGCTGCACGAAGCTGATCGCCGCCCGCGCCGCGACAAAGGTCAGGGTGGCGACACCCAACGCCAGCAGCAGGTTGAGGATGGAGATACCGAATAGCGTGGTATCGGTGAACAGTTCAATGATGCGGTCATTCATGAGTGGCTCGCCTCCTGGTTGCCCTCGGGGATGTGCAGCGTCCTTTCATGGGACGTCGAGGTGCGGCCAGAGGTCGATCGGATTTTCACGGCTGGGTTTATGGAACGTCTTGACCCTGCCAGCGCTCCACCGCGTTACAGCAGCTGCCATTCGTCCGACACTTGCGACTTGGCCTGAACGCCCGGGGGGTAAAGCGCCCTTATTCAAGTCGAACACGCGCTGTTTACCTTCCAATAAAAATTTTGCCCGAGGCCTTTGTAAAATGGTGACCACCCCGACCGATCTGGAAGTGGCAATGGAAATCGGCATCAGCGAAACCGAGGTCAAGCGCTATCGGGGCGATACCTTCCTGTTGGGTGACGGCGCATGGCTTGTCCACTTCGGATACACCATGCCCAAGGAATTGCGTGCGCGCCTGACCGGCAGCTTTACGCTGATCTTCAAGCCTCACATGGCAGTGAGTGACAGACGCAGACCAGGGTAGGGCGCACGTGTGCCTGGTCCGCCTACTGGCGCTTGCGTTCAAGTGCCGCCAGCACCCAGCCCGCCACGAATCCCAGGGCCAAGGCGGTTGCCAGGATGGCTGCGGGGTGGCGTTGCAGGCGCTCGACACCCGCCAGCAGACGCCGCCCCTGCACCGCTGCGAAGGCTGGGGCTTCAGGTGTCGATGGCCGCTGCCCGGGCTGTTCGACTTCACCGGCCCCCTCGTCAGGGGGCCAATGCTTGAGGCGCGACACTGCCAGGGGAGTGCCGTCCGCCAGGGTCAATACCAGGTCCTTGATCTCGCCGGCGATGCGGTTCGCGAACACCGGCTCGCCCGTGGCATCTAGGTTGTCATAGATGAATCGCCGCCCCTCCAGCCACCCCACGGCGGTCAGCAGTTCCGGCCCCAGGTAGTACTTGCCGTCGAGGAAGAAGCCGGTGAACGGATGCACTCGCTCGAGGTTGTCCACGGCATAGCGTTCTCCCGGCTTCATGCCGGTGGCGGGATCGATCATGGCTGCACCCTCCGTGTGGCTGTAGCGCGAAAAACACGGCCGTCCTTATCCAGGTCGACCGGACCCGGAAGCCTATCGATACGGACATCGCGGGTACCGCGACAGATCAAAGCTCTCATGGGTTGGATCTCCTGCGCACTGTGGTGACGGGTCTATGCAGGGGAATCCAGGGAGCGCGGTAAAGTTCAGGCGCAGATCACCAGTGGCATTGCGTTGTGGTGACCATCCAGGCGGCTGGACGGAACCTCGTACGGCGCGCAGCCATCTTCCGTAAAAGAAAGCAGGGCGGCCCGCGATGAATGCCTTCAGCGACCCGATGACCCCGGCGCAATGCCGGCTGGCAGCAGTCAACCGCTGGTTCGACACCTACGACAACCACGCCCTGCGTCGGCATTGTCCAAGCACCTACCACGACGAACTGTTGCGCCAGGCCGATGAGATGGATCGGCAGCGATTGATCGACTGGACCGAGTGGCGCGACCTGCGCCGGCTTGCCGATCGTGCGTTCGTGAAGGCGGTGGCAGGTGCGGACTATCACGTTGAATAGAACCTGCTGTGGCCGACCATTCGTCCTGTCGATCGCACTTCGGGCGTGGCAATCATTTCAACCGTTCAGCCAAACTCACTCAGGAGTGAACGACATGCCCCGTGGAGACAAAGGCAAGTACACCGAGAAACAGAAGCGCAAGGCCGAACACATCGAGCAAAGCTACGAGCACAAGGGCCTGTCCAAGGACGAGGCCGAGGCTCGCGCCTGGGCTACCGTCAACAAGCAGTCCGGCGGCGGTGACAAGGCCGGTGGGTCGGGCAGCAAGACATCGCCGAGCGAAAAGAAGACAGCACGCGCCGATTCGGCCAAGCGGGCGGCGCAAACGCGTCAGGGCCAGGCGCGTGAGTCAGGTGCGTCGCTGGGTACGCAAACCAAGGAAAGCCTCATGAAAGAGGCGCGAAGCAAAGATATCAAGGGGCGTTCGAGCATGACCAAGGCGCAACTGGTCGAGGCACTGCGCAATAAAGGCTGAGGCGGTACTGATCGGCCGATAACGGTTCCAGGCTTGGAGGAGGGCGGCCATGCGCTGCGAGGCGAGGTGCCTAGCCGCCCGGATGCTTCAGTCCTTGCTGGCGTTGAGCTTGCGCAGCTCTTCGTAAGTGGCGGACTGGACGAACCAGAAGCCGGAGACGATGCACCATCCGAGGCTGCCGGCCACGAAGACACCCAGGGCTGGCAGGAATCCGCCGGTGAACAGGGTGATGAGCGCGAACAGCCAGATAACGGCCAGGGAGATGTAGAGAACGATGTTGTTGACGCTGATGACGAAGTCTTTCACGAAGCGTATTCCTTGCGGGATATCAAAAAATTGCCCCTCCAGGGGCGCGCAGATGCTATCACATTGCTGCTATTGAGGGCTTGACCCGCGACTGATACCTGCTGTTGAATATGCGCCCTCGAATCCCCGCAACCTTTCCCCAAAGTGGTGAAGCCAGTGCCCTGCGCCATCAAACACGCCTGATACCGACGACGGTCCATCGTGCCTGATGGCTGCCCGTGCCTGCGCGCGGCGGCGCTTCACTCTCGTACCTGCCTGATCCTGTCGTCGGTTTTTCCCTGTTTCCAAGGAGAAACCCATGACTATGGATTTTCGTGCCGACGCACATTCCCTCGAACTGCTCAAATACCCCCGCACAGCGCATCTGCAAGGCTCGCGTCTGCAGGACGGCGACAGCGATACCGGCCAGGTGGCCTATGGCTCGTTGGTTGGCCAATGGCTGGTGGTGGAAGAGAAACTCGACGGCGCCAACGCCGGCATCAGCTTTACCAACGGCGGTGAGCTACGCCTGCAATCGCGTGGCCATTACCTCAGCGGCGGAGGCCGCGAGCGCCAGTTCAACCTGTTCAAGCAATGGGCCGTGGCCCACGAGCACTGGTTGCTGGAGCGTCTTGAAGACCGCTTCGTGCTGTATGGCGAGTGGCTGCACAAGAAGCACTCGGTGTTCTACGACCACCTGCCGCATTTCTTCTGCGAGTTCGACGTGTGGGACCGCGCCACAGGCCAGTTCCTGTCCACCGCGGCGCGCCGACATCTGCTCGCGGACGGCCCGGTGCTGTCGGTACCGGTGCTGTACGAAGGCCCGGCACCGCGCCGCTACGCCGAGCTGATGGCATTGCTCGGCGACTCGCTGGCCAAGACCGCGCGCTGGCGCGATGTGTTCGAGCAGGTGGTACGCCGCGAAGGCCTCGACCTGGCCCGCGCCTGGCGCCAATGCGACCGCTCGAGCCGCATGGAGGGGCTGTACCTGAAGCTCGAAGACGAGCGCCAGACCCTGGGCCGGCTCAAGTGGGTGCGCCAGGACTTTGTCCAGGCCATCCTCGACGCCGACCAGCACCATGCCAACCAACCGTTCATACCCAATCAACTGGCCGCAGGCGTCGATCTCTACGCACCGCGCCTGTCCCTGGACTGGCACGGCGAACGCCGCGGCTACTGAAGGAGCTTCCCGAAATGGATATTCGCCAACTGCAACAACTGGTGCCCGACCCCGGGCACGACATGGACTGCGCCGCTTGCCTTGCGGCCATCCCGGCCCTGGCACGCCTGGCCGACACTCCGCAGGATCCGACCTATCATGCCGAGGGCGATGTGTGGGTCCATACCCGCCTGGTGGTCGAGGCGTTGCTGGCGCAGAGCGCCTACCGCGACGCCAGCGCCGAGCAGCGCTTCGTGCTGTTCTTTGCAGCCCTGTTGCATGATATCGCCAAGCCCGACACCACGGTGATCGACCCGCAGACCGGGCGCATCGGCCAACCCGGCCACTCGCGCCGGGGCACGGTGGATGCACGCCTGCTGCTGTGGCGTGCTGGCGTGCCGTTCGCGCTGCGCGAACAGATCTGCCGGATCATCAGCGTGCATCAACTGCCGTTCTTCGCCCTGCAGGGCGACCGCAGCGGACGCAGCGCGGAGTTTCTGCTGCACAAGCTGTCGTGGGAGCTGCCGGTGTGGATGCTCTGCGCCATGGCCGAGGCCGACATGCAGGGCCGCCACTATGCTGGCAAGGCCGATGTGCTGACCGCCATCGAACTGTGGCGCGAACTGGCGGCAGAGGAGGGGTGTTTGTACGGCCCACGGCCGTTTGCCGACGACTACACGCGTATTCAGTACCTGCGTGGCGCCCGCGTGCACCCGGACTACGCGCTGCACGAACCCCAGGGCTCCCCGGTGGTGATGCTCTCCGGGCTGCCGGCCAGCGGCAAGGACACCTGGACTGCCCGACACCACCCGGACCTGCCGGTGGTGTCGTTCGACGACGCGCGCCAGGCCCTGGGCCTGCGCCACGGCCAGAACGAAGGCGCCGCCGCGCACTACGCCATCGACCGGGCCAAGGCGCTGCTGCGCGAGCGCAGGCCCTTCGTGTGGAACTCGACGCACTTGTCGGCGCAAATGCGCAGCCGGACGCTGGACTTGCTGTACGGCTACGGGGCGCAGGTGGAGATCGTCTACCTGGAGCGGCCGGAGGAGGAGATCATGCAGCGTAACCAGCGCCGGGATACATCGCTGCGCAATGACGATATACGGCGGATGATGTTCAAGTGGGAGGTGCCGTTGCCGACGGAGGCGCATCGGGTGAGGTATGAGGTGGTGACGGGGTGAGTGGCACCCGATCGATCAGTAGATGGCCACCGGGTTGATGTTGACCTGGGTCGAGCCCTTGTAAAGCGGCTGGCCCAGCACGAACAGGAACTCGAAGGCCTTGTCGCGCACCAGTGCGCGGGTGTCGATCAGCTCCAGGTTGTAGATGCCGCGCTTGGCGAGCATGAACTGATTGACTGGGAACTCCTCGCCAGTGGGGTTCGGGTAGACCTCCGAAGCCCAGGTGTCGCCGCCGAACGCGACGATGCCCTGGTCGGCCAGCCACTCGGCCGCCGGTAGGTCGATACCTGGTTCGGTCGCGAGAAACTGCTGGTTGTCCTTACCGATCAGCTCCAGCCAGCCCGTGTTGAACAGCACCACGTCGCCCTTGCGCAGGGTGATGCCTTGCCGTTTCAGCACCGTCTTGATGTCGTTGACGGTGAACGACGTACCGCCCGGCACGATGGCCTTGCCGTAATACGCGGTCATGTCCAGTACCACGCCACGGGTGACCATCGGCGGCACTTTTTCGACACCGAGCTTGGTCACGCCTTCGACGGTTACGAAGTCGGCGGCCTTGTTGCCGTTGTAGTAGACGTTGTCGATGCCGATATGGCCGATGCCGTTGAGCTGGGTGCCGACGCCGGTCCAGCCGTTGACCAACTCGTCGTTGAAGCTGAACGTGTTCTTGCCCAGGGTCTGGCCGGCCTGTTCGCCGGGCTGGATGTTGTAGAGGTGGAAGCTGCGGTGGCGGAAGGCGGGCAGGTCCTTGCTGACGGGGACGGCGAGGGGGTAGGCCTTGCCGGTTTTGACCAGGCTGATGGCTTGCTTGACCACCTCGGGGGTGAGGAGGTTGGCGGCGCCGATTTCGTCGTTTGGACCGTAGGGGGAGGATTGCCAGTTGGCGGCCAGGGTGGATTGGGTGGTGGCCAAGGCTAGGGTGAGTACCAGGGGTTTGAAATAGTGCAATTTGTGGGCTCCTGAACGGGGAATGGTGTCAGGGGCGGATTTTGGGTGGAGGTGGGGGCGAGAAAAAGTGGTGGGTGGGACAAGGAGTTTTGCGTGTGGGGCAAGGAAGTGGACATTGCTGGAAGCCGTTGCCACTCCAACCAGTGGACGCTTGATGTAAATGTGGCTCATTCGATGGCGGGGCGTGATTGTCGCCAAGATGAAGAGGTCGGCCAGGGGCAACGCTGGCGATTGCGGTGGGCCTGATCCCTTGTCATTTGCAATAGCTTAGGGCAGGGTCGATGCCAAGGACAACTCTGCCAAAGGAGCCACACCATGTCGAAGATATATCCCGCTATCGATCCCGAGGGGCTGGTCGAGTATTCGGTGGTCTACACGGACCGCTCGCTCAACCACATGTCCCAGTCGTTTCAGGGGGTGATGAAGAACATTTCAACCACCCTGAAACAGGTCTACAACGCCCAGGCGGTTGCGGTGATCCCGGGCAGTGGCACGTTCGGCATGGAAGCGGTAGCCCGGCAGTTTGCCACCGGCCAGCAATGCCTGGTGCTACGTAACGGCTGGTTCAGTTATCGCTGGAGCCAGATCCTTGAGATGGGCAATATCCCGGCGGCCACAACGGTGCTCAAAGCCCGGCCGGTTGAAACGGGGCGCCAGGCTGCCTACGCCCCGGCCCCTCTGGAAGAAGTGTTGGCGGCCATTGAGTCGCAGAAACCGCAGATTGTCTTCGCCCCCCACGTTGAAACCTCATCAGGGATCATCCTGCCCGATGAGTACCTGCGGGCCGTGGGCGACGCCGTGCATGCGGTGGGTGGCCTGTTCGTGCTGGACTGCATCGCCTCAGGCGCGATTTGGGTTGATATGGACAAATGCGCGGTCGACCTGCTGATCAGCGCACCGCAGAAAGGCTGGAGCGCCTCACCTTGCTGCGCCCTGGTGATGCTCAGCGCTTTGGCCCTCGAGCGCATTGAATCGACGCAAAGCACCAGCTTTGCCTGCGACTTGAAGAAGTGGCTTCAGATCATGCAGGCCTATGAGCAGGGCGGCCACGCCTACCATGCGACCATGCCCAGCGATGCCCTGGCGCGATTCAACGAAGTGATGAAAGAGATGCAGGCCTACGGTTTCGACAAGGTCTGCGACGAACAGCAGGCCCTGGGTGATCGGGTACGCGCGATGATGACCCGCAAAGGCATCAAGAGCGTGGCCGCAGCAGGCTTTCAGGCCCCTGGCGTGGTGGTGAGCTACACCGATGACGCCGATATCAAGAGTGGTAAGAAGTTTGCCAGCCACGGCCTGCAGATTGCCGCCGGCGTGCCGTTGCAATGCGACGAGCCGGCCGACTTCCAGACCTTCCGCATCGGCCTGTTCGGGCTCGAAAAGCTGCACAATCTCGAGCGCACGGTCAGCACCCTTGAGCAGACGCTGGACGAGGTGATGGTTAACTAAGCGCACGGTTGGAGAACCTGCCATGACAACTCTTTCAGGCAGTCATGGACAACGTCATGGTCCATCGTGCGCTGGCAACGTTGGATGTGCTGGTACTCGCGCTGGTACTGGTCGGTGTTCGGTGCTCAAGGGGCTGCGGAAGTACCTTTCAGCTCACTTGCGCAGTTCACCGAGCACCTGGAAACCATCCATCTGCGGCATGGTGATATCGAGGATGATCAGGTCGGGCAGGCTGCTCCTGGCCAGCAGGGTATATGGCTTGGCAGTGTGCGCGGTGGACATGGTGACGATGCCTGTTCGGACTTGAGCGGCAGGCAGCCTACCCCTGCGTCCCGGCCAACGACGTGCAGCGTTCGCGTAGAAAGGCCTGAAGGACCCTGACCCGTTCACTGACCTGAGCCCTGTGCGGGCACATCAGGTAGACCGGCGCAGGCTCTCCCTGCCAGTCGGCGAACAAGACGCGCAACCTCCCGGCACGCACATCCGTGACGACATCGAGCCATGCCTTGTACACGATCCCGTGCCCGGCAAGCGCCCAGCGCCTGGCAACTTCGCCATCATCGCTGCGATAGTCGCCGCGGACCTTGACCTCGCAGACCTCGTCACCACGGCTGAAACGCCAGACATCGTAGGGACGCCCATGACGCTGGTAGATGATCGCCGAGTGGGCGGCCAGCGTCTGAGGTGATGCAGGCTCCCCCTGACGGGCAAGGTAGGCGGGGCTGGCGCAGGCGACCCGATGATGCGCCTCCAGCACCGGCAAGGCCACCAGGCTTGAATCGACCGGGACGCCGAACCGCAGGGCGACATCCACCGGTTCGCCGAACAGGTTGTTGGGGCGGTCATTGAGCAACAGATGCATCTGCAGGTGTGGGTGCGAGACGCGCAACTCATCCAACCAACCCAGCAGTACACTGCGGCCGAAGTCTGAAGGTGCCGCCAGTTGCAATACTCCGGCCAGACCCTGCTGCCCCCCGCGAATCGCCCGTTCTCCTTCGTCCAATGCTGCCAGGGCAAGCCGCGCAGCCTCCAGATAGCGCTCACCCTCCACAGTCAGGCGCTGCTGGCGCGTGGAGCGGGCGAACAGGCGAACCCCCAGGCGCGACTCCAGGCGCTTGAGCGTGAGGCTGGCTGCCGCAGGGCTGATGTCCAGCTCACGCGCCGCGGCCGAGAGGCTACCGGCTTCGGCGGTTCTGACCAGCACTTTCAACTCAGCCAGCCCATGCATTTGTAAGCATCCCTTAAAAGTCATGTGCCAAAAGCCATATTTATCGCACATTTCCAATAATTGATCATGCAGACACCGACAGAGCGCGACGATGTCGCCCCATGTCTCTCGCTTTCAAGTTCGACCACATATGACTACCAGCACCCCAGCCAAGCCCCCCTCTGACCAGGAGCCTCCCATGTCCAGCCCGCAGCAACTCTTCACCCCATACGAACTCGGCGCCCTCACGCTGCCCAACCGCATCGTCATGGCGCCGATGACCCGCTCACGCAGCACCCAGCCTGGAGACGTGGCCAATGCGATGATGGCGGATTATTACGCCCAACGCGCCAGCGCCGGGCTGATCATCAGCGAGGCGACGCAGATCAGCCCCCAGGGCAAGGGCTACAGCTTCACCCCTGGTATCTACAGCGCCGAGCAAGTGGCAGGCTGGCGACAAGTCACCGATGCCGTGCATGCCAAGGGTGGGCGCATGTTCCTGCAGTTGTGGCATGTAGGACGGATGTCCCACGTCAGCTTCCACGACGATGGCCAGCCGGTGGCACCCTCCGCGCTGCGTGCCGATGCGCAGGTATGGGTGGTCGGTGACGATGGGGTAGGGCGGATGGTCGATGTCAGCGAGCCACGCGCCTTGAACCAGGAGGATATCCAGGCGGTGATCGAAGATTATCGCCTCGCCGCCCGGCATGCGCGCGAAGCCGGGTTCGATGGGGTCGAGATCCACGCCGGCAACGGCTATCTGATCGACCAGTTTTTGCGCACCACCTCGAACCTGCGCAATGACGCGTATGGCGGCAGCCGCGAGAACCGTATCCGTTTCCTGATCGACGTCACCCGTGCCGTCGCCGGGGAGATCGGCGCGCAATGTACCGGTGTACGCCTGGCCCCCTTTATCACCGCCCGTGGCATGAACTGCCCGGACGTGATCCCGACCATTCTTCAGGCTGCCCAGACGCTCGACACCTTGGGTATCGCCTATTTGCACCTGGCTGAAGCGGATTGGGACGACGCACCGCAGATTCCGCAACCCTTCCGGCATCAACTGCGCCGCGAATTCAGCGGTGCGATCATCGTGGCCGGGCGTTATACCCTGGCGAGCGGCCAGGCGCTGCTCGATGCCGGTCTGGTGGACCTGGTTGCCTTCGGCCGTCCCTTCGTCGCCAACCCTGACTTCCCCGCGCGGCTGCAACATGACTGGCCGCTGGCCGAGTTCGAGGGCAGCCGCCTGTTCGGCGGTGACGAAGTGGGTTACAGCGACTATCCCACCTATCAGTGACGTGGCGAACGAAGATAAGCGGTGCGTCGAGCCGGATGATTGTCACTTGTGCAATGAAAGTGTTCATGGGCAGGGCTGATTAATCCCGGGCACTGAGCACGCCAGACTCGACACGCGCAATGCCGGTCTTCAACACGATGTACCGGTGCGATGAGCCGCGTGTTCCAACGGCTCGCTTATTGGCATTACCCCCAATCCGGAGGATTTCATGGGCATCCTTAAACTCGACCATTTCACCATCCGCACCCCGCTCTGGGTAGAAACCGCAGCGTTCTTCGAGCACGTGATCGGCCTGGTGCCAGGGCCCCGGCCGGGGTTTCTTTTCCCGGGTTACTGGATGTATGCCGGTGACCAGCCGCTGTTGCACATCGCCAGTGTCCAGGGCGACCCAAAGGAACTGCAGATGTACCTGGGCGACAAGCCAGGCGGGTATGGATCGGGTTCGCTCGATCATGTGTCGCTGCGTTGCGAGGGATTGGAGCAAGTCCAGGCACGATTGCAATCCCTGGGTATTGCGTTTCGTGAACGCGTCATACCACAAATCGGCGAACACCAACTGTTTCTCGAGGACCCTAACGGCATAACCATCGAGATGATCTTCGACTACGTGCCGGGTAGCCGAATCGTTGGCCAGAGCATGCCGCACCTTGAGATTGAAGCGCCTCACACCGTCAGCCCAGATTGACCGCCGTTGGTTCGACAAGGATCTGCGGCGACCTGCCTCCTGCTTGAGTTTTCCTCGGCATGGCGTCCAGGCGCGCCTTGCGCGTGCTTGACAATAACAACAGCACAAGGACCTCACCATGAACATGCTCGACACGCCCGAATCACGCCTGCAAGCTGCCGGCCTGACTTTGCCCAGCCCGGCACCGGCACTGGGCAACTATGTACCCTGGAGCATTGTCGGCAATACGCTGATGACGTCTGGGCAGTTTCCCTGGGTCGATGGGCAATTGCAGTACCGAGGCCGCCTGGGGCGCGATCTCGACCTCGGCCAAGGCTATGCGGCCTGCCGCTTGGCGGCGTTGAACGCGATCGCACAGCTCAAGGATGCGGTGGGTGAATTGAGCCGGATCCGTCAGATTTACAGGCTCGAAGGCGTGCTCAATGTGGCCGAGGACTTCTACGATCATCCCAAGGCGCTGGATGGTGCTTCGGACCTGTTGGTGGAGGTCTTCAACGAGCGAGCCCGTCACACACGCATGATCTGGTCCAACCCCGTGATGCCCATGGACGGCTTCTGCCTGGTGTACCTGTTCGCTGAAATCGATGCCCAGTGAACGGGAGCCCTGATCATGATCCAGGCCAACAAACTGTTCTTCGCCAGTTGCCTGTTCCCGTTGATCAGTCGCGCTCGAGCCCGGCGAAGCGGCACGACAACCAGGCGTGCAACTGCCTCACCGCAGGCGACAACTGCTTGCGGTGCGGGCACACCAGGCTCAGCGGCATGATCGGCCCGGGGTGATCCTGCAACAGTACGACGAGTCGTCCGGCCAGCACGTCGTCGCTCACATCCAGCCAGGATTTGTAGGTGATCCCTTCGCCGGCCACGGCCCAGCGCCGGGCAATATCGGCATCGTCGCAGAGCAGGGCGCCACGCACCTGGACGGTCTGTGCCCCCAGTTGCCACTTGTCGTAGATCCGGCCCTGCTGCATGTACAGCAGGCACTGGTGTTCGCGCAGGTCTTCGGGGGCCTGCACCGCACCTTGCCGCGCCAGGTACTCGGGCGAGGCCACTAGCACCTTGCGGTTCCAAGGCGCCAGTGGCAGGGCGATATAGTTGGCGTCGGCGTTAAGGCCGTAGCGGATGGCGATATCCACCGGGTCACGGAACAGATCGGCGATCTGGTCGGAGAGAAAGAAGCGCAGGTTCAGCTGCGGGTGTTCGCGACGAAACGCCGTGAGCCAGGGCAGCAGCACGTTACGCCCCAGATCGGAGGGCGCGGCCACCTGCAATGTTCCGCTCAACTGGGCGCTTTCCCGATTCAGGTTGTCCCGCCCGTGTCGGAGGGCTTCCAGGGCCGCCAGGGCAGAAGGCAGGTACTGCTCGCCCTCGGCCGTCAGGCGCAGGCTGCGCGTAGTTCGGGCGAACAGCCGCACATCCAGCTCACGCTCCAGGCGCTTGACCGCCTCGGCCGCCTGGCCGGGCAACAAATCGGCCTCGTGAGCCGCCGCGGTAAAACTGCCCAGCGCGGCGCTGCGAACGAAGATGCCCAGGTCGTCGAGACGGATCATTATCACTCCTGCAATGAAAGTGTTCACGGGCAGGGCCCGTTTTTCCCAAGGACCGGACACGCCAGACTGGATTCACGAATCAAACCATATCCAGTAGCGAGTGCCTATGAAAGCGATCAGTTTCATCCACAACGGCTTGCCTATTGAAGACCCTGCGTCTCTTCAAGACATCTTTATGCCCAGGCCGAACCCAGGGCCAAGGGACCTTCTGGTCGAGGTCAAGGCCGTGTCGGTCAACCCCGTCGACACCAAGGTGCGCGCTGGCACTTTCACCCGTGAGCCGAAAATACTTGGCTGGGACGCGGCCGGGATCGTCCGTGAAGTCGGGCCGCAGGTGACCCTGTTCAAGCCAGGTGACCAGGTGTACTACGCAGGTTCCATCGCCAGGCCCGGCAGCTACAGCGAATATCACCTGGTCGACGAACGTATCGTTGGGCATCAACCACGCAGTCTGGGTGCAGCGCAGGCAGCTGCGCTGCCGCTGACAGCCATCACCGCCTGGGAACTGTTGTTCGATCGCCTGGGTATCGTGGAGGGCGGCGGAGAGGGCGATGCCCTGCTGATCGTCGGCGCCGCCGGCGGCGTCGGTTCGATGCTGGTGCAGTTGGCCCGGCAACTGACCCGCCTGACGGTTATCGGCACGGCCTCCCGCGCCGAGACCGCAGACTGGGTGCGCGAACTGGGCGCCCATCACGTCATCGACCACAGTGCGCCGCTGCAAGGGCAACTGCGTGCCCTGGGGATCGAGTCGGTCAGCCATGTCGCCAGCCTCACCCATACCGATCAGCACTTCGCGCAACTGGTTGAAGTGCTGCGGCCGCAAGGCCGCCTGGGTGTGATCGACGACCCGCAGACCCTCGATGTCATGCCGCTCAAGCGCAAGTCGCTGTCATTGCACTGGGAGTTGATGTTCACCCGCTCGCTGTACGAGACCGACGACATGGTGTGCCAGCACGCGCTGCTTGAGCGCGTGGCCGGGCTGATCGACCAGGGCATCCTGCGCACCACTCTGGGCGAGCATTTCGGAGCCATCAACGCCGCCAACATGCGCCGTGCCCATGCGTTGGTCGAGAGTGGCAAGGCGCGCGGCAAGATCGTTCTGGAAGGCTTCTGAAACCTATTTGACAGACAACGGCGGACCCGCCGATCCGGTCCGCCAGGAGCAAGCATGCTTAAACAAACCGTGTTTCTCTGCGCCGCACTGACGGCAGGTATGTCCTCTGCACAGGTTATCGATGCCAATGCGCTTTCTGCGCATGCGCCCGCAGAGCGGGCATTCGGCAAGCTCGAGCAGGTCCATGCATTCCATGACGCCATGCCGACAGGCGTCACCGTCGCCGAAACCGGGCGCATCTTCGTCAACTATCCGCGCTGGGGCGACAAGGTCCCTTTCACCGTTGGCGAGCTTCGTGACGGCGAGGTCCGGCCTTTTCCGGACCTGTCGTTGAATCAGGAGGACCCGAAGGACCCCGCAAAGGGATTGATAAGCGTGCAGAGCGTGGTGGCCGATGGCCGGGGCCGCGTCTGGCTGCTGGACACTGCGGCACCGGGGTTTCAGACGCCGCGCCCTGGTGGTGCGAAGCTGATCGCGGTCGACCTGGCGAGCAATCGAATCGTCAAGCGGCTGGTGTTCCCGGAAAACGTGATGTTGCCCAGCACCTACGTCAATGACATGCGCTTTGATTTTCGCCATGGCGCCGAAGGCACGGTCTATGTGACCGACTCCTCGCTGCGCGGTCCAGGGGCGATCATCGTGATGGACATCGCCAGCGGGCGTGCCGAGCGCCGTCTCAGTGGTGCCCTCTCGACCTCCGTGGCACCAGGCTTTGTTCCGGTAGTCGAGGGGACACCGCTGATGGCGAGCCAGCCGGACGGCACATCGAAACCATTGTCGGTGGCGTCCGATGGTATCGCCTTGTCAGCCGATGGTCAGACGCTCTACTTCACGCCGCTGTCGAGCCGGCACTTGTATGCCGTGTCCACCGCCTTGTTGCGCGACCCTGCCATCAGCGAGCAACGGCTTGCCGCAGCCGTGGAGGACCTCGGTGAAAAGGGCGCCTCCGATGGGATGGAGGCCGACGCCGAGGGCGCTGTCTATGCCGGCGATTACGAGCATAACGCCATCCGCAAGCGCTGGCCGGACGGGCGCTGGCAGACGCTGGTGCATGATCCGCGACTGCTTTGGCCCGATACCCTGTCGATCGGGCCGGATGGCTACCTGTACTTCATCGCCAACCAACTGCACCGCCAGGCGTTGTTCCAAGGCGGGCGGGACCTGCGGCAGAAACCCTATGCCTTGATGCGCCTGAAGATCAATGCGGCGCCGGCACCGACCCATTGAGCACTTGTTGATCGACAGTGAACCCAACTTGCTCTACCGCTATACCAGCAAGCCACGGGCGACACAGATGTGATCGGTATTTTCACTGCAGCCGTGAAAGTGTTGACGCGCAGTCCAGGTTACTCCGGGCGAGCTGCCCGCAGACACTGACACACACCTCGAGGCAGGCCTTACCGCGCCTGCCTTGGACAACCGACCAGGAGCACGATATGAACCGACAGGATCACCCCCTTGTTTCCCTTGCCATCCTCAAGGCCAGGCAGGGCCAGGCACCGGCACTGAAAGCGGCCTTGCTGGCCTTGATCGAGCCAACCCGAGCGGAGCCCGGCAACCGCGACTACATGCTGTTCGAACGCAGCGACGAGCCCGGGACGTTCTACATGCGCGAGGCGTTCGACCACCAGCAGGCCCTGGACACGCACCTGGCCACCGCACACTTCCAGCGTTTTGCCGAGCAGGCCGACCAGCTGTTGGCGGAGCCCTTGCAACTGATTTTTCTTGACCCGGTTTCATCTGCCGTTGCGCCCCATCCCTGAGGGGGCAGGCAATGCGACCGGTCAAGCGCAGACAATTCATCCAGGCCCTGGCCACTGTGGCTTTGCTGCCAGCGGCATTGGCGCGTGGGCACATGCAAGAGAGAGGGGCAAACATGGTCAGGCTCGGCGTCACCGACTTGTCTTTTCACCATGCAACAGCAGCGGTCGTGGCCCTGGTGTTGCAACGCATGGGCTTCGTGGTGAAGCGTTCCAGCGCGCCTCACGAGCGCAACTTCGAGCGGCTGCGCGAGGGCGCGATCGACATGCTCGCGTCGGCGTGGATACCTTCAAGCCATGGACTTTACAAGGCACAGGTTGAGGAACAGGTAGCAACCCGTGAGCTGGGGCTGCATTACACGCCCTATGCATTATGGGGGGTTCCCGATTATGTACCGGAATCGATGGTCGCGTCGGTAGAGGACCTGCTTGACCCCAGCGTCAGCGCACGCATGCACAAACAGATTCAAGGGATAGGGGCGGGCGCCGGCATTACCCGCTTCTCCCTGAAAATGATGGTCGACTATGACCTGGTGAGTGCCGGGTACAGTTTCCGTACCGGGACCCAGGAGCAATGCGTCGCCGCCTATGAGCAACTGGTGCGTGAGGGCAAGTGGGGAATAGTGCCGCTCTGGCACCCGCAGTTCCTGCATCACAGCTATCGGATCCGCGAGCTCAAGGACCCCAAGGGTTTGCTGGGCAGTGTTGACCGGGCCGTATTGCTCGCACGGGACGACCGGCTATCGGGTTTCAGTGCCGCACAGCTGCAGGTGCTCGACAACATCCGCCTGGACAACACCATCGTGGCCGAGCTCGACCACGCCATCAACCGCTGCGGCGCGAGCCCTGACGAAGCAGCGCGCGCCTGGTTCGAGAAGCACCCGCAGGTGCTGGCTTCGTGGTTACGGCCAGTGTCCTGAATCCAGGGGCGTTGCACGGCTCCTAATCGACGACACGGTTTTGACAGATCGTCCCCTGATACACGGATCATGCGCAACTGGCGTCGGGCCTTTCGGCGAGGCTGCAGAGGAGGGCGCTCAAGACCCGAATGGGGTGGCCGCTGCGCTATCAGCGGTGCATAGGACGGATGTACTAGGCACTGTACGAAAAGTGATGTTGTAAACACCGCCGCCAGCAAGCCAGCGCGACCATCGCAGCGAAGCTTTCCGCTAGCTTGCAATAGCGTGTACCCAGGTGGCGGTGCTCCTTCAACCAACCAAACAGCCGTTCGATAGCGTTCCGCTGCCGATACTTGGGCTTGTCAAAAAGGCGCGGTAGGCCCGGCTTCGGTTTGCGCTTCATGTCACGCAGCGGAATCACCGGCTGCATTCGATAGCGGTCGCAGTATTGCCGCAAGGATTCTGCGTCATAGCCTTTGTCGGCCAGGAGCCAGCGGCAGCGCTTGCGTGGCCTACCTCGATTCAAAGGGATGTGGACACTGTCAAGCAGTCGCTGAGCATGGGAGATGTCGCTGGCATTACCACCAGAGAGCGTGAAGTGGAGTGGGATGCCACGGGCGTCACTGACCATGTGAATTTTCGTCGTCAACCCGCCCCGGCTTCGTCCAAGTGCGTGGTCCGTTGGTTCGTCAGCCCCCCTTTTTTGCCTGCTCCGGCAGAGGCACGGGTGGCCCTCACGGCGGTTGAGTCGATGCACCAGGTGGTTAAGTCAATCTGGCCCTGTGCATTGAGTTTGAGGTGTAGCCGCTTGAGCATCTTGTTGAAGGTTCCTTGGTTTCGCCAGTCTCGAAATCGTTGATAGACCGTCGACCACGGCCCGAATCGTTCAGGCATGTCCCGCCAGGTTGCACCGGAGCACAGCACCCACAACACGCCGTTGAGCATCAAGCGATCGTCAACTCTTGGGCGTCCTGTACGTCGATGTGCGGTGAAGAGGTCTGCGACTATTTCCCATTCTGCGTCGGAAAGTTCGTATCGCTTGGACATGGCAGAATCCTTCGCCTAAAAAGCGAGAACTCTACGGAAAATCAGGCTTCCAGAGGCTCCGGTGAGGTTTCAAAGGTTTTCATACAGAACCTAGGAACGGTACGACATCGATCAACTAAACGGCGGCTTCTTCGCCATGGGTGAGGCCAGTCACTCGGCGGCCCTTGTCAGTGGGGCGCCGTCAGCGGCTGGGACATGGCGCAGGGCGCCTGGTGCATGGCAGACAAATCCGATTGATTTGCCCGCGCGCTCGAACGACTCGGTGCTGCTACTGCTGGTCTTTGGCGCTGTCATGGTGGTCGGGGCTGGGAAGTTTCTCCATTGATGGCTTACTCCTGTCCAGTAAATGGTTGCCAAGCTGGGCCAGGTGTCTTGCTGCGAGTCGCACCTGCAACGACAGTAGCAAAATGGCTTATTGACATCATTGAATTGACTTTGGCCTACTCGTGGCACCTAGTGACCGCCTCAAGCGTGATGTGAAAACGGCCCTCTCATTGCCGACTTCATGCTCAGGGTTTGATCTCAAATGCTAGAAAGGGAGTTCCCGCATGTTCCTGAATGACCAGGAAACAGCTACCGATCTGCTCTATTACGCCCCCATTGCCAAGACGGTTCAGCGCCTGCTGCGCGAGTCGCGGGGCACCCCAGTCACGATTGGTGTGCACGGTGACTGGGGGGCGGGTAAGTCCAGCGTCCTTAAGATGACTCAGCAACTGCTCAACGCTGAGAAGCGCGTCTGCTGCATTTGGTTTAATGGGTGGACGTTCGAAGGCTTTGAGGATGCGAAGACTGTCGTCATCCAGACCATTGTCGATGAACTACAGCGTGCGCGCCCTGGCTCAAAGAAGGTCGCCGACGCCGCGAAGAAGGTCTTGCGGCGCGTCGATTGGTTCAAGCTGGCCAAGCATGCCGGAGGGCTGGGGCTCACCGCCTTGACGGGTATTCCTAGCATTGACCAGCTCAAAGGGGCCGTGGAGTCTATTTCCGCCTTCGTGCAAGCCCCAGGCGAGCACCTGAGCCTGGACAGCCTCACCGGTCTTGCTGAGAAGGCCGGTGGCTTCATCAAGGATGCAGAAAAGGAATCCGAGCAGTTACCCGACCACATGCACAAGTTTCGCGCCGAATTCGAAGAGCTCCTGACAGCCGCAGACATTGACCAGTTGGTGGTTATCGTTGATGACCTTGATCGATGCTTGCCCAAGACTGCCATCGCCACGCTGGAGGCTATTCGGCTCTTCCTCTTCGTCAATCGGACAGCATTCGTAGTCGGCGCCGACGAGGCCATGATCGAGTATGCGGTACGCGAGCATTTCCCTGACCTGCCACAGGGCGCAGGGCCAGTAACCTATGCGCGCAACTACCTGGAAAAACTCATTCAAGTCCCGTTCCGTATTCCAGCTCTGGGCCTTGCTGAAACCCGCAGTTACATCACGCTTCTGCAATTGGAGAGCGTAATCAAAGCCGATGGTGAGCAATTCAAGAAGCTCTTGACCGCGGCTCAGAAGGACATGCTCCGGCCCTGGAAAAGCAGCGGCCTCGACCGCAAAGCCCTGATTGGCGCCTTCGGCGATCCGCTTCCAGATTATGTGCAGGAAGCACTGGATACCAGTGCATTGTTGGCGCGAATCTTGAGCGAGGGTACTCGAGGTAATCCCCGGCAGATCAAACGATTCCTGAACTCGATGTTGCTGCGCCATGCCATCGCCGAGGCTCGAGGGTTTGCTGACGATATCCGACGCCCAACACTTGCGAAAATCATGCTGGCCGAGCGTTTCCACCCCGATTTTTACGAGCAACTCGCCCGGATCGCGAGTTTGGATGCAGATGGAAAGGTTCCCGCTATCGCCGAGATGGAAAAACGGGCCAAGAAGTCTAAAGGGGATGCTTCAGAGTCGGAGGAGGGGAAAGGCTCTGGCAAGCTCAAGGCAGTGGCCAATTCCAGCGAAGTGAACGATTGGGAGAAGAGTGATTGGATCAGCAATTGGATGGCAATCGAGCCCGCACTGACCGACGTTGATCTGCGGCCCTACATCTTTGTGACTCGCGACAAGCGAAGCTCTTTGATGGGGCAGGTCACCGGGAGTCATTTGGAGGCGCTCGTCGAAAAGCTCATGGGTCCGCCAATGCACATCCGCCAAGCAGCAACCAAGAAGGATATTCTGGCGTTAGCTGAGCTTGATGCTGAAAATGTTTTTGACACACTCCGCGACAGGATAATCCAAGCGGATGACTTCTTGAACCAACCCAAAGGCGTCGTGGGGTTGATTGAACTCGTCAAACAGCGCCCCGTGTTACAGAAACGCCTGGTCGAGTTCGTTCGCTCGCTCCCCACTCCAAAACTTGGGATGTGGGCACCCGCCCCATGGTATGAGTGCCTCAGGGATACAAACGCCATCCAGGGAGTTGATGGCATTCTGAGGGGGTGGAGCCAGCAGATCGAAAACGAGAACCTTCAGACAGCAGCCAAGCGTGTACTCGAGCTCAGTGGGAAATCATAAGGATTGATATGGGTACCTCCAAAGGATATGGAGGCCCGAGCTCTGGCTTGGTGCCCTCCTGGATTGATGATGTCTCTCAGCCGGCTGCCCCAGCCGGTCAGCCGAATGGGCCAAGCCCATCAAATCCATCCCATCCCGGCACCGCCCCGTCAGCGCCGGTGAACAATGATGGTACCGGTTCGCTGCGGGGCGCCCGCAGCAGCTTCACTCGATTTGCTCGCACAGGAAGCCCCAGTGACTTGGGGAACGCTTTGTCTTCCTATGTGCGTAAAGGCGTAGGCGGTTCCTCTAGAGGTGCTCGACGCATGGGGACGTCACGTGCCACTGCGGCGAAACTGCTCAGTATCTTCGGAGATGTTCAGCGCAACGGTGCAGCGGAAACGCTGCGGCGATTACAGCTCACTGTGGCCCCGGGGCAACCAGCATCTCAAGTGTTGCTCACGCTGCTTGAGTTCATTTGCCCGCCAGGTGGCGCGATTGATGAAGGAGTTGCTCGTCAGGCTGCACTCAAGACGATCGTAGAACTGGATGAGGCAGGCACCGGCAGCTTCGAGGACATGACTCATGCAGACCGGCAGAACTTTTTCCTCGATTTTGTAGCAAACTCGATTGAAAGCATGATCATGGCGGACTTGGGGGGCAGGGGTATCACCCTGCCGGATGACGTGGATGCAGTTGAGCACCTCCAGTCCCAACTGAGCTCCTTTATCACGGGTTGTACACGTGGGCAGCTCGCCAACAGGCTGGAACAATGGCCAGCCCCCACTGACCAGGAGGTCAACCAGGTTACCTCCGCAATCTATGAGGCCGCGTTCGATCTGATCGCAACTGCAGCGGAGAATCTGGAATGAGGCATCACAGTCTTATCTGCCGGCTTGGCCAAACGGATGACCAAGATCTGGCTCTGCTCGAACCAGGCAGCGTCATCACCAACATCCCGTTTTTAGACGGATCTGGGCGGCTGCAGTTCGGTATTGGTCAAGCTATTGAGCAGCTGGCTGAATTGGGGCTGAGCCCAGGAGAAACTGCAGTCGACCTCGCACTCCTGGCTGCAACCCTTACCGCGGCAGACACCCGAATCTCAAGGAATACCGAATCGGAAAACGCTTGGACAAGAGAAATCGATCTCTACGTACCGGTCGCTGATCCTGCGTTATGGTCAGGGACGTCAAATCTTCTGGAAGCGACATTGAAGTTCCTCACCGGTGATCGCTGGCGCCTGGTGTTTCGCGAACGGCCCACCGATATCGATCGGCTCTCTCCCGCCCCGGAGAGCTTGAGAGCCGATGAATCGGATAGCGTCTGCCTGTTCTCTGGTGGTATGGACAGTTTCATTGGCGCTATCAACCTACTAGATTCTGGCAGTCAACCTCTCCTTGTGAGTCATTATTGGGACACTAACAGCACCAGTACCTATCAGAACGATTGCCGTGCTGCGCTGCAGGAGCGGTTTTCAGAAACTTCGATCAATCATGTGCAGGCCCGTGTGGGCTTTCCGCACGAACTGGTGGACGGTGGCGGGAGCGAAGATACGCTGCGAGCGCGCTCATTCCTGTTCTTCGCTTTGGCAGCTATGGCTGCAGAAGCGATCGGCGACTCGATCACAATCCATGTGCCTGAAAATGGCCTGATCTCTCTCAACGTCCCCCTGGATCCACGCCGCCTGGGTGCATGTAGCACCCGCACGACGCACCCGTATTACATGGCACGGGTGAATGAGCTCTTTGGGCGCTTGGGGTTAAGCACCAGGCTGTTCAACATGTTCAGCCATCTCACAAAGGGACAGATGGCGGAGCAGTGCGCAGATCCTGAATTCCTAGCGGATCATGTGCATCTTACGATGTCGTGCTCATCACCTGGAAAGGCGAGGTACAATCCTGACCCTTCAAATCGATCCCCTAAACACTGTGGTTCCTGCGTCCCCTGTATCATCAGGCGAGCTGCGATCCATCGCGGGTGCGGGCCAGATCAGACCCCGTATGTCATCCCGGATCTGCATGCTCAGACGCTGGACACGAACAAGTCTGACGGCGAACATATCCGCTCTTTCCAGCTGGCCATTGCTCGCCTCAAGCGTGCACCACACCGAGCAAAATTTGCGATCCACGAGCCCGGGCCGTTGATCGATCACCCTGACCGCCTCGATGACTTTGAACAGGTCTATCGGGATGGGTTGCTGGAGGTCGACGATTACCTCGAGGGCGTGACAGCCATACCGCTATGAAACAGCAGAAGAACTCAATTCCAAAGTGGGTGGACTTTCACTGCCATCTAGACCTCTATCCCGACCATGAGCACCTCATTGAAGAGTGCGATCAGGCAGAAGTCGCCACCTTGGCCGTGACCACCACCCCGAAAGCATGGCGACGCAACCGTGAGCTTGCAGCATCGGCTCGGCATGTCCGGGTTGCGTTGGGGTTACACCCTCAATTGGTTGCAGAGCGCGAGTCAGAACTGCCGCTCCTAGAACGCCTGCTTGAAGAGACCCGATACGTTGGAGAGGTGGGCCTCGATGCAGGCCCTCAGTTCTATCGAAGTTTTGAGGCCCAGGAGCGAGTGTTCAAAAGGGTACTCGAGGCTTGCTCGGAGCAGGGTGGGAAGATTCTCACTGTCCACAGCATCCGAAGTGTCGGTAAGGTGCTTTCTCATATCGAGCACCTGCTCCCGAGTGACCGGGGGACTGTGGTTCTTCACTGGTTCACCGGGTCGCCCAGTGAAGCCAAGCGGGCAGTCGAGCTTGGGTGCTATTTCTCAATCAACTCCCAGATGCTGACCTCAGCCAAGCATCGGAAGCTTGTCGCGTCGCTCCCGCCTGAGCGGCTTCTCACTGAGACCGATGGCCCGTTTGTGCAGCGCGATGGCCGCCCTACCAGGCCCGCCATCGAAATCCCCAAAACGGTACATGCGTTGGCGCAACTTCGGGAGCAAACACCCGAGCAAGCCGCCGTCCAGGTCATCAGCAACCTGCGGGATCTAGTTCGCACCTAAGGGCTCAACTGCTTGCGCGCGGATCTTCTTGAAGAGCGGGGGAAAGAGGGTCTTCAAGCAGGAAAACCATCTACTCCAAGGCAATTCCGGCGGCGCCGTGCGCTGGGGTTACCGATTTCGATGGTGCTTCTACGGCTTCTAATGAACGTGGCCTGATGCGAGAAGTGGAGAACTTCCGCTCTCACCCCCCGGCGGTGATGTTCGCTTGGGAAAACGCCTAAAGAAGTAACATCGGATCGAGCGCTCACCTGTGCAAGATGTATTTGGTATTTCTCCGATTAAGGTAAAGAACCTAGACGACTGGACGATATATATCAAATCATTTTCTGGGAAAAACCAATGTTTCCTCTCTGGCGTCTTGAGCTTCTGATAGAAGATTGCTTCAACGGTCTCAAAGCTTGTTACAGGTCAGCCCGGAATCGGGTACCTAGTTCAAATCTGATGCCTGCTCTCTCTCTGGCTGCCACTATTGGATCGACCGCGGCTGCCTTCTTGGCCTGGGACGCCGCACGTAATGCTAACCAAGTTGCGGCTGCCTCCCAGGCGCTGGCGCTGAAGGTTTACAACGATCAGGTTGCGCTCGGGCATCCTTCTATATCCGTGCTGTCTGGAGAGAGCAGCATCTCCCTTGAGCCCGCAAGAAGACATCGCGTAGAGGGTGTTCACGATTATGTTGCATCCATAATCTTAAGAAACTCAGGACAGCGCGACTCGCCACGGGTCTGGGTAGCGCTCTACGTCGATGGTTTTATCTCAACTCCAGCCAGAGCAACGTTGGCAACACTACCAAGCGGGTTAGACGTGAGTGTCCGCATCCCGCTAGGCAGCCCCTTTGGGGTCGATGGGGAAGAACATTCTTGGATTGTCGCGATCCTTTATCAGGACGAACTGCCGTTTGCTGGAGTAAATACTTCGACTGAGCTGTCTCCCTCCCAACAGCTACGCCTTGTATGCACCCCACCAGTTATCTTTCAAGGCACCTCATGGCCTAAAGAACACGGTTTAGACCCTGCAATCAGGGTGTTCTCGTCCGGTTCGCCCGTTGCTATTGAACCGCAGCCGTCAATGGTAAGTGGCGATTCAAATGCCCGAAAAGCCTGGGAGGCGAGAAAAGAGGTCATACGCGCAGCTCAGGTAACCAAAGCGTGTATGGAGGTTACGAACTAGCTATCCTTCACGCTTCTGGACAGAGGGCGAGCAGACTGTGATTAGTTTGTCATTGACATTGCGCTTCACGTACAAATGGCTACGTAGCCAGGCACAGGTAACTGTTCTGGAAGCGGCGGGGGCTATTAACCCCTGTCGCGCATACCGACGCCACGCACAGAGAGACTACGTTCTTGGTCATGCGAGTGGGAATAGACATTCTGAGTAGTGCTGAGACTGTTATGGCGCAAGTCCATCTGCAGATTCTTCGGACTACGCAGTGGCGCATCGAAAGTTTCAGAGTTATGCCGCAGCCAGTGCGCAGACGCCGCACGCAGGCTATTCATCTCGTGCTCTTCGCGCTCCTCATCGCGCATTCGCGCCACAGCGTTATCGAAGACTGATTGGAGGAGGGCGCGTACTTGTCGCCCTGACAGCCCTGAGCGACCTCGAAGCGTCATCCCTGACTGCGACCTTGCCGGCTTTGTTGCCTTTTCCGATCACGTGGTACCACCAGTTGCCCTCTGGATCCTGGCGAAAGTCACCCATGACCGGGGGCCAGTTCGGCCGGCCGACAATGTCGGAGACCCGGAGATACATCGCAAACAGTGTGGCGACGATGAATAGAGTGCGCTCGTGCCGCTCTGGCTCATCCTGGACCATCCGTTCAGCGGTCTCCAGCACATAGTCCCACTGCAAGGGCGTCAGGGCGCGATTGGAGCCTTCTTCTTGCGGCGCTCCACGGTTGAGGGTGCGCTTCTTGATCATCCGGAAAGGGTTAGCCGCAGCTGTCCCGTCTTCGATCATTTGGAAGTTCCCGGTTTTCGGGGGCTTCAGGGCTTTCTTGGTGAAGTGGGCGTATGGATTTTCCACTCATTGTTTTAAAGGATGGCCGCAAAATCTCAGGAAGCGCCGATTGGGCCGTACGGCGATCTCGCGTTGATTTGCGTTCAATTGAGCGTGATTTGGATTAGCAGGAGCGTCGGCGAGCATTGTTGTGCGCAATTAGGTGGATAAGGTTCAGGCCAAGAACCACGAGGGGTTGAGGGGATCTAGCAGTTTCAGATGAATCGGGTTCAGCGTGTTATTTTGGCTTCCGTCAGGGCTGCCGATTGCTAGATAGAGTACCTTGGGCGGGCCGGCGTTTTGATGGAATGTCCACTCATTACGTCTTAGGGATTGGTGGCTCGAAATGTCCACTCAAACCTTTCATTTCGCTGAATGGTCCGGCCGGTCCCGTAATACTCCATTTAACATAATATACATTATGCGTAGGTTCGTATTGAGCACCATGCCCAGAGGGAGGCCAGATTTCAGCCTCCATCAAAGCCCCATTGCCAGTCCAGCTCACTGGTACGTCAATTCCTTCGGTACTCCATACCGACCGCCGTCATAATCCAGGCTGAACGTCTTCGTCCTCGACTTGACCTCCATTTCTTCACAGTCATCCTCGCCCTTGAGAACGGCCTGCCTGCCAGTCGAAACCTCGGTAACCCGCAATCGGCTGAATCCATCCTTGCCAGGTTTGCCAATCGCCAGGGTCCGCTTCGTCTCGCCGAATTCACCGGCGCAGACACCGTCCCATTCGCCATTGCTCTCGCTTACCACCAACTGCCCCATGATCTGCCGCAACTGCGAACCGTCGGTTACGTAGAGATTCAGGGTTTCGCTGCCGAACGGATTGACCCGTGACGAGCCTGTATGACTGATGCGCACGCCAAATGCCCGCAGTCCGGGCGCGACCTGGTAACGTGCGGTGTCCAGCGTCAGGCCTGAAAACCGCACCGCGTCGGAAGCGATCGCAGCCTCCTGGTAACTGTGGGCTATGACCTTGCCGCTGGCGGCATCGGCCACCAGCACATCCAGGCCGTAATCGCCTTGCCCGTATTCATCGACGTTCACCATCAAAGGCAAGACTGCCAGCACCTGACTGGCGTCTGCGGGATTGACCTTGCAGACCACAAACTCGGTGGCGAGCTCCAAGGTTGGATGCAGGTCTTGGGCCCAGGTTTGCAGGTGCTGCGTGCAATCGCCCCAGGCGATCATGGGGGCAAGCAACAGCGGTAACACGGCGAATCGACGCATGAAGATGTCTCATTCCTTTGATGTTTTTGCCAAGGTAAGCGAGTTGGGCGAAAACTTCACACGCTTGATAGATTCCAGCAACACGTCCCTGCGCCCTGCTCAGTTTTTAATAACCGTAAAGTATAACTCAACTAAATAAACATTTAGTTGAGTTATATGCATAAACCAGGAAATTCTGAAGCCGTGACATGAGCCTACTGCCTACCCTCCTCCACAGACCTGTTCCGGCCAGCGAAATACCTCCAACCATCTATGCTCACCAAACCCACCCCACGGAGCTTGTTCGAAAATGGACATTCGCCAGAAAACCATCGGGTTCGGTCTGGTCAGCATCCTCGCCGCCCTGTTGCTCGGCGGTAGCGGCCTGCTCGCCGAGCATGACCAGAACCAGGCGTTGCAACGTAGCGAGGCCAGCATGGCGGCCCTGCGCAATCATATGGAAGGCGACATGATGCACGATGCGCTGCGCGCCGATGTGCTGGCCGCCCTGCTGGTCAAGCCGGGCGATACAGACACCGCCAACCAGGTGCTGGCCGACCTCGACGAGCACGCCAAGTGGTTCCGCAGCGTCGTGCAAAGCAACCTGGAACTGCCTCTGGACACTGACCTGCACCAGGCCATCAACGACCTGGGCCCCCTCCTCGACCACTACATCGCCAGCGCCACCTCGATCATTCAGTTGGCATTGCAGTCGCCTGAACAGGCCCAGGCGCAGCTACCTGCCTTCGTCGCCGCCTTCAAGGAGCTGGAGCAGCGCAACAGCACCCTCAGCGACTTGATCGCCGGCAATGCCGACAAGAGCCGCGAACAGAGCACCGCCACCCTGCATCAGGGCATCAGCGTGCTGGTGGCCGGTATGATCCTGGCGACCCTGGCGTTGGTGCTGTGCACCTTCCTGCTGCTGCGCTCGATCCTGCGGCCATTGAGCCAGACCATGGCGGTTGCCGAGCGTATCGCCCAGGGCGACCTCACCACCGCGATCGAGGTCCACGACCGTGATGAAACCGGGCATCTGTTGCGTTCGCTGGCGGACATGCGTGACAGCCTGGGCAACATGATCAAGGCCATCCATGAAGAGAACCTGCTGCTGCGCGAAGTGGCCGACGAGCTGGGCCAGGCCTCCAGTAGCCTGGTGCAGCGTACCAGCCAGCAGTCCGACAGCGCCGTGAGCATGGCCTCGGCCACCGAGCAGATGATCGCCAGCCTGGCGCGGATCGCCGACCACGCCCGCGATGCGCAGGCCATTTCCGGGCAGTCCGAGCGCCTGGCCAGCGACGGCGGCGAGGTCATCCTCAACGTGGTTGGCGGTATGCAGGGGATCGACGAAGCGGTCAACCGTTCCTCTGAAACCATTACCGTGCTGGGGCAAAGCTCGGAAGAGATCCACTCGATCATCCAGGTGATCAACACCATCGCCGAGCAGACCAACCTGCTGGCCTTGAACGCGGCCATCGAAGCCGCCCGTGCCGGCGAGGCCGGGCGCGGGTTTGCCGTGGTCGCCGACGAAGTGCGGGGCCTGGCCGGGCGCACGGCGCAGTCGACCCGGGAGATCACCGGCATGATCGAACGTATCCGGCAAAGCACGGGCAACGCCGTCGACAGCATGCAGACTGGTGTCACTCGGGTGCGCGCCGGCGTGGAGCTGGCCACTCAGGCCGGGGCGTCGATCCAGCAGATTCGTGAAGGCGCCCGCCGCGCCGCGTCGGTGGTCGAAGAAATCTCGCAGACCATCGGTGAGCAGACCCGGGCCAGCCAGGATGTCGCCCAGCAGGTCGAGCTGATCGCCCGCATGTCGCGGGACAGCACCGACACCACGCGGCAGCTGGCCTCGGCGGCTCAGCGCCTGGGCGAGATTGCCCAGGGCATGCAGGCGAGCGTGTCGCGGTTTCGCGTGTGATTGGGCAGGCGCTTTCCAGCGCCCTGCCCTCGCCCGGCGCTACAGGCTCAACGCCTTGCCCACCGCGTTGACGAATACCGCCTGCTCGTCATACAGCGAGCCGGGGCTCTCGGCGTTCTTCCAGGTCGACCACTGCACCACTACCAGACGCTCCGCCGGATTGATGGCGATGCTCTGGCCGAAGATGCCCAGCGCCCAGAACGTCTGGCCGCTGGTGGCGGTGCGCTTGGGTTCGGCATCGCTGTCTGGGGCCGGCGCGTTGTACCACCACTGGTAGCCGTACTGACCCTTGGCTGCGGCGGCCGTCACTGAGCCCTTGGCCTGGGTCCAGTGGGTGGAGCGCGCGATCCAGTCGTCCGGGAGCAGCTTGTCGCCCGTTGGCAATTGTCCGCCACTCAGCACGAACTGGCCGAACCGCCCCCAGTCACGCAACGTGGCATTGAAGCCGTGGCCGCCCATGTCCACCTTGCCGGGCACCAGCGCATGCCAGACCCCGGCCTGTTGCATGCCGTAGCGGCTCCACACGCGGCTCTGCAGGTACTTGGCAATGGTCATGCCGGTGGCATTCTCCAGCACCCGACCGACCAGCCAGGCGCCACCGGTGTTGTATGACCAGGCTTCACCTGGCTTGACCCCGGGCTTGCGCTTGACCGACCTCACCAGTTCGAGCACGCAGTGATAGGGATCGGCGGTGGCCTCGCACTGGGTCATGTGCGAAAAGTCCGAATCCTTGGAGGCGTAGTTCTCGTCCCAGATTACGCCCGAGGTGTGTTGCAACAGCTGGTGCAAGGTTACGTCCTGCCATTCGGAACCCTCCAGTTCCGGAACATAGCGGCTGATTCTGTCGTCCAGCGACTGGATCTTGCCTTCCTTGACAGCGATGCCGACCAGCACGCTGACCACCGACTTGGCCACCGAGCGGGACGTCCACAAGGTCTGCGGCGTGTTGCCCTTGCCGTAGTACTCGTAGGCGATCTTGCCGTCCTTGAGCACCAGCAGGCCGGTCACGCTCTGGTTGGCCAGGTATTGCGCCAGGTTGTGCGTCTTGCCGCCCAACTGATACTGCACGTCAGTCAGTGTGTGGCTGGCCGGCGGCAAGGGAAATGGCGTGGCGCCGTTCGGGGCGAAGACATCGCCACCGTAGAGGCGGTAGGTGTTGCGAAAGCCCACGACCCGGGTGTCCTGGTCCCAGGTGAGCATATCCCTAGCAGCCGGGAGCACCTTGTCGAAGGGCTGCGGGCAGGGTTCAAGCTCTGGCACGCCGCAGGCCCCCTTGTTGTCGGCCGCCTGCGCCGCGCCAGCCAGGGTGGCGAGCGTCAGGGCCAGGATGGAAAGACCGTTGAACGACTTTTTTATTGTTGTTGGCCGCATCGGAGGGCTCCTCGTAAAGCGCGGAAATACGCCGTCCCGAGTGTCGACAACTTGAACGGGCGGGAAAAGCACAATAAATTTGCCTTCACTATTAAAAAAACTAACAGCCAGGAGCGTGCCCATGGCCGAAGACCGACTGCCCCCGCTCAACGCCGTGCGTGCTTTCGAGGCCGCCGCCCGCCTGGGTAGTTATGTCGCGGCCTCCCAGGCGTTGCACGTGACCCAGCCGGCGATCGGTCGGCATGTGAAGAACCTTGAGGCCTGGCTGGGCGTGCGCCTGCTCGAGCGCTCCCCTCGCGGCGTGACCCTCACCCTGCCCGGCGCCCATTACTACAAGGCCGCAGCCGAAGCACTGCAGATCCTTGCCGATGCCGGTGCACGCCTGGCGCAACGGGGAGACGAGCGCTGGCTACGGATCCTCTGCGTGCCGGCGTTCGCCTCACGCTGGCTGACACCGCGCATCGACACCTTGCGCAGCCTGCGCCCGGACCTGAGGATCGCCATCGAGCCCAATGCCACGTTCACCAGCGTGGATGCCCGCCAGGCGGACCTGGGCATCGCCTTCGGCCTGCCGGGTGAGCTGAACGGTGTACGCGAGGTGTTGATCCGCCCGAAGGTGTTCGCGGTATGCGCGCCGAGCTACCTGGCGCAGTTGCCCGCAGGGCTGAGCGCTGCCGACCTGCCCGCCTTGCGGCTGATCCATGTCGATGACGGCACCTGGTGGAACAGCTGGTTCGCGGCCAATGGCCTCAGGGTGCGGGTCAAGGCCGATACCTCGCATATCAGCAACGATATCGTGCTGAACCTGGCCCAGCGCGGCCACGGCATCGCCCTGGCCACCGAGGTGCTGGTCGGACGTGAACTGCGCGAAGGCAGCCTGGTGCGTTGCGTGGAACAGGCCGTGGCGCTGGAGAGCTACCAGTTGCTGACGCCGACTCAGCCGCCGAGTGCCGATGCGTTGTGGTTCATGGATTGGCTGGGTGGCAGCCTGCGCGAGGAGTTTCCGGATGCGCTGTGAGTCTGGCATCGGCTGCGCTGGTGGTCGCGGGGCAAGTCGCATCGGCTCGCCGCCGCTCTCACGCAGCCAGTGTGGGGTTGGCTAGAAATCCACCGAGGTAGAGAACAACAACGACCGCGGCGTGCCCAGCCCTCCGGACAGGCCGCTGCCGTCGCCGCCGTTCCACGAGCCGATCCAGTAGGCCTTGTTGGTCACGTTCTGCACGGTGGCACGCAAGGTGACCGGCTTGTCCGAGACCTTCAGGGTATACCGGGCCCCGAGATCGAAAATCGTGTAGGACGGCAGCGACAGGTTGTTGGCATCGGTGGCGTAGCGCCGGCCGGCATAGTTGGCGTTGCCGGTCAGGGTCAGCCCGGGCATCTCGCGCAGGTCGTACTCGACGCCGAGCTTGGCCAGCACCTTGGGCACGCCGGTGGCCTGGTTGCCTTCGTTTTCCTTGCGTATCGATTGGGTCAGCTCGGCCTTGGTGTAGGACGCACCGCCCAGCAGGCGCAGGCCCGGCTCGAGCTCGCCGAAGAACGACCATTCCAGACCACGGTTGCGCTGCTCGCCGTACACGCCGTAGATCTGCGTGAGCGGATCGGTATAGGCGCTGGGCTTTTTCACCTGGTAGACACTGACCGTGTGCGCGAAGGTGCCCAGGTCGAGCTTGGCGCCCAGTTCGTACTGCTTGGTCTGGTACGGCGCCATGATCGCGCCGGCGTTGCGCGCGTTGTCCGGGGCGATGCCACCCTGGCTCAGGCCTTCGATGTAGTTGCCGTACAGCGACAGCTCGTCGGTGACCTTTACCAGCAAGGCCGTGGCCGGCGAAACCCGGCTTTCATCGTAGGGCTTGGAGGTGCGCTGGTGGTTGCCGTCGTAGTTCGACGCGCGCACGTTCTGGTGGCGTGCACCGACGGTCCACTGCACCTTGTCATCGAGGAACGACATCGTGTCGAGCAAGGCTTCGCTGCTCAGCCGGGCGCGCATGCGCGAGGTGACGTTGCCGTACTCGCCGATCTCCGGGCGCGGGCCATAGTCCACGT
Source organism: Pseudomonas sp. 2848 (assembly GCF_003253945.1). NCBI lineage: Bacteria > Pseudomonadati > Pseudomonadota > Gammaproteobacteria > Pseudomonadales > Pseudomonadaceae > Pseudomonas > Pseudomonas sp. 2848. The sequence goes on from NZ_QKZD01000009.1 coordinate 191,873, forward strand.
TGTAGTAGTTGGTGAGGATGCGTGTCGGCAGGCGCTTGTCCTTGAAACTGTTCTCGGAGTCGTAGCGGGTGGCCGCCAGCGACCAGGCGTGGTCGGCCGGGCCGGTGGCGAAGCGCCCGCGCAGGCCGACCTCGCCGGACTTCTGCTCGCCATCTCGAGCCGAGCGGATCGGTGTGGCGGAGATGTCGCCGGCATCATTGAGCAGCATGCCGCTGGTCATCAGCGCGTTGTAGCCCCCTTCCCGATGGCCCCAGCCGGCGAATGCGGTGAGCGAGTCGTTGAGGTCGTACTCGCCGCGCAGCACCACGGTGTCGGTGTCGTTGACGGTGTAGCCCCACTCCGGGGCCAGCGAGTGATCGCCCTTCTTGGCCTTGGGCAGGTGGGTCACGCCGGGGCTGATCGAGGCGATGCCGAAATAGTTGACCCCGTCCATGCGTTCGCGCTGGTGGTAGTAGTCCAGCGACGCCCTCGCCCGCTCGCCGCGCCAGTCCAGGGCCAGGGACGACAGCTGCATGCGGTGCTGCTGGTCGTCCACCGGGGTGTCGCCGTCGCGGTAGACGCCATTGAAGCGCACGCCGAACTGCTTCTGGTCGCCGAAGCGGCGGCCGATATCGGCATGCATGCCAGCCAGGCCATCGGACTCGTAGGAGGCGGTCAACCGGGCCAGGGGGTCGTCGCCGGCACGCTTGGGCACGATATTGATGCTGCCGCCAACGCTGCCGTCTGGCGGCATGCCGTTGAGCAGCGCCGACGGGCCCTTGAGCACTTCGATGCGCTCGGCAAGCTCGGTGGAACCGCGCATGTTCGGCGCCATGCTCGGCAGGCCGTTGAAGGTGATGTCGTTGCCGGTGCTGTATAGGCCACGAATGAAGAAGGTCTCGAAGATGCCGCGCTTGCTCGGCACGTAGACCGACGGATCGGTGGCACCGATCACCGCGCCGATGTCCTGGGCCTGGCGGTTCTCGATGTATTCCTTGGTGTAGCTGATGGCGTTGAACGGGGTTTCGCTGAAGTCCTTGTTGCCCATCAGCCCTACCCGGCTGCCCGAGCCAACCTGGCCTCCGGCATATTCCGGTGGCGGGGCGCCAAGGGCGTCACGGGTTTCCTGCACCAGGGTTTCCGGCAGGGTCAGGCCCTCTTCCTTTACATCGGGGGTCTGCTGCTGCGCCGAGGTGGTGCTGCGTGGCGGTTGCGCGAAGGCATTGCCGGCGATGGCGGCCATGCCCAGCAGCACGGCCATGCGCAAGGCCCTGCGGGGTAGTTTCGGTGCCTGGGGATGTTGCAGTGGAGGCATGAGGGATTCCTTTCGGGGCAGAATGGTAATGTTTCTCATTAGTCATTCCGTACGAGTCGGCGAATCCCTCAACAGAAATTACAGTCACTTGGCCACTATCGGCTTAACCACCACAGGGACCAAAGCGTGGGCTCAGCCCTGATATCCCTTCACCACCTCGTCCGCCACCCGCTCCAGGCAAGTCACGCTGGCGGTGCACAGGTACCAGGTCTGCGGATCGACGAACACCACATGGCCGTTCTTCCACGCCTTGGTCTGGCGCAGCAGTGGGTTGTCCAGGGTCTCGCGGTCCAGCGCGGCGCGGCGCTCCATCACGGCGGTGCGGTCGATCACATAGAGGATGTCCGGGTCGGCCTGGTGGATGAACTCATTGGAGATAGGCTGACCGTGCAGGCCGGCCTGCATGTCGTCGCTGGCCGGCTTGACCCCGAGGGTGTCGAAGATGAAGCCGTAGCGTGAACGCACGCCGTATGCGGTGAACGCGCCGTTGTTGTGCAGCACCACCAGCGCCTTCTCCGGGCGGCCGTCGGTCACCTTGCGCACCTGGGCGACCTTGGCATCGATGCGCGCTGCGGTTTCCCGGGCCAAGTCTTCCTTGCCGAGAATGTGCCCGACGGTCAGCAGGTGCTGCTTGGCGGTGTCGATGACATTGCCCTGGCGGTTGTCCATGTCGATGTCGTAGTGCACCGTCGGGGCGATCTGGCTCAGTTCCTGGTAGCTCTGCGCCTGCAGCGGCGAGATCAGGATCAGGTCGGGCTTGAGCGCATGCAGGCGCTCGAGGTTGGGCTGGATGGTGGTGCCGACGTCCGCCACCTTGGGGTCATCGCGGTATTTGGCCAGGAAACCCGCCACATAGTCCTTGGCGATGCCGACCACCGGCGCGCCGAGCTGGTCAAGGGTGTCCAGCTCGCTCATGTCGAAGGCCACCACGCGCTGCGGCTGGTGTTCGACCAGCGTGGTGCCCAGGGCGTGTTCGACCTTCACCGGGGCGTAGTCGGCGCTGGCGGCGCGCGCCTGCTCCGGCGGGGCCTGGTCGCAGCCCGGCAACGCGGCCGCCACGGCGGCGGCCAGCAGTATCTTGCAGATTCCGTTCATACCAGCTCTCTCGATAGTGATGGGTTGAAGTAGTTGCAGACGAAACCGTGTGCGCTCGGCAGGATCTCGAACGCCAGGCCGAACAGCGCGCGCAGGTTGGCCTCGGTGACCACCTCGGCGACCGGCCCATGGCTGTGCACCGCGCCCTGTTTCATGGCGACGATGTGGTCGGAATAGTTGGCGGCAAAGTTGATGTCGTGCACCACCAGGATCACTGTGCGCCCCTGCTCGTCGCAGAGCCTGCGGATCGCCTGCATGATCTGCACCGCGTGCTTCATGTCGAGGTTGTTCAGCGGCTCGTCGAGCAGCAACAGGTCGGTGCGCTGGGCGATGGTCATGGCCAGGAAGGCCATCTGCCGCTGGCCGCCGCTGAGTTCGTCGAGGTAGGCGCGGCGCAGCGCTTGCAGCCCCAGGAAATCCAGCGATTCGTCGATTACCTGGTGGTCGTCGGCGGTCAGCAGCCCGCGGCTGTAGGGAAAGCGGCCGTAGGCGACCAGTTCCTCGACGGTCAGGCGCAGGTTGAAGTCCAGTACCTGGCGCAGGGTGGCCACGCGGCGGGCGTAGTCGGCGATGGCGATGCGGCCGATGTCCTGGCCGTCGAGCAGGATGCGCCCGCGGCTGGCCGGCAGCAGCCGGGCCATGCACATCAGCAAGGTGCTCTTGCCGGCGCCGTTGGGGCCGATCAGCGAGGTAACCTGGCCGGCCGGGAACGTCAGGCTCACGTCTTCGAGCACGGTCTTGTCGCCATAAGCTTTGTGCAGGTGTTCGAGGGTGATCATGGGGTGCCTCGGGTACGGACCATCAGCGCGAGGAAGTACGCGCCGCATACCAGGTTGACGAGGATGCTCACGCTGGTCCGGTAGTTGAACAGATGCTCGACCAGCAGTTGGGCGAGCAGGAACATGCCGATGGCCACGGCGCAGGCCAGTGGCAGGGTCACCTGGTGCCGGGCGCTGCGCGCCAGGGCATAGGCGATGTTGGCGACGAACACACCCATGAATGCGGTCGGCCCCACCAGGCTGGTGGACACCGCCACCAGCACGGCGATCAGCGCCATCTGCAGGCGCAGGCAGCGGCCATGGTCCAGGCCCAGGGCAATGGCTTGGTCGCGACCCAGCGCCAGCACGTCAAGCACCCGCGTGCCGCGCGCCACCAGCACTGCCACTGCCGCCACCAGCAGGCCTGAGTACAGCACCTGGGCCGGCTGGGCGCGGTTGAACGAGGTATAACCCAAGCCTTGCAGGATGGAGAATTCCCCCGGGCTGGTCTTGAGCTGGATGAACTGGGTGAAGGTGCCCAGCACCATGGTCAGCACCAGCCCCAGCAGCAACAGGCGGTAGACATCCCCGCGCCCCTCGCGTAGCAGCCAGCGCTGCAGCAGCCACGAGTAACCGAGCATCAACGCGATCGACAGCAACGCGTTGCCCTGCGCGCCGAGCAGCGCCACGCTGCCGGTGCCCAACCAAAGCACCAGCACGGCCTGGAACAACAGGTAGATGCCTTCGTAGCCCATGATCGCCGGGGTCAGCACCCGGTTGCCGGCCAGGGTCTGGAAGATCACCGAGGACAAGGCGATGCACACCCCGGCCACCACGATCGCGCCCAGGCGCACCAGGCGCTTGGGGATCACGTAGCTGAAGTCCAGGCCCGAGCCCAGCAACAGGAACGCCAGCACCAGGGCCGGCAGCAACAACCAGGCGGCGCGGCGCATCATTTGCACTTCCACAGGATCAGCACCAGGAACAGCACACCGCCGACACTGCCGGCGGTCAGGCCGATGGGCACTTCGTAGGGGTGGATCAACAACCGGCCAAGTATGTCGCAGGCCAGCAGCAGCGCCGCGCCGCACATGGCGACGATGGGCAAGGTGCGCTTGAGGTTCTCGCCGTAGCGCAGCGCCACCAGGTTCGGCACCACCAGGCCGACGAAGGGGATCGCGCCCACGGTGATCACCGTGGCCGACACGGTCACCGCTACCAGCACCAGGCCGAGGATCGCGGTGGCCGCGTAGTTAAGGCCGAGGCTGGTAGCCATGCCCTCGCCCATGCCCAGCACGGTAAAGCGCTGGGCGTAGAGGTAGGTGAGCACGACGATCGGCAGGATCAGGTAGATGATCTCGTAGTTGCCCTCGATCACCCGCGAGAAGTCACCCAGCAGCCAGCCCTGCATGCTCTGCAGGATGTTGTGGCGATAGGCATAGAACTCGGCAACGGCACTGAGCACGCTGCCGTACATCAGGCCGATCACTGGCACCAGCACCAGGTTGGTGAAGCGGATGCGGCGGATGATCGCCACGTACACCAGGCTCGCCAGCAGGCAGAACACCAGGGCGAACAGCATGCGCCCGGTAGCCCCGGCTCCCGGCAGCACGGTCAGGGCCACCAGGATGCCCAGCTTGGCCGCATCCAGCCCGCCACAGGTGGCGGGTTCGACGAAACGATTACGCACGATCTGCTGCAGGATCACCCCGCAGATCGATAGGCCGACACCCGTCAGCACCAGTGCCGCCAGGCGTGGCAAGCGGCTGGCGGTGAGGGTCAGCCAGGCATCATCGGAGGCCGACAGCAAGGCCGACCAGGACATCTGGCTGGCCCCGACCATCAATGAAGCACCACACAAGAGCAACAACAGCGTTGGCAGCAGCACCCGACTCAAGCGGTCACTCCATCGCCTGCGGCCTCACCGATGCGCCAGCCTTTGGCGGCCCGGCGCTGCTCGAGGAAGTGCGCGTACAAGCCACCCTCGGCAGCCAGCTGGGCATGGGCGCCCTGTTCGCGGATACGCCCTTCGTCCAGCACCACGATCTGGTCGGCCATGGCCACCGTCGACAGCTGGTGGGCAATGACGATCAGCGTGCGCTTGCCGCGCAACCGCGCCAGCGCTTCGGCGATGGCCGCCTGGTTCTCGGCGTCCAGCGCCGCGGTGGCCTCGTCGATAAGCAGGATCGGCGCGTCCTTGATCAGCGCCCGCGCAATCGAGATGCGCTGGCGTTCGCCGCCGGACAGACGCGCACCGCCCTCGCCCACCGGCGTGTGCAAACCTTCGGGCAGGCGTTCGAGGATCTCCTGCACCCCGGCCAGTCGCGCCGCTTCGAGCACTTCGGCCTCGCTGGCGTCGGGTTTGCCCAGGCGGATGTTGTCGGCGATGCTGCCCTGGAACAGGTAGGCGTCCTGGAAGATCTGGCTGATCTGCCCGGCCAGCTGTTCGGCGGACATCTGCCGCACATCCACCCCGCCGACCTTGACCCGGCCGTGGGTAACGTCGAAGAAACGGGCGATCAGGCGCACCAGGGTAGTCTTGCCCGACCCCGACGCGCCGACCAGCGCTGTCATGCTACCGGGCGCGATATCCAGGCTGACCTCGCGCAGCACCTCGGGCTGGTCGTCGCCGTAGCGGAATCCGACCTGCTCCAGCTGCACCGAACCGTCGACCGGTGCCTGCGGTGCGGCGGGCTCGGGCAGCGGCTTGACGGCCAGCAGCTCGGCCACCGCCTGCAGCTGGCCCCGGGTGCCGCGCAGCACCTCGCTGTAGCCGGCCACGTCCAGCAGCGGGTCGATGAAGCGGGTCGCCAGCACCAGCGCAACCAGGGTGCCGATCACCGTTGCGTTGTCGAAGCCTGCGCCGGCCTGCTCGCCAAGCCACAGCGTGGCGACCACCAGCAAGGCGGCGAAGCTGGCCTGCACCGCCCAGACGTTGAGCACCGATGACAACGCCGACAGCTGGATCAGCTTGCGCGCCGCCTGCTGTTGCTGGGCCACGGCCTGCTCCAGGAAGCGCGTTCCGCCCTGCTCGCCATTGAACGCGCGCAGCACCGACTGCGCCTGGGCGAACTCGACCATGCGCTGGCTGGTCTGCGCGGTGTCGCGCTGGTAGCGCTGGTCGGCGCGCTGGCCAAGGCGCATCGTCGCCAGCATCACCAGCGCCAGCAGCGGCAGGCTGAGCAGGGCCACCAGGCCCAGGCGCAGGTCGACCAGCAACAGCGCAACGAGGATCACCAACGGCGTCACCACCCCGGTGAACAGCGGCGTGAACACATGGGCCGGCAATTGCGCGATCTCCATCATGCCCTGGGTGGTGACATGGCTCAGGCGCGCGGTGTTGGCGGCATTGAACCAGCCCACCGGCAACGTGCCGACATGCTCGCCCAGGCGCTGGCGGCCACCGCGCAACACGGCAATGCCCACCGCGATGCCGGCCTTCTCCACCCGGCGCCGCAGGTACCAGCACACCACCACGCCCAGGGCCAGCAGTGCCAGCCACTGGCCGGCGGCCTCCAGCTGGTTGCCCAGCAGGTGGCGCAGGATCGGCACCAGGGTGACGATGGTCAGCCCACACAGCACGCCATACACCAGCGCCAGGCGGATGTAGCGGCGCAGGAACACGGCGTCGTCGCCGAGCAGTCGAACGAAAGTCCCCAACATGATCAGTGCTCCTCCACCTGCGCGGTCGCCCGCGTCTTCGCATAGCCGCCGGCGGCCCACAAGCGGGCATACAGGCCGCGACGGGCCAGCAGTTCGTCGTGATTGCCGCGCTCGGCGACCGTGCCCTGGTCCAGCACCAGGATCTGGTCGGCGTGCATCACCGTGTCCAGGCGATGAGCGATCACCAGCAGCGTGCGCCCCTGGGCGAAGCGCGACAGCGCCTGTTGCAGCTTGACTTCGTTCTCGGCGTCGGCCGCCGCGGTGGCTTCGTCGAGCACCAGCACCGGCGGGTCGAGCAGCACCGCGCGGGCAATGCTCAGCCGTTGCAGTTCGCCGCCGGAGAACTGCACGTCCTCGCCGATCACCGCGTCGTAGCCGCGCGGCTGGGCGAGGATGCGCTCGTGGATATTGGCGATGCGCGCCGCCGCCTCGATCTGCTCCTGGCTCGCCGAAGGCCGGCCCAGGGCAATGTTCTCGCGCACGCTGGCATGGATCAGGCGCACGTCCTGCAGGACGAAGCCGATGCGTCGGTACAGTTGCGCGCTGTCGATCTGCCGCAGGTCGACGCCGCCCAAGGTGATACGCCCGGCACTGGGGTCGAAGAAGCGCAGCAGCAGGCGCGCCAGGGTCGACTTGCCGGCGCCCGAGGCGCCGACCACCGCCGTGACCGTGCCCGGTTCCAGGATGAACGACACCTCGCTCAGCACCGGATTGCGCGGGTCGTAGTGATAGCCCAGGCCCTGCACCTCGATGCGTGCATCGGCCGGCAGCTTGCCAGCACCCTGGCCCTCGGTCTCCAGCACCGGCGTATTCAGCAGCGCCTGCACGCGCTGGGCGGCACCGGTGGCGTTGTTCAGGTCGTGGGTGATATAGGCCAGCAACAGCAGCGGCGCACAGATGCCCGGCGCCACCAGGGCGAACGGCAGTACCTGCACCGGGGTGATCCAGCCCAGGCCGACGAACAGCGTGCCGAACGCCAGCACCACGCCCAGTACCGATACCGGCGCGATCATCGCGTTGGCATTGGCCATGGCGCTGACCAGCGGCCGGGTGAAGTCGGTGAAGGCCGCGGCGAAGGCGTCCACCGCCTCGCGGTAGCTGCCATGGGCCTTGCGCTGGCCACCGAAGGCCTTGACCACCGGGATGCCGTTGACGAACTCGACCACTGCCTGGTTGATCCGCCCCATGCCGGCGCCGAAGGCCTGCATGTTGCGGGCGCTGGCCTGGTGGGCACGGGCGAAGAACAGGAAGAACAGCGGGAACGGCAGCATCGACACCAGCGCCATGCGCCAGTCCATGGCGAACAGGTAGACGATTGATGCCAGCACTGCCCCGGTGCTGCGTCCGAGGGTGGTGTAGAAGTGCGCGGTGAGGCTGTGCAGGATGCCGATATCGTCCTGCATGGCCTGCTTCACCTCGCCGGAGGCGCGGCTGGTGAACCAGCCCAGCGGCACCCGTGCCAGGCGGCGGATGATCGCCAGGCGCAGCGTGCCGGTGATGTGGTTGTCGGCCAGGTGGGCCACCAGGTCGCCCAGCGAAATCAGGGCCATGCCGACGAACAGGCAGCCCAGCCCCAGCACGATCACCGGCCAGGCCTGCGCGACGCCCTGCCCTTCGGCGAGCGCCAGCCGGGCGACCTCGGCGATCGCGGCCAGGGGCGCCAGGCTGAGCATGGCGCCCAGCGCGGCGAGCAACCCGGCGACGATCAAGCGCCCGCGAATCGGTGCCAGCACTGCGGCGACCGGCCCCTTGGCGGGCTGCTGCACCGCCACCCCTTGTTCAACACTCATGAATGCTCCTTTTCAGCACGAAGAGCAGGCCGGGCAGCCACTTGGGCGCCCAGCCCGCCAATCCTTCTCAACCTGTATTCCGCACGAGGCGGGCAAACCCGCAAAAAAGAATGCCCACGCTCAGGCGCCACTGCCGATGCGGTAGCGCCTGCAGGTGCGCACGCCGGCGGCGATGTACTTCTCGACCGAGGACACCGATACCCGCAACTCGGCGGCGATGGCGCGATGGGCCATACCGTCGAGCCGGCACAGCAGCAGGGCCTGGCGGGCCTTGGGCGAATGCCGTTGCAGGGCGCTGTCGATCGCACCCAGGGCTTCGATCGCCAGTGCCCGCGCCTCTTCCGACGGCACCCGCGGCTCGGGCTGCAGGCCATGGTCCTCGAGGTAGCGGCTTTCACGTTGGCGGCGGCGATACAGGTCGATGACCTTGCCGTTGGCGATCTGCGTCAGGTGGCAGCGCGATTGTTCCGCCGTCGGTACCTGGCCCCTGTTCATCAGGTGCAGGTAGATATCGTGGGCCAGGTCCGCCGCATCCACCGCGTTGCCCAGCTTGCGGCGCAGCAGGTCGCACAACCAGCCGTGATGATCCTGATACAGCTGTTGCAGCTGTTGACGAAGCGCGAACGTTCCGTTGTCCACGGTACCTCTCCCTGAGCGTGGTGCATTCCAGACGGCTTCCTTTGACGTGCGCCAATCTAGATGATAATTATTTGCATCATTCTCACCATAACGAATCCTCGGGATTCACGCAATGCACCCCGGTGGTGCGACCCCTCTGCGCGGCCACTCACCGCGATCCACGGATGGCAGTGAAGGCCGACGCGGGCCTTGATCGATCGAACAGCAGGAAGCTAACCATGTTGGAACGCAACACCACCCCACCCTCGCCCCAGGCCCTGGATGAACACGAAGAACTCGCCTGGTTCGCCCAGCAGCAGCAACCCGAGCAGCTGCACCGGCAACTGGGCGCCTGGCGCCTTGGCCCCCAGGCCGACCTGTCGCTGCTGGCCCTGGCCGTGCAGGCGGTGGTCGAGGCCACGCCGGGCCTGAACAGCCGCTACCACTTCAGTGACGACGGCGACCTGTACAAGGCCCAGGAGCCCGGCTGGTACCCGTGCCTGCGTATCGAACGGAGCACGGCCGAGGGCATGGACGCCCTGCTGCGGGCGCGCCAGGCTGCGCCCTGGGATTCCACCACGCAGCCGCCATTCGAGGCCCTGCTGCTGGCCGGTGATCACCAGGCCGCACTCGGTCTGCTCTGCCATGCGGTGCTGCGTCAGTCGCCGCAAGCCCTGCTCGAACGCATCCGCGCCGCATACGACGCCCAGGCCGGCGACCAGCCACTGGTGCTCGAACCGTTGTCGCAGGCGCCTTCGACGGACATCGCGCAACGCATCCTCGATGCGTTCCGCCAGGCATTGGCGGAGCCTGGCATGACCCTGGACGATGACTTCTTCGACATGGGCGGCCACTCGCTGCTGGCCACCCGGATCATCGGGCGCTTGCAGGGCGAGCATGGCATCGAACTGCGCTTCAGCGACTTCTTCGCCTCGCCCAGCGCCTCGGCGCTGGCCACACGGGCCAAGCTGAGCCAGGGGCAAGCCAGCCAGGGCAGCGATCAGGCCGGGGATATCCAGCAGGCGCCGATGGCCCTGGCCCAGGCGTCGTTGTGGCGCGCCTGCGCGGCCTTCGACTACGGCACTATCTTCAACCTGCCCTTTGCCCTGGACTTCCACGACCCGGTGGACGAGGCGCTGCTGCAGCAGGCCTTCACCGACCTGCTGGAGCGCCATGCCAGCCTGCGCACCACCTACCATGGCGAGGGCGACGACGCCTGCCAGCGCATCGTGCCGCTGACCGAGCTGGACCGTTTCAAGTGGTTCTGGAACAGCGCCGAAAGCGCTGGCGCGAGCCTGGCCAGCGAGGCGAAGCACCGCTTCGACCTGGCCCGCGAACTGCCACTCAGGCTGCGCATGCTGCGTGACCCGCACAGTGGCCACCAGGTGCTGTCGTTCCTGGTCCACCACATGGCCATCGACGAGTGGTCGCTGAACGTGATCATGGCCGAACTGGCCGAGGCCTACCTGGCCCGCGCCCGGGACCGGGCGCCGCAATGGCCCGCGGCGGCGCGCACCTTCCACGAATTCGCCCTGGCCCAGAGTGCCCAGGGCCCGAACCCGCGCCACCTGGCGTACTGGACCGAACTGCTGCGCGACGCCACCCGCGGTCTCGCCCTGCCCGCCTGCGATGACGCCACGCTGCTGCCCGCCGACCAGGCGACCACGCGTGCGCGCTGGCTGGAGCTGCGTCCCGAACCCGGCATGCTGGAGCAACTGGGCGCCAGTGCCCGGCTGCATCAGTCATCGCTGTTCAGCGTGATCTACACCGCCATCGCCCTGTCGCTGCACAAGCTCGGCAACCTCTCGGACCTGGTGATCGGCACCTCGGCGTCCGGGCGCACCGATCCTGCGTATTTCGACACCGTCGGCTACTTCACCACCATGGTCGCCCACCGCGTGCAGTTCGCCCCCGAACAGTCGCTGGCCGGGTTGCTGGGCGAGGTGACGCGGATGATCAACGACTCGATGGCCTATGCCGACGTGCCCATGGAGACCATCCAGCAGGCGCTGGGCATGACTCCCGCCGAGGGCCTGATGTTCGATGTGTATGTGCAGATCCACGCCAACAACGCCCTCAATGGCGCGCTGCAGGCACCCGATGGCCGGGCTATCCGCTACAAGCAGATCGACCCGGACAAGAGCGAGTCGATGTTCGGCCTGCAGTTCGAGATCATGGAAGATGTGTTCGATGGCCAGCGCTCGCTGCGCCTGGTGATCACCTACCGCAGCGATCGCTACAGCGGTGCTCAGGTCGAGCGCCTGTGCGCGATGATTTCGGCGGCGTTCGGTGTGTTGGCCGAGGTGGATGGCGGCCGGCGGGCGCTGGGCGACGTGGAGTTGTAGCAACCAGGGGCGCTTTGCGCCCCTTTTCCCGATACAGGGAACTGTGCATCCGTGGGAGCGGGCTTGCCCCGCGATCACCGGCGAAGCCGGTGCCATGCATGGCATCGCGGGGCAAGCCCGCTCCCACGCCGTTCTGGTTAAAGCCCCATCGTTCAGTCCTCCGGCAACCCATAGCGCTGGAACGACGAGCGTTGCGGCACCCGGTACTGCGCCCGACCCAGCAACTGGTTGACGATCACCGCATTGCGCACCGGCCCCAGCCCCAGGTCCGGCGAGCCGACGCCATGCTGGAAGATCTCGGCGTTCTGCACGAACACGCGGCCACTGCCGCCATCGCAACGCTGCGCGGTGAAGTCCTCGCCGACGATGCAGTCACCGTGCGCGTCGGTGGCCAGCACCGTGCCTTTGAGCTGCTCGAACCACTGCGGCCAGGCATGGGCATAGCCGGTCGCCGCGACGACCGCGTCGGCTTCCAGCGTTGCCCGTTGCTCCAGCTGGCTGTGCCGGAAGGTCATGCGCAGCCCCGCCGAGCCCAGCTCCTCGACCGTCTCCACGTCACAGCTGGACAACAGCGTCAGCCCAGGTTCGCGCCCGCCGATGGAGCGTTCGTAGATCAGGTCGTAGATCGCGCCGATGGTCGAGAAGCTGATGCCTTTGTACAACAGGCCCTGCTGGGCGACGATCTCCCGGCGTTTGTCCCGCGCCAGGGTGTGGAAGTAGTTCATGTACGCCGGGGTGAAACACTCCTGGCCGAGCTTGGAGTACTCCATGGGGTGGAAGCCTCCCGAGCGGGTGATCCAGTGGATCGACGCCCCCGCCTCCACCTGCTCCGGGGTCAGTGCGTTGAACAGCGCCAGCACGCACTCCGCGGCGCTCTGTCCGGAGCCGACCACCACCACGCGCCGGCACTGCTCCAGCTCGCCCTGACGCTTGCCGAACTCTGCCGAGTGCAGCAACGGCGCCTGGGTGCGGGTGCGCGCCCAGGCCGGCAACCATGGCCGGGTACCGAGGCCGATGGCCAGGTCGCGGCTGCTGTAGCGCCGCTCCAGGCCCGACACCGACACGCTGTCGATGACGAAGCGTTCGCTGGCGTTGTCGTAGCGCACGCCCGTGACCTCCTCGCCGAAATGGCAGCCCGGCAATTGGCCCGCCGCCCAGCGGCAATAGTGGTCGTACTCGCGCCGGGGCACCTGGAAGTGGTCGTAGTAGTAGAACTGGAACAGGCGGTCGTGCTGGTGCAGGTAATTGAGGTAGCTCAGCGGGTGACACGGGTCGGCCAGGGTCACCAGGTCGGCCAGGAATGGCACCTGCAAGGTGGTGCCGGGCAGCAGCAGGCCCTCGTGCCAGCGGAACTGCGCCTTGCGCTCGAGGAACGCGCAGCTCAGGTGCGGGTGGCGCGACAGCAGCGCGGCCAGGCCCAGGTTGAACGGTCCGATGCCGATGCCGGCGATATCCAGGTGTGCGATGTCCATATGCTCGATGATTTCCCAAGAACGATGATTGGCGCCCCGGGCCAGGCCCAGGGCGATTGATTCAGGCCGGTGGTTTCACATGGGGGCGCTGACGAGCAGGCGCTCGACCTCTTCCACCGTGCGGCACGGCAGCAACTGCGCGGGCGACAGGCGCACCGCGAAGGCTTCGCCCAGGCGCGCCGCCAGCGGTTTGAGGTGCTGCGGCCGCAGGCCCATGGCCAGGAAATCCCTGGCCGGCTGGGTGGCACCGAGCACCTGCTGGTAGATCGCCAGCACCTGGGCATGACGCTGCGGGTCGCTGGGCACAGCCGCCGGTATCGGCGCCTGCTCGGTGTCACCTTCAAGCAAGGCGCGGGCGAGCCTGCGGTCCGGCTTGCCGTTGGCGGTCAACGGCAAGGCGTCGACCTCGACGAACCGTGTGGGCACGTGGGACTGCGGCAGCAGGGCCCGGGCATGCTCGCGCAACGCCAGGGCGCCGGGCGGCGCACCGTTGCGCCTTACATACAGCGCGCCGATGCAGGCCTCGCCCTGTTGCGTGTCGCCATAGTCCACCACCAGCACCTGCTGCACCGCCGGATAGCGGATCAGCTCGATCTCGATGTCCGGTAGCGACACGCGCACGCCACGCACCTTCACATAGCCATTGACCCGGCTGTCGAACAGCAGCACCCCGTCCTCGCGGTAGCGGCCCCGGTCACCGGTACGGAAGGCACGCACTGGCGCGCCGTGCTCGTCGAGCACATTGACGAAGTCGTTCTGCACCAGTTTGCCGTCCTCCAGGTAGCCCAAGGCCAAGCCCACCCCACTGGTGTGGATACGCCCGGCGACACCCTGCGGGCAATGCGCGCCGTGCTCGTCCAGCAGCCAGTAGCGGTTGCCTGGCAGTGGCCGGCCATAGGGCACCCTGGCGCGGTCCTGTTCACCGATTTCGTGCCAGATGCTCCAGATGGTGGTCTCGGTCGGGCCCCCCAGGGACACCAGCCGCGCCTCGGGCAGTAGCTCGCGTAGTTCGGCGATCACCGCCGGCTTGATGTAGTCGCCGCCCTGGGCCAGCAGGCGCAGGCTGCGCAGACCATCACCCTGACGGCAGGCCAGGAGCATTTCGAGGATGGCCGGCACCGAGCACCAAAGGCTCACACCGTGCTGCCTGACCAACTGGTTCCAGCGCAGCGCATCCTTTTCCTCGCCGGGCTCGGGCAGCACCAGCGCCGCCCCGGCGCACAGGCTGCCGAATACGTCGAACAGCGACATGTCGTGGTGCAGCGGGGTCACCGAGATGAACACATCGTCGCGGCTGACCTGCCACTGCGCCAATGTGCTGCCGATGACATTGGCGGTGGCGCGGTTGTTCAGCACCACGCACTTGGGCTTGCCGGTGGTGCCGGAGGTGTACAGGTAGTAGGCCGGCGCGGTGCTCGCCGACAAGGCCGCCAGCCCCGTCAGGTCCAGGGCTGCCGGAGGGCTGGCCAGCAGTGGCGCGACGGCGTCGACCACCAGCGCCGGCTGGCAGTTGTCCAGCAGATAGCGCAGGCGCTCCTCGGGCGCCGCCGCGTCGATCGGTACCCAGACCAGCCCGCTCAGGGCGCAGGCCAGGGTCGTCATGGTGTGCTCAGGACCGCGTGGCAGGCAAATGGCGACCACCTGGCCGGGGCGCAGCCCGCGGGCCTGGAATGCCCCGGCAATGCGCTTCACACCCTCCCCCAGTTCGGCATAGCTGATGCGCCGTTCGCCATGCAGCAAGGCGATGCGTCCATTGTCCGGGCCGAACAGGTTGTGGGCGATGCGCCCAAGGAAATCGACCGGCTCGGCCTGCGCCTCGCTGCTGTTCAGGCGGTAGTGGCCAAGGTCGATGAACTGCCGTGCGTGGACTTCGAATGCAGCCTGCCCGGCCAAATGCGCCACCGCCTGGTTCAAGGCTGCGAGCAACTGCCCGACCCAGCGACCATCGACCGCTTCACGGGCATAGTCGATCTCGAACGCCAGCCCGCCCTCGGCGGTGTTGCAGAATCGGATGTCCATGGCCACCTGCGGCGTCTGGGTCAGGCCCGCGCTGAGGGTCATCGGGCCATCGACCGCGCCCACTGGCCAGGACAGGCCGTTGGTCAGCACCACCGGTAGCGCCGGGCCTGGGCCGTTGCTGTCGTACAGCAGGCGGGCCAGGTCCACGCCGGAGAACGCCAGATGCTGCAAGCCCTCCAGCACATCGGCCTGCAGGCGCTTGGCGCGCTCGGCCAGGCTGGGCAGGCCGCGCTGCCAATCGACGGCGATGAAGCTGGAGCGGTTGGCAAATGCGCCGTCCTGGGGCGGCGCCACCGGCACCGCCACGCACAGACTGCCTTCGTCCAGCCAGTGGCCGAGCACTTCCAGCACCACGGCCATGATCGTCGAGTTCTTGAACAGCCCCTCACGCGCACCGGCGCGGCTCAATGCCTTGAACGCTTGGGCGGAGACTATCTGACGCTGGCGGGCGTATCGGGCCACGCCGACCTTGTCCAAGGCTTGGCGCCACGGCAGCCTTGGTGCGCCGTCGACCTCGGCCAGCTTTGCCTTCCAATACTCGGCATCCGCCTTGCGCACCTCGCTCTGGTCGATGATAGCTGTCGTTGGCTCGCTGGCCGTCAGCGGCTGGCAGTGACCGTCGAACAACTCGACCATCAAGGTAGCGATGGAGCGTCCATCGAGAATCAGCGCATCGAAGCGCACGAACACCACCAACTCGCCTTGTGGCAACTGGAAGGCGGTCACATTCCAGGGCGGCCCGGCCAGGTCGAACAGCGCATGGGCATAGTCCTCGCGACGGACCTCAAGCTGCGCCTGGGCCTGCTCGGCCGTCAACCCGTGCAGGTCGATCACCTCCAGGTTGACCTGCACCTGGTCGCTTATCGACTGGGTCAATGCCTGGGCATCGATACGGGTGCGCAGGCTGTCGTGGCGGCGCACCATGTCCGTGAGGCGGCTGCGCAGCAGCGCCAGGTCCAGGCGCCCGCGATACTCGCGAAACTCCTGCATGGCCACGCCGCCCAGCGGCAGGTGCTCGCCACGCCCCAGTAGGTAGGCCTGTTGCAGAGCGTTCAGTGGTCGATCCCGGCTCGCCGCGATCGCCAATGGCTGGTGCAGCCCGCCCATGTCGGTAGCCACCGCCACAGCCAGGGCGATGAAGCGTTCGAACAGTGCCTGGACCCAGTCAGCGGGCAATGCGTCCAGGCGCACGTCCCAATTGATCAGCAGGCCGCCGTCGGCCCGCGCCACCTGCGCGTCCAGGGCCACCTGCGGGCCCTGGGAGATCACCCAGCCCATCGGCCCGAACACCCGGCTCACCCGCTCGGAGAACAGCTCGCCGCCAGGCAAGTCCAGCCCTGCGGTGAACACCACCGGTGCCAGTTGCGGCGTACCGTGATGGCGCGACAGGTCGCGCATCAGGTCCACGCCCGGATAGGCGCTGTGTGCCAGACGCTCCACCAGTTGCCGATGCAGGTCCCGGCACAGCGCGGCAAGGTTGGCGACTCCGCTGAAGTCGACATCCACCAGCACCAGGTTGGCGAACTCGCCAACGATGCGCTGCACAGGCTCCAGCAGCGGTTCGCGCCAGAACACTGGGACGTTCAGGCGCAAGCGCCGATCGCCGGTGTGCTCACCCAGGGCGGTGGCGAACAGCCCGAGCATCAACGCCGACGAGGTGATCCGCTGTGCCCGCGCCGCGTGCTGCAAGGCACGATACTGCGCAGGTTCAAGGCGAGCGGCAAAGCGCTCGCTGCGTGCCGGCCCCGCAGGGAGCAAGGGCAACGAGGGCGCCGGGGCGATCTGCGCCAGGCGTGCTCGCCACCAGGCGCGGTCGTGGCCGCGGGCGGCACGCAGGTCGGCATCGGCACGCACCTGGTCCAGCCAGTCGAAGTAGCTCGGCGTGCTCGGCAGAATGCTTTCAGGCGACTCGTACAGCCGGGCCAGGTCTTCCATCAGCACCCGGAAGCTCGACGGGTCCACCGCGATCATGTCGGTGTCCACATGCAACCGGCAGGCATTGCCCGGCAGCAGGCTCACGCCGAAGCGCGCACCCTGGCCAGCACCCAGGTCCAGGCGTTGGTGGCCCCATTGGCGACGTTTCTCCAACAGGCGCCGCTCCACGGCTGGACCATCCAGATCGCTGAAATCCTCCAACTCCAGGTGGGCACGTGGCGCCTCGTCGACGGTCTGCCGCCCCTGCCCGTCGATGCGCAGGCTCAGCATCGGATGCGCCCGGTACAGCCCCTCAAGTGCGCCGGCAAGGCGCGCCACATCGATGGCCCGGCCATCGAACTCGGCGTACAGGTGCGCGCTGACGCCACCCAGTGCCGCATGTGCATCCCGCCCGATCCAACAGGCGGCCTGCATCGAAGTTAACTCTCTCATCGCTTACCCGCGTAGTTGACAAATCCATGTGTTTCGCGTCCTCATATTTACTAACGAGAATGATTATATTTCAAGGCTTTCTTTCTCACCCATCGCCAAGGAGGCAACCCATGAAGACAGGCACCCTGCGTTTGCAAGACAGGGACACCGTGCCGCTCAGCCAAGAGGACTCGAGCTTTTCATTCACATCCGGCGAGCGCGAGCTGAGCGTCAGCGGCCTGCGCGAACGCATCGACACCCCGGCTCACGGTAGCCATTTGGCCGGCGGCGCACTGCGGCGCAGTATCGACCAGGCCTTCGAACGCGCCCGCCAGGCCGGGCAGGAAAATCCCATCGT
This sequence comes from Pseudomonas sp. 2848, assembly GCF_003253945.1. NCBI lineage: Bacteria > Pseudomonadati > Pseudomonadota > Gammaproteobacteria > Pseudomonadales > Pseudomonadaceae > Pseudomonas > Pseudomonas sp. 2848. The sequence continues at coordinate 209,631 of NZ_QKZD01000009.1, forward strand.
CGTCGGCGCGATTCCCTTCGACACCACCCAGGCTTCCAGCCTGTACGTTCCCGAAGCCTATACCTGGCAGGCGCGCACCGCGGCTCCTGTACAGCCCGGCTCGCTGCCTGCTCTGCTCAGCCAGGCCAACATCCCCGACGAACAGGGTTTCAAGCGCGCCGTGCGCCACGCCATCGTCAACTTCCAGCACAGCGATGTGCGCAAGGCCGTGCTCTCGGTGCAGCGCGACCTGCACTTTGCCGCGCCCGTGGACACGGCCCAGGTGCAGGCCAACCTCAAGGCACTGAACCGCGAGGGCTACCACTTCCGCGTGCCCCTGGTCGACGGTTCCACCCTGCTGGGGGTGAGCCCGGAACTGCTGGTGCACAAGCAAGGCACCGCCTTCGTCAGCAATCCTCTGGCCGGCTCCGTGCGACGTATGACCGCTCCAGAGGCCGACCGCGCCAACGCGCAATGGCTGGCGGCGTCGGAGAAGGACCACTACGAGCACCGCCTGGTCACCGAGGACATCGCCCAGCGCGTCGGCGAGCTGTGCAGCCGCCTGCAGGTCCCCGAACGACCCTCGCTGATCAGCACTGCGGCGCTGTGGCACCTGTCCACGCGTATCGAGGGTGAACTGGCCTCGGCCGATATCGACGCCCTGCAACTGGCCTGCCGCCTGCACCCGACCCCCGCCGTCTGCGGTTACCCCACCGAGCGCGCCCGCCAGCTGATCCGCTTCGTCGAGCCCTTCGAGCGTGGCCTGTTCACCGGCATGGTCGGTTGGTGCGACGCCCAGGGCAACGGCGAGTGGGTGGTGACCATCCGCTGCGGCACCTTCAACGGCCAGCGCGTGCGCCTGTTCGCCGGCGCCGGCATCGTCGAGGCCTCCAGCCCCGACAGCGAATGGAACGAAGTACAGACCAAGCTCGGCACCATGCTGCGCGCCTGTGGCCTGGACCATTGACCTCAAACCCGCTTTCCGAGACTCCCATGACCATCGAATTCACCCCCTGGCCCGCGGACCGGGCGCAGCGCTATCGCGCCGCCGGCTACTGGAACGACCAGCCGCTCAGCCAGTTGCTGATCGCCCGCGCCGCCGTGCAGCCGCAAGCTCCGGCGATCCTCTGCGGCGAGCGCCGCATCAGCTATGGCGAACTGGACCGCCGTGCCTCCAACCTGGCTTCGCGCCTGGCCGCCCATGGCCTGGGCCAGGGCGACACGGCGCTGGTGCAGTTGCCCAACGTCGCCGAGTTCTACATCGTGCTGTTCGCCCTGCTCAAGGCCGGCATCGCCCCGGTCAACGCGCTGTACAGCCACCGCCAGCACGAGCTGGGCGCCTTTGCCCGGCAGATCCAGCCGGCCCTGCTGATCGCCTCGGCAGAACATGAGGTATTCCGCAACGACGCGTTCCTCGACGACTTGGCCAAGGAAGGCCTGCGCCCGAAGTTGACGCTGATGCTCGATGCCCTAGACGACTGGAGCGCCAGCGCCGATGTGCGCGGCACCCACTACGCACCCAGTCCGCCCGGCGAGGTGGCGTTGTTCCAGCTGTCCGGCGGCAGCACCGGGACCCCCAAACTGATCCCGCGCACCCACAACGACTACGCCTACAGCGTGCGGGCCAGCGCGCAGATCTGCGCCCTCGACAGCGACACGCGCTTCCTCTGTGCGCTGCCGGCGGCGCACAACTACACCCTCAGTTCCCCCGGTGGCCTGGGCGTGCTGCACGCCGGCGGCTGCGTCGTCATGGCGGCCAACCCGGAGCCGTTGCACTGCTTCGCCCTGATCGAACGCCACGCCGTGACCATGGCCGCCCTGGTGCCCAGCGCCGTGGCCCTGTGGCTGCAGGCCGCCCCCGGGCACGCCGCCAAGCTGCGTAGCCTGCGCCTGCTGCAGGTCGGTGGCGCCAGTTTCGCCGAGGCCTTGGCGCGCCAGGTTCCCGAGGTGCTGGGCTGCAAGCTGCAGCAGGTATTCGGCATGGCCGAGGGCCTGGTCAACTACACCCGCCTGGACGACAGCGACGAGCAGGTGTTCACCACCCAGGGCCGGCCGATTAGCGAGCTGGACGAGGTGCGCATCCTCGACGAACAGGGCCAGCCGGTCACCGACGGCGAGCCCGGCATGCTCGCCACCCGTGGCCCCTATACCTTCTGCGGCTACTACAAAAGCCCCGAGCACAACGCCCAGGTGTTCGACCAGGACGGTTTCTACCACTCCGGCGACATCGTCCAGCGCAGCGCCGACGGCAACCTGCGGGTCGTCGGGCGGGTCAAGGACCAGATTAACCGCGGCGGCGAGAAGGTCGCCTCGGAGGAGATCGAGAACCTGATCGTCATGCACCCCGATGTGACCCACGCCGCCCTGGTGGCACTGCCCGATGAACTGCTCGGCGAAAAGAGCTGCGCCTTCATCGTCTCGCGCAACCCGCAACTCAAGCCGATCGCCCTGCGCCGCCACCTGATGGGCCTGGGCATCGCCGAATACAAGCTCCCGGACCGCATCCGGCTGATCGACGCCATGCCGCTGACCGCGGTGGGCAAGATCGACAAGAAGCAACTGCGCGCGCTGCTCGCCGTCGCCCCGACCGCCTGACCGTCCAAGGACCCGACATGACCATTCCAACCATCCACGACTATCCCATGCCGCAACCGGCCAGCTACCCGGCCAACAAGACCACCTGGCAACCCGACCCGGCCCGCGCCGTGCTGCTGATCCACGATATGCAGCGCTACTTCCTGCGCTTCTACCAGCCGGACGGTGCCCTGCTCACCGCGCTGGTGGACAACCTGTCGCGGCTGATCCAGTGGGCTCGCGCGCAGGGCATCCCGGTGGTCTACACCGCCCAGCCCCATGAACAACCGCCGGAAGACCGCGCCCTGCTCAACGCCATGTGGGGCCCGGGCCTGCCGGCGGCGAGCCCCGAGCAGCAACCGATCATCGACGCGCTTTCGCCACAGCCGGGCGATACCGTGCTGACCAAGTGGCGCTACAGCGCTTTCCAGCGCTCCGACCTGCTCGAACGCATGCGTGGCTGGCAGCGTGACCAACTGCTGATCGGCGGCGTGTACGCCCATATCGGCTGCATGATCACCGCCGCCGACGCCTTCATGAACGATATCCAGGCCTTCCTGGTGGGCGACGCGGTGGCTGATTTCTCCGAGGAAGAGCACCGCCTGGCCCTGAAGTACGTGGCCACCCGCTGCGGCCATGTCACCGACACCGCCACCCTGCTGACCCAGCCGGCGGGCGTGACCACCCGTGACTGGCTGCACGGTCGAGTGCGCCAGATGATCGAGGACGACAGCGAGCTCGACCCTCAGGAAAGCCTGATCTTCTACGGCCTCGACTCGCTGCAGGTGATGAAACTGGCCGCTGAGCTCAAGCAGCGCGGCATCGCCGTCAGCTTCGAGGAGCTGGCCAACGCGCCGACCCTGGACGGCTGGTGGTCGCTGGTACAAGCGCGGGGGGCTGCCTGATGGCCATGGCCCGCTTCACTGGGCGGCGCGTGCTGGTCACCGGCGCCGCCAGCGGCATCGGCCGCTGCGTGGCGCAGCGCTTTGTCGAGGAAGGCGCCGAGGTCATCGGCCTGGATTGCGAGGAGGCCGACGTGCCGTTCCCGCTGCTGCATGTCGACCTGACCGACCCGGCCGACGTGCAACGGGTCTGCGACCGGCTCAAGGAACAGGCGCAGTATCTCGATGTGCTGGTCAACGTCGCCGGCGTGCTGCGGCTCGGGCTCAGCGACGAGGTGTCCTGCGAGGACTGGCAGCGTTGCCTCGACGTCAACGCCAGCGCGCCGTTCTACCTGATGCGCCAATGGACCCCGGTGTTCCGCCGCCAGCGCCGCGGCGCCATCGTCAACGTCGCCTCCAACGCCGCCCATGTGCCGCGCCTGAACATGGCCGCCTACTGCGCCTCCAAGGCCGCGCTGGTCAGCCTCAGCCACTGCGTGGGCCTGGAGCTTGCGCCCTACGGCGTGCGCTGCAACGTGGTCTCGCCAGGCTCGACACGCACGCCGATGCTGGCCGGCATGCTGGGCGATCCGGCGGCAGAACGGCAGTTGATCGACGGCCTGCCACAGCAGTTCAAGCTCGGCGTGCCCCTGGGCAAGATCGCCACGCCCGAAGACATCGCCCATGTGGTGCTGTTCCTCGCGTCCGAGCAGGCCGGCCACGTGACCCTGCAGGACATCGTGGTCGACGGCGGCGCCACCCTGGCCGCCTGAGCCCGACACGACCACCGACAAGGACTTTCACCCGCAACGCGCCCGGCCCAGGTCGGCCGGGCGCGCTCCATGGAGCTGGACATGACATTCTCACCTGCCGACCACGCACGTCTCGAGGGGTTCTGGCGCTACTGCCTCACACACCAGTACTTCAATGTCGGCTACCCCGAATCCGCCGATTTCGACTACAGCCTGCTGCACCGTTTCATGCGCTTCTCCATCAACAACTGCGGCGACTGGAACGAGTACAGCAACTACCTGCTCAACTCCTTCGACTTCGAGCGCGAGGTGATGCGCTTCTTCGCCGAACTGTTCCACATCCCCTTCGAGGACAGCTGGGGCTATGTCACCAATGGCGGCACCGAAGGCAACATGTTCGGCTGCTACCTGGCCCGCGAGCTATTCCCCGACGCCACGCTCTACTACTCCCAGGACACCCACTACTCGGTGGCCAAGATCGTCCGCCTGCTGCGCATCAAAGCCCAGGTGGTGGCGTCCCAGGCCAATGGCGAGATGGACTATGACGACCTGGTCGCACGGATCGCGGCCGACGGCGAGCGCCACCCGCTCATCTTCGCCAACATCGGCACCACCTTGCGCGGCGCCACTGACAACATCGCCACCATCCAGCAACGCCTGGCCCAGGCCGGCATCCGCCGGGAGGACTACTACCTGCATGCCGACGCGGCACTCAGCGGCATGATCCTGCCCTTCGTCGACGCCCCCGAGCCTTACTCGTTCGCCGACGGCATCGACTCGATCTGCGTCTCGGGGCACAAGATGATCGGCTCGCCGATGCCCTGCGGCATCGTCGTGGCCCGGCGCGCCAACGTCGAGCGCATCTCGGTGGAGGTCGACTACATCAGCGCCCGCGACCAGACCATCAGCGGCTCGCGCAACGGCCATACGCCGCTGATGATGTGGGCCGCCCTGCGCAGCCGCTCCATGGACGACTGGCGTGAGCGCATCCAGCGCTGCCTGGACCTGGCCCAGCATGCGGTAGACCGGCTGCGGGCAGCCGGCATCGAGGCCTGGCGCAACCCTAACTCGATCACCGTGGTGTTCCCCTGCCCCTCGGCCAGCGTGTGGAAGCGGCATTGCCTGGCCACCTCGGGGGATACCGCGCACCTGATCACCACCGCCCACCACCGGGACAGCACGCAGATCGATGCCCTGGTCGACGAGGTGATCGCCGATCTCAAGGCCCGTGGCAAGCCGCCGGCCAGGCAACCGTTGCAAGGCGCCCTGGTCGACGGGCTGGCCACTCGCACCCAGGTCTACAGCACTGCCGGCCAGCCACTGCGCGTGCCTGCACCGGGCCTGGGGAAACCTGAACCGCAACGCATCATCGCCCATCCCAAGGGCAGCGATAGCTGAACGCCGAGTCGTCATTTCGGGCGTAAGCATGTAAGCCTGTGCCTACAACACATGACCCTGGAACCTGGCGTGCCGAAAAACCGGGGGCGGGCTGATCCGCCCCTTGCCCGCCCCACACAGGCCACCGCGCAGGCGACCCTCCGTGCGCGTTTGACAGCCCATGGCATGGCTCTATAGTCGGTTTCCTGGCAACGGGAAGGATTTCTGTTTGCCTCGGACAAGAACCCCGCCATGTACAGGAGTTGCGTAATGGCCACGCTCACGGATGACGCTCCGTTCAAACCCGCCCTGCCTCGCCTTTTGCTCGCCCCCGCCAGCCCCGCCGTCAACCGACGACATCCTCGCCACTGACCGCAGCGCCAAAACCGACACGTACCCGTGACCTGCCCTGGGCGGTCACTGCCTTCGTTCGCCTTCAATAAAGACAATAGGTGCGTCATGACTGCAACCCGTTCACCGCAAACGGCCGTTGCGCCGTTGCCGGAAACCGAAACACTGCGCTATCGCCCAGCCAACCCCGCCGATATCGAAGCCCTCGCCGCGCTGTTCCAGCAGGTCTATGGGCAGACCACCCACCCCTGCCAGAGCGCGTCCTACATCCGCTACTCGATGAGCAGCGGGCAACAGCAGTGGTTCGTCGCCGAGGCCGAGGGTAACCTGGTCGGCTGCTGCTGCATCGCCCGCCGCCCGTGGAACCAGTCGTGGGAGGTGTGCCACGGTGTGATTCACCCTGACGCGCGCAGGACCGGCGCCATCTCCAGCCTGGTCCGCCTCGGTTTCGAGACGCACCGGCCAGCACCCATGGAGCTGGGCTTCTACATTACCCGCAACATCGCCAGCCACGGCGTCATGAAGAAGATCCGCCCCGCCGTGCTGGTGGGCCATGACGGTGGCCCGGACAAGGTCGATGGCCTGCGCGAGTATCACCTGACCGCCATCCACCCCGTACCCCAGGCCCGCTTTGCGCACGTCGCCCCCTGGTACGTGACCACCCGCGCCGCCGACTATATCCGCAGGCTGCTCTACCCCGCCCTGCAGCTTGCCGTTGCCACCGGCAGCTACCCGGACACCTACCTCAGCGGCCCGACCGGCGCCGAACGCCATGGCCAGCTCAGCTACAGCCACGACCCGCAGGCCGCCGCGCTAATGCTGTCGGGCCAATGCGGCCACTATGCCTCGACCCATGTCGTGCTGACCGAGCTGGGCGCGCTGCTGCGTCAGTATTCCCAGGCCGAGTACGTCGGCCTGGTGATCCTGGCCGACAAGCTGGAGCTGCTGGCCAGCCTGCGCCGCCTGGGCTTTGCGATCACCGCCTACCTGCCGGCCTGGCACCTGGAGAACGGCAGCCGCTACGACTGCATCCAGCTGGTGTTCCAGGACTTCGCCGTGGCGCCGCGCAGCCACGGTTTCGATGATGACATCGCCCGCTTCGACCTGGCCTACGCGCACCTGGCCAACAACCTCTGCAGCCTTCCCGCGGCCCCGGCTTCCCGGGCCGCCAGCTAACTGATCGGAGTTTCAGCAAGTGACCAAGGACCAATGGCTTAGTGTAAGAAAACAGATCCCCGACGGCGCCCGGGAACCCTGGACCGTGATGTTGTGGGTCGCCGACCTGCTGCTGCTGGCGGTGGCCTGGAACCTCTGGCTCGCCGACTCCACTGCCCTGCAGTTGCTGGGCCTGGCGCTGGCAGGTCTGGCCACCGTGCAGCTCTACCTGATCATGCACGAGGCGACCCACGGCGCCGCCTCGGCCAACCGCCGGTTCAACGACTTCATCGGCCACTGCAACGGCTGGCTGATCGCCCTGCCGTTCCTGGTCCGCCGGCGCTTCCACATGGCCCACCACACCTGGACCGCGCACCCGCTGAATGATCCGGAGAACCGCGGCATGATCGAGCGCTTCTCGGTGATGACCAAGAAGCAGGAGCGCACCCTGGAGTTCGTCTGGAAGCACTGGATCCCGATGATCGCCGCCAACCACTTCCTGCTCAACTGGCGCGCGCCCTTCATCGCCAAGGCCAAGGGCGACAGCTCGCCGCGGATCCTCAAGGAGATCCGCTTCGCCCGCCTGTACCTGGCCGGCTACCTGGCGGCGGCGGTGCTGGCCTGGAGCCTGGGGCACCTGCTGGACCTGGTGCTGTTCTACCTGATCACCTGGGTGTTCCTGTTCTTCATGGTCGAGCTGCTCAACCTGCCGCACCACGCCGAGGCCCCGCTGCTCGCCCGCGATGCCGATCGCCTGCAGTTCTGGGAGCAGGACGGCGTGTCCCACGACTGCAAGAGCCTGCCGCTGTGGTCGCGCTTCGTGATCCTCAACTTCAACCTGCACATCGTCCACCATGCCTTCCCCTCGGTGCCCTGGTACCGCCTGGCCAAGGTGCAGAAGCTGCTGGGCGAGCATGAGCTCGGCCATGCGCCGTCGCAGACGCATGAATGGGAGTTCGCGGTGAAGAACCGACGCCGGCCGTTGTTGCAGCTGATGGGGCATTTCTTCGATCAGCGGGGTTGAGCTGCCCCCTCTGAAGTAGCACGGGGCTGCGTGGGAGCGGGCTTGCCCGCGATGGCGCTAAAGCTATCGCGGGGCAAGCCCGCTCCCACAGGTGCCATGCTCAGTTGGAAAAATGCCGGTTCGGCACATACCGCAACCCCAGGTTCTCCCGCAACGTACGCCCCTCATACTCGCGCCGGAACAAGCCCACCCGCTGCAACTCTGGCACCACCTGCCCGACAAAATCATCCAGCCCGCCCGGCAGATGGGTAAACAGCAGGTTGAAGCCATCCGCCGCCCCTTCCTCGAACCAACAGGCCATCTCCTCGACGATCTGCCTGGGTGTGCCCACAAGCAACCGGTGTCCGCCTGCGCCGAGCCTGGCCAGCAGTTGTCTGGCGGTGGGCCGTTCGCGGCGGATCAGGTCCACCACCAGCTGCTGGCGGCTCTTGTGCCGTTCGGTCACTGGCAACGGGGCCGGCAGCACAACCGGGGCATCGGGTGGCAGCCGCTCCAGGTCGATGCCGATATCCAGCAGGAACGACAGTGCCTTGAGCGCCGCCTCCGGATCCACCAGCGCCTGCAGTTGCTCGTGCTTCTCCTGCGCTTCGCTGGCCGTGCGCCCCACCACGGGCGCCAGGCCCGGCAACACCAGCAATGATTGCGGCGGCCGACCGGCCAGGGCCAGGCGCTGGTGGATGTCCGCATAGAATGCCCGGCCTTCGGTCAAGGTCTGCTGGGCGGTGAACACCAGCTCGGCGCTGCGCGCCGCCAACGCTCTTCCGGCTTCAGAGGAGCCGGCCTGGGCGATCACCGGCCAACCCTGCAACGGCCGTGGCGCATTCAACGGGCCACGCACGCGAAAATGCTCGCCCTGGTGGTCGAGCACCCGCATCCGCGCGGGCTCCAGCCAGGTGCCGGAGGCCTTGTCTAGCGGGAAGGCATCGTCCGCCCAGCTGTCCCAAAGCCCGGTGACCACGTCGAAGAATTCCCCAGCACGGGCATAGCGATCGGCATGGGACACGTGCGCCGCGTGGTTGAAGTTCTCGCCGCCGATCAATCCGGTGACCAGGTTCCAGCCGGCACGACCAGCGGACAGGTGATCGAGGGACGCGAAGGTGCGAGCAATGTTGTACGGTTCGTTGAAGCTGGTGTTGGCAGTGGCGATCAAGCCAAGGTGGCGGGTCACCACCGCCAGTGCCGGCAGCAGGGTCAGCGGGTCCCAGCGCAGGCTGTAGGCGCTGCTGCGCAGCACCCGTGGATCCAGCTCGCCGACGGCGACGTTATCGTTGAGGAACAGCGCGTCGAAACAGCCGCGCTCGAGGGTCTGGGCGTACTGTCGATAGCGCTCGAAGTTGATCGAGGCATCGGCGTCGGCCTGCGGGTGTCGCCAACTGCCGGCGTGGGCGCCGGCGCCGGAGAGAAAAGCCCCCAGTCGCAGGCGGCCGTCACGCCTTGCCATGGCTGGGCTCCTGGGCAGGCACCGGCGCTTTTGTCGTGCGCAGCAGCAGGGTCACCGCGCCCCAGACCAGCAACAGACTGACGGCGAGGAACACCATCAACGCCTGGTAGCCGTCGAGAAACGCGGCATGCACCCAGCCCTGCAGGACGTCGCCGCCCTGCCCCAGGTGCTCGCCCAGCAGGGCCGCGCCCTGCTCCGGCGCCGCCGCCGCCCTGGCCAGCCAAGCGGTCTGCGCAGGTACGCCCGTGGCGCCGGACAAGGTATCGGCCGCCACCGCCCGGTACAGCCCCACCCCGACCGCCAGGCCGAGCCCACCGCCGACATTGTGCAGGGTCATCAGCGAACCCATGGCCACCGAGCTCACCTGCTGCGGTACCGAAGAGATCCCCAGCACCGTCGAAGGCCCGAGGATGCACGCCCAGCCCAGCCCCATCACCGCGAAGGCGCCGAGCAGGTGCAGCAACGAAGTCTGCTCACCGAATGCCGCCTGCAGCACGGCGGACAGCACGAACAGCAACAGCCCCACCTGCACCAGCAATGCCGGGCCCTTGCGGTCCACCAGGCGCCCCACCCACGGCGACAGCAACGCCACGCCGAGGGTGGTCGGCAGCAACAGCAGGCCGCTGGCCTGCACGCTCTCACCACGGACCAACGCCAGGTACAACGGCATCACGAAAAATGCCACGCAATAGAACACTGCCAGGCCGAAGCTGGCGGTGACCGCCGCGACGAAGCGGCGGTTGGCGAACAGGCGCAAGTCGATGATCGGCGCCTCGACCCGCAACTCGACCGCGACGAAGGCCAGCAGGGCAAGCAGCGCCACCCCCAGCAGGCCCAGGGTATTGGCCGAGGTCCAGCCCCAGTCGGCGCCCTGGACGATGGCCAGCACCAGGCTCGGCAAACCCAGCAGCAGCAACGCCGCCCCCAGCCAGTCGAGCCGCGCGCCGTCCTCGCCGGCCCGCGACTCGTCCGCCGCCACGGCGATGATCGCCAGGCTGAGCAACACGAACGGCACGTTGACCAGAAAGATCCACTGCCAGCCGAAGGCGCTGGTAATCAGCCCGCCCAACACCGGCCCCGCCGCGAGGCCGATGCCATTGACGCCAAACAGCACGCCGAATGCCTTGCCTTGTTCCTCGCTGGCGAAGGTGGCCGCGACGATCGCCCCCGACGCGGTGTACAACACCGCGCAGGCCAGGCCCTGGGCGATCCGCGCGGCCACCAGCGTATCGATGGTGGTGGCCAGCCCTGCCGCCAGCGAGGCCAGCCCGAAGACCGTGAGCCCCAGGTTGAGCACCCGCCGGCGGCCTTTCAGGTCGGCCAGCCTGCCCACCAGCACCATGCTGCTGGACAACGCCAGGATGAAGCCGTTGATCACCCATTGCAGGCTGCCCACCGAGGCGCCGAGGTCGGCCTGCAACGCCGGCAGCGCGGTGTTGACGATGGTGAAGTCGACGCAGCCGAGAAAACTGGCGATGCTCACACCGAGCAAAGCCCACCATTTGCGTTGCTGTTGCGCAAAAACGCCCATGGAAACTCCTGTTCCGGATTTCAGTGTGAAGGCCATCGTCCGTGTGGCGTGGGGCCTGCGAGGCTAAAGGTCAGATGGCAATGGCGCTGGCGGCCCAGGCCGGATGCACCACCCCTGGCAGGGTGAAGGGAATCGGAATGCCGCGTTTCTTGAACTTCAGCGGCAGCCAGTGCACGCGGTCTGGCGCGTGAGGCTCGACCAGCAGGCGCCGGGCGGTCGCCATGGCGTCGGTCATCTGCTGCGGGTAGATCACGTAGTCGTACCCCTGCTCGGCCCACTGCGGCAGGATGATCGGCACTTCCTCGAGGATGTACTCGCGGCACTGGGCGGCGGCGCGCTCCAGGTCCGCCTCGGGGTCACGCAAGCGCAGACGCTCGATGAACACGCCGATGGTCGCTTCGATGGCGCCGCGCAGGTCCTCGCTTTCACGATAAAGCTGGTTCACCTGCTGGCGCAGCTCGGCGTAACGGTCCGAGGCCAGCTCCTGGTTCCAGCGGCTGATGCTTACCGGCGCCTCCAATCCGGCCAGGTACTTGCGGTTGCGCGCCAGCCACGCGTCACCATCGCGAATCGACGCCGACAGCGCCTCTCCCGGCGACTTGCCGTGCTTGTTGTGGCGCTGCAAGGTGTCGGCCACCACCACCTTCACCTGGCTGAAGCCGGATTTGTTGATCAGGTGCACGGTGGAGCTGAGTTTCTGCTCCTCGTGGTATTCCTGGCCCACGCTGACTGCCAGCACGCAGCGCTTGCCGGTGAAGTCCAGCGCTTCGCCGCCCTTGTTGAAATAGGCTTTGAGGTTGATCGCTTCCACATTGCTCATGTTGCTTAGCTCCAGTAGGCCAAAGGCTGGTCGTCGCCGAAATAACCGATGAATACGCCGAGGGTGACCCGGGTGCTGGTGGCCGAGGGACGCACCGCGTGGATCAACCGCGGGTTGAGAAAAATCAGGTCACCCGCCTCGGGCTTTACCACCAGGTCCGGTGGCGGCAGCAGGTGGCGCTCGATACCGTAGGCGCGCTGGCCACGCAGGCGTTCGTACTCGGCCTCGTCGGGGTGCAGGTTCCAGATCTCCAGCTCGCCGCCGTCCTCGGGGATCTGCAGGTAGATGTTGGTCGACAGCTGGGTGAGCAGCCGCGGCTGGTGGTCGGCCGGGGCATTGCGGGCCAGGTCGTCGGTATGCGGCGTGAGGTCGACGTTGTTGCCCTGGAAGCGGGCGATGCCGACGAAGCACTTGCGCCCGTTCACATCCAGCAGCCGCGCCCCTTTGGGCCAGACCTCGTCGAGCAGCAGGCGCAAATGGTCGATGGGCGATGCCAGCGGGCCGAAGGCGCTGCGGATCTTGCGAATATTGGCGATGGCCTGGCCGTGGTACTCGGCGCGACTGGCCTCGTCCCTGATCTCGATGTAGGCCTTGCCCAGGCGCACGAACTCGGTCTGCTCGCTGAAGGCACCACGCAGCTCGTGATGACTCAGGCGCTCCAGGGCCAGGGCCACGGTATCGGCGGGTGCGAAGCCTTTGATCAGGATGCCCAGTGTGCGGGCGTGAATCACATCGTCTAACTGTGCGGCGGTCAATTCCTCGACCGTGGTAATCGTCAGCATGAACACTCCCTCGCCTATTCCTGAACGGTTTGACTGCACCTGTGATTGGCGGCTAACCGGCGACTTCCGATGGTCGCCAGGCCATCTTCAACAAGCGGCAAGCACTTGTGAAATATCGTTTTTCTCTAGCCTAAAAACTTTTTTCAAAATATTACTGAACAACTTCAGCCATTATCAGCAATGCGCATGAACATTATAAAAATTACAACTTAAGTTACGCGCAGCGGACAACTTTCACTGAACTTCCGGTGCTTCATTGAACTGCTCGTCCACCTGTTGTTTGGCAACGAAGCCCGGGGTGATCACCCCCTCGTCCTGGTACAGCCGGGCGGTGTCGGCCAAGTCCCTGACCAGCGCGTCGTCCACCGCGACCCTGCGTGGCTGTGAAAAGCGGTTCGAGCGTAGGTGCACCTCCAGCGGCAGCCCGCTCTGGCGGGCCTGGATCGCCGAAAACTGCTCGACATGGGCGTTGGCCCAGTCCCAGGCGCGGCCAACCCGGCGCAGGAAATCCCGCAGTTGCGCCGGCTTGTCGCGGATCGCCGCAGGGTTGGCCACCAGAAGCATGTTGCCGGCGAACAAGCCTTCGCCGCTGACCAGCACCCGCGTGCCGCCTTCGAGCTGGACCATGCTGGTGTACGGGTCCCAGGTGGCCCAGGCGTCGGCGCCGCCGTTGGCCAGCAGGCTGCGCGACTCGCCTGGTTGGAGAAACACGAACGTGGCGTCGCGGCCGCTGTGGCCAGTGGCGCGCAACGCTGCCAGCGCCAGGTAATGGCCGATGGAGCCACGGGTGGTGGTGATGCGCCGGCCCACCAGCGACGCCGCGTCGCTCAGCGGCGATGCTTCGGGCACGACGATCGCCACCGCCGTGGGCGTCACCTGCAGGCGCACCGCCCCGACGGTCTTGAGCCCGGCGCCGGCCGCAGTGGCGAACACGAACGGCGCGGTGCCCAGGGTGCCGATATCCACCGCGCCGGCCGCCAGGGCCTCGGCGGTGGGTGCGGCGGCGCCGAAGGCGGCGAACTCCAGGGGGTACGGTACATCGTCGAGCTCGCCGGCGGCCTGCAGCAGCACCTGCAGCGAGTTCTTCTGGCTGGAGACGCGCAGTGTTTCGTCTGCGTGAACGCCCCCCAGCACCAGGCACAGCAACCCCGTCAGCATGTGACGCCCACTGAATAAATGACTCATCAGAACGCCAGGCTCACGCGGCCGTAGTAGTAACCCCCACCCAGTCCATAGGGCGAGAACATCCCGTACTCGTAGGTCCCGGCCCAGGGCACGATGCCGATCTTGTCCGGGTACTTGTCGAACAGATTGTTGGCCCCCAGCGCCACCGTGATGTTCTGGGTGAGGTCGTAGGCCACGTCGATGTCGGTGATCCACTTGGCGCTGTAGGTGCGGTCGTTGGCCGGGATGTTCGAGCCTTCGGTGTACTCGCCGTAGCGGGTCAGGGTCAGGTTCACCGTCCAGTCGTCGACCTTGTAGTTGCTGTTGAGGATCCACTTGTCCTTGGGCGTGGCCTTGGTCAGGTCGATCTGCTGTTGGCGGTCGAACAGCACGTACCCTGCGCCGAGGCTCGACAGGCTCGCCGGGGTGTCGGCCAGGTCACGGATGATGGTCTTGTTGCGGTTGTAGGCCAGGCTCCAGCGCACGGTGCCGTACTCGGCGAGCGGCTGGCGGTACTCGGCCACCAGGTCGACGCCTTTGGTGCGGGTGTCCGCGGCGTTGGCGAAGTACTGCCCGGACAAGTCAGGCGACAGGCCGTTGGCCACCAGGATTTGCGACACCGCGGGCCCGGTGAGCACGCCGGTCTGCAGGATGCGGTCGTCGATGTCGATCAGGTAGAAGTCGGCAGTCAGGCGCAGGCGCTCGGTGGGCTCGGCGGTGAAGCCCAGGCTGTAGTTGCGCGACTTCTCCGGTTCCAGGGTCTGGGCGCCGAGGGCGATGGCCTCTGGCGAGCCGGGGCGCATCTGCTTGGTGCGTGCGGTACTGGTGCTGCCGCCGGCGCCAAAGATCGTCACCGAGCTGGTCGAAGAGAACACGTTCTGCGCCAGCGACGGCGCACGGAAACCATTGCTCACCGCCGCGCGCACCGCATAACCCGGGGCGAACTCGTAGCGGGTGGTGAACTTGCCGCTGACGGTCTCGCCGACCTCCTGGTTGTAGCGCTCGTAGCGCAGGGCGAAGGCGCTGTACCACTGCGGGGTGAGGTTGAGGCCAAAGTCGACGTAGGCCGCACCGCTATGGCGGATCATCTGCCCGGCATCCTCCGGCGTGGTGCCGTTGACCGAGAACAGGCCTGGGTCCGGACGCCGTCCGGCCAACGGGCCGCTTGGGATGACGTAGTCGCCATAGTTGTAGGAATTGGGTTCGCCCTCGGTGAGTTGATACTTCTCCCAGCGGTACTCGACGCCGAACGAGGTTTCCAGCGGGCTGCTCCAGCCAATGTCCAGGGCCCGACTGAAGTCCAGGTTGGTGGTCCACTGGTCGAAGATCTCGTCGGTCAGGTGAAAGCGGCGCTGGCTCAGCAACGGGTCGTTGGACAGGTTGAGGTTGTTGTCGGTGTACAGCTTGGCCTTGTCGCGGCCATAGGTGGTCGACAGGTCCCAATCCCACTCGGCGGCCAGGCCCTTGAGACCGGCGAGCAACTGGTAGTCGGTCTCCTCCACTTCGCGGGTGGCCTGGCCGCCCTTCGGATAAGGCGGGTTGGCCAGCCAGTTGGTGGCGGTGATGTCGGTGGGCGCGCGGTGGCCGAGGACCTTCTTGCCGTCGCGGTAGCTGAGGGTGGAGAACGAGTACAGCTTCAGTTCCTCGCCCAGGGGCAGTTCCAGGTTGTAGGCGCCGCTGTAGGTGCGGTCGCGGCCCAGGCCGTATTCCTCGCCCCAGCCGTGGCGTTCGCTCAGGCGCGGGTCGGGCTGGCCGTTGGCCAGGGTGGTGAAGTTGCCACGCACGGCGCCGGCGCGGTCGTAGGGTTCCTGTACCTTGGCGTCGAACGACAGGTTGAGAAAACCACCGTCGCCCAGGTCGAAGCCGGCGTTGGCCGCCTCATGGCCGCTGGTGCCGTCCCCGGCATAGTACTGGCCGACGGAGCTGTCGGAGGTAATGCCCTCGGCGTCCTGCTTGAGGATGATGTTGATCACCCCGGCGATGGCGTCGGAGCCGTACTGCGCCGCCGCGCCGTCGCGCAGCACCTCGATGCGCTCGATCGCCGCGGTGGGAATCAGGTCCAGGTCCACCGGTACCGCAGCCGTGCCGACCCGCGCGTTGTTGTTGATCATCGCCGTATTGTGCCGGCGCTTGCCGTTGACCAGGATCAGCACCTGGTCGCCGCCCAGGCCGCGCATGCTGATGCCGCGTACCAGGAAGGCGGTGCCGCCACCGTTGATGGTCGGCGCGTTGAACGAGGGCAGCAGGCGCGTGAGCATGTCCTTGAGGCCGTTCTGGCCGCTGGTGCGCAGTTGTTCGCCGGAGATCACATCCACCGGCACCGGGCTGTCGGTCACGGTACGCTGCTGGCTGCCGCGCACGCCGGTCACCACCACGGTAGACAGCGCCGGGTCTTCGGCGGCGATAGCCTCGCCGGCCAGGCTCAGGGCCAGGGCGGTGGCCACAGGGGAAAGCTTGAAGGTCTTGGGCATCTGCGGATATTCCTTGTGGCGGCCATGACCCGGCCGCCGCTCTCGGGTTCGGGGGCTCAACGGGCCTTGGCGGCGACCGCCTCGACTTCGATCAGGGCGCCGGGCAATACCAGCCCGGCCACCTGCACCGTGGTGCGGGTCGGTTTCAACGGCTGGCGCTCACTGCCGAAGAACTGGCGAAAGCCGCGCTGCAGGCCGTCGAAATCCATGCGCCCCTGCAATTGCGGGTCGCCGACCAGGTACACCCGTAACTGCACCACATCGCCCAGGCCGAGGCCGCGCGGCGCCAGGGCGGCTTCGACCTTGCGCAGCACCGCCACGGTCTGCGCCTCGGTGTCGCCATTGGCGCGCAGCTCATCCTTGGGCGCCTTGGGGTCGGCCGGGTCGGGCAGGATCCCCGAGACGAAGGTCAGCGCCGTGCCCGGCGGCAGGGTCGCCGACTGCAGGATCGGCGAGTTGGGATAGGTCGAGGGGACGCGCTCGATATCGGCGGCCTGGCTGGCCGCCGCGAACAGGACCCCCAACCCCAGAAGGGCGTGCTTGAAAGGCATGGCGAAGCTCCACTGATGTGTAGGCGCCAGCCTCGGAGGTCCGCTACCTGGCAGATGGTTTTCGGTGTGTATTGCTCAGGCGATCTGCCGGCCCTGCGCGGTCCCCTGAGCACGCTCGCACAGGTTGCGCACCACCCGCCGGGCAGCGCCGGCGGCGGTCTCCTGCCAGATGCCGATGCCGCTGTGGGCCAGCGCGTCGCTGGTCAGGTGCACCCGCCCCTGGGCTTGGTTGAGCAGATCGTAGTCGGCGTCGGCCAGCGGGTGGCTGATCCACGGCCCGAGGCTGTGGGGTATGCGCCCCCAGTCCACCACCAACGGCTTGCGCAGTTCGTGGCCGTGACCGGGGTGCAGCAGCTCCACGGCCTGGCGCGACAGGGCGATCTGCTCGGCGACCGACTTGTCGGCGAACTGGCGGGCAGTCTCGCCGTTGTTGTAGGCGGCGACGAGAATGCCCTCGGCCTGGTTGAAGCCACCGCTGGGGTACCACAGGCCGGAAGACGCCTGATTGATGAACGACAGGCCGCCGTAGATCTGGTAGTCGGTCTCCCAGAACCGGCGGGACTGCCAGGCCACCTTGTTGGCATGGCCGAATTGCACGGCGGCGATCGCCTGGCGCACCTGGGCGCTGAAGTTGCTGTCGAGCTTCGCCAGCAACGGAAGCGGCAAGGCGATCACCGCATAGTCGCTGGTGATGCGCTGTGGCTTACCCTGCTGCTGGTAACCGATCTCCACCCGATCCTCGAAATTGCGGATCGAGCCCACCTCGGCCCCCAGGCGCAGAACATCCTGCAGGTGGCGCTGGAAGGCCAGGGGAATACGGTCCATGCCGCCCACCGGCTGGAACATGGTCGGCGAGAACTCCGGGTACTCATCGATCATCAGTGCCGTGCCCAGGGCCGGGTTGAGCAAGGTGCGCAGGGGCAGCGGGTCGTTGCGCAGGGCTTGCTGGTCGCCGGCCCCGGGCCAGACCTTGTAGCCCGAGCGCGCCGAGCCCAGGTACTCGAGTTTCTCCGACAGGTCGCCCCAGGTGCGCAGGAAGCCCAGCAGGTTGCGCCGGTCGTCCAGGCTCAGTTCCTGGTCCAGGGCCTGGCGGTCGACGGCCTTGGCCAGCAGTTCGGCCAGGTGCCCACGGCTGTCGTTGACCGCCTGGCGGATCTGCATCGGCGGCTGGTCGAGGTCGGGACGCACCAGGGCGTTGCGGCTGGTGTTGACCAGCACCTCAAGCGCCACTCCCAGCTCGCGGCAGTAGCCGAGCATCAACTTGTGGTGGCTGGGCAGTCTGCCGGGGCCGGCGTTGAGGTAGAAACCCTCGTCGAACGCGACGGTCTGCACGCTGCCATCGGTGAACGCGACTCGATCCCCCCGGCGCACGGTCCAGTTGCGCCCACCTACCCGTTCGCGGGCTTCCAGCAGGGTGACGGCGAAACCGGCCTTGCGCAGCTCGTAGGCCGCCACCAGGCCGCCGATGCCAGCGCCGACCACGGTGACAGTGGCGCCCTGCCCTACACGGGCCAGTGGCAACGCGGCGTAGTTCTCCTGGCTGGCCCGTGCCGACCCCGACGTGCCAAACAGGCCCAGTGCCGCCGTGGCAGCCTGCAGGCCACCGACCACACCGATACGGGCAATGAGCTGTCGTCTGGTCAATGGCATCGCGGGCACTCTCCCTGGTCCACGGTTATCGCTTTCAGTTATGGCTTGATGTTATCAAGCTACGAAAACGCTCTATGTGGAGCCATCCTAGAGAGCGGGATGGGATAAGAGAAATACATTTTGAGCATATGCAAATATTAAAATGTGTAATGTCTCAAGCTTTGCATTCTGCACAAAACGCATAATTATTTTGAAACACCTGAGCTCGCGGCAGCAGCGGCCTGCGCCTCTTCCATCACTCGCAACAGGTTCCCTCCCCAGATATCCGCGAGGTCCTGCTCGCTGTACCCCGCTGCCAGCAACCGCGCGGTGATCTCCGGCAAATCGCTGACATCGCGCAGCCCCGCCACCCCGCCGCCGCCATCCCAATCCGCGCCGATGCCGACATGCCGTGGCCCGACTACGTCAAGGATGTGCAGCAGATGCGCCATGAAGTCGTCCAGGCTGGTTGCCGGCAACGGATACCGGGCCTCGACCTCGCGTATGCGCCGGGCCAGGTCCGCTACCTGCGCAGGCGGCAGGCTGGCCGCCAGGCGGAACTCCCGGTACAGCGGTGCCAGGGCCTTGTCCCGGGCGGGATTCGGCGCACGCGGCACCAGGTCGCTGGCGTAGGTGTTGACCTGCACCACCCCGCCCCCAGCAGCAAGCTGGCGCAAACGTGCGTCATCGAGATTGCGCGGATGCGGGCCGATGGCCCGGGCGCCGGAATGCGAGGCGATCACCGGGGCACGGGACAACGCCAACACCTGATCGAACACCGCATCGGAGGTATGGGACACATCGATCAGGATCCCCAGGCGGTTGGCTGCCTGCACCAACTCGCGGCCGGCCGGGCTCAGCCCATGCCAATGCGGCAAGGCAGTGGCCGAATCGGCGAAATCGTTGTTCTGCGCATGCACCAGGCCCAGCATGCGCAAGCCCAGGCGGTGGTAGGTGGCCAGCCGGCCGGGGTCGGCCGCCAGCGGCTCGGCGTTTTCCATGCTGATCAGCACCACCCGCCGCCCTGAGGCAACGATCGCCGGCACCTCCTGCGCCCGCGTGGCCAGGGCGAACGCGTCCGGCCGGACGGCGACCATGTCGCGGATGCGGGTGATGACCGCCAAGCCATGTTCGCTGGCCAGGGTGCGTCCCTCGGGCGTGAGCGGACCCTGGGGGGTGAAGATGGCGAAGAATCCGCCGTCCAGGCCACCGTCGCGCATGCGCGGCAGGTCGACCTGGGACAGATCGTCGGCATAGCGGTGGCGCTGCCCGATGTCCCAGCCAGGCCGGGCCAGTTGCATGGGCGTGTCCAGGTGGCTGTCGAGCACGATCAGGCGCTCATGCAGGGCGCGGGTCGAGGGCGCGACATCGGCCAGCGCGGTGCTGCAGGCCAGTGCCAGCGGCAACCAGGCGTATCGAGTTGAGCTAGGCATGGAAGTCCTTTTCACCAGGCACGGCCCTGCGGGGGGCCGCATGAATCACTCTGTCCAGCTGAAACTGCGATCCCACAACGGCGCCACGTCCAGGCGCTGGGGCAGTACGCCGGCGGCGTGGAAGGTGTCGGCCACGTCCTGCTGCGACCGCACCGCGGCATCGTCCACCGCCTGCAGCACCCGCGGCCCGCTCTGGGCCTTGTACTGGGCAATGAACACTTCCCGGGGGATGCCCAGCACCTGCTCGCATCGCGCCGCCCACGCCTCGGGGTGGTGCTGCACCCATTGCCAGCTGCGGTACTCGCGGCGTACATAGTCCTCGATCGCCGCGCGCTTGAGCGGATCCTCGATTGCCCGCCGGTTGGCGGCGATCACGTAGTTGCCCGACAGGTAGCCCTGCCCGGTGCGCAGCACCCGCGCACCGCTGCGCAGCTCGGCCAGCTGGATGAAGTAGCCAAAGGTCACCCAGACATCCAGGTTGCCGTTCTGGAACGCGGCGAAGCCATCCTGGGGCGTCAGCGCCAGGGGCTGGATGTCCGCCAGGGTCAGGCCCTGGTCCTTGAGGGCGCGCAGCAGCAAGTAGTGCGACGATGTGGAGCGGATGTAACCGACCCGCTTGCCCGGCAGCTCGGCCAGCGATTGCATCGTCGACCCCCTGGGCACGATGAAGGCCTGGTTGTTGACATCACCGGTCAGCACGGCGATGAGCCTGACCGGCGCCTGGTTGCGGATACCGAAGATCGGCGGGATCTCGCTCATCGGCGCCAGGTCCAGGGTACCGCTGACCAGCGCCTCGAAACCGAGGTTGCCGCCATTGAACTCGGCGTATTTCACGCCATACGGTGGGCGCTCGATGCCGGCCTGTTCGAAAAAGGTCGGCGCGGCGCCCTTGTAGGTGGCCACGCCCAGGGTCAGCCCTTGCCAGTCGCGGGCAAAGACACCGGGCAGCGCGCAGGCGAGCCCGCCCAGGGCGCTGTACTGCAGAAAACGACGGCGATTCATGGCGCCTCCTTGCACTCAGTCGAGAAAGTCAGGTTCGTCGCGCAGCAGGCGGTCCCAATACGGCTGGAAGCTGAACCAGCCGCCGAACTCGGTACCGACCTGGCGCGCAGTGTGCCCGGCCACCGCCGCCGGGATCGGCCGGGGCGTGCCGGCGGCCTCGGCCAATAGTTGCGCGTGGGCGGCGTTGTCCAGGGCGATGAAGCGCCACACCGCCGCTTCCACTGTGCGCCCGACGGTCAGCAGCCCATGGTTCTGCAAGATCAGCGCGACCTTGTCCGGCCCCAGTGTGGCGGCGATGCGCGCGCCCTCGCTGGCCTCCAGCACCACCCCGGTGAAGTTGTCGAACAGCGCGTGCTTGCCATGAAAGGCGCAGGCGTCCTGGGTCAGCGGGTCGAGCAGGCGTCCCAGGCTCGACCAGGCCTTGCCGTACAACGAATGGGCATGGGCGGCGGCCACCACGTCCGGGCGCGCCTCGTGCAGCGCGGCGTGGATGGCAAAGGCGGCGAGGTTCAACGCGCCCTGCCCTTCGACGATCTCGCCCCGAGGATTCACCAACAGCAGGTCGCTGACGCGGATATGGCCGAAGTACACGCCCACCGGATTGACCCAGAAGTGATCGGGGAACTGGGGGTCGCGCACGGTGATATGGCCGGCGCCGCCCATGTCGAAACCATGCCGGGCGAACAGGCGGAACGAGCCGGCCAGGCGCTGCTTGCGCAGCAGGCGCTCGGCCTCGTGGGTCGGTTGCTGGGGCGGGTCCTGCCAGCGATGCACGGTGTGGCCGTCGCGGGGCAATGAATAGGCGGTGGGTAGGCGGCTCAGCCTGGCGCTCATGTGGTCTCTCCTTGGGCCAGCAGGTTCTCCAGCGGTCGTCCGCTGCGCAAATGTTCGAGGTTGCGCGCCAGCAGCGCGGCGAGGTTGCGGTACACTTGCGGCGTGTTGGCCGAGGTATGGGGGCTCAGCCGGACCTTGGGATGGCCGTACAGCCGGTGCCCGGCCGGCAACGGCTCGGGCTCGGTGACATCGAGGCTGGCCAGGGCCACCTGGCCGCTGTCCAGGGCATCGAGCAAGGCGTCCTGGTCCACCAGGCTGCCACGGGCGATATTGATCAGGTGCAGACCGGGCTTGGCGTGGGCGAGGCTACGCCGATCGACGACATGCCGGGTCGACGGGTCGGCCGGTGCCGCCAGTACCAGGTGATCGGCGCGGGCGAACAGTTCCTCGACGCTGGCGGCGCCCCGTACGCCGGCCACCTCGAACGGCCTGGCCGAACGCCGCAGGGCGATCACCTCGATGTCCAGGGCCAGGGCCTTGCGCGCCAGCGCCTGGCCGATCCGCCCGAAACCGTAGATCGCCAAGGTGCTGCCGGCCAACGAGGCCAGCGGACGTGGCTGCCATTGCCCGGGCTCGTCGATCCACAGCTGCGGCAGTTGCTTGGCGGCGGCGAACATCGCCGCCAGGGCGAACTCGGCCAGGCTGTCCGCCGTCACCCCGCGAGCACTGGCCACGGGCAGCGGCTCGAGCAACCAACCGGGAAAGTAGTCGATGCCGGAGCTGACCAGTTGCACGAAACCGAGCCCGAACGGCCAGCCCGAGGGCGGCGCAACGGCATCACGCAGGCCAGGGTCGGGCGCGGCCAGCAGGACCCGAACATCGTCCGGCAGCCCATGGGGCACGCCCCTGGGCAGCGCCAGGATTTCCACGCCTGGCACGGCGGCGGCCAGCAACGCGTTGAACCGCGCGTCCAGCTGACTGGCGATGCGCACGCCGCTCATGCCTGGCCGCCACGGCTGGGCAAGGCAAACGCCGCGCGGCCGGCGGCGCCGAGCACCGCGTCGTTCTGCGGGGTGTGGATACGGCTGCACAGCACATCGCGGTAATGCCGCTCTAGCGGGTTGCCCCGGGCCAGCGCCGGGTTGCCGATCGCTTCGACGGCCAATTCGACCGCGCTGATGGCCTGGGTGGTGACCAGGTACTTGACCTGGGTGGCCTCGCTCGCCGGGATGCGCCCTTCGGCGGCGGCGTCGAGCAGGACCCGGTTGGACAGCAGCAAGGCGTCGATGCGCCCCACCAGTTCCTGGAAACGCGGCAGGCTCGACAGCGGCGCGCCGAGATTGGCCGGAGTGCGCCCGGCCAGCCAGCCCACCAGCCAGTCGCGGGCGGCACGGGCGACGCCGTCGTAGATACTCGACAGCAACACGGCCAGCCACAGCACGCCGTTGTGATCGAGTTCGGACGGGCGTGGCTGGCGCGCCGGGAGGATATCCACGGCGTGCTCGGCGGGCACCAGTACATCGTCGAAGATCACGTCGTGGCTGCAGGTGGCACGCATGCCCAGGTGGTCCCAGGTTTCCTCGATGCGGATACCCGGTGTGTCGCGATGCACCAGCCAGGTGCCGACCCGCGGCTCTTCCTCGTCGCTGCGCGCCCATACTGCCAGCCAGGTCAGGCCGGGGATGCCGGTGGAGTAGATCTTGCGCCCGCTGATCCGCCAGCCCTCGGCCACCCGCCGGGCGACGGTGCCCGGCAGGCCGCCCCGGGCCGGGGTGCCCAGTTCCGGCTCCACGCGCAGGGCGTTGACCAGCGCGCCGTCCGCCACCGCCTCGCGGGCCAGGCGCAGGCGCAGGTGTTCAGGCCAGGCCTGGTTCTGTTGCAGGCGCGCGTGCTGCAGGTACTGCATCACCAGCACCAGGGCGGTGGACGGCTCGCCCCGGGCCACGGCGGCGATCACCCGCCGGGCCTGGGCCAGCGTCGCTTCGCTGCCACCCAGGCGGCGCGGCACGGTCAGGGCCAGCAGGCCATGTTCATGCAGGCGCCGCAGGTTGGCGTGGGGGAAGCTGCCTTGGCGATCGTGCTCGGCGGCGCTGGCGGCGAATTCGTCGCTCAGGTGAGCCAGCAAGTCGGCGAAGGCCGGCGAATCGAGGTCGGCCGCCTTGACGGCGGTATGCAGGTCGAGGCTCATCGTTGGGCGGTCCGTGCGAGGGTATGGGCATGGCTGGGCGCAGGCGCTTCGACGCCGAGCAGGGCCAGCAGGTGTTGGCGCAGCGCCTGGAAGCCACGGCTGGCCACCTCGCGGTGGCGCGGCAGGCGAATCGGGATCTGCTCGGCGATGCGCCCGGCGTCCAGCACCACGACCCGGTCGGCCAGCAGCAAGGCTTCGTCGACGTCGTGAGTGACCAGCAGCACCGATGGCTGATGGGTGCGCCACAGTTCGAGGATCAACTGGTGCATGCGCATGCGCGTCAAGGCGTCCAGCGCGGCGAACGGCTCGTCGAGCAGCAGCAATTGCGGCTCGCGCACCAGTGCCCGGGCCAGGGCCACGCGCTGGGCCTCGCCACCGGACAGGGTGCCCGGCCAGGCCTCGGTGCGGTGCGCCAGGCCTACTTCACGCAGCGCCGCCAGGGCACGCGCTTTTGGCTCGGCGCCCCTCAGGCCCAGGAGGACATTGCGCCAGGCCCGCTTCCAGGGCATCAGCCGCGGCTCCTGGAACACCGCCGCATGCACGCCGGGCACCTCCAGCGTGCCCGCCTCCACCCGGTCCAGGCCGGCCAGCGCTCGCAGCAAGGTGGTCTTGCCCGAGCCGCTGCGGCCGAGCAAGGCGACGAACTCGCCGGGCGCCAGGTCCAGGTCCAGGCTATCGAGCACCGTGTGGCCCTGGAACCTGCGCGTGAGCCCGCGCACCCGCACCGGCGGGCGCAGGCGTTGCAGTGCGACTTCCATGATCAGTTCCTTATGAAGGTGGGGCGCCAGGCCAGGGCCAGGCGTTCGAGCAAGCGCACGAGGGCATCGATGGACAGTCCGAGCACGCTGTAGACGATCAGGCAGATGACGATGACGTCGGTGCGCAGGAAATCGCGGGCGTCGTTGACCAGATAGCCCAGCCCGGCGCTGGCGTTGATCTGCTCGACCACCACCAGGCCCAGCCAGCTGATGCCGAAGGCGTAGCGCAGGCCGACAAAAAACGCCGGCAGCGCGCCGGGCAGGATCACGTGCCAGACCAGCCCCAGGCGCCCCAGGCCGAACAGCTGCCCGGCCTCCACCAGCTTGGGGTCGACGCCACGGATGCCGGAGAACAGGGTGAGGTACACCGGGAAGGTGGTGCCCAGGGCAATCAGGGCGATCTTGGGCGTTTCGCCCACGCCGAACCAGAGGATGAACAGCGGCACGATGGCCAGGAACGGCAAGGTGCGCAGCATCTGCACCGGCGAGTCGATGGCGAGTTCGCCACGCCGCGAAAGGCCTGCGAGCAGCGCCAGCAGCGTGCCCACGCTGACCCCGATGGCCAGGCCGCTCAGGGCACGCTTGAGGGATACCCACAAATGCCCGGCCAGCTCGCCGCTGACGATCATCTGCCAGAGGGTGTCGCCGATGGCGCTGGGCGCGGCGATGATTCGCGGCGGCAACAGGCCGCTGCGCGAGGCAAGTTCCCACGCCAGCAGCAACAGCAACGGGCTGATCAGCCGCAGGCCAAGGTTACGCCAACCCTGCCAGCGCAACAGGGTCAGCAGGGCCGTGGCGGGGACAAGTGTGTTGCTTTGCCGGGACATTCCATCTCCTCGCTCAAGGCCGATCCATTGATTGCTGGCCGCAGCGGGAGTGTCGATCAAGCCCGCCGGTGCCTGGCTTGATCCTTATGCTATCGATCTTAAAAAGTGGCGTGAAATTCGATCTGCTTCTAACCTAATATACAAATAATGCATTCAACAATTGCCAACATATGCAAAATATTAAATTTGCATAGGTGCTTCGGGGCTGCAACGCAGCCCCATTTCAGCCCGGCGCCTACGGTTGATTCGCCACCCGCTGCGCCACGGTCTCGCCAAACAACGCCACCGGCGCCTGCAGGTTGCCGAGAAAACGCGGATGGATCAGCCACAAGTCGATCACCGGCTTGAAATCACTCACCTGCACGATGTCCAGGCGCTCGCGGTGGCGGCTGTTGTCCAGCAACGGCCGTGGCACCAGGCCAAAGCCCAGGCCATTGGCGATCAAGCCCAGTTGCAACTCGGTACCGAAGGTTTCCAGGTTGATCCGCAGAGACAGCCCTTCGTCGTTCAACGCCCGCTGCAGACCGGCACGGAAACCACAGCCGTCGGGGTTGAGCACCCAGCCACGCTGGTAGCAGTCGGCAAGCTTGCAACTGCGCTTGCCCACCTCGCCGCGGGCAGCCACCACCACCAGGTCCATGCGCGCCAACGACCGACCGACGATGCCCTCGGGGAACACCTTGCCGGCCGGGAACAGCGCCGCCACCGCGTCCAGCTCGCCGTTCTCCATCTTGCCCAGCAGGTGGCTGCCCCAACCGGTGGCGACCTGGGTCTGCAGGTCGGGATACAGCGCCTTGAGCTGGCTGAGGGCGTCGAGCAACACCACGTCGCCGATGGTCTGCGGCACCCCCAGGCGCAAGGCGCCGCTGGGCAAGGCGTCGCTGAGCACCAGTTCGCGCAGCGCGTCCATCTCGCGCAGCACCGCCCGGCACTGCTCGTAGACGCGCATGCCCATGGGCGTGGGTTTCAATGGTTTGGTGTTGCGGTCCAGCAGGCTGACGCCGAGGGCTTCCTCGAAGTTCTGCACCCGACGGGTGATGGCCGGCTGGGTCAGGCGCAGCGATTCGGCCGCCTGGCTGATGGACTGGCTGCGGATGACGGCCACGAATGCATCGATATCATCTATCTTCATTCTTAATTCGCATAATAAATATGTGGAAAAATACGCAAAAAGAATAATACCTTTTTCCTCGCCACGGTAGCGCCCGGCGCTGCCTAACCTGACGGACATCGAGGGAACCCATGTCTCAAACGCCCAACCTTGGACGGCTACGCAGCTTCATCGGCGAGCTGGCCGACCTTCTCGCCCAGGCGCCGGACGAGCCGCGCCTGCTCGACCACGGCGCGCGGCTGCTGCGCGACCTGGTCAGTGTCGACGACTGGCTGCCGGACGACTACGCCCGGCCCAGCCCGGAGCGCTACCAGCAATACCTGCTGCACGCCGACTCCCGCCAGCGGTTCTCCATCGTCAGTTTCGTCTGGGGGCCGGGGCAGGAAACACCCGTACACGACCACCGCACCTGGGGGCTGATCGGCATGCTGCGCGGCAGCGAAATCAGCCAGGGCTATGCCCTGGCGCACGGAGCCCTGCAGGCGGAGGGCCCGGCCGAGCGGCTCGCGCCCGGCGAGGTGATCGCGGTGTCGCCGCGTATCGGCGACCTGCACCAGGTGCGCAATGCCCATGCCGACCGTACTTCCATCAGCATCCATGTCTACGGCGCCAACATCGGCGCCGTGCGGCGTGCGGTGTACAGCGCCGAGGGCGAAGAGAAGCCCTTCATTTCCGGCTATTCCAACAGCCACCTGCCCAACCTCTGGGATCTGTCGAAAGAGAACCGCGCATGAGCCAGGCCACCCGTCGTACTTTCCACGCTATCCGCGCCGCCCTCCTCGCCGGCCAGGAACTGGCCTTGCTCGATGTCCGCGAGGAAGACCCGTTCGCCCAGGCCCACCCGCTGTTCGCCGCCAATGTGCCGCTGTCGCGCCTGGAGCTGGAGATCTACGCCCGAGTGCCACGGCGCGACACGCCTATCACTGTCTACGACGACGGCGAAGGGCTGGCGTCGACCGCCGCCCAGCGCCTGCTCGCCCTGGGCTACACCGACGTGGCGCTGCTCGACGGCGGCCTGGCCGGTTGGCGAGAAGCAGGTGGCGAGTTGTTCCGCAACGTCAACGTGCCGAGCAAGGCCTTCGGCGAGCTGGTGGAGGCCGAGCGCCATACGCCGTCGCTGGCGGCCGAAGAGGTCAAGGCGCTGCTCGACGCCAACGCCGATGTGGTGGTGCTGGATGCCCGCCGCTTCGACGAGTACCAGACCATGAGCATCCCCGGCGGCATCAGCGTGCCCGGCGCCGAACTGGTGCTGCGCGTGGCGGAGCTGGCCCCCGATCCGAATACGCGGGTGATCGTCAATTGCGCCGGGCGCACCCGCAGCATCATCGGCACCCAGGCGCTGGTCAATGCCGGCGTCCCCAACCCGGTGGCGGCCCTGCGCAACGGCACCATCGGCTGGACTCTCGCTGGGCAAACCCTGGAGCAAGGCCAATCGCGCCGTTTCCGCGCAGTGACCGCCACCACCCGCGACAGCGCCGCGCAACGCGCCCGCCAGGTGGCCGACCGCGCCGGTGTGGCACGCATCGATCTGGCAGGCCTGCGCCAATGGCAGGCCGAAGCGCAGCGCACCACCTATCTGTTCGATGTTCGTACGCCCGAGGAGTTTGCCGTGGGCCACCTGCCCGGCGCCCGCTCCACGCCCGGTGGCCAACTGGTGCAGGAGACCGACCATGTCGCCAGCGTGCGCGGCGCGCGCCTGGTGCTGGTGGACGACGACGGCGTGCGCGCCAACATGAGCGCGTCGTGGCTGGCGCAGATGGGCTGGGCGGTGGCGGTGCTCGATGGGTTGTCCTCGGTCGACTTCAAGGAACCCGGTGCCTGGGTCGCGCCCGTGCCGGCGCCCCCCCAGGCCGAGACCATCAGCCCCGCCCTTCTCGCCGACTGGCTGTCAGAACCGGGTACCCAGGTGTTGGACTTCACCACCAGCGCCAACCATGTCAGGCAGCATATTCCTGGTGCGGTGTGGGCGCTGCGCAGTCAGCTGAAGAACGTGCTGGCGTCATTATCCGGAGCACGACACTTCGTCCTGACCTGCGGCTCGAGCCAACTGGCGCGCTATGCCGCGCCGGAGGTGGCGGCCCTGAGCGGCAAGCCGGTGTTCGTGCTCGAGGGCGGCAACAGCGCCTGGAGCGCCGCCGGGTTGCCGACCGAACAAGGCGAGCAGCGCCTGGGCGCGCCGCGCATCGATCGTTATCGGCGGCCCTACGAGGGTACGGATAACCCGTGCGAAGCGATGCAGGGGTACCTGGATTGGGAGTTCGGATTGGTGGATCAGCTGGGGCGTGACGCAACCCATGGGTTCTTTGTCATCTGACAATCTGCACGCCCTCTTCGCACAAGAGGGCTTGCCCGCTCCTTTCACTCAGCCAAGTCCGCCGAAACGTCGATAGTAACTCTCGTTGGCATCCGGCAACGGCCCATCCGCCGTTTCCAGCGCGCTGGCCAGATACTCCTCCGCCCTGCCCTGCACCAGCCGGTACAAGTTGCGGCACAGC
The DNA here is from genome assembly GCF_003253945.1 of Pseudomonas sp. 2848. Classification (NCBI taxonomy): domain Bacteria; kingdom Pseudomonadati; phylum Pseudomonadota; class Gammaproteobacteria; order Pseudomonadales; family Pseudomonadaceae; genus Pseudomonas; species Pseudomonas sp. 2848. Next base: position 238,701 of record NZ_QKZD01000009.1, read on the forward strand.
TGCCGCGCCGCGCGCCCTTCCCAATCCCCCGGCAACAGCTCGTCCGGCAACTGCGGATCACGCAGCAGCAGGCGGCGGTATTCGTGGATCAGCAGCGTGCGCGCCAGGAAGCAGTCCTGCGGGCTTGGCGCGTCCAGGTCCTTCATCGCCTGCCATAACGGGCGGAACAGGCGGATGAACTCGCTGTAGTGCTGGCCCAGTTCCTCGATGTTCCAACTTTCCCGCACCTGGGCGCGCAGGGCCTTGGAGGCCAGCACTTCCTGGGCGTGGGTTTCGAAGACGATGCAGTCGTCCTCGGCATCCTGCTCGCGCAGGGTGGCGGCCAGGTCGGCACGGTCGGTGCGCGGGCAGCCCAGCAGGTTCACGCCCATGACGCCGAAGCCTTGCCACTCGAGCTCTTCACGCACGGCCTTGCGTTTGGTGGCGTCGAGCTGGGCCAGGAGCACCAGGGTCCAGGCGCCGTTCCAGGCCGGCAGGCTGGCGCTGTAGACGCGCTTGAAGGCTTTTTCGAAGCGCCGCCGGCCGGTGCCGGTGAGGCTGTAGTAGCTACGCCGGCCGACCTTTTCGGCGGTCAGCCAGCCTTCCTTGGTCAGGCGGAATATCGAGGTGCGGATCAGCCGCTCGTTGATGCCCATCGGCTCCAGCAGGTTGATCAGGCTGCCCAGCCAGACCGTGCCGCCATGGGGTTCGATGGCATCGCCGTAGAGGGTGATGATCAGGGAGCTGGCGCGGATCGGCGTCTGCTCCTGGAAACGGGTAATCAGGTGATTCAGGGGGGCAAGGCTGCTCATGGGGGAACGAGGCGCGGCTAAAGCCTCGACTATACCTGCCTGCCGCGACCGCGCAAGGCTCATGCACCGCCCTCGGCCTTGGGCCTGAAGCCGGAGTCGCCCATGCGCGGGCGGTCCTGCTCCGGCGCGGTCAATGGCGGGCATTCCACCAGCGCGCTCAGGCAACGCCGGGCGAGGCGGTGGTACTCGGCGGTACCGCGCTGCTTCCAGGCCAGTTCCTGGTCGCTGAGCGGGCGCTTGGCCACGGCCGGCGCGCCGACCACCAGGTGTTGCTGCGGGCATTCGAAGCCGGCCTTGACGAAGGCCGTGGCGGCGACGATGCAGCGCGGGGCGATATGCGCGGCGTCCATGACCACCGCGTTCATGCCGACCAGGGCATCCTCGCCGATCCGGCAGCCATGCAGCACGGCGCCATGGCCGATATGGCCGTTGCGCTCGACCACCGTGTCGCCGCCGGGAAAACCGTGCATCACGCAGGTGTCCTGCAGGTTGGCGCCCTCCTCCAGGATGATTCGCCCGAAATCGCCGCGCAGCGAGGCCAAGGGGCCGATGTAGCAGTTTGCGCCGACCAGCACGTCGCCGATCAGCACGGCGCTTGGGTGTACGTAGGCGCTGGGGTGGACCACGGGGGTGAGGCCGTCGAGGCGGTAGCAGGGCATGGGTCTGGCTCTCGATATGATTCAGAAGACTTATCGATCCTGTATCAGATCAAATCACTTAGTCAATGCCTTGCTGGTGTATCGCTTTCTTCACCAAGCTTCAGACCTGTGCAGACTTCATCGTGGGGAAATCCCGCTCCCACCGAGTGATAGTAAGAGCGAGGCTGCGTGGGAGCGGGCTTGCCCCGCGATAGCGCCGTCGCCTCAAATACAGATACGCAATTACAATTTCTATGTTGATTTTATGTATCGCATTGAACATATACTTGCCCCAGCACCACGAACAACTCCAAGAAAAGCCGGCCCAAGCCGGCGCCGAACGTGCAGCCCGAGGTATCCCATGCCAAGCAACCTCATCGTGCAGGCCCCGGCGGACGGTGTCCGTCTGATCACCCTGCACCGCCCGCAAGCCCTGAACGCCCTGAACACAGCGCTGCTGGAAGAGCTGGCCGCAGAACTGCATGCCGCCGACCAGGACCCGCAGATCCGTGCCGTGGTCATTACCGGCAGCCGCAAGGCCTTCGCCGCCGGCGCCGATATCAACGAAATGGCCCAGCGCGACCTGGTCGGCATCCTCGAAGACCCGCGGGTGGCCCACTGGCAACGCATCACCGGCTTCGCCAAACCTCTGATCGCCGCCGTCAACGGCTTCGCCCTCGGCGGCGGCTGCGAACTGGTGATGTGCGCCGATATCGTCATCGCCGGCAGCGACGCCCGTTTCGGCCAGCCGGAAATCAACCTCGGCATCCTTCCCGGGGCTGGCGGCACCCAGCGCCTGCTGCGCGCCGTGGGCAAGCCGCTGGCCATGCAGATGGTCCTGGGCGGTGAGGCCATCGGCGCCCGCCATGCCCTGCAGGCCGGCCTGGTCAGTGAAGTCACCGAGCCCGAACTCGCCGTCGAGCGCGCCCTGCAGGTGGCCGTCGCCATCGCCGCCAAGGCGCCGCTGGCGGTGCGCCTGGCCAAGGAGGCGCTGCTCAAGGCCCAGGACATGGACCTGGCGAGCGGCCTGCGCTTCGAGCGCCACGCCTTCACCCTGCTGGCCGGCACCGCCGACCGCAACGAAGGCATCCGCGCCTTCCAGGAAAAACGCCCGGCCCGATTCCAAGGGCTGTAAGCCTTCCACCGACTGACGGAGCGAGCCAGTCATGTCTTTCCAGCACATCCTGTTTTCCATCGGCGACGACGGCGTTGCCCTCCTCTCGCTCAACCGGCCCGAGCAGCTCAACAGCTTCAACACCGCGATGCACCTGGAGGTGCGCGAGGCCTTGAAGCAGGTACGCCACAGCGACCACGCCCGCGTGCTGCTGCTGACCGGCGAAGGCCGTGGCTTCTGCGCAGGCCAGGACCTGGCCGACCGCAATGTCGCGCCCGGCGCCGAGCTGCCTGACCTCGGCCAATCCATCGAACAGTTCTACAACCCGCTGGTGCGCAGCCTGCGCGACCTGCCGCTGCCGGTGATCTGCGCGGTCAACGGCGTGGCCGCCGGTGCCGGGGCCAACCTGCCACTGGCCTGCGACCTGGTGCTGGCGGCACGCTCGGCGAGCTTCATCCAGGCGTTCTGCAAGATTGGCCTGGTGCCGGATTCCGGCGGCACCTGGTTGCTGCCCAGACTGGTCGGCATGGCCCGGGCCAAGGCGCTGGCCCTGCTGGGCGAGCGCCTGAGCGCCGAGCAGGCCGAGCAATGGGGGCTGATCCACCGGGTGGTGGACGATGCCGCGCTGCGCGACGAAGCACTCGGCCTGGCCCGTCACCTGGCAGCCCAGCCCACCTACGGCCTGGCCTTGATCAAGCGTGCCCTCAACCAGAGTTTCGACAACCGCTTCGATGAACAGCTGGAACTGGAGCGCGACCTCCAGCGCCTGGCCGGGCGCAGCGAGGATTACCGCGAGGGCGTCAGCGCCTTCATGAACAAACGCACACCTGTGTTCAAGGGGCGCTGACCATGGCCGCACTCGACAACGACGCCCTGGTGGCAGTAATCGGTGCAGGCGCCATGGGTGCCGGCATCGCCCAGGTGGCGGCCCAGGCCGGTCATCCCGTGCGCCTCTACGATACGCGCCCCGGCGCAGCCGAGCAGGCGATCGAAGGCATCGATCGCCTGCTCGGCCGGCAGGTGGAAAAAGGCAAGCTTGCGCCTGACAGCCGCAGCGCGATCCGCGACCGACTGCAACCGGTGGACAGCCTCGACGCCCTGGCCAAGGCCCATCTGGTTATCGAAGCCATCGTCGAACAACTGCCAGTCAAACAGGACCTGCTGCGTCGGCTTGAAGCCCTGTGCGCCACGGACTGCATCCTGGCCAGCAACACTTCTTCGCTGTCGATCACCAGCCTCGCCGCCGGGCTCAAGCACCCGGAGCGGGTCATTGGCATGCACTTCTTCAACCCGGCGCCCTTGATGGCGCTGGTGGAGATCGTCTCCGGGCTGGCCACTGCGCCGAGCCTGGCGGCCACGCTTTACGACACCGCCCATGCCTGGGGCAAGCAAACGGTGCATGCCCGTTCGACGCCGGGCTTTATCGTCAACCGCGTGGCCCGGCCCTTCTATGCCGAAAGCCTGCGCCTGCTGCAGGAGGGCGCCGCCGACTGCGCCACCCTCGATGCCGTGCTGCGCGACGCCGGGGGGTTTCGCATGGGCGCCTTTGAACTGACCGACCTGATCGGTCATGACGTCAACTACGCGGTGACCTGCTCGGTGTTCGAAGCCTTCTATGGCGATTTCCGCTTCCAGCCGTCGCTGGTGCAGAAAGAGCTGGTCGACGCCGGGCGCCTCGGGCGCAAGACCGGCCAGGGCTTTTATAGCTACGCCGAGGGTGCCGAACGGCTACAGCCCGCGACATTGACCAGCCAGACGCCTGTAGAGCGCTGCACGGTTGAAGGCGACCTGGGTGCCCTGCAGCCCCTGGTCGAGCGCTTGCGCGCCAACGGTATCGCCGTCACCGAACGCGCCGGCATCGGCCTGCTCCGTGTGGGAGATGCCACCCTGGCGCTGTCCGATGGCCGCCTGGCCAGCCAGCGCGCCCGCGAGGACGGCTTGCGCAACCTGGTGCTGCTGGACCTGGCCCTGGACTACGCCAGCGCCACGCGCCTGGCCATCAGCCACGGTGCCGAATGCAGCGCCGAGGCCCTGGACCAGGCCGTCGCCCTGCTTGCCCGGGCTGGCCTGAGCGCCTGCCCGGTCGCCGACCTGCCCGGCCTGGTGGTGCTGCGCACCGTGGCCATGCTCGCCAACGAAGCCGCCGACGCCGTACTGCAAGGAGTAGGCACTCCCGGTGACATCGACCTGGCCATGCGCGCCGGGGTCAACTACCCGCGCGGGCCGCTGGCCTGGGCCGACGACCTGGGCATCGGCTACACCCTGAACGTGCTCGACAACCTGCAACGCAGCTACGGCGAGGAACGTTACCGACCGTCCCTGTTGCTGCGCCGCACCCACGCCGAAGGAGGTCGCCTGCATGGCTGATCAGTCCGCACACACTTTGGCCCGCGCCTGCGCCGAGGCCATGTTCGGCCGTGACGCCGCCAGCCAGGGCCTGGGCATCGAGCTGCTCGAAGCCGGCCCCGGCAGCGCCCGCCTGGGCATGACCGTGCGAGCCGACATGATCCAGGGCCACGGCACCTGCCATGGCGGCTACCTGTTCGCCCTGGCCGATTCGGCCTTCGCCTTCGCCTGCAACAGCTACGATGAAGCAGCCGTGGCCCTGGGTTGCAGCATCGACTATGTGGCCCCCGCGCGGCTCGGCGACCGCCTGCAGGCCAGCGCCAGCGAACAAAGCCGCAAAGGCCGCACCGGCAACTACGACGTGCGCATCGAGAACCAGCAGGGCGAACTGATCGCCCTGTTCCACGGCAAATCCTACAAAGTGCGCGGCACCGTGCTGTCGCCGGAGACTTCAAATGACTGACGCCAGCCTGCCCCACGCGCTGATCATCGATGCCGTGCGCACCCCCATCGGCCGCTACGGCGGCGCCCTGTCGAGCGTGCGCCCCGACGACCTTGCCGCGGTGCCGATCAAGGCGCTGATGGCGCGCCACCCCGGGCTAGACTGGGCGGCGCTGGACGATGTGATCCTCGGTTGCGCCAACCAGGCCGGCGAAGACAACCGCAACGTCGCGCGCATGGCCGGCCTGCTGGCCGGGCTGCCGATCGAGGTGCCCGGCACCACGATCAACCGCCTGTGCGGCTCGGGCCTGGACGCCATCGGCAACGCTGCCCGCGCCCTGCGCTGCGGCGAAGCCGGGCTGATGCTGGCCGGCGGCGTCGAGTCGATGTCGCGCGCACCCTTCGTCATGGGCAAGTCGGAACAGCCCTTTGGCCGCAACGCGCAGCTGTTCGACACCACCATCGGCTGGCGCTTCGTCAACCCGTCGATGCAGGCGCAATACGGCATCGATTCGATGCCCGAAACCGCTGAGAACGTCGCCGAGCGCTTCGACATCTCCCGCGAAGACCAGGATGCCTTCGCCCTGCGCAGCCAGCTCAAGGCCGCCGCCGCCCAGGCCAATGGCCGCCTGGCCCAGGAGATCGTCACGGTGGAGATCCCGCAGCGCAAAGGCCCGCCCAAACGCGTCGAGCACGATGAACATCCACGAGGCGACACCACCCTGGAACAACTGGCGCGCCTGGGCACGCCGTTCCGTGAGGGCGGCAGCGTCACCGCCGGCAATGCCTCGGGCGTCAATGACGGCGCCTGCGCCCTGCTGCTGGCCAGCCCACGGGCCGCGCAACGCCACGGCCTCAAGGCCCGTGGCCGGGTGCTTGGCCTGGCGGTGGCGGGCGTCGAGCCACGCCTCATGGGTATCGGCCCGGTGCCGGCGACTCACAAGGTACTGGAGCTGACCGGCCTGGCGCTGGCCGACATGGACGTGATCGAGCTCAACGAAGCCTTTGCCGCCCAGGGCCTGGCCGTGCTGCGCGAGCTGGGCCTGGCCGACGACGATCCGCGGGTCAATCCCAACGGCGGCGCCATCGCCCTGGGCCACCCGCTGGGCATGAGCGGCGCACGCCTGGTCACCACCGCCCTGCACCAGCTGGAGCTGACCGGCGGCCGTTACGCCCTGTGCACCATGTGCATCGGCGTCGGCCAGGGCATCGCCCTGGTGATCGAACGCCTCTGATCAGCCGCCAGAGACGCCAAGCGACGCGGGCAGTATGCTGCCTGCCATGACACTCAGGGCCCCGGCCCACGACAAGAACAACTCGAGTGAAACCATGAATCTCTACCACGATGCCGACCGCGCCCTGCTCGACCCGATGGAAACCGCCAGCCTCGACGCACTGCGCCAGCACCAGCTGGAGCGCCTGCGCTGGAGCCTGAACCACGCCTACGCCAAGGTGCCGCTGTACCGCCAGCGCTTCGACGCCTGCGGCGCCCATCCCGACGACCTGAAATCGCTGGAGGACCTTGCCCGCTTCCCCTTCACCGGCAAGAACGACCTGCGCGACAACTACCCCTATGGCATGTTCGCCGTGCCCCAGGACCAGGTGGTGCGCCTGCACGCCTCCAGCGGCACCACCGGCAAGCCGACGGTGGTCGGCTACACCCAGAACGACATCGACACCTGGGCCAACGTGGTGGCGCGCTCGATTCGCGCCGCCGGCGGGCGCCGCGGCGACAAGGTGCATGTCTCCTACGGCTACGGCCTGTTCACCGGCGGCCTGGGCGCGCACTACGGCGCCGAGCGCCTGGGCTGCACGGTGATCCCCATGTCCGGCGGCCAGACCGAGAAACAGGTGCAGCTGATCCGCGACTTCCAGCCGGACATCATCATGGTTACCCCCTCGTACATGCTCAACCTCGCCGACGAGATCGAGCGCCAGGGCATCGACCCGCACGACCTCAAGCTGCGCCTGGGCATCTTCGGCGCCGAACCCTGGACCGATGAACTGCGCCGCGCCATCGAGCAGCGCCTGGGCATCGACGCCCTGGACATCTACGGGCTGTCGGAAATCATGGGCCCGGGCGTGGCCATGGAGTGCATCGAGACCAAGGATGGCCCGACCATCTGGGAAGACCATTTCTACCCCGAGATCATCGACCCGGTCACAGGCCAGGTGCTGCCGGACGGCCAGCTCGGCGAGCTGGTGTTCACCTCGCTGAGCAAGGAGGCGTTGCCGATGGTGCGCTACCGTACCCGCGACCTCACCCGCCTGCTGCCGGGCACGGCGCGGCCGATGCGGCGCATCGGCAAGATCACCGGGCGCAGCGACGACATGCTGATCATCCGCGGGGTCAATGTGTTTCCGACGCAGATCGAGGAACAAGTACTCAAGATCAAACAGCTTTCAGAGATGTATGAGATTCACCTGTATCGCAATGGCAATCTCGACAGCGTCGAGGTGCATGTTGAACTGCGCAGCGACAGCCAGTACCTCGACGAGGGCCAGCGCAAGCAGGTGGTGGGTGAACTGGCGAAGCAGATCAAGACCTACATCGGCATCAGCACGCAGATCCAGCTGCAGCCGTGCGGCACGCTGAAACGCTCGGAAGGCAAGGCCTGTCACGTGTATGACAAGCGGCTGGCCAGCTGACCGATAGCGCTTCCTGGAAAGCCCCGGCCAAGTTCCGGGGCTTTTTTTCGCCTGGCCGAACGTTATCGCGGGGCAAGCCCGCTGCCACGCCCGGCCAACTGATGCGAAAGCGATACACAAATCTTATTTGATACATCAAATACTGTTTGATGTTGTGTTTTGTATCGCTTATAAATAACCCACGCCCCAAGCAGCCCATCAGCGGGAGCCCGACCATGTACGCACAGCTCGTAGAAACCGGCGTCAAACGCCTGAAGACCCTCGAAGAGATGTCGCCCGAAGAGCGCGCCTTCCAGGAGAAGATCGACGCCGAGATCAAGATCGAAGCCAAGAACTGGATGCCCGAGGCCTACCGCCAGACGCTCATCCGCCAGATTTCCCAGCACGCCCATTCCGAGATCGTCGGCATGCTCCCGGAAGGCAACTGGGTCACTCGCGCCCCCTCGCTCAAGCGCAAGCTGCAGTTGATGGCCAAGATCCAGGACGAGGCCGGCCACGGCCTGTACCTGTACAGCGCCATGGAAACCCTTGGCGCCGACCGCGACGAAGAGATCGCCAAGCTGCACAGCGGCAAGGCCAAGTACTCGAGCATCTTCAACTACCCGACCCTGAGCTGGGCCGACATGGGCGCGGTGGGCTGGCTGGTGGACGGCGCGGCGATCGTCAACCAGGTGGTGCTGCAGCGCACCTCCTACGGCCCCTACTCCCGCGCCATGATCCGTATCTGCAAGGAAGAAAGCTTCCACCAGCGCCAGGGTTACGAACTGCTGCTGACCATGATGCGCCACGGCACCCAGGCGCAGAAGGACATGGTCCAGGACGCCATCGACCGCCTGTGGTGGCCAGCGCTGATGATGTTCGGCCCCAGCGACGAACATTCGCCCAACAGCGCCCAGTCCATGGCCTGGAAGATCAAGCGCCAGAGCAACGACGAACTGCGCCAGCGCTTCATCGACCAGACCGTGCCACAGCTGGAACTGCTCGGCTGCACCGCTCCCGACCCTGAGCTCAAGTGGAACGCCGAGCGTGGCCATTACGACTTCGGCCAGATCCAGTGGGAGGAGTTCTACGAGGTGCTCAAAGGCAACGGCCCGTGCAACCAGGAGCGCGTCGCCACCCGCCGCAAGGCCATCGAAGACGGTGCCTGGGTACGCGAGGCCGCCGTGGCCTATGCGCGCAAGCAACAGAACAAGAATGCCGCCTGAAGCGGCCATCGATGCGGAGATCGAGCATGTCTGACTGGACCCTCTACGAAGTATTCGTGCGCAGCAAGCACGGCCTGAACCACAAGCACGTCGGCAGCGTGCACGCCGCCGACGCCGCCATGGCCATCGAGAACGCCCGCGAGCTGTACACCCGCCGCAGCGAAGGCGTGAGCCTGTGGGTGGTGCCCTCGGCGCTGATCACCGCCTCTTCGCCCGACGAGAAGGACCCGCTGTTCGCCCCGGCGGACGACAAGGTCTACCGCCATGCCAGCTTCTACGAGCTGCCCGCCGAAGTCGGACACATGTGAGGCCCGCCATGCACAAGCAAGCACTCATCCAATACCTGCTGCTGCTCGGCGACAGCGCCCTGGTCCAGGGCCAGCGCCTGTGCGAGTGGTGCGGCAAGGCGCCGGCGCTGGAAGAAGAACTGGCGCTGATGAACGTCGGCCTCGACCTGGTGGGCCAGGCGCGCAACTGGCTGGACTACGCCGCCGAACTGCTGGACGACGGCCGCGACGCCGATGCCCTGGCGTTCCGTCGCGACGAGCGCGCCTACCGCAACCTGCTGCTGGTCGAGCAACCCAACGGCGACTACGCCGTGACCCTGCTCAAGCAGTGCCTGTACGACGCCTGGCACCACGCCACGCTTGAAGCGCTCAGCGCCTCGCGCGATGAACGTATCGCCGGCATCGCCGCCAAGGCCCTGAAAGAAGTCACCTATCACCTGCGCCGCTCCGGCGAGTGGGTGCAGCGCCTGGGGGGGGGCACGGAAGAAAGCCGTCGGCGCATGCTCGAAGCCATCCCGACACTGTGGCGCTTCACGGTCGAACTGAGCGTGGCCAACGACGGTGAAGTCCAGCTGGCCAAAGCCGGTATCGGCGCCGACCCGGCGCAGATCGCCCAGCATTGGCTGAACACCGTCACGGCCATCTTCGCCTCGGTCGACCTGCCCCTGCCCAAGGCCGCCAGCCACTTCTACCTGGACGGGCGCAAGGGCCTGCACACCGAACACCTCGGCCTGCTGCTGGCTGAAATGCAGTTTCTGCCGCGAGCCTACCCCGATGCGACCTGGTGAGCTGATCGCCGGCGACCGCGGCGCCAGGGACTTGCGCGACGGCGACCTGAGCCGGGCCTGGGCGGTGCTGGCCGAGGTGATGGACCCGGAAGTACCGGTGGTCAGCGTGGTCGACCTGGGTGTCGTGCGCGACCTCGACTGGCGCGCCGGCCACCTGCACCTGGTGGTCACCCCGACCTACTCCGGCTGCCCGGCCACCGAGGTGATCGAGAGTGACATTCGCCAGGCCCTGGAACAGGCCGGCTTCGCGGAGCCTGCGCTGGAGCGTCGTCTCACCCCGGCGTGGAGCACCGACTGGATCAGTGCGCAAGGCCGTGAGCGGCTGCGCGCCTACGGTATCGCCCCACCCGAGGGCCGCGCCAACCTGCGTGGGGCGGCACCCAGCGTGTGTTGCCCGCAGTGCGGCAGCGCCGATACCGAACTGCTCAGCCAGTTCGGTTCCACCGCCTGCAAGGCCCTCTACCGCTGCCGCGCCTGCCTGGAACCGTTCGACTATTTCAAATGCCTTTGAGCCGTGGAGAACGCCATGAGCCCGTTTCACAGCCTGACCATCAAGCAAGTACGCCAGGAAACCCGCGACGCCGTGTCCATTGCCTTTGACGTGCCCGCACACTTGCAAGAAGATTTCCGCTTCACCCAGGGCCAGTACCTGGTCATGCGTACCCAGCTCGATGACGAGGAAGTGCGCCGTTCCTATTCGATCTGCAGCGCGGTGCAGGATGGCGAGCTGCGCGTGGCGGTCAAGCGCGTGCCCGGCGGACGCTTCTCGGCCTTTGCCAACGAAGTGCTCAAGGCCGGCCAGCAACTGGAAGTGATGCCGCCGTCGGGCAACTTCTTCGTACCGTTGGATCCGACGCGCCAGGGCAACTACCTGGGCGTGGCCGCCGGCAGCGGCATCACTCCGATCCTGTCGCTGGTCGCCACCACGCTGGCCACTGAACCAGACAGCCGCTTCACCTTGCTGTACGGCAACCGCGCCAGCAACAGCGCGTTGTTCCGCGACCGCCTCGAGGACCTGAAGAACCTGTACCTCGACCGCCTCAACCTGATCTTCGTGTTCAGCCGCGAGCAACAGGACGTCGACCTTTACAACGGCCGCATCGACGCCGACAAGTGCGGCCAGCTGTTCTCCCGCTGGCTCGACGTGAGCTCACTCGATGCCGCCTTCATCTGCGGCCCCCAGGCCATGACCGAAACCGTGCGCGACAGCCTGCAGGCCAACGGCATGGACAAGGCGCGCATCCACTATGAACTGTTCGCCGCCGCCGGCAGCGAAGCCCGCCGCGAGGCCCGTGAAGCGGCCCGCGAGCTGGATTCGGCGGTCAGCCAGGTGACCGTGATCAGCGATGGCCGCGCCCTGGCCTTCGACCTGCCGCGCAACACCCGCAGCGTGCTCGAGGCCGGCAACGCCATCGGCGCCGATCTGCCGTACTCGTGCAAGGCCGGGGTGTGCTCGACCTGCAAGTGCAAGGTGATCGAGGGCGAGGTGGAGATGGACAGCAACCATGCCCTGGAAGACTACGAAGTGGCCGCCGGATATGTGCTGTCGTGCCAGACCTACCCGCTGAGCGACAAGGTGGTGCTCGACTTCGATCAGCTTTGAACCCCATCGCGGGGCAAGCCCGCTCCCACGGAGGTGAAACCCGTGGGAGCGGGCTTGCCCCGCGATCTCCCCAAGCAACGCCCGCGTGACCTGAAAAACAATTACAACAGCCAGAGAGAACGCTCCCATGACACCCGAACACCTCGAAACCATCAGCAACCACCCCGCCTTCATGCAACTGATCAAGCGTAAACGCCGCCTCAACGGCTCACTGACCCTGACCATGCTCGCCGCCTACTACGGCTTCGTCCTGCTGGTGGCCTTCGCCCCAGGCGTGCTCGGCCAGTCCCTCAGCGGCGGGGTAACCAGCGTCGGCATGCTGGTGGGAGTGCTCATGGTGCTGCTGTCCTTCGCCCTCACCGGCATCTACATGCACCGCGCCAACCGCGTCATCGACCCGCTCAACGAAGTGGTCAAGCAGGAGTGCGCGCGATGAACTGGACCGCCATCTCGATGTTCCTGGTGTTCGTCTGCTTCACCTTGCTGGTGACTCGCTGGGCCGCCCTGCGCACCCGCTCGGCCAGCGACTTCTATACCGCCGGCGGCGGCCTCACCGGCATGCAGAACGGCCTGGCGATCGCCGGCGACATGATCAGCGCCGCGTCCTTCCTGGGCATCTCGGCGATGATGTTCATGAACGGCTACGACGGCCTGCTGTATGCCCTGGGCGTGCTGGCCGGCTGGCCGATCATCCTGTTCCTGATCGCGGAACGCCTGCGCAACCTGGGCAAGTACACCTTCGCCGACGTCGTCTCCTACCGCCTGGCCCAGGCTCCGGTGCGCCTGACCTCGGCCTTCGGCACCCTGGCCGTGGCGCTGATGTACCTGGTGGCGCAGATGGTCGGCGCCGGCAAGCTGATCGAGCTGCTGTTCGGCATCAGCTACCTGTACGCGGTGATGCTGGTGGGTGCGCTGATGGTGCTGTACGTCACCTTCGGCGGCATGCTCGCCACCACCTGGGTGCAGATCATCAAGGCGGTGATGCTGCTCTGCGGCACGACCTTCATGGCATTCATGGTGCTCAGGCATTTCGGCTTCAGCACCGAGGCGATGTTCGCCAGCGCCGTGGCCGTGCACGCCAAGGGCCAGGCGATCATGGCGCCGGGCGCGCTGCTGTCCAACCCGGTGGACGCCATTTCCCTGGGCCTGGGCATGATGTTCGGCACTGCCGGCCTGCCGCATATCCTCATGCGCTTCTTCACCGTCAGCGACGCCAAGGAAGCGCGCAAGAGCGTGTTCTACGCCACCGGTTTCATCGGCTACTTCTATTTGCTGCTGATCGTCATCGGCTTCGGCGCCATCGTCATGGTCGGCACCGAGCCGTCCTACCGCGACGCCACGGGGGCGATCATCGGCGGCGGTAACATGGTCGCGGTGCACCTGGCCCAGGCGGTGGGCGGCAACCTGTTCCTCGGTTTCATCTCGGCGGTGGCCTTCGCCACCATCCTCGCCGTGGTCGCGGGCCTGGCGCTGTCCGGCGCCTCGGCGGTGTCCCACGACCTGTATGCCTGCGTGGTGCGCAAGGGCCAGGCCAGCGAGCAGGAAGAGATGCGCGTGTCGCGCCTGGCCACCCTGGGGATCGGCCTGTTCGCGGTGCTGCTGGGGCTGCTGTTCGAGTCGCAGAACATCGCCTTCCTCTCCGGCCTGGTGTTGGCGGTGGCCGCCTCGGTCAACTTCCCGGTGCTGCTGCTCTCGATGTTCTGGAAGGGCCTGACCACCCGTGGCGCCGTGGGCGGCAGCCTGGCCGGGCTGGTCTCGGCGATCGTGCTGGTGGTGCTGGGGCCGGCGGTGTGGGTCAACGTGCTGCACAACGAACGGGCGCTGTTCCCCTACAGCAACCCGGCGCTGTTCTCCATGTCGCTGGCCTTCCTCGCGGCCTGGGCCTTCTCGGTTACCGACGGTTCGGAACAAGCGCGCGAAGAGCGTGGGCGCTACCTGGCCCAGTTCATCCGCTCCATGACCGGTATCGGCGCCGCCGGTGCCAGCAAGCACTGACCTCAAGAACAATAACAATGTCGGGTACAACAACAATGAACCGCACGCACCTCAAGTCAGCCGCCTGGCTGGCCACCCTCGCCCTGCCCTTGCCGGCCATGGCGGACTTTATCGCTGACAGTCACGCCCGCCTCGAACTGCGCAACCACTACCTCAACCGCGACTTCCGCCAGGGCAACGCCCCGCAGAGCAAGGCCGAGGAATGGGGCCAGGGCTTCACCGCCCGCTTCGAATCGGGTTTCACCGAAGGGCCGGTTGGTGTCGGGGTGGACGCCATGGGCCAGCTGGGCATCAAGCTCGACTCCAGCCGCGACCGACGCAACACCGGCCTGCTGCCCTACGGGCCGAACAGCCTGGAGCCGGTGGATGACTACAGCGAGCTGGGCCTGACCGCCAAGCTGCGCGTGTCCAGGAGCACCCTGCGCCTGGGCACCCTGCAGCCGATCCTGCCGGTGGTGGTGTACAACGACACCCGCCTGCTGGCCTCGACCTTCCAGGGCGGCCTGCTGACCAGCCAGGAGCTGGACGGCCTGACCTTCAACGGCGGCCGCCTGACCAAGGCCAACCTGCGCGACTCGTCCGGGCGCGATGATATCGGCTACGGCGCCGCCAGCAGCGACCACTTCGACTTCGGCGGCGGCAGCTACGCCATCACCCCGCAGGCCAGCGTCAGCTACTACTACGCCAAGCTCGAGGACATCTACCGCCAGCAATATGTGGGTTTTGTGCATACCCAACCCTTGGCCGAGGGCGTCAGCCTGCGCAGCGACCTGCGCTACTTCGACAGCCGCGGCGACGGCGCCGAGCGCGCGGGCAAGATCGACAACCGCAACTTCAACGCCATGTTCACCCTGGGCGTGAAGGCCCACAAGTTCACCGCCACCTGGCAGCAGATGTCCGGCGACAGCGCCTTCCCGTTCCTCAACGGCGGCGACCCGTACACCGTCAACCTGGTCACCTACAACACCTTCACCCGCGCCGGGCTCGACTCCTGGCAGCTGCGCTACGACTACGACTTCGTGGCCATGGGCATCCCCGGGCTGAGCTTCATGACCCGCTACACCGACGGCCGCCACGCCGAAACCGCCACGCTCAGCAATGGCCGCGAGCGCGAACGCGACACCGACATCACCTACGTGATCCAGAGCGGCCCGTTCAAGGACGTCAGCCTGCGCTGGCGCAACGTCACCTTCCGTTCCGGCAATGGCCTGACCAATGCCGTGGACGAAAACCGCCTGATCATCGGCTACACCCTGGCGCTCTGGTAAGCGCGCCCTTCAAAGGAGAACAGCATGTCCGCCGCCCCTACCCTGCAAAGCTTCATCGCCGGCCGCTGGATCGGCCAGCACGGCGCCCAGGCCCTGCGTAGCGCCCTCGACGGTCACGTCCTGGCCTACAGCCACGAGGAACGCCCGGACTTCGCCGAGGCCGTGGACTTTGCCCGCGCCCAGGGCCTGAAGCAGCTACTGGCCATGGATTTCCAGCAGCGCGCCGCCCGCCTCAAGGCCCTGGCGCTGTACCTGGCCGAGCGCAAGGAGCAGCTCTACGCCCTGTCCCATCACAGCGGCGCCACCCGCACCGACAGCTGGATCGACATCGAAGGCGGCAACGCCACGCTGTTCGCCTATTCGAGCATGGGCCGCCGCGAGCTGCCGTCGGGCAACCTGGTGCATGAAGGTCCGGCGATCCCCCTGGGCAAGCAAGGCCATTTCGCCGGCAGCCATATCCTGGTGCCGCGTGCGGGCGTGGCCGTGCATATCAACGCCTTCAACTTCCCGATCTGGGGGATGCTGGAGAAATTCGCCCCGACCTTCCTGGCCGGCATGCCGTGCATCGTCAAGCCTGCCACGTCCACCAGCTACCTGACCGAGGCCGTGGTACGCCTGATGAACGAGTCGGGCCTGCTGCCGGCCGGCAGCCTGCAACTGGTGATCGGCAGCACCGGTGACCTGCTCGAGCGCCTGCAGGGGCAGGACGTGGTGACTTTCACCGGCTCCGCCGACACCGCAGCCAAGCTGCGCGTCACCCCGAACCTGATCCGCAACTCGGTGCCCTTCACCGCCGAGGCCGACTCGCTGAACTGCGCCATCCTTGGCCCGGACGTGAGCCCTGACAGCGAGGAGTTCGAGCTGTACATCAAGGAAGTGGCGCGGGAAATGACCACCAAGGCCGGGCAGAAATGCACGGCGATCCGCCGCGCCATCGTCCCGGCCAGGCACATCGACGCGGTGGCCACTCGTCTGCGCGAACGCCTGCGCAAGGTGGTGGTCGGCGATCCTTCGGTGGAAGGCGTGCGCATGGGGGCGCTGGCCTCCCACGACCAGCAGCGTGATGTCACCGAGCGCGTGCGCCATTTGCTGGCCACCTGCGAGCAGTTGCTGGGCGCCAGTGACGGTTTCACCCCGGTCGGCGATGGCGTGGCCGAGGGGGCGTTCTTCGCCCCGACCCTGCTGCTGGCCCGTGACCCGCATGCCGAGGGAGGTGCCCATGATATCGAGGCGTTCGGCCCGGTCAGCACGCTGATGGCCTACGACGACCTCGACGAAGCCTTGGCCCTGGCCGCCCGCGGCAAGGGAAGCCTGGTGGCGAGCCTGGTCACCGCCGACCGCGGCGTGGCGGCCAGGGCCATCCCGGTGGCGGCAGCCTGGCACGGGCGGCTGCTGGTAATCGACAGCGAGGCGGCCAAGGAGTCCACCGGGCATGGTTCGCCATTGCCGCAGCTCAAGCACGGCGGCCCCGGCCGTGCCGGCGGCGGCGAGGAACTGGGCGGCCTGCGCGCGGTGAAGCACTACCTGCAACGCGCCGCGGTGCAAGGTTCGCCGAGCATGCTGATGGCAGTGACCGGCGAGTACGTGCGCGGCGCCGAGGTGATCGAAACCGAAGTACACCCGTTCCGCCGCCATTTCGACGACCTGCGCATCGGCGAGTCGCTGCTGACCCACCGGCGCACAGTGACCGAGGCCGACCTGGTCAACTTCGGCTGCCTGTCGGGCGATCACTTCTACATGCACTTCGACGAGATCGCCGCCAAACAGTCGCAGTTCGGTAAGCGCATCGCCCACGGCTACTTCGTGCTGTCGGCGGCCGCCGGGTTGTTCGTCAGCCCCGGCGAAGGGCCGGTGCTGGCCAACTACGGGCTGGACACGCTGCGCTTCATCACCCCGGTGGGCATCGGCGACACCATCCAGGCGCGCCTGACCTGCAAGCGCAAGATCGACCAGGGCAAGACCAGCCCTCAGGGGCAGGCGCAAGGCGTGGTGGCCTGGGATGTGGAAGTGACCAACCAGTTGGGTGAGCTGGTGGCCAGTTATGACATTCTGACCTTGGTGCTCAAGCGCTGACTGCGAGTGGGCGGCGAGATGCCTGCATGCAGTCAGATGGCAGGCATCCCGCAACCCAATCAAGGCAAAATGCCACCTCGCACATCCGCCCTACATCGCGCAACGTTTCCCTGGCGCTATAGTCGGTCGAGCGTCCCGCCGCCAGCCCCCTTCCTGGCGGCGCGGGCGCCGTACCGAGAACAATGCCAAGGAAGCAACGCGATGATCCTCAAGTCCTTCCCCTTCAAGTCCCTCGTCCTGCTCAGCGCCCTTGCCGCCGTGGCCGGCTGCCAGACCGCCAGTCCCAGTGCCGACACCCTCAAGCAACGCACCGAGGTCACCCTGGGCGTGCCCGTGAGCAAGGTCAGCAACCTGCGCAGCGACTCCAACACCACCTACTTCACCGCCAGCACCAGCAAGGGCCAGTACGACTGCCAGGTGCCCAGCGGCGGCCTGGTGGCCGTGGCCGGCATGGGTATCTACACGCCATCCCCCACCTGCTGGAAAGAAGGCCAGGCGCCGGTCTTCCAGTGAGGGTCGACGGCGCCGGCCTAGGCGACCGGCGCCGCCACGCTCTCACGCAAACCGCGCAGCGCCGCACGCAGCTCCGCCGGGCGCACCGGCTTGGCCAGTACCGCGATACCTCGTGCCTGCAGGGCGCCCTGCAGCTTGTCGATATCATGGCCGGTCATGATCAGCGCCGGCACTTCGGCGCCGCGTTGCGCGCGCAACTGGTCGATGCAGTCGATGCCGGTGGCCTGCGGGCCCAGGTCGTAGTCGGCAACGATCACATCACAGTCACTGGCCAGGCCAAAGGGCGAGCTCTCGGCCTGTACCTCGCAACCCCAGCGTTGCAGCAGGGCACTGGTGGCCTGCAGGACGTTGTGGTCATCCTCCACCAGGCACACCCGCAAACCGGTGAGCATGCCAGCCTGCACCGCCTGGTCGGCAACGGCCCGTGGCACTTGTGCCGGCACCTTGGGCAACCCTTGCAAGGTCAGCGTGGTGCCATGCCCCTGGCGCGAGCGCAGGCTGACAGTCAAACCCATCAGTTGCCCCAGGCGCTTGACGATGGCCAGCCCCAGGCCGACGCCCTCGACGTCCTTGTCACGTGCCTCGCGCACCCGGTAGAACTCCTCGAACACGTGGCCCTGGTGCTCTTCGGCAATGCCCCGGCCCTGGTCGCAGACGACGATGGCCAGACCCTCGCCGCGTGGCCGCACGCCGATCAGCAACGGGCGCCCGGCGGCGTACTTGAAGCTGTTGGACAGCACGTTCTGCACCATGGTCGCGAGCATCCCCGGGTCGGCGCGTGTCCAGTGGCGGCTGGGCACCTGGCGCATCTCGACCCCGGCCCAGCGCGCCGCCTCGCTGTTCTGGCGCAGCAACTCGCGCAGGAAGCCGTCCACGGCGAAGGTTTCCCACTTGGGCTGCACCCGGCCGTTGTCCAGGGTGTACAGGTCGAGGATCGAACGGAACAACTGCGAAACGTTGAGCAGCGAGCGATCAATGCTGTCCACCAGGCGCCGCTCCTCCTCGCCCAGCCGCGCTTCGCGCAGGCAGGCGGTGAACAGGCCGATGGAGTGGATCGGCTGGCGCAGGTCGTGACTGGCCTGGGCCAGGAAGCGCGATTTCTCGCGGGTCGCCGCCTCGGCCAGGGCCGTGGCCTTGCGCGTGCGCTCCAGCAGCAGGTGGGCATAGAACGGAATCAGGGTGCTGGTGGTCAGCAGCATCGGCAGCAGGAACGGCTGTTCCTGCCAATAGGGGGTCAGTTGCCACACCACAACCAGCGCGGCCAGGGCCAGCACGGTGGCGATGGCCAGGTAGCGCGAGCCGAAGCGCATGCCGTTGCCCAGGTTGATCCAGACCATCACTGCATACAGCGGCAGTGCGGTTTCACCGCCAACCACCAGGCCGAAACTGGTGCCGGTGTAATCGCCCAGCATGCCGAAGATGCGCCGCGCCGGGTAGTGTCCCGGCCAACGCTTGATCGCCTGGCGCATGCCGACCGACACCACCACGAACCCCGCGTAGTAGAGCAGCACCGGCAGGTAGGTGGCGGGCGAGCGGCCCGGCAGGAAACCCAGCAACGCCACGTAGGTGATCGCACAAGAGGCGACGATGATGCGCAGGTTGGCCTGGTCCAGCTCGTTGTTCTTCTCGAACTTCATGGGTAACGTCCTTGTGCGCCAGTCGGCATTTGCGGCACGCTGCGTGGGAAAAAACCGCAGGTGACTGCTAAATTAGCATGTGTCGGCTGACAGGGAGTTCCACGACGTGAGTTGCCGCATCATCGTGGCGGATGACCATCCGCTGTTCAGGGAGGCCATGGTCAACACCGTACGGCGCATCCTGCCCGAGGCGCGCCTGGAGGAAGCTGGCAGCCTCGCTGACGTGCTCAGGCTGGCCGCCATGGGCGAGACGCCCGACACCCTGATCCTCGACCTGCGCTTCCCCGGCCTCACCTGCATCGGCCGCCTCGCCGAACTGCGCCGCCAATTGCAGCGTACCACGCTGATCGTTGTATCGATGGTCGACGACCCGCAGGTGATCTGCGAAGTCATGGCCGCCGGCGTCGATGGCTTCATCGGCAAGAGCGTCAGCCCCGAAGCCATCGGCGCGGCCATCCTCGCCATTCGCGACGGCGAAGTGGTGGTGGACTACGCGCCCAGCGGGTTGCTGCCGCAACTGGATGCCCCCAGCGAG
The DNA here is from genome assembly GCF_003253945.1 of Pseudomonas sp. 2848. NCBI lineage: Bacteria > Pseudomonadati > Pseudomonadota > Gammaproteobacteria > Pseudomonadales > Pseudomonadaceae > Pseudomonas > Pseudomonas sp. 2848. Next base: position 258,584 of record NZ_QKZD01000009.1, read on the forward strand.
GTGGAACAGCTCACCCACCGCCAGCAGGACGTACTGCGCCTGATCGCCCAGGGCAAGACCAACAAGGAGATCGCCCGGGCACTGGACATATCGCCATTCACCGTGCGCATCCATGTGTCGTCGCTGCTCAAGACCCTCAATGTGCCGACCCGCACGGCCGCCGCGGTGAAGTATTCCGGAAACTGAGCGACCGCTGGTCGGCGCACCGTTAAATGCAATCGACCCTTCAAGCGCTTTGCAACCTCCCAATCCATGAGGGTGGCGATGTTCACTCCTGTGTTCGGCCTGCCCGAGCGTGGGCCGTTTTTTTCACGCTGAGGAGAGGATGACGACATGAGCACGAAACACTGGATGGGCGGTGGCGATGTGCAGAGCGACTGGCCGGAACTCGAGCCAGACCGCCGCAACGATCAGGCCGACGACCCGGATGCCGACCCGAACCTGACCGAGGAAGAGAACCGCCCCGGGGTACCGGCCAGCGATCCGGAGTCAGGCGCCTGAGTGTGCATGGCAGTGAAGGAGCGGGTCAGGCCCGCTCTTTCACTGAAGTCTATTGCCTGCCCAGGTCCACGCCGGTTCACACCCGCCAGCGCACATCGGTTATCCCATGCCGTTCGGCCATGGGCCGACTGACTTTCTTGATGCGCTCGCGTCCGAACTTCGGAATGATCCCCAAACCCGCGTCGCAACTCGCCCAATGCCAGGCCTCGGCATTGTCCATGTGTTCCTGGCGGATGATGAAACGCCGTGGCTGACCGTGCAGCAGGTATTCGATGGTAAACAGCTGGGGACTTGGCATTGACGCAGGCCCTCCTCTTCTCCATGGATGACTTTCTGACAGATCACGTCGTTCCATGAAAATTCAAAAAATTCCCACAACAGCAAGGGAGGGCCCGCAAGGTCACGAACCGCTGGTGCTCCCGTGGCTGTTGCGGCCACCCTTGCGGCCGGCCTCGGAGGCGCGGGCGCGGTCATTGGCGAAGTTGCCGCCAGAGTTGCGGCCACCCTTCTGGCCCGCCCGCGAGGCCCTTTCACGATCGTTGGCGAAGTTGCCGGGATTGGTCTGCTGGGTGCCGCCGCGTTGTCCGGTCTGATCCTGGTCACGAGCCATGACGTTTCTCCTTTACGCTGGGTTGGACGTGCCGCGCGAAGATGCCGTGCACTTAATTACGAACAGGAGCGCAGGCCAACGGCTCATTTGTTGTACCGGGGTTCTGACCGACGGCACTTATCCGCCTGGCCTAGGGTCACAGCTCTGACTACTGACGGTGGACGAAAGAGACGCCCCCATGCCCCTTGCTTGCCGACCGCTTACCCCCGTATACCGGCCCTTGCTCGGCGCCAACCGCTCGTCGCCGGGATGAACAGCAGCCTATAATCTGCGCCCAGTGCCCGACCAAGCGGGCCATTTCCAGGTCCGTACAAGGCTGATGCCATGAAGTCCTCCAGCAAAACGTCCCTCGCCTCGCCGCACAATCCGGCACTCAGCCCGAGCCACCTGGATTTCCCCGTGGTCGGCATCGGCGCCTCGGCCGGCGGCCTGGAAGCAATTCGCACCTTCTTCCGCCACACGCCGCAGGACTGCGACATGGCGTTCGTGGTGGTGCTGCACCTGTCGCCGGACCACCAGAGCCAGGCCGACCGGATCATCCAGGCGGTGACCGGCATGCCTGTGCGCCAGGTCAGCGAACCGGTACCGATCGAGCGCAACCATGTGTATGTGATTTCGCCGGCCAATCGCCTGTCGACCAACGACGGTTACCTGCGCGTCAGCCCGGCCAAGCGCAGCCGTGGCGACCATGTAGCCATCGACCTGTTCTTCCGCGACCTGGCCGATGTGCACAAGGACCATGCGTTCTGCGTGGTGCTGTCGGGCACCGGCAGCGACGGCGCGGTGGGGCTGTCGCGGATCAAGGAACAGGGCGGCGTGACCCTGGTACAAGCCCCCGAGGACGCCGAATACCCCGAGATGCCCCGGGCGGCGCTGGCCACCGGCATGGTCGACCTGGTGCTGCCGGTGGCCGAGATGCCCGCCCGCCTGGTCGAGCTGTGGCGCACCGCCCGCCAGGTGAAGTTGCCGCGCATCGACGACGACAGCCTGCCGCCCGCGCTGGGCGAGCGCGAAGGCGACCCGGCAGCGTGCGACCCGTTGCTCGACGAAATCCTGTTGTCGCTGCAGGACAACACCGGCCACGACTTCAGCCATTACAAGCGCGCCACCGTGCTGCGCCGCCTGGAGCGGCGCCTGCACGTCACCGGCCAGACCGACCTGGCCGGCTACCGCGACTACCTGCAATGCCACCCGGACGAATCACGGGCGTTGCTGGCCGACATGCTCATCGGCGTGACCAATTTCTTCCGCGACCGCGAGGCCTTCGAGGCCCTGCAGCGCCATGTGATGCCCGGCCTGGTAAACCGCGAAGGCAACGAAGAGCCGGCCCGCGAGATACGCGTGTGGTCCGCTGGCTGCTCGACCGGCGAGGAGGCCTACAGCCTGGCCATGCTGGTGAGCGAACAGCTGGCGATCGAACGACGCAGCGCCCAGGTACAGATCTTCGCCACCGACCTTGACGACCGCGCCATCGGTATCGGTCGCGGCGGGCAGTATCCGGACGCCATCGCCACCGATGTGTCGCCGGCCCGGCTGCGCCAGTTCTTCCTCAAGGAGGACCAGCATTACCGGGTGCGCAAGGAAATCCGCGAAAAAGTCCTGTTCGCCCGTCACAACCTGCTGTCCGACCCGCCGTTCTCGCAACTGGACCTGATCGTCTGCCGCAACCTGCTGATCTACCTCGACCGGGATGTGCAGCGCGACATCCTGCGCCTGTTCCACTTCGCGCTGCGCCCGGGCGGCTATCTGTTCCTAGGCAGCTCCGAGTCCGCCGACCTGGCGGCCGACCTGTTCGTTGCCGTGGACAAGCGAAACCGCATCTTCCGCGCCCGGGAAGTGGCGGCCGCGCGGCATTCGGCGCGCCTGCAAGCCCCCGAACCTGCGCTCGCCCCGGCGCCGGCCCGGGCACGCGCCGCCCGCAAGCTGTCCTATGCCGAAATCCATCACCGCGCCCTCGCCCGCTGCACGCCGCCGAGCCTGGTGGTCGATACCGAGGGCAATATCCTGCACATGAGCGAGGGCGTGGGGCGCTATCTGCGCCATGCCGGCGGCGAGCTCAGCCACAACCTGCTCAACCTGGTCCTCACGCCGCTGCGTCCGGCCCTGCGCAGCACCTTGCTGCAGGCCCAGGGCAGCGGCCAGGCTGTAACGTCGCGCACAGTTGCCCTCGACCTCGACGAGCATACCGAAGGGGTACGCATCCTGGTCCAGCCGCACCAGGACGAACCCAGTGGCAGCGAGTGCCTGCTGGTGGTCTTCCAGAGCGGCGAAGCCGACAACGCGATCACCCGGGCACCTGCCGTCGAACAGACCGAAGGGATGCTGTTGGGCAACCTGGAGCGCGAACTGCACCGCACGCGCCTGCAGTTGCAGGAAACCATCGAGCAGTCGGAGTTTTCCAGCCAGGAGCTGACCGCCTCCAACGAAGAGATGCAGGCGATCAACGAGGAGCTGCGCTCGGCCAGCGAAGAGCTGGAAACCAGCAAGGAAGAGCTGCAGTCGATCAACGAAGAACTGCTGACGGTCAACTACGAACTCAAGACCAAGGTCGAGGAAACCGACAAGGTCAACGACTACCTGAGCAACCTCATCGCGTCCACCGACATCGCCACGGTGTTCGTCGACCGTAACCTGTGCATCCGCTGGTTCACTCCACGCGCCACCGATATCTTCAGCATGCTGCCGGTGGACACCGGGCGCTCGCTGCTCGACATCACCCACCGCCTCGATTATCCGGGCCTGGCCGACGACGCCCGGGCCGTGGTCGAGCGCGAGACCACCATCGAGCGCGAAGTGGTCGGCCACAACCAGCACTGGTACCTGGCCCGCCTGCTGCCGTATCGGGCCAGCGAGCGCAACGTCGACGGCACCGTGCTGACCTTCATCGACATCAGCCAGAGCCGCGCCGCCGAGGAACGCCTGCGTCAGGGCGAGGAGCGCATGCGCCTGGTCGCCGAGAGCACCCACGACTTCGCCATCATCCTCCTCGACGAGCAAGGCCTGATCACCGACTGGAACACCGGCGCCGCGCTGATCTTCGGCTATGGCAAGGACGAAGTGCTCGGTCACCATTACCAGCTGATCTTCACCGAGCAGGACCGGGCGAGCGGCGTGCCCGAGCGCGAGCTGCGCAGCGCCCGCCTGCACGGTCGCGGCCAGGACGAGCGCTGGCATGTGCGCAAGGACGGCAGTCGCTTCTATTGCAGCGGCGAAGTGTCACGGCTCAAGGGCAGCAGCCTGCGCGGCTACGTCAAGATTGCCCGCGACCTCACCGGGCACAAGCGCCTGCACGACGAGCAAAGCAAGCAGCTGGCCGAATCGCAGAACACCAGCCACATGAAGGACGAGTTCTTCGCGGTCATGTCCCATGAGCTCAAGCACCCGCTCAACCTGATCCAGCTGAATGCCGAAATCCTCCGTCGCTCCCCGTCGGTGAAGAGCAACGGTGTCGCCAGCAAGGCGGTCGGCACCATCTGCGACGCGGTCTCCAGCCAGGCGCGGATCATCGATGACCTGCTCGATGTGGCGCGTATCCGCACCGGCAAGCTCAAGCTCAAGACCCAGGTGCTCGACCTGTGCGCGGTGCTGCAGGCCATCCAGGCCGTGCTGGCCAACGAGCAGCACGCCTGCGAGGTGCGCCTGGCGCTGCCCGCCGACGGCGCCCCGGTGTATGTCGAGGCCGACAGCACCCGGCTCGAGCAGATCGTCTGGAACCTGCTCAACAATGCGCTGAAATTCAGCCCTGCCGGCAGCGAGATCCGCCTGGCGCTGGCCCGCCACGGCAACCAGGCGCGCCTGGAGGTGATCGACCAGGGTATCGGCCTGACCGACGAAAGCCTGGAAAGCGTCTTCGACCTGTTTTCCCAAGCCGCGCCACAGGCCTCCGGCAACCACCGCGACGGGCTCGGTATCGGCCTGTCGCTGGTGCGCCAGCTGGTGGAAGCGCATGGCGGCACGGTCAGCGCGACGTCCGCCGGCCTGGGTTGCGGCGCCACCTTCACGGTGTGCCTGCCGTTGTCCGACCCCGGGCAGCAGGCCCTGCCGGATACCAGCGACGACAACATCGAGGGCCGCTTGAACGGCGTCAGAGTTTTGCTGGTGGACGACTCGGTGGAAATCCTCGAGGTGATGCAGCAACTGCTGGAGATGGAAAGCGCCGAAGTCGAAGCCTACAGCGACCCACAGGCCGCACTCGAGGCGGCCGCCCATGGCCGCTATGACATCATCCTGTCCGATATCGGCATGCCGGTCATGGACGGCCACGCCCTGATCAAGGCGCTGCGGGGCCTCGAGCACCTGCGCTACACCCCGGCCATCGCCCTGACCGGCTACGGGGCCAGCGCCGACCAGTACCGCTCGCGCCAGTCGGGCTTCGACCGGCACCTGAACAAGCCGGTGGGCTACGACGAGCTGATCGAGGCGATCGAGGGTCTGAGCGGCTCGCTACCCTACTGACGCGCCACCCGCCCCGGCCTGCCTGTGACCGGGGCGCCGTCGCGCCTCAGGCATGGACGCTCCACTGTACGGCAGCGGCCTCGATCGGCAGTTCGTCCACGGCCTGGATCATCCCGCTGTCGAGCGCTTCCTGGGGCCCCAGTATTCGCGGATAGGCCATCAGGTAGCGCGTCACATCGAGCCGCTCGCTCGCACCCTCGGTGCGCTCGGCGACAATCTGTGCATACAGGCGCAGGTCATAGTCCAGGCTCATCGCGTACTCGGCCATCCGTGCATGGTCCACCGAGCCATGCAGGGTCCAGTGGAACGGGTGGAACAGGAACTTGCTGTAGGCGCAGGCGGTACGGTGGCTGCCGGCCAGGAATAGGATGTTACCCATCGATTCGACCGTGCCCAGGTTGTGGGTGTGCACCGGCACTGGCAGTGAGCGCAGGAAGTTGTACAGGGTGAAACCGTAGCTGCATTCGCCGCCCATGGTGGCGATGTTGATCTGCAGCACCTCTGCGCCCTGCTGCAACGCTTTGGAACAGGTGTTGATGAGGTTGCCGCAGGTGGCGGAATTGATCGGGCCGGTGTAGTGGATGATGTGTCTGGCCATGCCGTCCTCCAGGGTCAGTCAGGGGTGTCCTTGGCCGGTGCATCGTTGCCCGGCGCCGCTTGGTCGTGCTCGCCCAGTTGCTGGTACTGCTTGCGCAGCGCATGCAGTTCGGCCGGCCCCATGTCCTCGAGGTCGAGCAGGGCCTTGTGTGCCCGCTGGGTGGTGCGCAGCAGTTCGTCGACCTTGATGTGCAGTTCGTCGTTGTCGCGGTTCTGGGTGTTCTGGATCAGGAACACCATGAGGAAGGTGATGATGGTGGTCGAGGTGTTGATCACCAGTTGCCAAGTGTCGTTGAAATCGAACAGCGGTCCGCTCACGCCCCAAAGGATGATCAGCAGCAATGCCACGGCAAAGGTCAGTGGACGTCCGCTGCGGTTGGCCAGCCATTGGGCGAAACGATCGAATTTCATGGCTAGCGCTCCTTCAGGCCGGCTGCCGGGTTTCTCCGGGCAGGCCCTCGATGTCAGGGTCGTCAGGGAGAACCTCGGGTTCTTCGTCGTCTGCCTCGGTCGGTGCTGGCGGCGCCTGCACTTCCCCCGGTTCTGTCTCGCTGTTCATCGGCGTTGCCTCCATTGGCTGCTTCCCTTTGTGGTGGAGGGCCGCATGGTAGGCAAAGTTCCGGGTTTTGCGTCACTGGCCACTCGTCATTCCTGGTGAACCCTGACGCCGCGATGCCGGTCGCTAGTCAAGAGTGCACGAACGAAAGGGAGCCCTCGTGAGCGAGATCCGCATTGGTATTTCCGGTTGGCGCTATGGCCCATGGCGCAAGGACTTCTACCCCAAGGGTCTGCGCCAGGACGATGAGCTGGCATTCGCCTCTCGGGCGGTGAACAGCATCGAGATCAATGGCTCGTTCTACGCGTTGCAGACCCCCGAGCGCTACCGCCAGTGGCGCGATGAAACACCGGAAGGCTTCGTCTTCTCGGTCAAGGCGCCGCGCTACATCACCCATGTGCGACGGCTGCGCGACATCGACGAGCCGCTGGCCAACTTCTTTGCCTCGGGGCCACTGCTGCTGGGCGACAAGCTGGGGCCGTTCCTCTGGCAGTTTCCCCCAAGCATGAAGTTCGACGCCGAGCGCTTCAGCGCTTTCCTCGCCCTGCTACCGCGCGACCGCAAGGCCGCGCGCGCCTGTGCCCGGCAGGCCGCCGAGCGCCTGCAGGACAACGGCGGTAGCGCCATCCGCGGCAATGCGCGCTTGCGCCATGCCGTGGAAATCCGCCACCCGAGCTTCCTCTGCGACACCTTCATCAACCTGCTGCGCAAGCACAAGGTCGCGCTGGTGGTCGCCGACAGCGCCGGCAAATGGCCCTGTGTCGAGGAAGTCACGGCCGATTTCGTCTACCTGCGCCTGCACGGCGATGTCGAGCTCTACAGCAGCGGCTACACCGCCAGCGCCCTGCGCCGCTGGCGCCTGCGCATCCAGGCCTGGGCCGCGGGCGGCCAGCCGGAGGATGCCCAGCGCGTCATCCGTCGCGCCCCGGTCAAGCGAGCCTCCCGGGACGTGTATTGCTACTTCGACAACGATCAGAAGGTGCATGCCCCCTACGATGCGCGTCGCCTGCTGGGCAAGCTTGGCCTGGACGGCGAACTGGTGACCGAACCTGGCGTCGAGCCGCAGGAGTCACTATGAACGGCACCCTGCCCGCCCCCGACCGCATCATCGACAAGGTCGCGGCCGTGCACCGCCTGACGGTGCTGACCCTCAACGTGCACAAGGGTTTCACCCTGTTCAACCGCCGCTTCATCCTGCCGGAGCTGCGCGAGGCGGTGCGCGCCACCGGCGCCGACCTGGTGTTCCTGCAGGAAGTGCATGGCAGCCACCAACGGCATGCCGAGCGCCATCCGGCCTGGCCGCAGACCCCGCAGTACGAATTTCTTGCCGACAGCATGTGGCCGCAGTTCGCCTACGGACGTAATGCGGTCTACCCCCATGGCGACCATGGTAACGCGCTGCTGTCCAAGTTCCCGATCCGCGCCTATGACAACCTTGACGTGTCGATTCACGGCAATGAAGAGCGCGGCTTGTTGCACTGCCAGCTTGAAGTGCCCGGTCATGAGCAGGTGCACGCGATCTGTGTGCACCTGGGCCTGCGCGAGGACCACCGCCAGCGTCAGGTCGACCTGCTGCTGACCTTGCTCGAGCGCCTGCCACCGGACGACCCGGTCATTGTCGCCGGCGACTTCAACGACTGGCGGCTGAAGGCCGATGCGCGGCTGTCGGTGTCGCTGGTCGAAGCCTTCGGCAGGCCGGCGCGCAGCTTTCCCGCGCGCCTGCCGCTGCTGCGCCTGGACCGCATCTACCTGCGCAATGCCCAGGCGTGCGAGGCACGGGTGTTGTCCAGGTACCCGTGGTCCCACCTTTCCGACCATGCCCCGCTGGTAGCGCAGGTGACGCTATGAAGCAGGCCTGGAGCGATGGCAACCACGTCGAACTGCTGATCAATGGCGAGCAGTACTACCCGCGCGTATTCGAGGCGATGGCCCAGGCACGGCAGGAAATCCTCCTGGAAACGTTCATCATCTACGACGACAAGGTCGGCCAGCCGCTGCGCCTGGCGCTTATCGACGCGGCGCGGCGTGGCGTGCGGGTGGAGGTGGCGGTTGACGGCTACGGCACCGCCGACCTGCCTGACGGGTTCATTGCCTCGATGACCGAGGCCGGGGTGCGCTTCCATGCATTCGACCCGCAACCGCGCCTGGCCGGCATGCGTACCAACCTGTTTCGGCGTCTGCACCGCAAGATCCTGGTGATCGACGGCCAGCGCGCGTTCATTGGCGGTATCAACTACAGTGCCGATTATCTCGGCGACTTCGGCCCGCAGGCCAAGCAGGACTACGCCGTGGAAGTCACAGGCCCGGTAGTGGCCCAGGTGCACGCCTCCAGCTGCCGGATGCTCGCCCCCGTGCTGGGTGACCCAAGCGCGGTCGTGCCGGGCGGTGACGTCGCAGGTTCGGCCAGCGCCGTACTGGTGGAACGCGACAACCGCCGCCATCGCACCGACATCGAGGCGTGCTACCTGCAGGTCTTCCGTGAAGCACGGCAACGCATCGTCGTCGCCAACGCCTATTTCTTCCCCGGCTACCGCTTGCTGCGCGAGCTGCGCAATGCTGCCCGGCGCGGCGTGGCGGTGACCCTGATCCTCCAGGGCCAACCGGACATGCGTTGGGTACGCGCGCTGTCGCGCCTGCTCTACAACTACCTGCTGCGCGACAATGTGCAGATCCATGAGTACTGCCAGCGCCCGTTGCACGGCAAGGTGGCGCTGGTGGACGACGAATGGTCCACCGTGGGTTCGAGCAATCTCGACCCGCTGAGCCTGTCGTTCAACCTCGAAGCCAACCTGATGATCCGCGACCGCGCCTTCAACGATGGCCTGTACCGGCACCTGAGCGAACTGACCGCCGCGCACTGCAAGCGCGTGACCCTGGAGCGCATGGTGCGTGGCTATTGGTGGCGCGCGCCGTTGATCTTCCTGGGCTTCCACATCACCCGCTACTTCCCGCGCATCGCCGGCTGGTTCCCCGCGCACCGGCAGCGCCTGCAGTCGCTGCAGGCGGACAACGAAGCGCCGGCGGACTTCAACGGGGGCAAGACCTGATGGCCAAGCCACGCTGGCAGACCTGGGGCATGCGCCTGCTCACCCTGCTGTTCCTGGTGCTGATCCCGGTGCTGCTGTTCACCCTGGCGCGCAACCTGGACTGGAACGAAGTGCGCCAGTCGCTGCTGGCCTACCGGCCCTCGACCCTGGCCCTGGGGCTGTTGCTGGCCCTGTGCAGCTACCTGGTGTTCGCCAGCTACGACCTGCTCGCCCGCGCCTACACCGACCACCGCTTGCCGGCCCGCCAGGTGCTGCCGGTGGCGTTCGTCTGCTATGCGTTCAACCTCAACTTCACCACCTGGGTTGGCGGCGTGGCCCTGCGCTACCGCCTGTACAGCCGGCTGGGCCTGGACACCGCGACGATCACCCGCATCCTCACCCTGGGACTGTTGACCAACTGGATGGGCTATCTGCTGCTAGCCGGCACGGTGTTCGCCCTGGGCCTGGTGAAGTTGCCGGCAAGCTGGGCAGTGGGGGCCGGCGGCTTGCGCCTGATCGGTGTGCTGATGGTGGCGGTCGCGGCGAGCTATCTGCTCGCCTGTGCTTTTGCCAAGCGACGCACATGGCATCTGCGCGGACATGAAGTGACCCTGCCGAGCCTGCGCCTGGCATTGTGCCAAGTGGCGCTGGGCGCGAGCAACTGGGCGTTGATGGCGGCGCTGATCCACCTGTTGCTGCCGCCGGAGCTGTTCTATCCGTCGGTACTGGGGGTGTTGCTGATCAGTTGCGTGGCGGGGGTGGTGGCGCATATTCCTGCCGGGCTGGGGGTGCTGGAGGCGGTGTTCCTTGCCCTGCTGCACGGACAATTGGGCCAGGGCACGCTGGTGGCCGCACTGCTGGGGTATCGGACGCTGTACTACCTGATCCCGCTGTTGCTGGCGGTGATCACCTACCTGATTCTGGAGAAGCGCGCCAAGGCCCTGCGCCGACAGGCCGGGCCAGCCCTGGACAAGCGCTGAGGGCCCCACGGGCCCGGGAGGTTCGTCATGCGGTTCATTGTGTGTGTGGCATTGTTGGGCTGCCTGCTCAGCGGGCAGGTGCTGGCCGAGGGTTGCGACGTGGTCACCCGCTCGTCCAGCGAGGCGGTCAAGCCGGTACAGCAGCATACCTGCTACAGCTACGGCAACATGCCTGCCGAAGCGATTGCCTGGTCGTGCAGCAACGAGAGCAAGGAGATGCTCAACAGCCAGAAACGCAAGGTCGAGCGTTGCGCCGATGGCAGCGTGGGCAGCTGCATCGCCCCGCTGACCCAGGAAACCCTGGCCAATCCTGATGCCGCAGGGCGCGGCGAGCCCTCGACCCGGCCGGCCGTGCCCAAGGATGCGCGGATTATCACCTACTACTACGACACCCCAAGCCTGGGGCAGGCGCGCAGTGATTGCGAACGCAGCAATGGGATCTGGCAGCCCCATTGACGCGAACGCGTGGGCCGTTGCCGTTGCCGATCAGAAGTCTACCCCGAAGCCCACTAGCGACAGCTGCGCCAGTGCAGGCGCCGCCCGTAACTTCGCGACTTCAGGAGGCCGAACGCAGGTCTTGCGGAGGGAGGTGACGGGCATGGATGCCCGTCAAGCGCTGCG
>NZ_QKZD01000010.1:0-236975 GCF_003253945.1 Pseudomonas sp. 2848
GTACGCCCCATCCTGGGGCGCAGCGCTCGACGGCCATCCATGGCCGTCGCCCCACTACGCAAGAACTCCACTCGGCCTCCTGAAGTCGCAATTGGCGGCGCCTGGACTATTGCGCGCTTAGAAGCAAGAGCAAGAGCAAGAGCAAGAGCAAGAGCAAGAGCAAGAGCAAGAGCAAGAGCAAGAGCAAGAGCAAGAGCAAGAGCAAGAAGTGCGAAGTTAGTTGTTTTAACATTAGTTATGTATTGGCTGTTCCGACCCTTTCTCGGGGCAAGCCCGCTCCTACAGGGTTGTATATAAAGGCGACTATTGCGTGGGAGCGGGCTTGCCCCGCGATGCGATCTAGAGATTAATTAAGTTTAAACTAGCGACAGCTGCGTCAGTGCAGGCGCCGCCCGTAACTTCGCGACTTCAGGAGGCCGAACGCAGGCCTTGCGGAGGGAGGTGACGGGCATGGATGCCCGCCAAGCGCTGGGGCCCAGGATGGGCCCTGCAGCGCGGTCCTCCCGGGAGGAAGGCCGGAGTGAGGGAACCCCGGAGCGAAGCGCAGGGGCCGTATGAATGGAGCGAGCGGCTTTGCCTACTTTGGCCAAGACCAAAGTAGGCCGCCGTAAGGGCGGAAAGGTGAATAAGCGTCGCCATCGCAAATGAATGCGCATACAACTTTCAAAACTAGCCACCCAACTAAAACCAGCAATCAGCAATCAGCAATCAGGCAGGCAAAACCGGTTCTGGCATCCCCAACCGCCGCGCCACATACAAATCAATCAGATACCGAGCAATCGACCGCCCCGCCGGCAAAGGCGGCAACGCATGCACATTGAACCACCGCGCATCCTCGATCTCATCCGCCTGCATGACAATCTCCCCCCCAGCATACTCAGCATGAAACCCCAGCATGATCGAATGCGGAAACGGCCAGCACTGGCTGCCGACGTACTGGATGTTCTTCACCTCGACCGCCACCTCCTCACGCACCTCGCGCACCAGGCAGTCCTCGGCCGACTCCCCCGGCTCAGCGAAGCCCGCCAGGGTACTGTAGACCCCACTGACGAAACGCGGCGAACGGGCCAGCAGCACCTCGTCCCCCCGAGTGATCAGCACGATCATGCTCGGTGAAATCCGCGGATAGCTGCGCAGGTCGCACGGCTGGCAATACATCGCCCGCTCCCAGCGGATCTGCGCCATCGGCTGGCCACAGCTGCCGCAAAAACGGTGCTCGCGGGCCCAGGTGCCGATCTGCGCGGCATAACCAAGTACCTTGTACGTATCGAAATCGCCTTCGAGCATGAAGCGGCGCAGCCCCTGCCAGCCACACCCCGGCACTTCGCTGGCGCTGCGTAGCTCCAGCAGGAACACCGGCTCGCCGTCCAGGTGTCCGATGCCATGCTCGCACAACACGTCCAGGTCCTGGCGCTTGAGCCAGTCGCGAGGGAACAACGCGCCGTTGGCGTCCATCAGGAACCCGTCCGGGCTGCGGGCGACGGCCAGTCCGCCGGAAATCTGCGGGTCGAGTACTGCGGTTGTCCAGCGTGCTGACATGGTTTCGGGTCCCTAGATGGCGCCCGCCACTGTCAGTCAGTCGGCGAACGTCGGTTGCTGTTTGCTCATGTGGGCGGCCATGGCCACGCGCAGGTCTTCGGACTGCAGCATGGCGGCGTTCCAGGTGGCGATGTACTCCAGGCCATCGTCGATGCGATGGTCGCGCATGTAGCTGATCATCTCCTTGGTGCCGGCCACGGCGATCGGTGATTTTGCGGCGATCTCGCGGGCGATGGCAAAGACCCCGTCGAGCAGCGCCGCCTGGTCATCATAGACGCGGTTGACCAGGCCGATGCGCAACGCTTCCTGGGCGTCGACCATACGGCCGGTGTAGGCCAGCTCACGCATGATGCCGTCACCGATGATCCGCGGCAAACGTTGCAGGGTGCCGACATCGGCGGCCATGCCCATGTCGATCTCCTTGATCGAGAACTGCGCATCACCGGCGCAGTAGCGCATGTCGCAGGCCGAGACCAGGTCGATGGCGCCACCGATGCAGTAGCCCTGGATCGCCGCCAGCACCGGCTTGCGGCAGTTGTCCACGGCGTTGAACGAGCCCTGCAGGCGCAGGATGGTGCGACGCATCATCCGAGCATTGCGGCCGACGTCCTTGCCCAGTTGCTGGGCCAGCGCGGCCAGCATCATCAGGTCGATACCGGAGGAGAAATGCTTGCCGGCGCCGCTGAGTACCACCACCCGCACCGCGTCGGTGTCGTCGATCCACTGGAAGATCTGGACCAGCTCCTCCCAGAAGGCGGCGTTCATCGCGTTGATCTTTTCCGGGCGGTTGATCTGCACGTGGGCGATGTGGTCGGTCAGTTCGACCTTGAACGCGGTGTATTCGGTCACGGACGGCACTCCTGTGGGGAAAGGATTCACAACGGCGGATCTTAGCGCACCCGCAAGGCGGTGCATGTGCCAAAAGCCGGACTGGACAACTTGCACCCTGACGCACGATGCGGCACCGTGCGCCACTGCTGAATCAAAAGGATACAAATTCATGTCCCGTTCCCTGACCGGCGCCCTCGCCCACAGCTTCCTGGGCCAGTCGCCGCGTTGGTACAAGGCCGTCATCTGCCTGTTCCTGCTGCTCAATCCCTTGCTGCTGGCAACCCTCGGTCCGGTGGTCACCGGCTGGGTGCTGGTGATCCAGTTCATCTTCACCTTAGGGATGGCACTCAAATGCTACCCGTTGATGCCCGGTGGCCTGCTGCTGGTCGAGGCGCTGCTGCTGCGCTTGACCACGCCCGAAGCCCTGTACGAGGAGTTGCAGCACAACTTCCCGGTGATCCTGCTGCTGATGTTCATGGTCGCCGGCATCCATTTCATGAAGGAACTGCTGCTGTACCTGTTTTCGCGGATCCTGCTCGGCGTGCGCTCCAAGGCCATGCTGAGCCTGCTGTTCTGCGTGTTGTCGGCGTTCCTCTCGGCGTTCCTCGATGCCCTGACCGTGACCGCGGTGATCATCAGCGCCGCGGTGGGCTTCTATGCCGTCTACCACCGGGTCGCCTCGGGCGCCAATCCTCGGGAGGAATCGGCGCTGGACAGCGACCATCAGGTCGAGCAGTTGCACCGCGAAGACCTCGAGCAGTTCCGCGCCTTCCTGCGCAGCCTGCTGATGCATGGCGCGGTGGGCACGGCGCTGGGTGGCGTGTGCACCTTGGTGGGCGAACCGCAGAACCTGCTGATCGGCCATGAAATGGGCTGGCATTTCGCCGACTTCTTCCTCAAGGTCGCGCCGGTGTCGATGCCGGTGCTGGCGGCGGGCCTGGTGACCTGCGTGCTGCTGGAGAAGCTGCGGCTGTTCGGCTACGGCACGCTGATGCCCGAGCGCGTGCGCCAGGTGCTGGCCAGCTACGCCGCCGAGGACGATGCCCCCCGCACCCAGGCGCAACGGGTGGCGCTGGTGGTACAGGGTCTGGCCGCGCTGATCCTGATCGTCTGCCTTGGCCTGCACATCGCCGAGGTGGGCCTGATCGGCCTGCTGGTCATCGTGTTGATCACCGCCTTCACCGGCATCACCGACGAGCATCGTCTGGGCCGTGCGTTCCAGGATGCCATGCCGTTCACCTCGCTGCTGGTGGTGTTCTTCGCCGTGGTCGCGGTGATCCACCAGCAGCAACTGTTCAGCCCGCTGATCGCCTGGGTGCTGGCGCTGCCCAGCGAGCAGCAGCCGGGCATGCTGTACCTGGCCAACGGCCTGCTCTCGGCAATCAGCGACAACGTGTTCGTCGCCACCATCTACATCACCGAGGTCAAGCAGGCGTTCGTCAATGGCGCGATGAGCCGCGAGCATTTCGAGACCCTGGCGGTGGCGATCAACACCGGCACCAACCTGCCCAGCGTGGCCACGCCCAATGGCCAGGCGGCGTTCCTGTTCCTGCTGACCTCGGCAATCGCACCGCTGATTCGCCTGTCGTATGGGCGCATGGTGTGGATGGCGCTGCCCTATACCGTGGTCATGGGCGGCCTGGGCTGGTGGGCGGTGACCTACTGGCTGTAATCGGACCATCTATAGGAGCGGCTTTAGCCGCGATCACCCGCAAAGCGGGTGCCAGATACAGCGGTGCCTGCATCGCGGCTGAAGCCGCTCCTACAGATGACCGCGTATCCCGCACCTGCTTTCTCTCCTCCTGTGCCCCCATCCGTCGAACCTGACTATCGTTCAGCACTGCTGTCGATTCTCGCCAACCCCGTTCGACTATCCAGCACACACCCGAGGAGGTTCACCCCATGCGCAAGCTCATCGTCGCCGCCTTCGTCACCCTCGACGGCGTCATGCAGGCCCCTGGCGGGCCGGAAGAAGACACCAGCGGCGGCTTCACCTTTGGTGGCTGGATCCCGCCCCTGGCCGACGAGGCCTTCGGCCAGGCCATGCAGACCTTGTTCAGCCAACCGTTCGAACTGCTGCTGGGGCGACGCACCTACGATATCTTCGCCGGGTTCTGGCCAAAGGTCGGGCCCGAGGCGCCGGACCGGCCCTTGGCCGACCTGTTCAATGGCGTGGCCAAGCATGTCGCCACGCACCATCCCGAATCCATCGACTGGCAAAACAGTCACCCGTTGGGCGCTGACGTGCCGGGCGCTGTCCGCGCCCTCAAACAAAAGGATGGCCCGACGCTGCTGACCCAAGGCAGCGGCGAACTGGTACGCCAACTACTGGCGGCCGGCCTGGTGGATGAGCTGCGGTTGCTGATCCACCCCTTGCTGCTTGGTCGTGGCAAGCGCCTGTTCGGTGACGATGCCCAGGCCGCGGCCTTCACATTGGTGGAGTCAAGCAGCACGCCCAAGGGCGTATTGCTCGCCCACTACGTGCGCAGCGGCGAGGTGCAAACGGGATCGTTCTGACCAGTCAGTCGAGCAGGCGCTTGAAGGCGCTGGCGAGGCCTGCGTCCGTTTTCCCCGGCGCCTTGTTATCATCCAGGCCCAACCGGGAGGGAACCCATGCTCGCCATACGCCGCGCCAGCCGTCACGACGCGCTGGACACGTACGCCATCCGCCGCCAGGCGATCCTGTGGCAGTGCACCGAAGCCTACGATGCCACCCTGGCCCAGGCCTGGGCCGACGTACCGTTCACCGAAGGCTACGCGGCCCTGGTCGCCGAGCATTACCACCTCGTCTGCATCGACGACACGATCGTCGCCACCGGCATGCTCGACCTGCACAGCGGTGAACTGGGTGCCCTGTTCGTGCTGCCGGCATTCATGGGCCGTGGCATCGCCCGGGCGATGGTCGAACACCTCGAAGGCATCGCCAGGGCCGAAGGTCTGGAGGCGGTCAACCTGGACTCGACCTTGAACGCAGCGGCGTTCTACCGCCGCTGCGGCTACATCGGCGATGCGCTGTCGGTCTACCAGTCACCATTCGGCCTCGAACTGTCCTGCATCCCCATGCGCAAGGTGCTGGCCGGGGTATAAGATCAAAGCCCCCTGCGCCCCGGAGACTCGCCCCATGCTACCCACCGCCACCTCCCAGCACAGTGCCCGTCGGGTCCGCTTGCAGGCCCTGCGCGGCCGGGTCGGCCTGGGGCTGGTGGCCGGATTGTCGGTGCTGGCCGGCATGACCGACGCCATCGGCCTGCTGGCGTTGGGCGACTTCGTATCATTCATGAGCGGCAACACCACGCGCCTGGCGGTGGCCATCAGCCAGGCGGACCTGGCGCTGATGCTGCGCCTGGCCCTGGCGATCCTCAGTTTCGTGCTGGGCAACACCCTGGGTGTATTGCTGGCCCGCCGCTTGCGCCGCCGCGCCGCGCCCTTGCTGCTGATCACCGCCAGCCTGCTGGCGTTTGCCGCAGCGTGGCCTGCGCCCACCACATTGCCCGCGTTGATCGCGGCCACCCTGGCCATGGGCATGCTCAATGCCGTGGTCGAACAGGTGAACGGCCTGCCGATCGGCCTGACCTACGTCACCGGCGCGCTGTCGCGTTTCGGCCGTGGCCTGGGGCGTTGGTTGCTGGGTGAGCGGCGCCATGGCTGGCGGGTACAGCTGGTGCCCTGGAGCGGCATGCTGCTGGGTGCCGCGCTCGGGGCCTGGCTGCAGCAACGGCTGGGCTTGCAGGCGCTGGTGGCCAGTTGCGCCCTGGCCTGCTTGCTGGCGCTGGTGACGGTGTTCATCCCGCGTGCCTGGCAACTGGGCTACATGCCGCGTTGAGGGCCACGAGCATTCCTTGAACGGCAGGCGCGCAGGCGTCGATAGTCACTATCGAGCACAGCGATTTCCATCGTGCCACTGTGGCCAATAACCTGGGTTCATCGATCCGACAGCCCACGGTATCATCCCGATGAACACCACCGCCCGCCTCCTCCTCGCCACCCTGGCCATCGCCGTGCTGGGCGGTTGCGCCAGCCATCCTGAGCTACGCCCCTACAGCGCCGAGGAAGCCCGTCAGCTGCAACTCGAGGCATTGCAACGCCAGGGTCTGAGCCAGGAAGAGTACGAGCGCCGCAAACTGGCCGTGTTGCGCGCCGATCACCAGCAAGCCGTGACCGACGCCGCCAGGGCCACGACCGCGATCAGCGGTTGACCTCGACCTCTTCCAGGAACGCCAGCAGGTGCTCGTTGAACGACACCGGTGCTTCCTCCATGACGAAGTGTCCGCAACCCGGCAGGATCACCCCGCGCACCGAGTCGGCATGCCCCTGCAGCGTACGCAGCGGCGCATCGCCCGTGGCGTGCTCGGCACCGATCGCCAGTACCGGCATGGGCAGCGGATGCCTGGCCCGCTCGCGGTTCTGCCTGATGGTCTCGGGAATCGCCCGGTAATAGGCGAAGCCCGCCCGCATCCCGCCCGGCGAGGCGTAGGCACGGATATAGACATCCGCCGCCACCGCATGCCGATGGATCGCCCATCGGTCGAACATGAAGTTGAGGTAGCCCTCCTCACGTCCGGCGATCAGGAACTCCGGCAGATCGCGTACCTGGTTGAACAGGAAGTGCCAAAGGAAGATGTTGTCCTGCGGCGCCACGAAGATCGACGGCGCCTCGGCAAGCCCCGGGATCACCGCCTCGGCCACCGTCAGCGAGCGCACCGCCTGTGGCCAATCACTGGCCAGGGCATAGGCCACCCACATGCCCACATCGTGACCGACCAGGTGATAGCGCTCATGCCCCAGATGGGTCATCGCGGCATGCAGCACAGCGGCGACGCTGCCGGTGTCGTAGCCCTGCTCGGGGCGGTCCGAGTCCCCCAGGCCCGGCGGGTCGATGGCGATGGCACGGAACCCGCGCGCGGCCAGGATCGGCAGCACATGGCGCCAGGCGTACCAGGTCTGTGGCCAGCCCGGGACCAGCAGCACCGGTTCGCCCGCGCCGGCCACGACACAGTGGATGCGCTGTCCCTGTACCTGCACATAGACATGCTCGAAGGCGTCAGCCAAAGACTCGATGGCCAGGTTCATACCCGAGCCCCCGTGTCGATGCCCAGCATGCGCTGGATCTGATGGGCGTCGATCGGTGCGCCGGCGAAATCGTCGAACACCTGGTCCGTGACCCGGATGATATGGCGGTTGATGAACTCGACGCCTTCACGGGCACCGTCCTCCTGATGCTTCAGGCAGCATTCCCACTCCAGGGTTGCCCACCCCGCGAAGTCGTACTGCGCCAGCCGCGAGAAGATGGCCTTGAAGTCCACCTGCCCGTCACCCAACGAACGGAAGCGCCCGGCACGTTCGGCCCAATCGCTGTAGCCGCCATACACGCCCTGCCGACCGCTCGGGTTGAACTCGGCGTCCTTGACGTGAAACATGCGGATCAGTGGGTGATAGAGGTCCAGATAGGCCAGGTAGTCGAGTTGCTGCAGCACGAAATGGCTGGGGTCGAAGAGAATGCGGCAACGCACGTGCTCACCCACCAGGGCATGGAAACGTTCGAAGCTGGTGCCGTCATGCAGGTCCTCGGCCGGGTGGATCTCGAAGCACAGGTTGACGCCCTGTTCGTCACAGCAGTCGAGTATCGGCAGCCAGCGCCGCGCCAGCTCTTCGAAGGCAGCCTCGACCAGGCCCTGGGGACGCTGCGGGAACGGGAACAGGTAGGGCCAGGCCAGCGAGCCGGAAAAGGTCCCCATTTCCTCCAGGCCCAGGTTGCGGCTGGCCCGAGCCGCCAGTGTCATCTGCTCGGTCGCCCAGGCGGTGCGTTCTGCCGGCCGCCCGGCCAGCGCGGCCGGGGCGAAGGCGTCGCACATCGAGTCGTAGGCCGGATGGACCGCGACCAATTGGCCGATCATGTGGGTGGTCAGCTCGCTGACCTGCAAGCCGTGCTCGGCCAGCCGCCCCTTGACCTCATCGCAGTAGCCGGTGCTCTGCGCGGCCAGTTCCAGGTCGAACAACCGGGCGTCCCAGGCCGGGACCTGCAACCCCTTGAAGCCCAACTCTCCCGCCCACTCGGCGATCCTGTCGAGGCTGTCGAACGGTGGCTTGTCGGCGCTGAACTGCGCGAGGTGCAGACTGGGGCCTTTGAGTGTTCGCATGATGTCATCCTATTGTTTGTTGATCGACAAACAATAGGATCGAATGGCGCTGC
This sequence comes from Pseudomonas sp. 2848, assembly GCF_003253945.1. Taxonomy (NCBI): domain Bacteria; kingdom Pseudomonadati; phylum Pseudomonadota; class Gammaproteobacteria; order Pseudomonadales; family Pseudomonadaceae; genus Pseudomonas; species Pseudomonas sp. 2848. The sequence continues at coordinate 8,561 of NZ_QKZD01000010.1, forward strand.
CCGTCAATCGCAAATTGGCTAGAATGCACGTTTCACGTAATCAGGCAGGCGAGCGATGGCAGGGCGACCTCGGGAATTCGACAAGCAACAAGCGCTGCGCAAGGCGATGCGGCTGTTCTGGGAACATGGCTACGAGGGCACCTCGATGTCGGCCCTGGTGTCCGCCCTGGGCATCGCCTCCGCGCGCATCTACGCGGCCTTCGGCAGCAAGCAGCAACTGTTCGAGGAAGCCGTGGCCCTGTACGAGTCGACCGAAGGCGGCTTCGCCGACCGCGCCCTGGCCCTGCCGGATATCCACCAGGCCCTGGCACGGATGCTCGAGGACGCCATCAGCACCTACACCCGCGCCAACGAGCCCAGGGGCTGCCTGGTGGTCAGCGCCGCCAGCGGCGTGGCACCGGACAACCTGGCCGTCCAGCAGTGGTTGTCCGGGCACCGCCGGCAGCGTACCGAGTCGATCATCGAGCGCCTGCGCCAAGCCCGTGACCAGGGGCAGTTGCCGGCCGACACGCAGGCCGAGGCCCTCGGCCACTTCTATGCCACCTTCCTCCACGGTATCTCCGTGCAGGCCCGCGACGGCGTGCCCGGAGAGGACCTGCGCAGCGCCAGCCGCCTAGCACTGACGCTGTTGCCGAGCCGGCAACCTTGACCTTATCGCCGCCCCGGCAAAGCTGTTAGCCTTGCCCTGTTCAGGTCACCACGGACAGCCCATGGCCAACCACAAGATCGAGATCCGCCGGCGCAACGTCGAAAAGATCCTGCAAGCCGCCGAGCAGGTGTTCGCCGACAAGGGCTACGCCGCCACCTCCATGGGCGATATCGCCGAACGGGCGCAACTGCCGCGCTCCAACCTGCACTACTACTTCAGCACCAAGGACGACCTGTACCGCGCCGTGTTGCAGGACCTGCTGGACGTCTGGAAACAGGATGCCCTGTGCTTCGAGCACTTCGACGACCCGCGGGTGGTGCTGACCAGCTACATCCGCGCCAAGATGGGCCATTCGCGCTCGCGGCCGCTGGGCTCGAAGATCTGGGCCGAGGAGATCCTCCACGGCGCCCCGCTGCTGGGCCCCAGCTTGGACGAAATCCTGGTGCCGTGGGCGCAGCTCAAGCAGGCGAAGATCCGCAGTTGGGTCGACGACGGGCGCATCCTGCCGGTGGAACCATCGGCGCTGCTGTACATGATCTGGGCGGCGACCCAGCACTACGCCGACTTCGGTTTCCAGGTCACCCTGCTCAATGACGGTGAGCCGCTGTCGGACATGGCGTTCGAGCAAGCGGTGCAGACCGTGACCGGCGTCATCCTGCGCGGCATCGGCCTGGAGCCGTGAGCAGCGCCCTTAGCGCCCCAGGTGCTCGCACAGAAAATCGATGAACACCCGGGCCTTGTGCGGCACATGGCTGCTGTTCGGGTACACCACGCTGATCGGCTGCCTCGGCAGGCTGTAGTCCGGCAATACCCGCCGCAGGGTGCCGTCGGCCAGGTCCTGTTCGACCAGCCAGGCCGGCAGCACCGCTACGCCCAGGGCGGCGCAGGCCATTGCCCGAATGGCGTGGGACGCATTGGACTGGTAGGCCGCCCGGCCGACAACGCTTGCACTCCCCGCCTGCGCGCTGTGCAAGGTCCAAGCGGTCGGGCTCTGCAGGTTGCTGTTGGCAATCCAGGGTGTATCCGCCAGTTCCTCGGGCCGTTCAATGGCATGGCGAGCAAGAAAGGCCGGAGCAGCCACCAGCACAATGTCGTACTCGGCCAGCTGGCGACTGCGCAGGTTCGAGTCCGGCAACGCGCCAAGGCGCACCACCAGGTCGAGCCGCTCGGCAATCAGGTCGTTCAGCGACGAGTCGGTATCGTAGCTGAGCGACAACGCCGGGTAGCGCTCGGCGAACAGCGGGATCAGCGGCAGGATGAAGCGCTCGCCGTACTCCCCGGTGGTGCTGATGCGCAGCTTGCCCGATAGGCCGTTGTGCCGGCGCAGTACATTGGCGAAGGCGCCTTCGACATCGCTGACGATCACCTTGAAATCTTCATAGAAACTTTGGCCGGTTTCGGTTGGGGCGATAGCACGGGTGCTGCGCGCCAGCAGCGTCACCCCCAGGGCCTGCTCCAGCGCCTTGACGTGCTGGCTGGCCATGGCTTTGCTGATGCCGAGAAAGTCCGCCGCCTTGGTGAAAGAGCCGAAATCGACCACCGCCAGAAACGTCTGCACCCGGTTGAGCTGGGTGTGGAGGGCCGTGCGCGGCATTGTTCACTTCCATCAAACAGAGTTTCAAGGGTAGCGACATCGACAGGGCCAGTCCACGACACCTACTCTGCGCGTCGAAAAGGAGTGGCAATGACGTACCGGTATCGCGTGGCAACGATCTTCCTGATGGGGTTCTTCATCGACTGCATCAACCTGTTCATGCCGACCGTGGCGTTGCCACGGATCGCCGCCGAGTTCGCCATTGGCAACGCCAGCAGCGCCTGGGTCGGCAATGCCTACATGCTCGGGCTGACCCTGGCCGTGCCGGTGAGCACCTGGCTGGCCAATCGCTGGGGCGCGCGGCGGCTGTTGAGCGCAGCCATGCTGACGTTCAGCGTGGCGGTTTGGGGCTGCGGCGAGGCGCAGAGCTTTGCCGCGTTGATTGCCTGGCGCCTGGTTCAGGGCATGGCCGGTGGCTTGCTGATCCCCGTCGGGCAGGCGCTGACCTTCGAACGCTTCAAGGGCCCGGAGCGCGCCCGCGTGTCCACTCTGGTGATGGCGGTGGCGCTGCTGGCGCCGGCGCTGTCACCCACCCTTGGCGGGTTGATCGTCGACCATGGCCGCTGGCCGTGGGTCTTCCACAGCAACATTCCGCTGGCCCTGCTGACGGCGGCGCTGGCCTGGGCCTGGCTTGACCAGGCACCGGCTCCGACAGCGCCACGCCCGGACTTCAAGGGATTGCTGCTGGTCAGCGCCGCCCTCGCCTGCCTGCTGCTGGGCCTGTCGCTGTATGGTGCCGGCCATGGCGCCCTACTGGCCATCGCCTGCCTGCTGGCGGGTGTGTCCTGCGCCTTGCTGTACCGCGCCCATTACCAACGCGCTGCGGCAGGCATCGTCGAGCTGAAGCTGCTCGCCAGCCCCCGCCTGCGAGTCTCGATGCAGGTCTACCATGCGATCCCCGGGGTGTTCACCGGGGTCAACCTGTTGAACATCTTCTATCTGCAGGATGTGCTGCAGCTGAGCGCCCAGGCCACCGGCCTGTTCATGCTGCTCTACGCCGCCGGGGCCTTCGCCGCCATGTTGCTGGCCGGCCGCCTGTACAACCGCGTCGGTGCCGCCCGCCTGTTGCTGCTCGGCATGCTCCTGCACAGCCTGGGTATCTGCCTGCTGGTCATGGTCGATACCCCGACGGACAACGCCGTACTGATGGCGGCCTACGGCCTCATGGGCATCGGCGGCGGCATCGGTGCCAATACCGCCCAGACCACCGCGCTGCTCGACTTCAGCGGCGAGCGGATGCAGCAGGCCAGCGTGCTGTGGAACCTCAATCGACAGATGGCCTTCAGCGTCGGCGCCGCCTTGCTGCTGATGATCTTCAACCTCTTGCTGGTGGGCCTGAGCACGCCGGACGCCTATCACCTGACCTTCACTCTGGCCGCGCTGCTCGGGCTGGCGCCACTGATGACACTGCACACACTACCCCCGGAGACCCCTCGCCATGCCTGACCACGCGATTGCCCGCGCCGAGCGCAGCATTCATCACGTTCATGAGCTGATCCACAGCATCTTCACCCGCCCAGCGGCCGAGACCCAGGCAGTGCTCGGCGGACTGATGGCGGTGTTCGCCGATGATTTCAGCATGGTCGGCACGGCGGGCACGGTGGTGACCCGCGCACAGGTGGAGCAACTGTTCAGCCGGGCGGCCGGCGCACGGCCAGGGCTGGAGATCGTCGTCAGCGACGTCCAGGTGGTATGGCAGGCCGGGGTGAACGTAGCAGTGCGCTACAAGGAAACCCATCGGTTGCAGGGTGTGGTGCAGGCACGCTGGTCGCTGGCATTGCTGGAGTGCAGCAACCACGGCGTGGTGTGGCACTGCCTGCACGAGACCGCAATCAGCTAGCGCGGAGCTCGAGCAGGCATCACCGCTGCCGAGGCGTGTTTATCGACCGCCTCCTCAACCCGCCTCACGATAGGGATTGCGCGGATCCTGCGTCCAGTTCATGTACGGCTTGCCGGTGTCCTGCGCCTGCATGTCGATGCAACCTTCCACCGGGCAGGTGATCTGGCACAGGTTGCAACCCACGCACTCGGCCTCGATCACACTGTAGGCGTGGGTGCCGTCGGCCTTCAGGGTGCTGGCGATGGCCTGGTGCGAGGTGTCCTCGCAGGCGATGTGGCAGCGCCCGCAGCCGATGCAGGCGTCCTGGTCGATCTGCGCCACCGACTTGTAGTTGATATCCAGGTACTTCCAGTCAGTGGTATGCCCCACGGCCTGGCCACGAAACGCCTCGAGGCTGCGGTGGCCGTGCTGGTCCATCCAGCGCGCCAGGCCGTCCTGCATGTCTTCGACGATGCGAAAGCCATGCAGCATCGCTGCGGTGCACACCTGCACCGCGCCACTGCCCAGGGCGATGAACTCGGCGGCGTCGCGCCAGGTGCCGATACCGCCAATGCCACAGATCGGCAGGCCACGGGTCTCGGGGTCGCGGGCGATCTCGGCGACCATGTTCAGGGCGATCGGCTTGACCGCCGACCCGCAGTAGCCGCCATGGGTGCTCTGGTCGCCGACGATGGGGTGGGCGACCATGCGGTCCAGGTCGACACTGGTGATCGAGTTGATGGTGTTGATCAACGACACCGCGTCCGCCCCGCCCCGGTGGGCAGCGCGCGCCGACTGGCGGATGTCGGTGATATTGGGGGTGAGCTTGACGATCACCGGCAGCGTGCAATGGGTCTTGCACCAGCGGGTGACCATTTCCACATACTCGGGCACCTGGCCGACGGCGGCGCCCATGCCGCGCTCGGGCATGCCGTGGGGGCAGCCGAAGTTGAGTTCGATGCCGTCGGCACCGGTGGCTTCCACCAGCGGCAGGATGAACTTCCAGGATTCTTCGAGGCACGGCACCATCAGCGACACGATCAGCGCACGGTCGGGCCAGTCCTTCTTCACCTGGGTGATCTCGCGCAGGTTGATCTCCAGTGAGCGGTCGGTGATCAGCTCGATGTTGTTGATGCCCTGCACCTGGCGGTTGGCGCCGTAATGCGCCGAGTAGCGCGACGACACGTTGACCGCCGCCGGGTCCTCGCCCAGGGTCTTCCACACCACCCCGCCCCAGCCGGCCTCGAAGGCGCGGATTACGTTGTAGGCCTTGTCGGTGGGGGGCGCGGAAGCCAACCAGAATGGATTGGGTGCCTTGATGCCGGCGAATACGATGGACAGGTCGGCCATTTACGCAGCCTCCACGTTGAGCATGAGTTGGGCATGGATGGCTTCGGCGGCCAGCTTGCCATGTTGCACGGCCTGGACGGTGAGGTCCTGGCCCAGCGCGGTACAGTCGCCGCCGGCGTAGATGCCGGGGATGGAGGTACGCATGTGCGCGTCCACCTGTATGCGCTCGCCGTCGCGGGCCAGTTGCGCCGCCAGCGGATCGCCGAGGCTTTGCTCATCGAAGCGCTGGCCGATGGCCTTGAAGATCGCGTCGGCAGCCAGCTCGAAGGTTTCGCCGGTATCGCCCAGGCGTCCGTCGATCAATTGCGTGCGCGCGAAGCGCATGCCACGCACGCGCCCGGCATCATCCAGCAGCACGGCATCGGGCCGGGCCCAGGTGTGCAGGCGCACCTGATTGTGCTTGGCAATTTCCTGCTCATGGCCGGTGGCGCCCATGTCGGCTTCGCCGCGGCGGTACACCAGGTTGACGTCGCGGGCGCCCAGCCGGCTCATCTGCACGGCCATGTCGATGGCGGTGTTGCCGGCGCCGAGCACCAGGCAGCGGTCAGCCAACGGCAGCTGGGTGAGGTCGTCAGCCTGGCGCAGCTCACGGATATAGTCGGTGGCGGCAAGCAGGCCCGGCGCGTCTTCGTCCGCCAGGCCCAGCTGGCGCACGGCCCCCAGGCCCAGGCCGAGGAACACCGCGTCGTACTGGCCATGCAGCTCGGCCAACGACAGGTTGCCGCCCAGGCGCTGGCCATGGCGGATCTCGATTCCGCCGATGCCCAGCAGGAATTCCACTTCGCGCTGGGCGTAGTCGTCCACCAGCTTGTAGCGGGCGATGCCGTATTCGTTGAGACCACCGGCCTTCTCCCGCGCCTCGAAGATCACCACGTCGTGGCCGTGCATGGCCAGCCGGTGCGCGCACGACAATCCGGCGGGGCCGGCGCCGACCACGGCGATGCGTTTGCCACTGGCCGGTGAGCGCTGGAACGGATGCTCGGTGAAGTCGGCGTGGTCCAGGGCGTAGCGCTGCAATTGGCCGATCAGTACCGGGGCGCACTCCTGGGCGTTGTTGCGCACGCAGGCTTGCTGGCAAAGGATCTCCGTGGGGCAAACCCGGGCGCAGCTGCCGCCAAGGATGTTGGCCGAGAGAATGCGTTCGGCGGCGCCCTGCAGGTTCTCGTCGCTGATGCGGTGGATGAACGAGGGGATGTCGATTTCACTGGGGCACGCATTGACGCACGGCGCGTCGTAGCAGTACAGGCAGCGCGCGCTCTCGACAGCGGCCTGCCGGGCGGTGAGCGGGGGCGCGAGGTCGCTGAAGGCCTCGGCCAGCTGGTCGGCGCCGGCGCGGGGGCGCGGCAAGTGGTTCAGGGCATCGATCACGGTTGTAGCCTCTCGCTTTTTTATGGGTTCAGGCGGCGGTCACTCGCCTGTCCGTTCTGGGGGATGGCAGTCAACAGGAGCATGTGTGTTGTTATCAGGGGAGCGCTTTGCGCCCCTATCGCCGGCTTGCCGGCGATAGGGCTGCGCAGCAGCCCCAGCTGCTTCAGCGCTGAACCGGCTTCGGTTTCTGCCGTTCGGCACGCCGTTCCAGCACCTCGTACACCGAGGGATAGGCCGGGCGCTCCACATAACACCCCGCGCCCGGCTCGGCACGCAGGTCGCCATCGGCCCAGAGCACCTTGCCCCGGCTGATGGTGTGGCTGGGGATGCCGCGCACGGTGCGGCCTTCGAAGATGTTGAAATCGACCCGCTGGTGGTGGGTCTGGGCGCTGATGGTACGGGTGCCCTGCGGGTCCCACAGCACCAGGTCGGCATCGGCGCCGACGCGGATCGCGCCTTTGCGCGGGAACAGGTTGAAGATCTTCGCGGTGTTGGTGGAGGTCAGCGCGACGAACTCGTGCATCGACAGGCGCCCGCTGTTCACCCCGGCGTCCCACAGCACCGCCATGCGGTCTTCGATGCCGGCGGTGCCGTTGGGGATCCGGCTGAAGTCGTTGCGGCCCATGGCCTTCTGCTCGGCGCAGAAGCAGCAGTGGTCGGTGGCCGTGGTGTGCAGGTTGCCCGACTGCAGGCCCCCCCATAGCGCCTCCTGGTGCTCGCGCGGGCGGAACGGCGGGCTCATCACGTAGCCGGCGGCGGTGGCCCAGTCCGGATCACGGTAAACGCTGTCGTCGAGCAGCAGATGCCCCGGCAGCACCTCACCGTAAACCGGCTGGCCCTTGGCCCGGGCATAGGTGATCTCGTCCAGCGCCTCGCGGCTGGAGACATGCACCAGATACAGCGGCGTGCCCAGGGTTTCGGCGATGCGGATGGCGCGGCTGGCGGCCTCCCCTTCGACCTGGGATGGACGCGACAGCGGGTGTGCCTCGGGGCCGGTCAGGCCCTGGGCGAGCAACTTTTGCTGCAGGTGATAGACCAGCTCGCCGTTTTCGGCGTGCACCGTGGGTACCGCGCCCAGTTGCAGGCAGCGTTCGAAGCTGGCCACCAGGGTGTCGTCGGCGGCCATGATCGCATTCTTGTAGGCCATGAAGTGCTTGAAGCTGTTCACTCCATGCTGGGCGACCAGTTCACCCATCTCCTCGGCGACCTGCTCGCTCCACCAGGTGATGGCGACGTGGAAACCATAGTCGCTGGCACTCTTCTGCGCCCAGCCGCGCCAGGTATGGAAAGCCTCGAGCAGCGACTGCTGCGGGTTGGGGATGACGAAGTCGATGATCGAGGTGGTGCCCCCGGCCAGACCCGCGGCAGTGCCGCTGAAGAAGTCCTCGCTGGCCACCGTGCCCATGAACGGCAGCTGCATGTGGGTGTGCGGGTCGATGCCGCCGGGCATCAGGTACTGGCCACTGCCGTCGAGGATCTCACAGTCGGTGGGGGCTTCGAGGTCTTTGCCGATGGCGCGGATCAGGCCATCGGCACACAGGACATCGGCGGGGTAGCTCTCTTCATGGGTAACCACGGTGGCGCCACGGATCAACAGGGACATGCCGTTTTCCTCGCAGGCTGACCGGTCTTCTGGCCGGTTCTTGGAATTGTGTTGGCCGGGCGCTGGAGGTGATTTCATTAATCCTGTCAGGCCTGACAAGAATCGAGGCTAGTATCTGATCGGATATTCATCAAGAAAAAATATATGCAACCATAAAAAACAATAACTAATTGATTTTTAACAATTTATTCGTCAGCTCACCAAAAAGTGACACCCCTTCACCATTTTGACGCACTTGACAGGAAGCCAAATTGGTCAAGATTTTCTACGCAAAATCAGGTGTTTGTTTACTGGCTGATGGCGCAGGCCGCGCTGGTGTTTTTCCAGATTGCACCCGTTTGAACCACGCGGGTGCTGGACCGGCCAGACAGACGGCATGCCCAGGAGCTTCCGCTTCGCCTGCCGCCTTGATGAATGCCTTTGCAGGTCAGTGAGTTACCTCCGGTCGGCGGCGGCCCGCCGGGAAGGCGCGGGCTTTCCCGGCACGTTTGTTGAAAACGCAGGCCACAACCGCCTGGCCGGGCCGGAGGTGCAGTACTGGTGGTGTGTGTACTCCGGCCATCGCGTCAGCCCGATGAGCGACAACTACAAGAAAAAAGACCTGGAGAACCCCATGCAACAGAGCAGATCGCAAGTGGTCGAGCAGCATGGCCTGTACGAGCTCGACGCCGGCAGCGACGTCCTCGACAGCCCCCGCTACAACCACGACATCGCACCGACCAAGGTGCACCAGCGCACCTGGAACAAGTGGCACATCACTGCGTTATGGGTGGGCATGTCCATCTGCGTGCCTACCTACACCCTTGGCGGCGTGCTCACCGCCTACTTCGGCCTGAGCGTGGGCGAGGCGCTGCTGGCGATCCTGCTGGCCAACCTCATCGTGCTTGTCCCGCTGACCCTCAACGCCTTCCCCGGGACCAAATACGGCATCCCGTTCCCGGTGCTGCTGCGCGCCTCGTTCGGTATCTTCGGCTCCAACGTGCCGTGCCTGATCCGCGCCGTGGTGGCCTGCGGCTGGTTCGGTATCCAGACGATGTTCGGCGGTCTGGCCATCCACCTGTTCCTGGGTTCATTGTTCCCCGAGTGGAAGGCACTGGGTGGATCCGGCGAGGTGATCGGCTTCATGCTGTTCTGGTCGCTGAACCTGTGGGTGGTGCTGCGCGGCGCCGAGTCGATCAAATGGCTGGAGACGCTGTCGGCGCCGTTGCTGGTGGCGGTCGGTGTCGGCCTGTTGTTCTGGGCGCTGCCGTACATGTCGATGAGCGAGTTGCTGGCGCAGCCGCCCAAACGCCCCGAGGGCGCCAGCGTGGTCGGCTACTTCTGCGCCGGGCTCACCGCCATGGTCGGTTTCTGGGCCACGCTGTCGCTGAACATCCCCGATTTCAGCCGTTACGCGAAAAGCCAGAAGGACCAGATTCTCGGGCAGATCTTCGGCCTGCCGCTGACCATGTTCCTGTTCGCTTCGCTGGGCGTGATCATGACCGCTGCCTCCGCCTCGCTGGTGGGCCAGACGGTGTCCGACCCGGTGAGCCTGATCGGCCATATCCAGAGCCCCGGCTGGGTGGCCCTGGCCATGGCGCTGATCATCGTCGCAACGCTGTCGACCAACACCGCGGCCAACATCGTCTCGCCCACCAACGACTTCCAGAACATCGCCCCGCGCCTGATCGGGCGCAGCCGTGCCGTCTGGCTGACCGGCTTCATCGGCCTGGCGCTGATGGGCCACGAGCTGCTCAAGAAGCTCGGCTGGATCGTCTCCGACCTGAGCCTGGAGAGCGTGTACTCCAACTGGCTGCTGGGCTATTCCAGCCTGCTAGGGCCAATCGCCGGGATCATGGTGGTGGACTACTTCCTGGTCCGCCGCCAGCAACTGGACCTCGTCGGACTGTACCGCGACGACGTGTACCCGGCATGGAACTGGGCCGGGTTCATCGCCTTCGGCGTGCCGGTGGCGCTGACTGTGATAGCCATCGGCAACAGCAGTTTCAGCTGGTTCTACGACTACGGCTGGTTCACCGGTTCGCTGCTCGGCGGCGGGCTCTACTACGCCCTCGGCGGCATCGCGGTGCGCGGCCCGGCGCGGCTGGCCAAACCGATGCCCTGATGCGCCGCATCGCGGGGCAAGCCCGCTCCCACGTGATGGTAAAAATAACAGCCTGAGGAGACACCCCATGACCACCCCCGCCAAGGAAATCCTGCAATCCAGCCAACGCCACATCGACCGTAACCGCCTGTGGCAATCGCTGATGGACCTGGCCCGCCTCGGCGCCACGCCAAAGGGCGGCGTATGCCGCCTGGCGCTGACCGATCTCGATCGCCAGGCTCGCGATCTGTTCGTGCAGTGGTGCGAAGCAGCCGGTTGCACGGTGAGCATTGACGCCGTAGGCAACATCTTCGCACGCCGCCCAGGGCGCAACGCCAAGCTGCCACCAGTGATGACCGGCAGCCATATCGACACCCAGCCCACCGGCGGCAAGTTCGATGGCTGCTTCGGCGTGATGGCCGGGCTGGAGGTGATCCGCACCCTCAATGATCTCGGGGTGGAAACCGAAGCGCCGCTGGAGGTGGTGGTGTGGACCAACGAGGAAGGCTCACGCTTCGCCCCGTGCATGATGGGTTCGGGGGTGTTCGCCAACAAGTTCACCCTCGAGCACACCCTGGCCAAGCGCGATGCCCAGGGCGTGAGCGTCGGCGAGGCATTGAACGCCATCGGCTACGCCGGCAGCCGCGCCGTGTCCGGCCACCCGGTCGGCGCCTACTTCGAGGCGCATATCGAGCAGGGCCCGATCCTCGAGGACCAGCACAAGACCATCGGCGTGGTGCTCGGTGCCCTCGGCCAGAAGTGGTTCGACCTGACCCTGCGCGGCGTCGAGGCCCACGCCGGCCCCACCCCGATGCACCTGCGCAAGGACGCCCTGGTCGGTGCCGCCGCCGTGGTCGAGGCGGTCAACCGCACCGCCCTCGCCCACCAGCCACATGCCTGCGGCACCGTCGGTTGCCTACAGGCCTACCCCGGCTCGCGCAACGTGATCCCCGGCGAAGTGCGCATGACCCTGGACTTCCGTCACCTGGAAGGCCAGCGACTGGAGTCGATGATCGCCGAGGTGCGCCAGGTGATCGAGGCCACCACGGCCAAGCATGGGCTGGAATACGACCTGGTGCCCACCGCCGACTTCCCGGCCTTGTACTTCGACAAAGGCTGCGTCGAGGCGGTACGTGATTCGGCACGCAACCTGGGCCTGGCGCACATGGACATCGTCAGCGGCGCCGGGCACGACGCAATCTTCCTCGCCGAGCTGGGCCCGGCCGGGATGATCTTCGTGCCGTGCGAGGGCGGGATCAGTCACAACGAAATCGAGAACGCCGCCCCCGAGGACCTCGCGGCCGGCTGCGCGGTGCTGCTGCGGGCGATGCTGGCGGCGTCGGAGGCGATTGCCAGCGGGCGGTTGGCGGCGTAGCGATGATCTGCGGGAAACCGCCCAGCCCTTGGGCTGGCAAGCATCACCTGCGTGGGAGCGGCCGGGCGCCGCTGCCACGCAGCTCCACAACAAGGCCACCACCGACGGCAAATCACACCAACCCCTTCCCGACAGACGGCTTATCGCTATATATTCCGCACCATAACGATAATCCCTCAGGAGCCGTCTTCATGCGTATTCGCTTGCCTTATCTGGCCGCCAGCACCCTCGCCAGCCTGATCTGCCTCAACAGTGCCTGGGCCGATGAAGTCCAGGTCGCTGTCGCGGCCAACTTCACAGCGCCCATCCAGGCCATCGCCAAGGATTTCGAGAAGGACACCGGCCACAAGCTGGTCGCTGCCTACGGCGCCACCGGCCAGTTCTACGCACAGATCAAGAACGGCGCGCCATTCGAAGTGTTCCTCGCCGCCGACGACAGCACTCCGGCCAAGCTGGAACAGGAAAAGGAAATCGTTGCAGGCTCGCGCTTCACCTATGCCATCGGCACCCTGGCGCTGTGGTCGGCCAAGCCAGGCTATGTCGACGCCAAGGGTGATGTGCTGAAGAAGAACGAGTACAAGCACCTGTCCATCGCCAATCCCAAGGCCGCGCCCTATGGCCTGGCCGCCACCCAGGTGCTGGACAAGCTGAAGCTGACCGAAGCCACCAAGGCGAAGATCGTCGAGGGCCAGAACATCACCCAAGCCTTCCAGTTCGTTTCCACCGGCAACGCCGAGCTGGGCTTCGTCGCGCTGTCGCAGATCTACAAGGATGGCAAGGTCAGCGAAGGCTCCGCCTGGATCGTGCCCGCCGAGCTGCATGACCCGATCCGCCAGGATGCGGTGATCCTCAACAAAGGCAAGGACAACCCGGCCGCCAAGGCCCTGGTCGATTACCTCAAGGGCCCGAAAGCCGCCGCGGTGATCAAGTCCTACGGCTATGAGCTCTGATGCCTCTCGACGCCAGTGACCTGGGCGCCATCTGGCTGACCATCAAGCTGGCCAGCCTGACCACCGCCATCCTCCTGGTGCTGGGCACGCCCATCGCCTGGTGGCTGGCGCGCACCCGTTCCTGGCTGCGCGGGCCGATCGGCGCGGTAGTGGCCCTGCCCCTGGTGCTGCCGCCAACGGTAATCGGCTTCTACCTGCTGCTGGCCCTCGGCCCCCATGGCTGGATCGGCCAGGCCACACAGGCTCTGGGCCTGGGCAGCGTGGTGTTCAGCTTCACCGGGCTGGTGATCGGCTCGGTGGTGTACTCGATGCCCTTCGTGGTGCAGCCATTGCAGAACGCCTTCGGCGCTATCGGCCAGCGCCCGCTGGAGGTGGCAGCGACACTGCGCGCCAGCCCCTGGGACACCTTCGTCCACGTGGTGCTGCCCCTGGCTCGCCCCGGTTTCATTACCGCCAGCATCCTCGGCTTCGCCCATACCGTCGGCGAGTTCGGCGTGGTGCTGATGATCGGTGGCAACATTCCCGACAAGACCCGTGTGGTCTCGGTGCAGATCTTCGATCACGTCGAGGCCATGGAATATAGCCAGGCCCACTGGCTGGCCGGGGCCATGCTGGTGTTCTCGTTCCTGGTGCTGCTGATGCTCTATGCCGGCCGCCGTGGCAAGGCAGGCTGGAGCTGAAATGAGCGCATCGATACAGGCGCGCCTGAAACTGGCGCGTGACGATTTCACCCTGGACGTCGACCTTGACCTGCCCGGTCGCGGCATCAGCGCCCTGTTCGGTCACTCCGGCTCAGGCAAGACCTCGTGCCTGCGCTGCCTGGCCGGCCTGGAACGGGCCGCCAGCGCCTACATCGAAATCAATGGCGAGGTGTGGGAAGACAGCGCCCGCGGGCACTTCATCCCACCTCACCGGCGCCCGGTCGGCTACGTGTTCCAGGAGGCCAGCCTGTTCCCGCACCTGTCGGTGCAAGGCAACCTCGAGTTCGGCTGGCGCCGTATCGCACCGCAGGCCCGCAAGATCAGCCAGGAACAGGCCTGCCAGCTGCTGGGCATCGGCCACCTGCTGGCGCGCAAGCCGGCGACACTGTCCGGCGGCGAGGCACAACGCGTCGGCATCGCCCGAGCCTTGCTCAGCAGCCCGCGACTGTTGCTAATGGACGAGCCACTGGCTGCCCTCGACAGCGCGCGCAAGCGTGAAATCCTCCCGTACCTGGAGCGCCTGCACGACGAGCTGGATATCCCGCTGATCTACGTCAGCCATGCCCAGGACGAAGTGGCGCGCCTGGCCGACCACCTGGTTCTGCTCGAGCAAGGCAAGGCGGTGGCCAGCGGGCCGATCGGCCAGACCCTGGCCCGCCTCGACCTGCCATTGGCCCAGGGCGAGGATGCCGGGGTGGTGCTCGAAGGCGTGGTGGTGGGCCACGACCCGCATTATGAGCTGTTCGACCTGCGCCTGCCCGGCACGGAGGGGCAATTGCTGCGTATCGCCCACCCCGCCTTGCAGGTGGGCAGCAGCCTGCGCCTGAAGGTCCAGGCCCGGGACGTCAGCCTGACATTGGCCGCCGACGGCGCGTCGAGCATTCTCAACCGCCTGCCGGTGCGGGTCCGCGAATGCCGCCCGGCGGACAACCCGGCCCATGTGCTGGTCAGCCTGGATGCCGCCGGCAGTGCGCTGCTGGCACGCATCACGCGCTATTCGGCGGACCAGCTCGACGTGCGCGCGGGCCAGTTGCTGTGGGCGCAGATCAAGTCGGTGGCACTGTTGGGCTGAGCAATGACGCGGCGGATGCTGTCCATTGCAGCATGAGTGCCCTCGATGGACTGCGCCGATGCCCGACTGCCCGTTGCCTGCTGCCCTGCATTATGTCGATGACAGCCAGCCCGGCCTGACCCGCCGGCGCTGGCGCGACCGCTTCCACTATTTCGACGCCGGCAACCAGCGGGTACGCGATAAAGAGACCCTGGCACGCATCGCCGCCCTGGTGATCCCGCCGGCCTACACCGACGTGTGGATCTGCGCCGACCCGCAAGGGCACTTGCAGGCCACCGGGCGCGACGCCCGGGGGCGCAAGCAGTACCGCTACCATACGCAATGGCGCGAGCTGCGCGACCAGCACAAGTACGCACGCATGCTGGCCTTCGCCGAGGTGCTGCCAAATCTGCGCAAGCAACTGGACACGCACCTGGCCTCCCCTGGGCTGGGCCGGGAGAAGGTCATGGCGCTGGTGATCAGCCTGCTCGACACCACGCTGATCCGCATCGGCAACCGCCAGTACCTGCGCGACAACCGCTCCTACGGGCTGACCACCCTCGACACCCGCCATGTGCAGGTCAAGGGCAGCCGTATCCGCTTCCAGTTCCGCGGCAAACGCGGTGTCGAACACAACGTCACCCTGACCGACCGACGCCTGGCCGGCCTGGTCAAGCGCTGCATGGAACTGCCCGGCCAGGCTTTGTTCCAGTACCTGGACGAACAAGGACAGCGCCATGGCATCGGCTCGACCGAGGTCAACCAGTTCCTCCAGCAGCTGACCGGCGCCGACTTCACCGCCAAGGACTACCGCACCTGGGCCGGCAGCAGCCTGGCACTGAGCCTGCTCAGGCCACAGGCCTGGGAGCCCGACAGCGAGGCGCGCCGGCAGGTCGCCGCCATCGTCCGCCAGGTGGCGACGCGCCTGGGCAACACTCCGGCTGTGTGCCGACGCTGCTACATCCATCCCGCCGTCCTTGAGCACTTCCACCTCGGCCGTCTTTCGGCATTGCCCCGTGTCCGTCCGCGCAAGGGATTGGAAACCGAGGAAGTGGCACTGCTACGTTTCCTGCAGATGCTGGAGCGCCAAGACGATCATTGACGGACACTATTTACTTCATCGAGCAGAGAAATTTCCCATATGGCGCCAAGCACCCTATCCTTGCCACCGAGCACCTTGCCGTGGAGTGGCCTCGCAGCCCTGCCGGCACCTGCAACTAAAGATCGACAACAGAATTTGTCTGTCGGGGAATTACTATCCGCCGAAAGCGTCTTTAATGAGAAGGAAGAGGGACAGGCTCCCACCGCAGAGCACCTGGCTCGGCGGTTTTCTACATCACCAAGGAGAACTACATGCTGATACTCACCCGCAAGGTTGGCGAAAGCATCGTCATCGACGATGACATCAAAGTCACCATTCTGGGCGTCAAGGGGATGCAAGTGAGGATCGGTATCGATGCACCGAAAGATGTCCAGGTGCACCGTGAAGAGATCTACAAGCGGATCCAGGCGGGCAGCCCGGCGCCCGAAAAAAGCAACGACGAGTAACCCGCACGCCAACTGCATCATGCCGCACGGATGCGCCTGATCGATTGCCCGCCCATGCGGGGAGCCTCTCCTGAACCTCAGGTGCCCAGCAGTTCGCGCACCGTGGCGATCATCCGGTCCATGTCGAATGGCTTGTCGAACACCGCCGCGAACCTCCCGGGGCAGGCCCGACCCTGGCTGGCCTGGGCGCCGCTCATGAGGATGACCGGCAGGTCCGCCAGTTGCAGCTCTTTACGTATGGCTTGCAGCAGTTCTTCGCCATTGAGCACCGGCATCATGTAGTCGGTGATCACCAGGTCCACGCGCTTTTCCTTCAAAGCCTCCAGGGCCTTGCGCCCGTTGCTCGCCTTTTCAACCAGGTAGCCTTCGTCCTCCAGGGCAAAACCGAGGATATCGGCAATCAGGTACTCGTCGTCGACGATCAGGATGCTGTTCATCCCATCAACGATCTCCAGGCGGTGTCGCCGAGCCACTGAGCACGCCACTGGCACCGTCGAACGCCCGCGCCAGGCTGATGCCATGAGGCCCCAGATTCAGCGCCTGCAAAGCAGGGTCGTGGTCGCTGTCACGCACCTTGATCACCGACAGTGCGCGGTGCAGTTGCGCGTCGAGCTCGGCGAAGCGCATCAGTATCAGGTTGTCGACGATGCTCGACAGGTCGGGGGCCGGCGCGGTGATCTCCGCGCCGAAGATGTCACGCATCTCCCAGGTCAGCAGCACCGTCACGCCACGGGCGCGCAGCTCACCGGTCAGCGCGCGGAAGAAGGCATTCAGGCGGGCAGGCTCCAGCGCCAGGCGGCCGAAGGCTCCAAGGCTGTCGATTACCACGCGCCTGGCAGCGAGCGCCTCGACCTGTGCCAACAGCTGGGCGCCAAGTTGATCCAGCAAGCCTTCGGTGGTCGATTGCCAGCTCAGTTGCACGCTGCCTTCACGCTCAAGTGCCTGCAGGTCGAAGCCCAGCGCACAGGCCTTCAACCGCAACCGCGCAGGCGTCTCGTAGAAACCGAAATGCAGACCCGGAGCAGCCTGGGTCGAAGCGGCCAGGAACGCGATGCCCAGCGCTGTCTTGCCAACGCCCGATGGCCCCATCAGCAGGGTCACCGACGCCTCGGCCAACCCGCCTCCGAGCATGCCATCGAGGTCGGCGACACCCGTGGCGACCCAGCTCAGGGTTTGCGCTCCTGCCTGGCTGGGGCGACTGTACAGCGACTCCAGGCGCGGGTAGACCTGCAACCCGGCCTCCGTGATCAGGCATTCGTGGCGCCCGGACAACGCGCCACTGCCACGCGTCTTGCGCAACTGGACATGGCGCACCGCCGTGCTGCCGACCAGGTGTTCGCCGAGCTCGATCACGCCATCGACCATGGTGTGCTCGGGGCTGCCTTCATCCAATCGCGCACTGGTCAGCAGCAGCAGCGTGCAGCCGGCGAACGCCGCATGCCCCTGCAGTTCAGAGACGAATTTCTTGGTATCGAGGCTGGTTTCCGCCCTGGAGCGGGCGTTGAGCAGCCCGTCGACGATCAGCAAGGTGGCCTGCTGCCGGGCAATTTCCTGGCGCAACAGCCTGACCACCGCGTCCAGGCCCTCCTGCTCCAGGGTGTCGAATGCGCTGACGAACTGAATGGTGTCGCCCACCAGCGCCGGGTCGAAGAAGCTCAGGGTCGACAGGTACTGGAACAGCCGTTCATGGGACTCGCTGAGCAACGTCGCCACCAGTACCCGACCACCTTCACGCACATGGTTGCACGCCAGCTGGTTGGCCAGGATGGTCTTGCCCGAACCGGGATGCCCTTGAACGATATAGGAGGCGCCAACCACCAACCCCCCTTTGAGCAGCGCATCGAGCCCCGCGATGCCCGTGGCCAGTCGCTTTAGTTGCTCTACCATGGCTGTCTATCCGTCGGTCGAAAGCGAATCGGGGCCCGTCCGGGCTGGTAGGTACAGGCTCATGCAGGTGCCCTCGCCAAGCCGGCTGGACACCTCGATCGCACCATTGCTCTGCCGGGCGAAACCATAGGCCTGACTCAGGCCAAGGCCAGTGCCCTTGCCGAAGGCCTTGGTGGTGAAGAACGGCTCGAAGATCCGTGGCAGCACCTGCGGGTCAATGCCCTGGCCGTCATCACGTACATCAAAGCGCACGAAGCGCCCGCACAGCCCATCCACTTCGCCGGACAACTGCACGCATTCGACCACCAGACGGATCTGCCCGGTGGCGACAATGGCGTCGCGGGCATTGAACACCAGGTTCAGCAAGACCATCTGCAACTGCCCGGCGTCCACCTCGATCAGCGGCAAGTCAGGCTGTACCTGGGGTAGCAATTCGATTTCCCGGGGCAATGCGTGTTCCGCCAGCCCGCAAATGATATTGATCGCCTCGGCAGGCACGATGCGCGTGATGCTCAGTTGCCGGTGCCGGGCAAAGCTCAAAAGTTGCTGGGTCAGCTGGGTGCCGCGCTGGCCAGCATCGAGGATATGCTCGAGCAAGCGCCTCACACGTGCCGGATCCTGGCTGCTGCTGGCCAGCCGGGCTGAGCTGAGGATGATGGTCAGCAGGTTGTTGAAGTCATGGGCCAGGCCTCCGGTGAGTTGTCCCAGGGCCTCGAGCTTTTGCGCTTGGAACAATTGCGCACGCATGGCATCGAGCTGCTGGGCCGACTCGCGGCGATCGGTGATGTCGCGGGTGACCTTGGCCAGGCCGATGACCTCGCCTTGCGCGTCGCGAATCACATCCAGCGCGGCGAGCGCCCAGAACTGTGTGCCGTCCTTGCGCACGCGCCAGCCTTCGTCCTGCGCCTTGCCTTCTTCCAGTGCCTGGCGCAGCAAGCGTTGCGGGCGGCCGTCGGCACAATCCTGGGCGTTGAAGAACAGCGAGAAATGCCGGCCGATCACCTCATCGGCAACGTAGCCCTTGATCCGCTGCGCGCCAGCGTTCCAGGACACCACATGGCCGGTTGGGTCGAGCATATAGATGGCGTAGTCCACCACCGCCTGGACCAACTGCTCGTAGCGTGCCTCGGGCATCACCGAATGGGTGGGGCGGTCTGTCGAAACCATGTGAGCTCCACAAGCACCGCGAAAGGACATATTGAGCGTAGTCAAAAGTCCAGCATGCACTGCACCTTATGCGACGATCGTCAGCGCTCGCGCTCCACCACGGTCGGCACCAGCCTGCGCGGCATCGCCACCTTGAGCAGCCATACCCCCACCAGCAGGATCAGCGCTGCGCCTGCGAAGGCGAGCAAGCGCCTGGGCTGCGCAGCCTCCTGGTCGAAGCCGAGCATCAGCAGGTAACCACCCAGGCTGATGAAGCCTGCGTAAAGAAACGCTGCCAGCAGGCAGACCAGAAGGAACAACAGGCGCCAGAACAACTTTGGGCGAACACGCCGCGTTGCGTCCGGGCCAGGGGGAAGCGATGACATGGCGACAGGCCTGGTTGGATCCAATGCGCGACAGTGGCGCAATGGCGGCATCCTGTCAATTGAACTATAGTGCCCGCGCCCCGGATCCCACAGGAACCATCATGACCTCCAACCTTCGCATGCAAGGGCTGCAGGACGACCTGATGCGCAGCGCCAGCGAACTCGATGAACTGAGCCAGGCGCTGGACGGCCATGTCCGTTACCTGCGTCATTCGATTCATCAGGCCGATGCGCACACCATGGGCGGGCACGTCGATGACCTGCGCCATAGCGCCTGCGAGATGCGCGATATCGCGCGTGCTATCGAATCCTGAACATTAGGCTGGTTGACGCTTCTATAACAATGGGTTATAAAGCGCGCCTGATTGTCTGGTCCAGGCTGCCCTGCGGCGCGCCAGCCAATCGTGCGAGTGTGGTGGAATTGGTATACACAGCAGACTTAAAATCTGTCGGCGTGAGCCTTGCGGGTTCGAGTCCCGCCACTCGCACCATCTTCTGTCGATGAAGGCGCCCTTGCGGCGCCTTTTTCGTACCCGCCGGAAATCCGCCGCGCAGCTGCTAGAGTGGAACCTGTCCCTGTTCACTGGAGCGCCGCCATGCGCTATAGCCTGCTCGATGGTCAACGCGACTTCATTCTGCTGCTCGCCCGCATCCTGTTGATGATCCTGTTCGTGCTCTCCGGCTGGAGCAAGCTGACCGGGTTCGAAGGCACGGTCGGCTACATGACCTCCCTGGGCGCCCCCGCCCCGATGCTGGCTGCGGCCATCGCCGTGATCATGGAACTGCTGGTCGGCCTCCTGTTGATCCTGGGGTTCTACACCCGCCCCCTGGCCTTGCTGTTCGCCCTGTTTGTGCTGGGTACCGCGCTGATCGGGCATCCGTTCTGGAACATGGTCGAACCCGAGCGCAGCGCCAACATGACCCAGTTCCTGAAGAACCTCAGCATCATTGGCGGCTTGCTGCTGCTGGCCGTCAGCGGTGCCGGGCGGTTCTCCCTCGACCGCCGCTGAGCACCCGCGTCGACATCAGTCGTCGCAGTCGTCGTGCCAGGCCGGGTGGTCCTCTTCGTCATCGAAGTCGTCGAGCGACTCTTCGTCCTCCTCGACTTCGTCAAGGGCCCCGTATGCATCCGCCTCGGGGTCGTAGCCCTCGTGGAATTCAGGGTCGAGCAGATGGTCGTGCTCAGGTTCGTGCAGATCGTCTTCGTCGTGCATCACAGGCTCCGGTAACAACGGCAGGCCTATATAGGCGCATCGACGCACAGGGTCAATCCTCATGGCGCTTAACCCCGGCTTAACCGACCAGGCGCACAGTGCAGGCTCTCCCTTCAAAAACGCTCCTTGCCCGCCGCCCTGGCGGGCTTTTTTTGCCTGGACCTCCCTTGCCCGATGAACCGAGCGCCCTTTCAAGGCTCGCATGCGGTGCAGGATCTTTATCATCAAGGAGGTATCCACCATGACCGTGAACATCGACAACCTGATCATCACCACCCCAGTGGCAAAGTCGTCCAGCAACCCAGTGGCGCTGGAACTGACCGGCGCCCAGGCCCTCGCCACCCTGCCCCAGGTTGTCAGCCGCCTGGACGATGGTGCCGTGCGCATGAGCGCCCCAACCCAAGGGGCGGCGAGCAAGAGCACCCACCGCACCCGCTGTGAATGGAAGGAAGCGGTCTACTGGACGCTGGCCAGCGCCGGCCAGCATGTCAATCACCAACGCATGGTGCTGGAGCGGGTCAACTCGGCACAGAAGGTGGTGATCGCGCAGATGCATGTGAAAGATGACGACAGCCCGGTAATCAAGGTGTTCTGGAACAAAGGGAAGGTCACCCTTGGTTTTCGCCAGGACTTCAACCAGGGGATACCGACCAGTAGCACCATCCTGGCCGAGGTGCCGCTGGGCGTGCCTTTCGACATTACCATCGAGGTCACTGCGGCGGGCGCCGCCACGGTGTCGGCCGTTTGCGCCGGCCGCACCGGCAGCAGCGCAATGCTGAACATGACGTCAAGCTGGAATAGCCATACGTTCAACTTCCACGGCGGGGTTTACAACCAGTTGGATTTCAGCTCGACCACCCCGGCCTCGGATGGCTCGACATGCGTGATCAGCCAACTGGAACTCCTGCATGGCTGAGGGGCACGGCTGCATTGAAATCGCCATTTCGGACATCTTTGAGCAAATAGGATGACAGCAATATGGCCAGCATCAGCGCAGCATGTGATCACCTCGCGTCCTACCTTGCGCGAGTAACCGCCTCGCAAGAAAGGATACACAATGCATTACCGCCCCCTACTCATTGCCGCACTCCTCATGCTGACCAGCGGCTGCGCCGCCGGCCTGAACTCCATTCAGCAGGCCGAACTCGACCATTACCGTGCCAACAACCTGGCAGCCGAAGAAAAGAGCCCCACAGCCGCAATGCTATTAGGGCTGTTACCGGGTGGCGGATCGTTCTACGGACGAGCGTATGTTCCTGGTACGGTCAACCTGTTGCTCTGGCCAGTGTCTGTTCTATGGGACCCATTCAGTGGCTACAACGCAGCAGAGTCGATCAATTATCAGGTTACCCGGGCGCACGTCGCACGCCTGAAAAGAAACGAGATGGAGGAACTCGACAGCCAGTTACTGTTGAATGCCATCGACCAAAAGCACTACGCGGTCAAACGCCGCATGGTCAATGAAAAATTCAGTAACGGTTACTGAGCGCCTGCCAGAATGACATTCACGAAATTCTGACATTCTACAAGGCAGACTGGCCTGGCTTCGATACGTTCTGTTCAACCCGCCGATCTGGCGGGTTTTCTTTTTTCTGGGCTTTCCTTCCTGCGCAAGCCTCGGTCGTTGACAACATTTTCACGTCTGCTGTGGCAAGTTGACGACTCATCCGTGAAACACTTGGCCCGCCCTCCCCAGCGGGCCTTTCTTTGCGTGCAGCACAAGCCCTCGCACGATCTATGCTTCACCTGCGTACGCAGGAGAGGCTTACGATGTGCGGAAGGCTCAGCCAGTACCGTGGAATCCATGAATTCGTCGAGACGCTCAGCATGCCGGATGCCTGGCGTAACGCCGTGGGCGACCGGGCATTGCTGCGCTACAACGTCGCCCCCGGCACGCCCGTGGCGGTACTGCGCCGGGAGGCTGCCGGCAGCAGGGCCGACCTGGTGAAATGGGGCTGGCGCCCACATTGGGCCACAGACCCTGTCACGCCGATCAATGCCAGGGCCGAGAAGGTCGCCCATGGGCCCTACTTTCGCTCGATCTGGCCCCACCGCGCCGTCGTGCCCGTGGATGGCTGGTTCGAATGGGTCGATGAGGGCGCGGCGAAGAAACAGCCCTATTTCATCCGCCGCCGCGATGGCCACCCTGCCCTCTGCGCGGCCATAGGCCAATTTTCCGACAATGAACGCGACGGCTTCGTCATCATCACTGCCGACGCTCAAGGCGGCATGGTCGATGTCCACGACCGCAGGCCAGTGGTGCTGTCAGCGCAGCTGGCCGTGGCGTGGATGGCGCCCGACCTGCCCAGCTTAGCTGCCGAGCAGATGGCCCTGAGCCAGGGCGAACCGGCCGAGCGCTTCGAGTGGTATCGGGTCAGCATGGCAGTGGGTAATGCACGCAATCAGGGCGCCGAGCTGATCCAGCCGATACCATGAGCGACCTGAACGCCGCGCTGTGGCTCAGGGAGCGAGGTAATCATCCGGTCGCCAGTCAGCGCAGCGTGCAAGATTTCGTAACACTTACCCACCACCCGTTCCATGAAACCGAATGGGATCGATGCTGTCCGATTGCCATCGGTGGCCACAGAGATCACCTCGAGCTGTCATCGGACACCCCGATGGCGCTCGACAACCCCGGCTCACCGGCGCGCGCCCCCCACCTACGAGGATGCCGCCCTTATTTTTTCAAGGCTGAAAGAGCGAACCATGAAACAGAATATTCTCCTCGTCGCCGTCTGTGCCGCCCTGCTCCAGGCCTGCACCCCGGCGTCCACCTCCCATGAAGGATCGCCCTCCATGCCGGCCACCACCGCGCCTGCCGCAGCCCAGCCTGAGCTCTCGGCCTACTACTGGAACCTGGCATCGGCCAGCGATGCAGCCGGCAAGCCCAACGCAGCCCTGGCCACAGGCAGCGAGCGCAAGTTGCGCCTGAATTTCGGTGACCAGCGCCTGAACATCAGCGGTGGCTGCAACAACCAGTTCGGTGGCTACAGCTATCAGGACGGTGTCCTGAAGGTGCAGCCACTGGCGTCGACCATGATGGCGTGCGACAAGCGCCTGATGGGCCTGGATGCCGAGATCGGACGCCTGTTGAAAGGTGATCTGCGCGCGGCCTTCAGCGGCGAAACCCACGCACCCGTGCTGCAATTGACCACCCAGGACGGCTCGGTGCTGAAATTCCAGGGCGAAGCCACTCCAGAAACCCGCTACGGCAGCAAGGGTGAGACCAAGTTCCTGGAAGTCGCCGCCAACACAGTCAAGTGCAGCCATCCGCTGATCCCCAACTACCAGTGCCTGCAAGTGCGCGAGCGCCGTTATGACGACGCTGGTCTGCAACTGCCGACCCAGGACAACTGGCACCCGCTGTACCAGTCCATCGAGGGCTACGAGCACCGTGACGGCGTGCGCACCGTGCTGCGCGTGAAGCAATACGAATGGAAGAACCCGCCGGCCGACGCCTCGTCGCAGGTCTATGTGCTGGACCTGGTGGTCGAGCAGGACGCTTCGGGCAAGTAATTGCCAGTCGGCGCAGGCCGCCCTGCAGCGGCCTGCGCCTGGAACCGACGGCGACCGTGAAACAGCTCAGGTAAGCGCCGCGTTGACCTGCGCACTGTCGACGTATTGCTCCATGTTGACGATCTTGCCGTTGTTCAGCCGGTACAGATGGGCAAAGGTAGCAGTCATCGCTTTCCCGGTCTTGCGATAGGTGCCCGAGTAGACGCCAAAGGCGGCAACCCGGTCGTCCTCAGCCACATAGGTATGCACCTTGGCCTGGTAGCCATCCCATTCGGTGGCCAGGCGATGGAACACACCCTCCATGATCGCCTGCGGGCCGACATAGGTACCGGCATAAGGGAAGCCAGCCGCCTCGGTCCAGGTCACGTCCGCAGCCAGCGCCGCCAGCAGATTCCGGCCATTCTGTTCGGCTGAGCCTTCGTACGAGGCTCGGATGATGTCCAGGTTGCTCCTGCTCATGGTTTTACCCCCACGTTCAGCTCGCGAATGAAGACCTGAGGATCTGAAAAGATAGCGCTGGCAGGTAACAACTGCATGGCGTCGTCCGCTTGTTGCAGAACGAATGTCGGCACGCCTTGACCGCCCACGCGACGCAACAAGGCACGCCCCTGCCCCACACGATCATCGTTGGCCTGCAGCAAGGCCGAATCCGGACGCGCCAACCGCTGCGCGGCGGCATCCAGACCCAGGTCCACCAGCACTGCTGTCAACGTCTCCAGTCGAGTCACGTCCAGGCCATCGACATAGCGCGCCGCCTGAATCGCCTTGAGCGCTTCGAACTCGTGCTCTGGCGAAGTCAGGTTCACTGCGCTGAGCGCCAGGGTAGACGGACCACTGTCGAACGCCTGGAGACGGTCGGCGAGTACCTGGTCACGATAGCGTTCACTGAAGACCTGCCCGGTCAGGCGCTCGATACGCTGGTCGTTGCTCCAGGCGTAGGCCGCAAACTCATCATCCATGGCGCGAGCACCGCTGCCGGAAAACAGCCCCGTCGGTATCAGGCGCAACGCAAGGCCCGTGGTTTGGAGAACGCGGGGCAGCGGTCCACCTGCACCGTAGCACCAGCCACAGAGTGGATCGAAGAGGTAAACCAGGGTCTTGTTCATAGTGAAACGCCTTGAATGGAATGCCTCGAATCTTATAGACCGCGAATTGACATTTAAACGCATACAAAATAAACACTCTGTATGTTATTTGCATACATTAAGGACATATCAATGACCGGCGCTTCCAGCCTGAACAGGCTTGCTTACTTCACCGCGGTGGTCGAAACCGGATCCTTCACCGCTGCTGGCGAGCGCCTCGGCATCACCAAGGCCGTGGTCAGCCAGCAGGTAGCGCGACTGGAAAGCGACTGTCGCACCACACTGCTGGTTCGCAGCACGCGGAAAGTCCGCACCACCGAGGCGGGCCAACAGTTCTATCACCGCTGTGCATTGATCCTCAAAGAGGCCGAAGAGGCTTTCGAGGAATTGTCCGAAGCCGCCAGCGAGCCGACGGGCACCCTACGCCTGACCGCCCCTTTCGATTACGGCATCGGTGTCGTGGTGCCGGCCATCACCGCATTCTCGCAGCGATATCCGCAGTGCAAGGTCGAGGCACACTTCAGCGACCAGACCCTCGATGTGGGCGCCAACGATCTGGACCTTTCCATTCGCGTTGGCTGGATTACCGAGCAACATCTGCAGGCCCGGCGAATCGGCGAGTTTGCGCAAAGGTTGGTGGCCGGCCCTCAGTGGCAAGCTCGAGTGGACAAACTGCAGGCCCCGGCGGATCTGGCCGAGTTGCCGATCGTGGCGAACCTGGCGCTGCGAGAACCGACCCGTTGGCTATTTGCCAAGGGTGCCTCGCAGCGCGAAACAGTGGAGATGAAAGCCAGCCTGTCGCTCAACGCCACCTTGGCAGTGCGCGAAGCCACGCTACTCGGAGCCGGGCTATCGGTCCTTCCGGACTATGTGGCTGAACCTGACCTGCAGGGAGGCCGGCTGATCGAAGTGCTGCCGCAGTGGTCGCTGCCCCGAGGCGAGATCCATGCGGTCTTTCCACCGGCTCGCTTTCGACCGGTCAAGGTGCGGGCGTTTGTCGAGCTTCTGGCAAGCCGCCTGGCTTAATGAGACGGCGCAGACCATCAGATCAGGCGCGCCTGCGCAGCCGCCGACAATGCTACGCTCCTGGGATCACAGCCAACCAAGGGAATGAAGATGAGCTTCGACTGGCATGCTGGACCGATCACCCGCACTACACCGCTGGACAGGCACTACCGGAACACGCAGAAGGTCCGGTGGTTCTTGGTCGGTGAAAACTGTGCGGACTCCGGATCCTTCAAGTGATAGGCGGCAGCCTTACGCGCCCGATCGATATCGCTAGCCCCGCATCCCGCCAGGACGATTCCGGCCAAGGCCCCAGTGCCAAACGCTTCGTGCGCGCCCTCCGTGTTGATGAGGGCAATCTACCGCCAGCGGCAGGAAGCACCATAGCCCCGAAATTGCGGGCCTTCAGCACCAATGGCAAAATAATAGCCAAGCCCGGTCAAGCGCTGGGCTCCACTCACTCGCCATAGCCACAGCACGGAGCACCCGATGGAAGTCTCTAGAACATCACTTCTGATGAAACGCATAGGGGCATATATCATCGATTACGGAGCAATCGTCCTGCTCGGCCTGTGGCTTGCTAATCAAGAGACCCTGTTGTTCGCAGGGTTTGAACTGGTCTTCGTCCACCTATTCCTATACCCCCTGTGCGAGTGGCTTTTCAACGGTAGAACGCCAGGAAAGTACGTTTTTGGACTGACCGTTATCAACGGAGCAGGCGGGCCGCCAACGATTGTTCAAGCTCTGATCCGAGGGTTCACGAGACACATTGAGGTACCTCTGGGGATCATAACGATCTTCATCTACTCGCAATCCGCGAGGTGCCAGCGGGTCGGTGACATGCTGTCGAGAACCTATGTCATACCGACAAAGGACCTAGCTCTGCTCCGCACAGCGATGCAAGCGGCCATTCGCTAAGTCGTGATTAACCCCAAGCCGGGCTAAGCGCCGCTCATTCTTTAACCCACGATTTTTCGCGGGCTCGTCAATCTCAACTCGCAACGACGCGAACAATGCCCTCACTCAAGAAGCATCTGGTCAGCAGCCTTCTGGCCTTATCCGCTGCAGTCGGAGGCGCGCTCCTCGAAGCCTCCACCGACCTTCTCAAGAAGAATTTCGAGCCGGCCCTGATCAGCACCAGGAACACGTTTGAAGACTGGCTCTCACCGCTACCAGCCAAAGCGCTGATAGGCATCAACCTGATGTTCTACATGCCATCTGCATATGGTGATGAGACTCGTGCAGAAGGGTTTTCAGCGACCATCCCAGCCAAGATCTGTCGCCAGGCTGATAGGCACGACATCGTGCGTGTAGGACCACAATCTACCACAGCCAGGCAGCCGCCGATGCAAGCCGGAGTATGCCCAGCAAGTCGTTGGGCTTAACTGGTTCAGTCCGTTTCGGCCCAGACAGCCAACTCATACCCATCAGGATCAGTGAAGTGGAATCGCTTCCCGCCTGGGAACGAAAATACCTCTCGGCTGATTTTCCCTCCCGCAGCCAACACTCTGACCTGGGCGTCGACGAGGTCGTCCGAATACAAGATGACCAGCGGGCCACCGGGCCTGACAGGCTCACCCGTGGTGAAGCCGCCAGCAAGCCGACTGTCGCTGAACTCGGTGTATGTGGGGCCGTAATCGACGAAGGTCCAACCGAACACAGCGCCGTAGAAAGCCTTGCTGCGGCTGATATCGCTGACATTGAACTCGATGTTGTCGATCTGACGATCTGTTCCTCTGCTGCTCATTGGCACCTCCCTGTTGGAAGTCGGAATCTATCACAGCCAGTCATAGGTCCGCCGACAAGCGCCACCCGCCCACGTCCATTTGTTCTACCCTTACCCTCCCCAACCACTCACATGAAGGGTGCGAAGATGCCCGACGATGAGAAGCGGGGATTTGCCGAGGCGCTGGAGCACTGGGCGGAGGCTGTGGATGCGATCCGCGCCAGGGATCGGGCCGAGGCCATTGCCCAGGTCGAAGAGCTACGGAGCATGCGCCTTATGCGGCTTTCCACACCAGCGCGCTATGGGAGTACGATGCGTGGAAGCGCCGGGGCCTGGGGTGAGCCCAGATGCAAAAAGCCCAGCTCGGGGGCTGGGCTTCTAGGCTCTGTACGAAAAGTCCTGAGACGCAGGTCAGGCAAGGCGAAAACAGCCGAGGAAGCGCAGTGTACTGGAGTACATGAACATTCCGAGGCTGTTTTCAACGCAGCATGAACAAGTATCAAGGCTTTTCGTACAGAGCCTAGCCAGTAGTGCTCGCCTTGAATCAGTGAGCCTTTAGACTTGGCAATTATTCCAGTGGGCGCTCGTGATGGCTATAGCGCTCGGCGTTGGATGCCCGCGATGGGTCCGGCGGACCTTGTCTCTGCCCGCCTCGAAAGGGCCGGTTTTCGATGTAATCGTCGCGATCCTCTGGACGGGCCCTCTTGGCATCCTCGTCTCGACCGGCTGGCCAGCTACCATTACCGGCTGACTTGCCACCCTGTCCGTTATCCCTATCTCTGGTCATACGCACCTCTCAATGCTCAGAAGTTTCTGAGCTACATCGAGTGTGCTCCGACAACGACAAGAGAAGTTTTATATCAGACCGATGGTTGCAAGCGAAAACATCAATTACTCACAGCTATCCACCCTGGACGGAAAGCCAGTAACCAATGATGGCGGGGCAGTAGTAGCCTCCAGATTCCAATCAGCCGAGGAGCACGGCAAGCGCATGAGCTGGGGATGCTTTGCAACCGATAGGCCGAAGCCAGAGAGGCTGCCGGAAAGAAGGCTGAACTGGAGAAAAAAACCGACCTGGCCAACCGGATAGCGCACTTCCAGTTCAGGGACATCCGACCGAAGGCGGCGTCGGAAATCGAGGACACCAGTCAAGCCAGCAGGCTGCTTGGCCACTCCAAGGAGGACATCACAAAGCGGGTGTACCGCCGTGTCGGTGAGGTCGTCAGTCCAACCAAGTAGGAGGCTGATGCGGAAACGATGCCTGATTATGCGGAAACGATCTGCTTTTCTCTGCACAAAGAAAAACCCCGCAGACCTAGATCTGCGGGGTTTCGAATGGTGGAGGCCGAGGTCGGAATCGAACCGGCGTAGACGGATTTGCAATCCGATCTAGGAATTGCCAGCCAATGCGGCCTGCACCACAAAATCAGTTCCAAAACAAAATCGAAATTGGCCAGCTGCAACCCGCATTCTACAAGGGTCGACATTCGAGTTTTGGAACCGATTTTCACCCCTCCTACGGCGTCCTGCCGACCACGATCCGTCCTGGCTCGTCCCTCTCCCACTCCTCTGCAGATTCATACCTGAGCAGGCCTATTGCCCAGGGCTCTTCATGCTCGAGTAGCGCCCAGGTCCTGGCTGCTTCGGTCAGCTCCAACATGTCGGAAAGCACGCCGGCATCTACCTCTCGTCGGCGGCTGGCCGCATAGGCCATTTCTGCCAACACCGCAGCGCGCCCATCTGGATCTGTGACCAGGGCCGACTGGTCGCCCAGCTCATCAAGCCACGGCTGCGGTATCCCGGCCAGGCTACTCAACACGGCACCACCAGGACTGCGCATAGAGCACACCGTCTACATCCTCAACGCCCGTGATGTTCAGTCCAAGGCTCCCCATGCCGTTCACCTTTGCATCCAACAGACGAGGGATGATGTCTGCGCTGGGGGCGGGATTGAACACCCAGGCCTCAATGCAGCAGCGCCCAAGAGCTGCGCTATGGCACTCGTGTAGGTGAACGTCGGCCCTGAGCGGCTTGATCTTGGCGAGCTGTTCGTTGGGGATGGCGACGCCGCGCTCTCGCCGGCGAACAATGAGGAAGTACATACGGCACCAATACTGTATATCGATACAGTATTTGACCATTCAAACGGATTGCCAGGCCAGTACCGACTATCGACAGGCAGAATTTGCCGCTTCCAGCTGCTTCTCGTACCCGATCCGCTGTCGGCGCTCGGCCAGCAGCGCACGCACCTTCACTTCCAGGCTGTCGCTCTTGCGCAGGCCTTCAGCTGCCCAGGGCGGCACCGCGACCTCCGGCGCCCGGCACGGCACCTTCACCGGGACCTCGACGCGCACGTACTGGACCTGCGGCTCAGTACGACCACTGCAGCCGGCCAAAGCCAGCGCTAGCACGAGCACCACCATCCTCATAGGCCAAGCTCCTGGTCGATGATCGAGGTGGCAGCCGCGCACTGGTCGCCGCCGGTCCGCTCCTGCTGCAATCGGTTCGCCGCGGCGAAGTCGCCCTGGGCGCTGGCCGCAGCCTCGCCCACGGCCTGCTTCGCCCTGGCCTGGCGCTCGTTCGCGGCCAGGGTCAGGTCGCCCAATGCCTTGCCCTGCTCCGCTGCCAGCCCGGCGAGGTTGTCGCGGGCTGCCTTACAGGTGGCCACCTGGTCCTGCTCGGTGTCGAGCAGCGGGCGGAAGTGGCTGGTGGTGGCCCAAGTGCCGACGGCCAGGCCGAGCAGGATCAGCAGGCCGGCGCCAGTGAGGCGCAGTGCCCAGGCTTTCACGCCAGCACCCTCCGCACGCCCTCATCGATGACTTGGTCGCTGTACGGGTTGCCGCCGTTCTCGTGCACGATGATGCCCACGATGGTCTCGCGCAGCACCCGGGGGTTGCTGATGTCGATCGAGTCGCGCACGCCGACACCGAGTCGCTTGGCAATGGCCTGGGCGTAGGCGGTGGTGTTGTTCTCGGTCGACGGCGCCCAGCGGCTGATGAACTCGATGGGGGTGTCGATGCCCGGCTTGCCCACACCGGGCATGCCATCCTTGCCCCGGTAGTTGATCAGTAGCTTGCCCAGGGCGCGGATACCATTCTCGGGCGAGTCGAAGCGGGCGAAGCGCGGCTTGGCGACGCCCACCTCGACACCCAGCTGTCCCTGCCAGGCGTTGCGAGGGTTGTAGTCGATGTTGCCGGGGTTGTTGTTGCGCACACCGCGTGCGGTGGATTGGGTCATGGGTTTTCTCCAGGCAAAAAAATACCGCCAGGTGGCGGTCGGTGCATTCGGTTGGTGAGGATCAGGCCGGCGGCGCTGGCCAGTCGATTTCGGTGGGGTAACCAGGCTGGTTCGGGGCGCGGATGAGCGCGATCCGGTACCGCTTCCATTCGAGCAACTTGGCTTCCTCTTCAGGAGTTGCCTCACCCAGGTCCACAGCGTCTTGCAGGGCGCCGATCACACCGTCAGCAGTCAGTCGGCGCGTGGATACTTGAGACTGCGCGGACCGAGTAGCTGCGGAAAGTTCTTCGGCTGCGATCTGTTCGGTGGTTACAAGTTGACTCCAATCAATTGTCGCCATTCTTTCCGTCCTGGGCCGGTTCGCTATCCGGCGATAGTTCAAGTTCGGTGGTGCTGCCAGCGGGGGTATCGTACGGAGGCAGGGGCACGTCACCATCTTGCGTCACTGTCACCGACCCCATGAACCGACGCTCATATGGGGCGTTAGGACCGTGCGGCAATTTGACAGTTAGTTCAATACCGTTAGCGCCACGGGTGACGAAGCTTTTCTCTTGAAAGAAGTTTGGAGAGCACGCTTCGGCCGGTAACTTGTCACCCAGTCCGATAGGCGAAAAGTCGAACTCTTCGCCATCGATATAGATCGTATCGCCTTCGACCGTTATCAAGTAATCGTTACCGTCAACGACACCTATCGGTGAGAAATGTATGATCATGCGTTTCTCCATCTGCCAATTGCGCGCCAGCCAATGTTAACGTTTTGCGCCGATGACGTGTTTCGGATAGCAGCGCTAAAGTACGAAGTTGTACCAGGAGCGCATGCGAGCACCCCGCCAAAACCAGTCCACGTGATGTGCGGCTGAGCCCATGCCATGCCGACAAATGTATTGTCAACGAAGTTGAAAGGTTGAGGTACTGCAATCGTTGCAGGAACAGGATCAGTGCTCAGAGGGCAAGCAAACGTTCCCATACCCCAACATTCTAGCGTACCGTCTGCGTATCGAATCCATTGCCCTTGAACCCCGGAGCCACGTTCAATAATCGCCCCCGTATTTCCGCCACTGAACGAGACAGTTCCGACAGCATTGAACCTAGTGTAGATTTCGGAAACTGCTGGTGCGGCGTTGTTGATGCGCGAACGTATCCACGCCCTCGGCTCCGTCATCGACATCGCCATCTGAGCCCAGTTCTCTGAACTCTTTTCGTACATGGTGTCAACAACAGTACCGTAGTTGAGTCCCGACGGTCTGTTGGTGGTATCCGGTGTAACCCTCCGAATACCACCCCCCGCAACTACGTTGAGGTCGGCAACGGTAACAGCGTTGTTGGTGGCGCCAATACCCCAGTCCCCGTTCTTCAACAAACGGCCTACACCGATGTCGCCTGCGCTGACTGTTACGTTGGATCCTTTTAGGACGGGATCCCAATTTTGCCAAACGTTGTTGACGAGGAAGCGTTCCCAGGTCCGGCCATCTGTGACGTGGCTAAACGTTTGTTTGGTATAGAGCGAGCCCTGTGCGTGGACCAGCAAATAACCGTTGCTTGCAACAGGCAAGTTCTCGCCGCTGTTCGCACTATTGCAATAATAAAACCCGGTGGTCACGAGGCTATTGATAGCGGTTGACAGAACGAGGGCACCATAGCCACCTATACCGAAATCACCTTCTGCCACAAGACCCCGCCACAGACCGGCTGTCTCTGCCGTAGCAGTTATCCCCCGGAAGTAGGCCTTGGCAGATGCGTCTCCCAGTGAAATGGCGAACTGCGCTCGGCGGTTGTTTGCGTAGCCAGAGTCGAAGCCAACAGCAATCTGCGCAGTCGGGGGGCGGTCTGGAGCGCTACCCGCCCACTGCTTGAACCGCGTGCCCAGCCAGGTACCATCTGGTTCCGATGGGACCACCCCGCCCAGTCCGAAATCGCCCTTCTTAAGCAAGCGGTTCGCGGTCTGATCGGTGGCCGAAGTGGTAACGTCGAAAGTCGCTGCCACACCCAACGCAAGCGCACTCCGGCCTTGCGCAGCAGTCTCGGCGGCAATTACCGCACGACCCGCTGTGCCACTTGCCAGGCCGCCGATAGTGTTCTCGCCGGTGGCAATCAGAAGTTGGTTCGCAGCCCACACGCTTGCCGCGATAGCAGACAGTTTGGGGCTTTCCGGCTGGGCGCCACCAACCCCCTGGTACAGCTCGGTGAAGTTGTCGTTGGTTTTCTGAAACGCAGTCCGTGCGTCATCGCCGTCCATGCCATCGGGAGCTGTACCCAGCTCGATTGTCTTCTGAGCCATGCGGCCTCCTGAATAGTCGTTGTGGCACGGTCAGAAAGCCGGCCCCCAGATCGCGCCGTTGTTGCACTCGAACCGCCTGTAGGTCTTGACCCGCACCGATACCGAGGGCGAGAACGACGGGGCAACGCCGGTGACCGAGACGGTGCTCTGTTCGGTCACCAGCTCGTGCTTCTTGAGCAGTTCGTCAGTCGGGCGGCACTCGTGCTTGTCGCGGTACTCCGCCCACCCGCTGGCACATCCGCCCAGGACCAGGGCGCTCGCCAACATCAGCAACTTATGCTTCATCAATACTCTCCGGCTTCGGGTGCCGCTCTTTCACGGCCTTTATGTTTTCGTAGAATCTTTCCGCAATCGGGATTTCGCCGCGATGCATTGCATGCCACAAGTCATCAAGTTGACTTTCGATTGACGGGTACGCCGCAGCGCGCAGCGCCTCATAGTTGGACCGATGTTCGATTTTCATACATCACCTCAAAGTCAGCGTACGGCCAAAGAGAAATCGATATCCGGAACAACCCCGAACGATCAAACCACAACTCAATATCCGTACCGTCGGCCTCGTACTTCTCGCCATCGATAGTGATAGAGGCCCCTGACTTCACGCCTTTGATGTTCGCTCCATCCAGATAAGCGCCCATACTCGGGCGCTCAGCAATCTCTCCCTCTACGACATAGTGCCTGTCCCAGTCGATAACGTAGCCCTGCGGAAGAACAAGTCGGTCGCGATATTCTTCAAGTTCAGAGACAGCCTTATCGCTGGTCGGGTAGTTGATGACAGAAAGGATTCGCCCCGACTCATCATACTCAACGATGTTCAACGTTTGACCTCCATGATTGTCATCGCCCGGTTGTCTGTGTAAAGCACAGCACTCGGACTTAGATCAGGGCTCATTTGGAAGGTAACGGTGCGGCTACCCGATGCCATGTTCAGGATCATGTTCAAGCTGATTGAGCTGGCTGGCACGCCGTTGTAAGCAGAACTTGAAGTTGATGTGCCTAGCCAACGTCCAGAAGTTACAACCACCCCGTCTATCAACAACCGCCAGTAGCCGCCTGGCCAGGAGAACGTCCCGCAGTACTGGTTCGACACGTTCATCAGGGCAGGCTGCCCCGTGCTGATGTAGGTGATGGTCGAGATGGTCGCCCAGTTCGCCGCCCCCGAAATGCCCCCGACCGATTGAACGCCAGCGCTGTAGTAACTGACGGGCAATGTCACCGCCCGGCCGGCGATCTTGAGCGTGTCGACAGCCAGGTCGGCGATCTTGCCGGTGTTCACCGCCAGGTCGGCAATCTTCGCCGTGCTGACCGCTAGGTTCTGGATCTTCGCCTCGGTGATCGCCGCGTTCGCGATGTTGGCCGTACCAATCGTGCTTTCCCCGACGATCTCACTGTTGATGATCGCCTGGCCGTTTTGGAGCGCGAACACGGACTTCGGATTCCCGCCAGGCTGGTGCATGACAGCGAACAGGTCGGCCAGGAAGATGACCGTGGACTGCATCCCTTCCGGCGTGTTCTCCACGCCGATGCCCATGCCAGCACCGTAGTAGCGCCCGTTCACATCGACGCCGACCTTGATGTTGCGCGTCGCCGAGACGTTGCCTTCCAGGTCCACCACCGCGCTGGCCGTGTCCTCAACCAGCGCCTCGGTGTCCCCGACTCGTGCGGTGAGCTGCGTCACCGACGCGGCCAGGGCCTGGTCGGCGGTGGCCCGGGTCTGGGCTTCGCTGGCGATCGCCGCTTCGTTGCCGTCGATGCGGGACTTCTGCGCTGTGATCTGCGCAGTCATCGCTTCGTCGGCCGTTGTGCGCGCCGTGATCTCCTGCTGCAGGCTCGCTTCGTTGTCGTCGGTCTTGGCCGACACCGTGGTGATCTGCGTGGCCAGGGCCTCGTCAGCGGTCACCCTGGCATAGGCCTCCTGCTCGAATCGGGCGTTGAGGTCGTCCCCGACCTGCGCCTCGACAATATCGATGCGGCGGCTGAGCGCCATGTCGGCATTGCTGAAGGCACTGTAGATCGACCGAGCAGCGGCACGCACGCCAGAGTCGCCAGCCTTCCAGCTGGTGGCGCCGGCCATCCGTGGGAACACCTGCGTTTCGACGCCGATCACGCGGGTTGCCATGGCCTGCAGCTCGCCATCGACCTCTTCCACCCGGGTCTCTACCGCGTCGACACGGATCGCCAGCGCGGTCACCAGCTCGCCGAGGGAGGCGTAGTCGCCGATGTACTCCCAGAAGGTCTCGTTCGTCACCGGCGTCCCAGCAGGGACGTCCTGCTTGGCGCGGTACAGCTTGCCTTCGAGCTTGACCAGCGACCCGGAAAGGTAGGCGTCGTTCTCGTTCCAATCCGGCGCGCCAACCACATCGGCCAGCTGCGATTGCAGCGAGTCGATCTGCCCCTGCAGCGCGGTGTCGCCCGCGGTGATTCGGTCGTTGACCGAGCCAGGGCCTTGGCCGCTGATCTTCTCGATCTCCTTCAGCAGGTCCTGGCCAAGCTGCGTCTCGGTGATCTTGCCCGTGATGTAGTCGAGGATCGCGCTGGCGTCCGCGCTCGACTGTCCGTAGATCCATTCCGTCCATGGGCCGACGTTGCCGGAGCGATCCACGAGACGGGCGCGGAAGTAACGCACCACTGCGGCGGCCATGCCTGAGTGCAGGTATGTGTTCGTTGGGTAGCCGAACAGCCCTAGCTCCAGAGGGTTCATACCGGAACTCTCGGAGGACATCTCGACCTGGGTGTAAGCAGTGTCCTCGGCGCCAGCAGGGAAGCCCCACTCGAGACGAATGCCGTAGATTTCAGAGACGGTTCGCAGAAACGAGACAGCGGGTGGCGGCGTCGTTTTTCCTTCAACGTCAGTGAGCATGGAGGCCGTCGGGATCGACGCAACATCCATCGCGTTGACGGCGCGCACTCGGGCCAGGTACTGACCGGCATAGACCCCACGCACATCGACGGCCAACTCTCCGGTACGCGGCACCTTGACCCAGTCCCGCGAATTCCAGCGCCACTCCACATCGTAGGCTACTGCATCAGGTGCAGCATCCCAGCCAATGGTCATCGTGGTGAGCGCGATGCCCTGGTCCACGGCGGAATGGCTGCTGATCAGCACGCGGGCCGGAGGCTCTTGCACGCCTGGCGGCAACACGCTGATTGGCCTGTCGTCGATCATGGTGCCGTGGTCGACGGCGTCGAACTTGCTCGGCTCGTGCTGGATCAGGTCCAGCTGGAACCGAGTCCACTCAGGCCGTGTCACGTTGCGGACGTAGAACTGCATCAACTTGAGGTCGTCATAGTCGATCGCCCAGCCGCACTCCGGCTGCGGGGTTTCGCTGTAATCGGCCATCACGGTGATCTGCCGGCCGGATACGGAGCGCACTTGGCGCGATTCGGTCTTCCCGCTTGGCAGGTTGACCAACAGGCGGGCAGCGGTCGGCACCTCAACATCACGGTCCAGGGTCACGACGCGGCCAGCGACGGCAGCAATGCGGCCGCCGTTGGCCCTGCCCGCCAGCATTGGATCGGAAAGCGCGACCACGGTCCCGGGCTTTGGGATGTAGCCATCGAGGCCGACATTGATCGTCGCGCCGCGAATCTGCAGCTGCTCGGTCAGCAGCGCCCACTTGCCGGCGCGCTGGGCCTGGCCGCGACTGGTGCAGCCCACGGCTTCGACGGACACATCGCGCACCCCGTACTCGGCCATGGCGTCTTCGTCAAAAACCGGCTCCTTGTCAGTCTCGAAGCCCTGGTCGGGGTCATCGAAAGAGACCATGGCCAGGCTGTGTCGGTCGCGCCACTTGCTGCCGGAGTACTTGACTACGCCGTCTCCCAGGATCTGGGAGGTGGTGTAGGTGTACACCGGATCCTGCGGCATGTCGGCGTTCACTGCGATCTGGCTGCCGTCCCAGTAGGCCAGGCCGTGGAAGATCGCAGCCAGGTCTTGCAACACAGCCCAGGCCTCGGCCTGCTTCTGCAGGTACAGGTTGCAGGTGAAGCGCGGTTCCTGACCGCCCTTCCCGTCCGGCACCAGTTGATCGCACCACTGCGCGATCCGGTACAACGACCAGCGGTTGATCATCGATGCGTCGATGCGATCACCCAGGCCATAGTAGGGATGCAGGGCCAGGTCGTAGAACACCCAGGCCGGGTTGTTGGTATAGGCCTCCTTGAACGATCCGTCCCAAACTCCGTTGGTGGTCCCGGCGCCGCCGGTGGCATAGGTGCGCGTCTCGGGATCGTAGTTCATCGGCACCCGAACGATGCGGCCGCGCATGAGGACAGCAATTTTCGGGAAGTCCCCGCCGAACTGCTGAGCGTCGTACTCAACGCAGCCGACTGCGGTGAGCGGGTACTCCTGGTCGCTATCGACCACCTCGGCGATCGCCTCCACGATCATCGCGTCCTGCACCAGCGAGCTGTTCGCTTCCGGCGTCAGGCGACGGGCACGGACTGTCCAGCTGCTACCCTCGGGCAGTTCGACGCGGTGCGATCGCTCGTACTTGGTGACGTTCTTGCGGCTGACGCTCGACGCCAGCACCTGCTGGTACTGGCCGCCATCGGTCGACACATCAATCGCATAGTCGATGTGCACGCCGTCGATGTTGCCGCTGCTGTCCTGCGCTTGCAGTACCGGCCAACTGAACCGCACGCGCACCGCGTCGATCACGGGGTTGTTGATCGAGTAGACCCAGGGCGTTGTGCTGCGCAGCTCCTGGGAAACCTGAATTTCGTTGCTCGACTCGGTCACGCCCTCCAGGCGGTCTTGGTGCAGCTCGCCAGAGCGGAACTGCCACTTAACCCCGGGGTAGTTGATGCTGCCGTCTGCAGCCATGATGGGTGTGCCGTCGAGCTTCACCGAGCGCAAGCCATCAACCGGGCCGACGATTGGCCCCCAGCTCCACAGGTATACCAGGCGCGCCGTGGAGATCGACGGCACGCTGTTCGAGGCAATGCTGGGCTGCTTCGGCTTCTTCGCGCCACCCTTGTGCCCGACGACTTGACGCGGCTTCGCCTGCTTGGCAGGGGCCTTGCGCTTCACTTCTGCGCCCATTCATTCCTCCAGAAACAAAAAGACCTGCCGAAGCAGGTCAGGTAGTCGAGTGGTGGCTAGAGCTTGTCTTGTGGATACACCCCGCCGGACTCGATCGCCCCGCCGATCTCCCGTTCGCCGTACAGGACCGGGTAGGGATTGCCCTGGGCGATGGTGGTCACGGCTGAGCCGAAGCCGTAGCTGGGGTTGTTCCCGTCCTCGTTGCGGTCGAGGCTACCGGTCTTGGCCGTTGGCGAGAGCATCTGCACAACGCCGCCCAGTGCCAGGGCTGCGCCGCCGGCCATCATCGCGATGCCAACCGCGGATGTGGTGCCGAAGGTGAAGTAACCCGCCACCACCAGTACCGCGCCGAGCACCACCTGGAACAGACCGCCCTGCTTGCTGCCCTGAATGATCGGCGCGATGCGGATCTCCTCGGCGTCACTGCCCTGCAGGTCCAGTTCCTCGGGCGCCAGGTTGCGGCGACCGGAGAACACCGTGAACACCAGGCCGCGCTCCTCGCCGGTGGCCAGGAACTTCTCGAAGCCTGGCACCAGGATGCATAGCGCCTGTACGGCGTCCCGCGGGCTTTGCACATCCAGCAGGTACTCACGACCGAAGTGCTTGCGGAGCACGCCGTAGAGCTTCACCGTGCGCTTCATGGCTGGTAGTCCTTGTGTCGGAGGATCAGCCGGCAGCGGCTGGCCATCGACCACCCGTAGATGTCGCGGGTTGAAGCGCGACCGGCCATGTGGTGGTAGATGAATGGACCGGAACCGCCAAGCGCCGGAGCGTCCTCGCTGACCAGGGCGGGCTCGCTGCCGAGGTAGATCGCCGCGTGGTTCGGGTGGAAGCACGGGCGCCCAGGCGACGGCACCATGAACACCAGCATGTCGCCGCGGCGCGGCTCGCTGACCTGGTAGAAGCCGGCGCCCTTGAAGTTGTCCTCGTAGAGGCTCGGGCCGTCGGCCTCCTCCCACCACAGATCCTTGCGTTCGAAGTTCGGCAGCTGCAGGCCGGCCTCGCGGGCGTACCAGTCGCGGCAGGCGCCCCAGCAGTCGAGCAGCCCGTGGGAGAACTCGCGACCCAGCAGCGGCGCGGTGTAGCCGGACGGCTTGAACCACTCCATATCGCCGCCTGGCCACGCCACGATCCCCCACGGCACCTCATGCAGTTCGCAGCTGACGCGGTCGGCCATGCTCGGGCGTGGGCTGGCGTCTGGGTGGCTGTGGATGATCGCCAGCAGTTGGCCCTGCTCCTCGGCGTTGGCCAGGTCCTCGTGATGCAGGGTGAACTGGTCGCGGGGCGTCCTGGCCAGGTTGCGACACGGCACATACTCTCGCCCGGCGGCCGTCTTGATCAGCACGCCGCACGCTTCGGTCGGGTGCTCGCGTTCGGCATGCTCGCGAATCGCGGCCTGCAGCTGTTGGTTGATGCGCATGGTTACCTCGAACTGGCGATCAGGCTTGCGCCCATGGAGCCGCCGAAGCGGCGAGTGTTGCCGCGCAGCTTGCAGCTGTTCCAGCGGCCCGCGCAGCGGTCGAGCGCGGGGTTGTCCGTAGGCTCGTTCTGCTTGGTGAACATTGCCGCGCCGGCATAGGCACAGGCCTCGCCGCGGTACCCGTTGCGCGTGGCCCAGCGGCACAACTTGGTGATCTGCTGGCTGGGTAGTTGCACGCCGCCCAGGTCAAGCGGGCTCGACAGCTGGAACGTCACCTGCTCGCGGTCTTCCTCGGTCTTCTGTTCGATGAACCAGAGGTTTTCCCGCGCCTGGTTCGCAGCGTTGGGGTTGCCGTCTGGGAAGTTGGCGGCGTCCAGGAAGTGCCGGAAGGTCTCAATGACCGTTACCCGTGCGCCCACCAGGTCCTTCAGGGCCAGGCACAACGCCGTGACGGCGCCGCGCACGCCGGCGATCTCGTTGGCCAACTGCAGGGTTGGTGTGGCCGGACGGCCGTCGCCACGGATGTCGAAGCCCTTGGCCTCGATCTGGATTGCCTCGTACAGCTGGCCCTGCCAGATGATGTCGCCTTCCTGGGCGTGGCCGTGGAATCGCATGAGGTTGCCGCTCAAGCTCGTGGCGTCCACCTCGTACAGCCGGATCTGGTTGCCCGGCTCGAGCTTCTGGATATCGGTCTCGAAAGTCATGGAGGCCTCAGAAAAAAGAAACCCCGCCGGTCGGGGTCAGTAGGGGGTGAAGACCTGCTTCATCGTGAAGCTGATCCTGAACAGGCCGGCGCCCTGCGGGTCGAGCTTGTAGTCCTTGACCTTGTACCGACCCTGGTTGCCGCCTGGCGGCGTCCAGAGGAACGACTTGTAGCCTTCGTGGCGGTCGAGGAAATCGCGCATCAGGCGCAGCTCCTGCCCGTCCTCCAGTCCTCCAGTGGCCTGGTGCGACCACTCCTGCGACTTGCCGTTGATCCCGGTGCCACCGGACTGGACGTAGCCGTCCCCGAATTCGTTCTCCCAGGTCCGATGCTTGATCTCGCCTGAGGCACCGACACGGGTGCAAAAGCCGAATGTCTCTGCCATCACCTCCTCCAAAGGATCCCGTTCTGCTGGGTTTCTCGGTACATCACATCACGTACCCGCTCTTCGAATGCCTGCCCCATCATCTCGCCCTGGCGGCGCGCCTCGGCATCGCTCATCCCGGCCTGGGCCTGGACGGTGACCGGTGCGTTGATGGTGATGCCTCCGCCGCCAAGGCCGCCGCCAGCATCGTTCGCATTGCGCAGGTACTGGGTCAGGTCGCGGTTCTGGTTCGGGTTCAACACCCGCTCGCCGCCATCGAGCAGCCAGGTCCCCTCCCGGGGAATGCTGTCGATGCCGTCGTGGGCCATCCCCATCAGCGCGGTGGACGCCACGCCGGCGACCATTGGTGCAGTAGCCGCTGCCGCAGCAGCAGCGGCAGCCGGGGCCATTGCCGGGCCGACGATCGGAATGGCTGCGGTGGAGGCGAACGCGGCCAGGCTGGCTTGAAACGCGGTGGCCTGGGCGTTGGCCACCATTGCGATGCCCGCGCTCGATTGCGTCGCCTTGCCCACCAGCAGTTGCACGGCCTGGTACACCAGCCACTGAGCAGCCATATCAGCAAGCGCCCCTACGAAGGCCTTGCCGAAGCCAGTGATCATGTCCATCAGCGCATCACCCGCATCTGCGGAGCCGGTTGCCACATCGGACAGGAACGTGCTCAGCTCACTCTTTGCACTGCCCAGCACCGAGGTGGTGGCGTCGGCGGCCATGGCCGAGTAGTTTGTGGCGGCGTCGGCGAAGTTCTCCCAGGCACTGGTGACGCCGTCCATCCAGTTGGCTTGTGCCTCATCGAGCCGGCTGTAGTAGTCGTTCTGAAGCTCCAGCCGCTGGGCCAGGGCGTCACTCAGGACCTGCGTTTCTTGGTCGTACAGCTCCTGGCTGATATCGCCGCTGTTGCGCTGCAGCACCAGCTCACGCTGCTGGCGGTTGAAGTCTTCCTCTATCGCCAGGCGCTCTTTCAGCCGCTCCTTGTACTTGTCACCGCGCCCGGCGCCGGCCAACTCGTGATCGAACCCGCTGCGCGCGGTCTGGTAATCCTCGCCAACGTTGGACCGGAAGGCCGCCAGCTTCTTGGCATCTTCGTTCTGCTGCTTGATCTGCTTGAGCTGGTCGAGCTCAGCGGCGAGCCCCTTTAGGCGATCCTGCTGCTGGGCGCTGAGGCCGTGCAGCTTCCCGGATTCCAGCTCGAACTGCAGCTTGGCCACCTCGGTGGCGTCCTTGCGCTTGTCGACCTCGGTGTTGATCAGGGCGATCTGGCGCTGGTAATCCTGCTCTGCGGTGTCGAATTGCCCCTTTAGCTTCTTGGCTGCAGCATCTGCTGCCTTCGCGGCATCCTGCTGGGCCTTGGTGATAGCCCTAAATGCGCCAGGCCCGTTGCTCTTTAGCCTGTCGAGCAGGTTGGCCAGTTCTTTCACCTGGTTCGTGCTACCAGAGCCATCCTGCTTCGAATCGAAGCTGGCCATCAGATCACCGTAGCCGGTGATCAGGCTATCCATCTGCTCCTTTGTTCCGCCGATGACATTGCCCATGGCATCGATGTTTTTAAAGGCGTTGTAGATCCTCACCGGCGGTAGATACCGATCCCACCACTTGGCATCCTCTCCGCCGACCATCGCATTGTCGAAGTCAGACAACGACTTCAAGCCGACGCCAAGCAGGTGAATTCCGGCCACTGTGCCAATAGCGAACTTGGCCAAGGCCTGCAGGCTGGCAGCAAGGTCGTCGGCAACTTTCTTTGCAACAACGCCATGCGTGCTTGATTCGCTGAGCCTTCCCGCGAATTCCGACATGCTCGGCAACAGCGCGGCAGTCAGCTGGTTAGTTACTCCAGCAATGGATTGATCAACAAGCCAGTTTGCGGCTTGCAGTTCTTTCGCGGCTTTAACTGTCTTCTCGTCCATGATCGAGCCGGCCGCTTCAGCCGCCTCGCCAAACTTCTTGAATCCCTCTCCATTGTTTCGAAGCAATGGCAGCAGAAGCGTTGCATCGTTGGCGATTGCCTCCATATAAAAGGTCATATCGCTCTGACTGACCTTTGCCTTTTCCAGACTAGAGACATACAAGCCCAGGGCCTGGCTCCCGCTCAAGTTCCTGAATTGCTCAGCGGTGACGCCAACCTTCGGTGCTATCTGCTCGAAGAAATCCTTCATTTCTCCGCCACCGGTGTTCAGGAAGTCCCCGACCTTGTCATTCACATCCTTGAGAATGTCCGAGAGCTTGTCTTGCTCAACCCCGACCAGCTTTGCGCCGGCGGCGAGCTTTTGAAAGTCAGTCGTGCTGACGTTGGCCACGGCTGCCAGCTTGGCCACTTCAGTAGCAGATTTGATCGCTGATACGGTGATCGCGCCAAGTGCGGTAACGCCAGCAGCCAAACCG
The DNA here is from genome assembly GCF_003253945.1 of Pseudomonas sp. 2848. Lineage (NCBI taxonomy): Bacteria > Pseudomonadati > Pseudomonadota > Gammaproteobacteria > Pseudomonadales > Pseudomonadaceae > Pseudomonas > Pseudomonas sp. 2848. The sequence goes on from NZ_QKZD01000010.1 coordinate 52,060, forward strand.
GCCCCAACAGCCGCGCCAAGCTTGGTCGCGCTGTCGCTGATCTGCTTCATGCGCTTTTCTGCAGACCGCCCAGCTTTATCGAGCCCCTGCTCGAATCCGCCAACCTTGGCAATCAGGTCCAGCGTCAGCGTCCCTAAAGACCTGCTTGCCATATAGCCTCCAACAAAAAGCCCGCTTTAAGCGGGCTCTGTTTATCGTTCTAGTAACCTGGACTTTTCCGTCTGGTACTCTGCTTCTGTTAAATCTCCAGAAGACTTGAGGCGAGATAACCTCTCAAGATCTTCATACTTGCTGTAACTTGAACTTTCGGCCCTCCTACTTGGCGCACCAAACAAAGCCCAAATCAAGCAGACAACCCACACGACCATTGTCCATCCCAGGAAAAGGTTCAACAGAAAAATGGTCGTGTACTTTTCATGACCCCGATAAAAGGCAATCATCAAAGGCAGACAGTAAATCACCAGCGAAAGAGCAAGACCCAGCAGATACCCGCCATAAACAATTTCCACGATGGTTCCCTCCGGCACAGTCAGCAGCTCAATCTATCATTAAGCGGCGTTATGCCAAAGGTAGAGGATCAGGACCAGTCCTCCATAGCCTGCTCCAGGCTTGTGGCATGGCGATCGTCATGGGGGCAGAAGTCAGCCGGGGTGAACGGCTCCGACCGCCTCTTGGTGTCGCGCCCCTGGTTGGCCAGGATCGACGCCAGGAGCCCCGCAGCGCGCTCCACACGCATACCGATGTGGAGAGAGCCGCGGCGATTCCTGAACTTCACCCAGGAGTGAAACTCGCGCAGGCTCAGGGCTTCTTGGGCTTGCGCGATCGTGCGCCCGCCGACGCCGGCGAGGACGAGCTCGTGCCAGAGCTCGTCGAGCTCGCTGAGTTCGGCATCTTTCCCAGGTTGTTCACCTCGTGGATCGCCGTGAGCAGAGCTACGGTGAGGTTGCCGTCCAGGGCGCCCAGGCGCTTGGTGCTGTTGCGGTCCTTCGCCAGCTCGTCCGGATCGAGCGGGCCATGCGTGATGTCCTGCGCGGTGAACACCGGGTTGCCTTCCTCATCGCAGATGGCCGCAGCGATGCGGCCGGCAATGCTGTCCTGCTTGCCGCCGGCCGCGAGGACGTCGCTGACGGCGCTCTGGTAGCCCAGCGGGCGAACGAACACCGTCGCCGTGAGGGTGTCATCGCCTTGCCGCCAGCTGATCTCCTTCTCAACTGGGCGGCCGGTGAAAGCGCCCGCTTGTCGCAGGCTGTCGATGTTGAGCTTCATTGGCTACCTCAGGTGGTCTTCTTGATCCAGGCGGAACCGCCCGAGCGCTGGATGGATACCGCGGTGCTGACCACGGCGTTGGCGGCGAAGTCGAACGGGAAGTCGGCGACGTAGCCCTCGAACACGAACCAGGTGCGCGACGGTGGCAGGACGAAGTCCTCTTCCAGGTTGACGGTGGCGGTGGCCGCAGCCCCCGAGCCAGCGCCGCCAGTGAAGCCCACGGTCGGCGCGCTGGTGTAGCCGGTCCCTGGGTTGGTGATGTTGATAGCCACCACCTCGTCATCCTCCAGCACGGCCACGGCGGTCGCGCCGCTGCCACCGCCGCCGGTGAGGGTCACGGTAGGCGCGCTGGTGTAGCCGCTGCCGCCGGCGGTAACAGTGATCGTGTCCAGGCTACCAGCCGCGGCAACGGTCGGCACCGCGGTGCCGTCGGACCAGCCCACCGCCCACTTGATGGTGGTGTCGCCGTCGGTCTCGGACAGCTGGTGAAGGCGGACATGGCTCGCGCTGTTCGGGTCGGCGTTGATGGTCAGCGAGGCCTGGCCCGGCGTGCGCAGGCCCTTCTTGTAGGTACGGGAGGTGGAACTGAGGCAGGTGTCCTCGATCTGCTCCGCCGGCGAGCCGCCAGGGTTGAAGGCGGTGGCGCACTCGACCTCAACAACGGTCGAAGGGCCAGTGCCAGTGAGGGGCGGCATCAGGGCAAAAACCTGGGTGCCTTGGGTGAGAATCGACATGGGGGTCTCCTATCGGACAAAGAAAAGCCCGCACTTGGCGGGCTGGGGTGAACTGTTTGGTTAACCAGAGTGGATGGAAACCCAGTAACGGGGCGGCTCAAAGTAGTAGTAGCGTTGTGCCCATTTTCGAAGACAGATGGAAACTGTGATGAGCGACTATGTAGTCCCCGATGGAACGAAATTTGTACAAATACACTTCATGTCTCCGAACGGCGACGTCTATGACCGCCCTCCTGGACGACCTGTCGTCAAGGCCGCGCTTCGCTACGATCCGGACCATGGGAAGGGCCCTCGTGAACTGGTAGGTTTCAAAACAACGTGGGCGCTGATTGATACGGGAGCTGACCACAACTACGCCACACCAGAGCTCATTGCCGAAATCGGCTGCCCGCAGATTGGAACCGTGCAAGCTCGAAGCGCGAGCGGTTCATTTGTCTCCACGCAGCACCTTGCGCACATCTTTCTTCCGGAGGTTGGCAGCCAGTTCGAAACGGATGTGTTCTCATCTCCACTAGCGGATGAGAACAGTGGCGGCCAAAGCCTAATCATTGGAGTGCTGGTCATCAAAACGGGCAGGCTCGTTATGGACTTCCAGGCCGACATTTACCGTTTGTACGTCGCATAAATCTGCCCGCGCCGATGTTTCTGAAAGCACTCGGGCATGACCGAAATCGTCGTGTGCTTGTTGCGTCCGTGGTGTGTTCCGCACGATTTGTATCGAAAACACTCGGGATGTATCAGGACACTTCATGGAACTTCTCCCACTTGTAAGCGGCGAACTATCCAGTCCACGTCGAAGCTGATTCGGTAATTCTTGGTGGTGGGGTCGCGGGTCTCACCGCCCCACCGCGTGACGTAGGCCAGCAGCTCGATGGCGTCACGGATGGCGTCACGGACCGAGCGGGCCGAGACCCCCGTGCTGCCGTACACATCCACCTGCAGGGTGAAGCCATCGACATCTGGGCGGCCCGCCAGGTAGTTCTCCGGGCTGCCGTTGACCAGTTGCCACACGACATAGGGCTTCACCACGTTGTCCGGCGCCTCGCCGAACGAGTACAGGCGCATGCCCGCTCCAGTTCCGAGGAGCGCAGTCACGGCGGTGCTCTGGGAGCAAGCCTCAACAATGGGTGGTGTCATGAAGATGCCCCCTTCTTCGCTGCGCGCCGGATAGCGCGGTCTATCGCCTTCTCGTACTCGGTAACGAAGGTGCTCGTTACCTGGCTGATGCTGTCGGCCAGCGCTGGGCGCATGAACGGAACGGCCGCCATCTTCTCGGTACCGAACTCGATGAGGCGCCAGTGCGGGGTCGGGGAGTTCGGGCTGAGGTCGCCACCGTTCTTCAGCACAGCACCGTGCAGCACGCCGATCCGGAAGCCCAGGTCGCCGGTCTGCTTGAACAACTTGCCATTCCAGCGCAGCGCGATGTTGTCAGCGATCGAGCGGCCAGTCTCCTTGTCGTCGATGCGCTCGGCGCGATCCTTGGCGTTCTGCACCACCACCAGGGCGGCCTTGCGCAGCGCGGCCCGGCCACCCTTGCGCTTCACGTCGTAAGCGACCGCATCGAGCTTGCCGAGAAGGCTGTCCAGTCCGGTGATGGTGAACTCAACGCCATCAGCCATCCTTCACCCCCTTGGAGACCAGAAGCGTCAGGTACTCCAGGCCGGACTTTGGATCCTCCAGCGGCGGGCCTTCGATGCTGTAGATCTCACCGCGGTAGATGATGCGCATGGTTGAGTCGACGCCTGGACGGTATCGAATAACCATGCGCCCCGTTGCCTCCGACTGCTGAGCTTGGGCATCTACCCGGTCCCTGGCCGACATTGGCACCACCTGAGCCCAAACAGCGGCAAAAAGCTGCCACTCGGGCTCGCCGAACTCGCCAGTCACAGGATCGCGAGGCGTGACCTTGTGCTGCAAGTGGATCGGATGCCGAAGATCACCCGCTTTCATCGGCCTGCTCCTGGATGGTCGCGCTGAGGTCGCGTGAAGACCAGAGCTGGGAGGTAACGCCCAAGGGCATTTCATCCCCGCTGGCTCCCACCGCCACTGCTTCGCGGTTCGCGTAGGAGTGGGCGATCAACAGCAGCATGGCTGTCTTGAAGCTGGCCTTGAAGTCGGACACCTGCTTCAGCTTCGGGTTGTCGCAGTACCACAGAGACCAGGCCAGCGCCGACTCGGCATAGAGCTCGATCAGCTCGTCCTCGGTTTCATGGTCGACACGGAGGTGCTGGCGAATCGTGCCGATCGGCAGCAGTTCCAGTGCCGTGACGGTCATTTTTTCTTACCTGCCTTGGCTTCAGCGGCTGGCATTTCGTCCTGCTGGTCCTGCTGGTCCTGCTGGTCCTGCTGGTCCTGCTGGTCCTGCTGGTCCTGCTGGTCCTGCTGGTCCTGCTGGTCCTGCTGGTCCTGCTGGTCAGCAGCTTGTGGGGCATCGGCGTAGACAGCAAGCTGCATGCCTACCAGGGCCTCAGCAATTGCCGGATCTACGCAACGTTCCTCGTTCTGGTCAAAGGTTCCGGCGTGGTAGTGGGAAAACTGACGGAGAGCGCGAATTTTGATCATCGATCCAACCGGAGCGGTTTCCCGCTCCGCCTCCAGTAATTAAGGGGCTGGGGCCGCGAAGGCGCCCTTGATGATGGCGGACGGACGGTAGTGCGTCACAGCCAGGCGCTCTTCGCACAGGATGGTCAGCATGTTCTTCACGAAGTTGTCGCGATCCTGGTTGCTGACCTCAATGGTGGCGTCCATGCGGTCCCAAACCTGGGACGCCAGGTCGAAGCCCCCTACGGTGAAGGTGCCTTGCGCCTGTGCCTTGGTCGCGACCACCGGGAGCCCCCACATGACGCGCGCAGCGAAGGCGGCGGGACCGCCGAAGATGTAGCGGCCCTGCTCATCCTTCAGCAGGGAGATAGCGTGCCAGTCACGCGGGTTAAGGATGATGCCCGACGCCTCGAACTCCGATTCGGTGACCTGGAAGATCGCGTGGGCGATTCGATCAGCCTTGGTATCACCAGTGGCGTCCAGGCCGGTGTCGTAAGCCGTGGCCACCTTGTTCAGGCCGATCAGGTTGTCACCAGTGCCATCGCCATTGAGCAGCTGGCCCTCTTCCACCAGGTCCAACCCGAACAGCAGTCGACCATTCACATACGACTCGAGCATCGGCGCATCGTCCATGATCTGGCGAGACGCCTGGATCCAGTGGGCGATGGTCTTCACGTTCGCAGTTTCCTTGGTGAAGGTGAGCTGCGACTCAGGCTTCAAGGCGCCTTCGGCCACTGGCGCTGCGCTGTTGGTGAAGACGTTCTCGCGAACGTACTCGATCGCATTCGAAGAGGTGCGGCCCTGTGCGAGCAAGTCGCGGATGGTAAGGCGGCGCAGGCCGGGCATCAGAATGCCAGGGAGTTGCTGCGGCTGCACCAGTGCGCCGGCCGAGGCGGAGCCAGAGCCCAGCGCCTTGCTGAAACTCTTCACATCAACCTGGCCAGTGCTCGAACCGTTCCAGCCCTTTTTCAGGTCCTCGGCGGCCTGGGCTGCGAACGATTTCTTGTTCTCAGGGTTGTCGAGGTTGCCGCCGGCGAGCTTCGACTCGATGTCAAACAGACGAGTGCCTGCGGTCTTGAGCTCTTCCTGCACGGTGGTCAGGTCGGTCTGCAGCTGCTTGCTGACAGCGCCGGTCGCTTCGATTTCTTTCTTCTGGGCGTCGAACAGCTCGGTCATGCGAGTCTGTGCGGTTTCGATCGCCTTCTGGACTTGGGCCAGTTCGGACATGGGTAGATCCTCAGTTCAGAGTTTCGGGAAGGTGTTGATGCGCTCGATGAGCGCGGCGATGTCGTCGCCGCCTTCGGACTCGCTCCGAACTGCGGACTTGATGCGGGCGATGAACGCCTGCGCTTCGGACTTGGAGACCCCAGCTACGTCCCGCAGCCAGTGCTCCGCGTCGCGGATGCTGGTGATTGCCTCCAGGCTTTTCAGCGACTCGACCGTAGCCAGCTCGTTGGCCGGCTGAGTGCAGATGCTGATTTCGTTGAGGCTGGCCATGTTCTTGAATGCGCGGCCCGTGGCGATCAGGTCGAAGTCGTCCTTGCGGGCCGAGAAGTTGACCGACATGCCACGCACGGTCTGGTGTTCCATCGCGGCTCGAAGATCAACGGCGCCGGAATGACCCTTCGTCAGCTCACCGCGAACGTGAAGCCCCTTGCTGTCCTCGGCGATATCCAGCCACTTCCCCACCGGGATTTCCCAGGTGCGATGGTTGAAGAACATTCCGACCTGCCGGGTCTGCGTTAGCAGTGCCGACTTGAACGCCCCGGGCAAGATGATGTCGCCGTCGCCGTCGACGACGCTGAACACGCTGGCGTAGCCTTCGAAGGTACCCTGAGTCCCGCCACTGGCGAACTTGATCTCGGCCTGGTCGAAGGCCAGGGTCTTTTTGATGCTTGGCATTTACTGCCTCCAGAATGATCAAGCCCCGCTAGGTGCGGGGCTTGGTTGGCCGAGTTGGGTGATGGGCACGTTCTGCGACTGACGGGTGGCCACGTCGCCGCCGGGCAAGGGCGGCATGTTGTCCAGGCGCCGCAGCTCGTTGATGGTGCGAAGCCCCTTGTCAGCCAGTGTGCCCATGAAGGATGCGCGGGCAGCCGAATCACCGCGAAGCAGGCCGTCAAGGTTGTGTTCGGCGTGGTACCGGCCGAGGTCGGCGGGCTTCACCAGCCACCGCCAAATGGCCTGCTCCCACCAATCGAGATAGGGCGACAGCGTGTACTGCAGGAAGCCCAGGTTCTGCTGCTCGATACCAGAGCCCCAGCTCGTCGACTTCTCCACATCGCCCACCAGATGAGGCGGAACGCCGAAGAAACGGGCCAGCTCACTGACCTGGAACTTGCGAGACGCCATGGTCTCGGCATCTTGCGGGGTCACGCCGATGGACTGAGTGGAGAAACCCGCCTCCAGGATCCAGAGGCGCTTACGAACCGGGCCACCGGCGATCTCCTTGAAGTTCTCCTCCAGCTGGCCGCGCTGCTCCTTGCTGAGCACCTTGTCGCCCGTCATGAGGATCTGCGGCGACTTTGCGCCATTGCCGTAGAAGTCTCGCTGCTGATCCTCCATCGCCACCGCTACGCCCGCAGTCTTGGCCGCGAAGGCGATCGGGGACAAGCCAACCAGGCCGTTGAAGCCGAACCCCTTCAGGTGGAAGATTTCTGCCTGTTTGAAGTCGGCATATTCGGTATCGCGCCGGTAGCGATAGACGATCCGTCCGCTCTCCAGTCGCGGGTCCATGTTCACCGACATCAATGGAATTAGGCTGATCACGTCGCCGGCACCGTTGCGCTCAATCAAGGCGTAGGCGTTGCCGTAGAAGCACAGCTGCATCGTCATGGCCGTGCGGAACTCCACGGCCGTCATGAATCGGTTGGGGCTGTACCGCAGAAGCCTCGCCAAAGGGTTGTCGAGCCCCACCTTGTGCCGGTCGTCGCCCTGGGTTTCATACACATCCAGCGGCAAGCTGGCCGTCACGCTGGAAATCAAGCGGACGCAGGCGAAAACGGTGGAGATCTGCAGCGCTCGCTCGTCCGTTATCACCGAGTCGCCAACGGTGCCGGTTGCTGATACTGGCCCGCCCTGGGAGCCCTTCTCCGGGGTGACCAACCGGCCGCCCACGAAGAAGCTCGCCAGGCGCGCCCAGAACGGGCTCCGGGTGCGCAGGTCAATGCTGTAGTCGGTATCGGCCATTACATGCTCAATGGTTGTGACAAGAAGTCGAGAAAGTCGCCCACGGACGAAGCCGCAGGATTCAGTGCCATCAGCGTTGCCGCGTCGAAAGTCGCCATCAGCGGGTCGATCTTGGCGGTGCCGCTGATCTGCTTGTTGATGGCAATCGCATTGCCGACCTGAACGGTCTTGGCGTTGCCTACGCACCAAGCCATCAGCCGAGAGGCGCCGTGAATGAACTCCCCGCCTGCAACCTTGCGCTCAGTGGTCTTGATCGCACCGTTCAGGCGCCACCCTTGCGATACAGAGGCGATTCGCTCCATGGCGATGCCGCGCTCTTCAGTGGTGAGCTCGTCGATGATGTCGCCAATTCCTGCGGCGTCCACCCCGATCGCCTGGGTCTCTGGTAGCAGGCCTGCATCGCGCACCCTGCAGATGATGTCAGCCACATCCCGAACATCCTCTCCGGGCAGCTGAACGATCGTCAGATCACCATCTGCGGAGAAGTCGCTCAGCACGCTGACGATGTCCTTCCGGCGTTCAAGAACGATCTTGTGCGCCCAGGCATGGGCCCAGTGCAGCCACTTCCTGGTGCCGCGTTCTCGCCCGATCAGGCTCAAGCCCAGCAGGTCGTCCAGGCCGCCACCGTCGATACCGGCCACAACTACTTCGCTTCTGCGTAGCAGCTCGTCGATGGTGAGCAGTTTGTCGCCCTGCCCTTCCCAGTGATCGGCGCCGGCCCAACGGTTCGCCCGCAGGTTCATACCAATCTGGATGTTCAGGTGCTTGGCCAGAAACTTCCGCTGGCTCCCCTCGTCCTTGCGCAGGTTCTTCGCCAGTTCGTCTTCCAGCCACTCCCGGCTCACCGACCGCCCCATGTTGGGGTTGGTGACGTAGAAGTTGTCCGGCTGGAGGTAGGCCTTGCTCTTGACCATGGCCTCGGGGAACTCGTACAGGACGCCCAGCGACTTGCGGTCTTCGACCACGCCATCGCGAACATCGCGGTAATAGCTCAATTTCTCCTCGAAGACCCCGGCCGGCGGTTCGTCGCTCTGCGTAGACAGCAGGATTACAAACCCTTCATCCCGGGAGATCTGGCCGCCAGTGGCCTCCATCAACATGGCATCGGCATTCGCACGCTTGCCGAACACCCACAACTCGTCGATCAGGATCTTGCCGGACTTCTTGCCTGAGACCGTGTCGGTATCGGCAGCCACCACCTTCAACGCCGCATTGTTCACCCGGTGGGTTATGGTGCGGATGTGGTCTTGCACATGCAGCAGCTCGCTGAGCTCAGGATCAGCCCGAACCATGCCAGCAGCAGGCTTGTAGCTGTTCGCCGCAACCTCGATCGTCGGCGCGATGATCAGAAGCTCTTCGTCGTGCCGCCAGTTCAAGATCAACGCCGTCAGCATGATGCCCGCAGCGATCGTTGATTTCGTGTTCTTCTTACTGATCAGCAGGAAGAACTCCCGGATCAGTTGCTTGCCGCTGTCGGCATCGTAGGCGCCAAAGATGGCGGCGACGTAGTCAAACACCCATTCATCGCAGCATTCGCCGAATGTCGGCTGACCCGGCAGGTCGACGACCTTCAGCGCCTTGAACACCTCAAGCGCGGCCTGGGCCTCGTCGGGAAACAGCGGCTTGAAGGGTATAAGCGATTGGCCGGCGACGATCCGGGCCTCCCAATCCGGGCAGGCGGTCGTCCACTCCATGCATCACCCCTTGTTGTTGACCACCAGCTTCGGTGGAGGACGGGCGCCGAAACGCCCCTTGCTAGCCTGGTCGGCCGCGGCGGCCTTCTGCTCTTTTTTGCCCTGGTCTGCGACCTTGCCGTGCTTGTAGGGCAGCAAGGCCTTGGCGGCATCGACGCGCAACTTGGGCTCGGCGGTCTGCTCATTCATGACGGCCTTCAGGAAGTCCATCGGGTCGTCGAAGTCGCCCAGGTCCAACTCGCCGACAGCGGCGTCCTCGGGTGGAGGGCCTTTAACTTTTCGACCTGGCTTAACTTCTGCGGCCTCCGCCTGGCGATCACGCAGATGGCGACCGATTGCGGCGATGACATCCGGATCCTTTGCGAGCTTGGAGCCCGCTTGCGACGCGGTTTTCTCCGAATACCCGGCGACGATGGCAGCGTCTCGGTTTGACGCACCCGACAGCAAAGCGTCAGCAAACCGGCGCTTCTTGTCGGTTAAAGCCATGGTTAACTTTTCCGTGAAAGGGGAAAAAATCTGCGAATGGGAGGGAGCGCGGTTTCCGAGCGTGAAAGGCCGTGAAGTTTCATCCCTCCCCCTGCTTGTAGCACGTCAATACCACCATTGCGGCACGTCATAGCCCCGATTGCGCACCAGATCGGTGCACACCCAGCTCGGCAGCGTCGGACGCCGTCTTCTTCATGTGGCAGCCGTCAGGCCCACAGCAAAGGATCTGGCAGTTCTCGTCGGTGTCGGCGCCGCCTTGATGCAGCGGCACCTGGTGGTCGAGCTCGAAGCCGTGCGGGTAGGCAACGACGCGCCCGCACTCAGCGCATGTTGGTGACGCCTTCCACAGTCGGAGGCGGCGGGCCTGGAGCCTGCTGCCTGTCATGCGGCGCTCGGAGGTGTTGGTGGTGGACAGCTTGCGGCCTTCCACTGGCTTGAGCCTTGTCTTGATCCCCGGGAGCCTAGCCATCACTTCCCGCCACGAACGGGCGCGCCGTTCAGGTACGTCGAAGCAGGCACATCAGTGTCGATGCCCTGGTCATCAGCCAGTGCTTCGATCAGTGCGATCTGGCTCAGTGCGATCTGCTCGAGCAGGCTGGTCTGCTTCTTCAGCTCGGCCAGCATCTGCCCCAGCAATGAGGTCTCTTGCTCGTTCATAGGCAACCCTTGTCCACTTCTTCATCCATTCGCGCCGGGCGGCGCATCCACTACAGGCCACCACCTTCAACTCGACGAGCCGCTGCACGCTCGTAGTAGCCACGCACCTTCTCGACTCCCAGGAAGCCCACGGCTCCGCCTGCGAAGGTGGCCATGCTCTGTGGTAGTCCAAGCCACTCCAGCAGCGGGACCAGCGACAGCGTCACCAAGCCGCACAGAGCACCTTCCAGGTACATCTGTCGGCGGCTACCACCGCCATACATGACGCGCAGCACGGCGATACCGACGGACAGGCCGGCGGCGTAGAGCTGTGGCTGATGTGCAATCAACCACGCGAACACAGCGGCCCACAGGCCCGGGTCCTTTTCTGGCATGTTCGGCATCTCGATTCCTCCCGTTGCGGGGAGCTCAAATGAAAAAGCCCCGGCATTTGCCAGGGCTCATAAACGACGAAGCCCGACACGATGGCCGGGCTTTTGTTGGTCAGTCCTCAACACGCGCAGGAATGACAGGATGGCGATAATTTCTCTCACTCTCTCACTGCTGTCAATAGGCAATTACGCTGCGTCCTTGATCAGCAACCCTTCGGCCTCAAGGATGGCGCGCACCTCAACCAGCGCGTCGTCGATCATTCCGTCGAGCTTGCCATTGATGCCGGACCGCCAGCGGTACCGCGTCGGCTCAGGAGTGGCATCGGTATCCCAGGTGTTCATGTCGTAGAAACTGGCCGGCAGGACAATCAGGTCTTCGGCCAACGCCTCGGCCTTGGCGCGCTCAGCCTGGCCAGCTGCAAGGGCCGCATTAACCAGCCGCTCGCGCCTCCACTCTGGCGCATCCAGCGGGATGTCGACCACGACCGATCGCGGGCCTTGGCGGCGAGCGCCCTTGAGCTTCGGCACAGCCCAGGCAGTAACGGCCTTGTAGATGAACAGTTGCGGCGCCGGGCTGGCGATCAATGGTGCGATGGCCGAGATCCCGTTAAGCCGCTTGGCCTTGTTGGTGGCGTACTTGGCGTTGAGCGCGCTCCAGTGGCGCGGGATCAGCAGGTGGTGAAGCCGCGCTGACAGCCAGTAATCCACCTGAGCGCGGTCAAAGCCGCCGCTACTGCCGCCAAGCGAGGCGAGGCACCCGCCCTCTTCTTCTGCCGACTTGTAGAGCTTCTGCCATGCCTGGCCTTTCGCAGCGCCCTTTTCTCCTGCCGCCAGAGCGGCAACTACTGCACCCGATACGCTGTTGTAGATCATGTCCTTCCCCTCAATCCCCGGTGTAGTTGGTGCCGCCGGCGCCGAGCCGGTTGCTTCCCTGATATCCCGCCTCAGGCCCGCCGGCCTGGGGTCTTTTCAACTGCTCAATTTGCCGCTCTGCGGCCTGTAGACGGAGGCTCAGCTGGGTCACGAGCTCGCCCAGCTCCAGCGCCTGCCCGGTGGAGGCCTCGACCCACCCGGAGGAACTGCACTGCACGCAGGCCATTTCGTAGAAGACGCCCTTCACAACCGCTTTGCCGCGGCACGCGGGGCACTTGCCCAGGTCTATCACGGCCTTCTTGAAGGCTGGGCCGTGGCTTTTCCTCATGCCGGCACCTTGAAGAGGTAACAGATCTCCTCGACCTCAAGCTTCGGCGTAGGCACTCCCTTGCCACGGAGCGGCATGAGCTCGGCATCCCCATACGCGACCTTTGCGGACGTGCCCGCCTGGGTCACGTACCACCCAGCGGTAGGCGCCTTCATTTGACGGTCCTTGCCGATCAAGAGCTGCCCCTTCTGAATGCGCTCAACCAGCTCCACCTGGCTGCCCTGGGGGATTTCGGTATCGAACACGAGGGTCAACGCGAGATCGCCCGATTGGAGGTTTTGGCTCATTTCGAATCCTCGCCTACGGTTGTTCCCGCAATATCGCCGCAACCCGCACGCTGAGCGGCCCGCGCCAGAATCCCGGAATCCATCGATCTATCACCGGTCAAGCCGTGAATCGCGGCGAAACCCTTCTGATCAAGGTGGGCGTGCCACTTTTCCAGGGCCTCGCGCTTGCGCGCCATGACGTCCGACTGGATGTAGACCTTCACGTTGTGACCCATGGCGTGGTTGATCAGCAGTTCACCCACCAGGTGGTCGACGCCAAGGTCAGCCCAGCCGGTGCGGGCCAGCTTGCGCAGGTCGTGGCTGGTCCACTCGCCCTGACCCATCGTGGTGAACACCGCGCAGGCCTTCGCCTCACCCATCGGCAGGCCGCGCCGCCCCGGGAACAGGAACTGGCCGTCATAACCCTGGTTGCGCTGGATCTCGCGATAGGCCAGCAGCAGGAAACGCACCTGGTCGGTCAGCGGCAGGCGATGTTCGACACCGGTCTTTGTATGCTCGGCCGGGATGAACCACTCCCGCTCCGCCAGGCTGATGTGGTTCCAGCGCGCTTGCCGGGTCTCGCCCAGCCGGGTGCCGTGGCACAGCATCAGCAGGGCCAGCACGCCGTGTTGCGGGTTGTGGGCCAGAGTGCTCACCATGCGGCCCATCAGGTCCTCGAGGTGCACGCCACGCAGCCGCGAGGGCTTGACCGTGACCTTGGCCTTCGAGAAGTCGCCGAAGCGGATGCCGTCCATGGGGTTGGTGCTGATCAGTCCGAGCTTATGGGCTTGCCGGAAGGCCAGCGCGAGGAGCTGGAACACCAGGCGCACGTAGTCGATGGACAGCGACTCCTGCAGCGGCCACATCAGCTCGCGGTCGAGTCGCGCCTTGTCGATCTCGGCCAGCGGCACTTCGCCAAGACGCGGCAGCAGGTGCAGCTTGATCACCGACGCCGCCGTGCTCTTGCGCTTGATCGACAGGTTGCGGTCGCGGGCCATCCGATCGGCGAACCAGGCCAGCAGCTGGCCGGCCAGCACCCAGCTCGACAGACCGGAGCCCTCCCCCGCATCAAGTCGAAGCCGGATGTCGGGCAGCGCCGCGGCTACCTTGGCGGCACTCAGGTCGGGGTAGGCGCCAATCAGGTTCCACTTGCCCTTGTGCACCAGGTACCAAGACCCGCGCTCGCGGGACCGATGGAACCGGAAGTACAGGCCTTGATTGCCCAGTGCGCGCAGGTCGCGCACCTTGCCGGTGGCTTGCCGGCGGATCTCTGCATCGCTGATTTTCACAGCTGCGGTGTTGGTCATGCTGAAACCTCCGTTCTCGGCAGCCGCAGGTAGGCCCGCAGCTGCTCCATGGCGTCGAAGTGCCCACGGCACACGATGGCGAGGTAGCCCTGCTCGCTCAGGCGCCGCAGGCAATCACGCTGGCTCGCTGACACGGGGGCAGGCTCTACGGTCGCCTTGAATTCGATGTACAAGCCGAAGTACCCGCCGCGGGCCATCGGCAGTACGAGGTCAGGGATGCCGGCCTTCACGCCTTGGGCCTTGAGCTTGGCGGCAACGGCCTTCACCCGATGCCCACCGTTCGGGACGTGGTAGATCAGCTCGTGCACCTCGGGATAGCGCAGCGCGAGCTCCTGCATCAGCGCAGCCTGTTCCTGCCCTTCCCGGTCGACGGGCTTGGTGCGCTGCAGCTTGGGCCTGAACGGGCGAAGGGCTGGCGAACTCACGCGACCACCACGGATTCAGCCAGCAAAATCGACTGGGTGCGCATCACGCCCTCGGCGTGGTACTGGCGGGCGGTGTCGCGATCCACGGCACGACTGCGCCCGTCACAGGCATCGTGGCAGGCGCTGCATGCCCAGGCGCCCTGCAAGTCGTGGGGCTTGCTGCCCACGCCGCAGGTACCTGCCAGTCGGTAGTGGGCCAGCACGGTGGTTTCGGGGTTGCCGTTGCACACCCCCGGGATGCGTACCTGGCATTCCCGGCCACGAGCAGCCTTGGTCAGTTTGGTTTGCCGCATCAGATCTCCTCCTTCCCGCGGTGTGACTTCCAGTCGAATGGCAAAACGATCCCACCACCCTCGCGCAGACGGTCGGCAGAACGCTCGCCCATTACCGCCGGCAGCTCTTTCGCGCCCAGGTTCGAGATCACGATGGTTGGAAGCATCCGCTCGTAACGGCCGTTGATGATCGAGAACAGCCGGGTCAACTCGAAGTCGCTCGGTGCCTCCTTGCTGGCACCAACCTCATCAAGTACCAGCAGCGCGGGACGCACCAGAGCGTCGAGGATGCTGCCCTCGGTCTGCCCTGAGCCGCCATCGAACGTCCCCCGGATCGTCTGCAGGATGCCGCCAAGGGTTCGGTAGGCCGCCGCGTGCCGCGTGGTGGCCATGACGTGCTGGGCGATCGATACCCCAAGGTGTGTCTTGCCAGTTCCAGGGTTGCCGACCAGGATCAGGCAGCGGCCCTCTTCCAGGTTCTGTCCGAACTCATCCGCGTAGCGGATGCAGCGCGCCTTCACCTTGCGCTGGGCCTCAGTGGCCGCCGCGTAGCTGTCGAAAGTCTTGTCCTTGAACCGCTTCGGGATCAGGGCATCACCCAGCTTGTAGGCCAGTTCGGCGCGCTGTCGCTGGGCGGCTTCGGCCTCGGCCTTGGTCGCCTGTGCGGCTTTGCAAACGGGGCACGGTGAGCGGAACGTGTGACTGAGCACCTGGTGGACGGTGGCCTGATACGGGCCATGCTCATCGCAGACCACAACCGAAGTGACTTGCGGCCCGGCCATGCTGGACAGGTGGACCACGTTTTCAGAACGCATAGGTACCATCCCCCCGGTCGATCAGGCCTTCGCGATAGTCGCGGTCGGCAAACCCGTGATGGCGGCTGGGCTGGCCAGTCGCCTGGCCGCCGATACGCTTGGTGACCCACTCCACCTCAAATCCGCGCCAACCATTCTCGACGGCCACGGCCAGGGCCTGCGCTGGCTGGATACCGAAAGCCTTGCACTGCTCGAGCTTGGCGTTCAGGCCTGACCAGATGCGGGCAGTAACCGGGGCTTTGGCGGCCTTGCGGACAGCCAGGTAGTCCGCGATCAATTCCTCGTCCAGGCCGTGGGGGTTGTCGGCCAGCATGGCGGCCTTACCGAATGGCGCCTTGCGGTCAGCTTTCGCCGGCGGCTCGTCCACTTCGCTGGGGGGGCATGTATTTTCTTCCGAAGGAAGAAATACATAGGGGGTTAGATTCTTAGAATAAAGAAGGGACTCGGCGGTTTTGGTCTGTTTCGACTGATCGCCGATTCGGACCACTTCAGCCGAGTCGGCTGTTTTGGTCTGTTTCGGCTCAACCACGTAGACCCAGTCCGCCGGGTCATTCACGCCGATATCGCCCCGCGCCCCTCCTTCGCGGAACAGCACGCGGCGGCGCAGCAGGCTGGAGACAGCTTTGGATACGGTGTCGGGGTGAACGTTGATGGCTTTTGCGATATCGGTCGCCGGGATGCGCTGAGCGCCTGCGCCGAAGTTGATGGTGGCCTTGGCCACGTACAGCACAATCTTCATCTCCCTGGCCGGGAGATCGATAGCCAACAGGCCATCCATGAGCTGGTTGTCCATCCGGGTGAACCCCCTGGACTTGTCAAGTTGGACGATGTTTGTCATGCTGAATCCCGTTATGAAGCTGTAGAGAAAGCCGCCCTGCCAGGCGGTTTTTTTTCGCCTGCTGTTCGGGCACTGGATGCATGAACAGCGGGGCGGACTCACTACTGGCGCAAGGCCAGGTCACGCATACTTCACCTCATCCAACAGCGCCCTTAACCGACTCTGCGCTTGGCACGTCCTGACGACTGGCCACCAGCCGTCCTCCGGACTCCTTCTCCAACACGCACTGCATCGGGTAAGAGAAGCCACCAGATGACCTGCACTGGGAGACTCGGCTAGTGCTCACACCGAGCGCATCACCGATGGCCTTCCCTGACCCGAAATGCTTCAGGGCCTCGTCGAATGTCATGGGGGGAACCTCCTCCTGTTTGCGGCCAGTTTAGAAAGATAAACACATCATGGCAAGTTATCTAAACTCTGGATTGTTTAGAATCCTAAACATGGAATTTAAAGACAGACTCAAATCACGGATGGAGGCCCTCGGCCTTCGCCCCACCGACATCAGTGAGCGCGCCGGCGTATCCAAGGCGACCGTCACCTTTTGGCTGAACGGGACCAACGGAGCGAAAGGCAAAAACCTGCTCGCTGTCGCAAAAGCACTCAACTGCTCACCGGAATGGCTATCGAGCGGGAAAGGCCTTCCGGATGCGAGTCGGCAGCCTCAGTCAAACGCTGAGCTGCTGGGAGATCTCTCGTTGTGGGAGGACGGCGACCCACTCGAAGATGACGAGTGCGAGGTTCCCTACTATGCCGAGGTGGAGTTCGCTGGCGGAAATGGAATGACGGAAGTGGTAGAAGTGGCTGACCGCAAGCTGCGGTTCAGCAATTCAACGCTGAGAGCGGCGGGCGTGGATTGCAACAGCGCCGCATGCGCTCGCGTGCGGGGGAAGAGTATGGAGCGCCTGATCCTAGATGGCGCCGCAATCGGCTTCGACACGACTGATACCTCGATAATTGATGGCGAGATCTATGCCTTCAACCATGGAGGCTTGCTGCGCGTGAAGTACCTTCACCGACTACCAGCTGGGGCTGTGCGGATCAGGAGCGAGAACAGCGAAGACTACCCGGACGAGGTGATGTCGGCAGAGCAGTTCCACGATGAGATCCGTATGCTTGGCCGCGTGTTCTGGTGGTCAACGGTTAGGCGATCACCCCGCCGAAAGTGATAGATAGCCCGGCTTAGACCGGGCTTTTTTGTGCCCTACCATCCGCTTTCACCTGGCCTGCATCATGCGCCAGGCGACGAACCGCGCCCCAAAAGTTTAGTTTTCTGTACAAAAGCCCTTGACGTTCTTTGTTTAGTTTTCTAAATTTCACCACATGCCGGATCGACACCGGCCGCAGCAAAGGCAGCGATGGACAGGCCTCAACAGTCCAGAGGGGTGGCAACTGCCCCGGGTGTGCAGGGTAAAGCACCGAGATCAGTTATCCGGCGGGAAGGTCCGCGGTCGGAGTCACCAATTCGAAGATTGCCGGAGGCCGACGCCAGTAGCGGGTCCCGGCAGGTTTCACTGGCTGGCCTTGGAGACAGGGCCAGACGGGAAATCAACCGCCCTGGAGGGCAAGAGATGAGCTGCAGCTGCATCAGCGATGCCGTGAAGCTGGTTACGGACCAGCTCGCTCAGGAGGCGCCAGGATCAGGGCCTTTCTACATGCGCGCAGAGGGCCACAACCTGTCACTCAACATTGAGACCGGAAAGGCCACTCGCCGATTCTGCGTAGAAGTCACCGGCCACTACATGGCGCCGAAAAAGGCTGGTGGCATGAAGCGCGTGAACAAAACAGTTTCGGTGGTCGCTAACTACTGCCCGCTCTGCGGCGTGAAATGCGTGGCAGACGATCAGGAAGAGACAACCAGCGCCACGTCAGCCTGACGTTAACTGCCCGATCACCTGGTTCCCCATCACCAGGCTGCATCGGAGAGCCTTCCCGACCCTACATCAACATGTTCAGGGAGACAGGCGGGATCGGCTCTCCAATGCAGCCAACCCGAGAGACATCATGGACACGATCACCATAGGGCAATGGATTGGCCATCTTGGCCGGGGCCTGGCTCCTCGTGAGCTGGAGTGCGTTCTCGATGTTGCCCAGGGCATGACCTCGAAAGAGATCGCCCGGCACTTCGGCATCAGCGAGGGCGGCGTCGAGAAGCGCATCGCCGCGGCAATGTTCAAGCTCGATGTGCCCCGCCGCGCAGCCCTGGTCGCCGAGGCCATGCGCCGCAACATCATCAGCCCCATGTGCTTCCTGCTGGCATCTCTGATCGCCATGCACGCGGTCATCGACGACAGCGACCCCATGCGCCGCGACCGTCGTGTGCCTGAGCGGCGCACCGCCCAGGTTCGAATCGTTCGCAAGGCCGAAACCTTCGAACTCCACGCCTGAATCCCACCAGAGGATCACCCCATGCATCCAGCCATCCGTGAACGGCGGCAAGGCCTTGAGGCCCTGCGCGCTCGATCAGTCATTGCCACAGTTGAGCTCTACGAGATGATTGGTCGCCCTGCCCCGGCGCCCGGCCCGCTCTACAAGGCCGTGACCAAGGGCAACGCCTGGCACATCATCGAGATTGCCACCGGCAAGACCAAGGGCTTCTGCTTCAGCCACAAGGCCGCGATGGTGTTTGTGGATGCGATGGAGGCAGGCGCGGCGACAAAGCGGGGAGTCCTGCAATGATCGGCGAACCCGCTCCCAACCAGCGCGCAGCAGTCCTGGCCCAACTCAATGCGAGCATCGACGCTTTCTTCCAGGCAGGCGGTGCCGTGCAGGAACTGCCGAGCTTCCAGTACGTCCCGCACAGACCTCACCGCGATCTCGAAGTCATCAAGGCGAGTGCAGAGGCTCAACCAGAAACCAGAGGCTCTAAGCGACAGCAGCGCATCGACGAGCTTCGGAAACTCGCCAGGACGATGACCTACGCCCAGGCGATGGCCCACACTGGGATGTCGCAAACTGCCCTTTACCGCGCTGCAGTAGATGGCTGTTTCAGATTCCAGCCAGACCCCAACCGAGGCAAAGGCAACGTCGGCAAAAGCAATACTGACCCAGTGAAGGACAAGGCCCTGGCCGAGCGCATCGTCGCCATGCGCGATGTCGGCATCACCATGGCCCAGGTGTGCAGGCGCCTGGAGATATCGTTCACGGTGGTCCACCGGATCATGCGCCTGTTCGATCTCACCTTCCCCACTACAGCAGAGAAGCGAGCGCAACGCAGAGCATGAAGCGCACCACCACACGCGCCCGGCACGGCCGGCGCCAGCAACACATCAATCTGCCGCCCAGCGGCTTGGGAGGTATCGGCCATGGCCGAGGAGAAGACCGGAGCCGCGAAGCACTCGGCGGACTATCGCGATCGGCAGAAGAAGCAGGCCGCGAAGTTGGGAATCGAGAAGGTGTTTTTCAACATGCCTGCCGGGATCAAGGCAGCGTTGACTGCCGAGGTCGAGCGCCACGGCTACGACCAGGTACAGGAACTTTGGCAGGACCTGGCCTTGTCGTGGGTTGCGCAAGATCCTGAAGAGCGGGCGCGTCGACTTGAACGTCCTGACGCGCCAGCTTTTTTCATCTCGCCAAAACTAGCGCGTCAGTTCGAAGAAGCCAGCATGGCGGAGATTAAGCGAGACCCAGGCGACAATATCTGCAGGCCCGTCAGTCCTTGAAAAGCACCCGACCATTTGCATAAGCGCCAATAGCTCTGAGATCAGAGGTACTTAGCGTCGAAGCACTTTTGAGAATTAGCTGCCCCTCCCCTTCCCCGGCTCGAACTGCCAGCTTGCATAGTTCATCAATCTCTCGACCGGTAACAGGCATTTCAATTGAAACACCCGAATCGATCAGTTCAAGCAACTCGCATAACGGCCTTGCTTCAAATCCCATAATTAATCCTTCATCCGGCCCCATGCCGGTAGCAAGTTATACCGCAAGCGCTAGGACAAATCCGCGCAGAGTGTCAGGCCAATCCCCCATCCCACCCCAAATTGCCACCATGCCGCCAGCCGGCCACGGAGAATCATCCATGCCTATTCGCCACGCAGTGATGCACTTCATCGACAAGAAGCCGGACGGCAGCCCGGCGGTTCTGCACCTGGCTAGCTCGGTCCTGCCGGACAGCGGCGCCATCGAGAACCTGCTCCACGATGTCAACGACGCCTACAACGCCAAGACCGGCAAAGGCTGGGGGTTCTTCCATCCCGCATCCGGGGCTTACCCTTTTAGCGGCTGGCTGTACGACTTCGTAGCCGGCGAAGCCAACTTCATCGACTTCACCCGAGCCGCAGCAGAACACCTGACCAGGCTGATGGAAGAGTCGAACCTGTCAGTCGGCGGTCACGTCCTGTTCGCCCTCTACACCCAAGGCATGACCGACTACCTGACGATCGCGATCCTGCAGCAGATCGAGACGGTAGCAGTTGCCCATGACCTGACTGTCGCAACCTCGCGTCAACTTGACGCGCGCACGCTGCACTTCGCTGCACGAATCAACCTGAGCGAGTGGAAGAACAACCCGGCGTCACGGCAGTACGTGTCGTTCATCAAGCCCAAGGGCGGGCGAAAGGCTACCGCCTACTTCCGCGACTTCATCGGCGCCCAGGAAGGCGTCGATGCCCCGGGCGAGACCCGCACCCTGCTCAAGGCCTTCGCCGACTTCGTGAAGGCTGAAGACCTGGACGCCGAAGACGCAACCGAAAAGAGCCAGGACCTGGTTGATTACGCAAAAGCGAAAGGCAAGCTCGGCGAGCCGGTAACCCTGGATAAAGTGTCCGAGCTGCTTAACGAGGACAGCCCGGCCACTTTCGCCGAGTTCATCCGATCTGGCGGTTACGGGCTCTCCGAGACCTTCGCTGCTGACGAGCGCACGCTCAACCAGTACCGCCGCTTCACCGGTCGGGCTGAGGGTATGTCCATCAGCTTCGAGGCGCACCTGCTGGGCAAGCGCGTTGAGTTCGATCCAGAAAGCGCCAGCCTGACCATCAAGAACCTGCCGACGCAGCTGATCACCCAGCTCAAGCGCAACGCAGCCTGACAAAAATCATTCCACCATGCCGCCACCAGCACGGAGGGCGGCGCATGCATGGAGAAAGCCATGAGCGATACCGAAGCCAGCCCGAGCCTGGCAACCGGGCACCCAATGAACGCCGAGACCTGGGCGGACTTCGTTGCCCGCCTCCGGCACCACTGCAACGGTCAGGGAGTGAAGTGGCACCACACTTCATGCGCACTGTTCACCGTGCAGCAGCAGCGAATCGACTACGGCTTCGACCGTGACTATGCCGAAGGCTTGGTGGTTTGCCTGGAAGACAGGAGATGGTTCAGTCCAGTGGATTACTGGAATGACCTCGACGAGGAAGAACAGCAGGAAATCAACCAGTCCGTTCAGGCCGACCACGAGTGTGATTTCCTCGACCTGGATACGGATGACCAGTGGGAGCTCCTGGCCGAACTCGACGACCACACCGTCACCGGCTGGAACAAGCACTGGGAAATCGTGAACAGCCACTTCACCAAGGAAGCGGCCGAAGCGTTCATTCGCCGCAAGCAGCACGATTACCCAGAGCTGCGAGTTTACGTCGAGTCGCAGTACTACGCCTGGGAGTTCGAAGCGATCAAGGCCGCCATCCTCGACGGCACGCTGGTGTACCAGCCAAAGCCTGCAGCTGACGACACTGCCGCCTGACCCGCGCTGCCCGCCAGCGCCTTCCCCTATTCAACGATAACGCCGACCCGGCGGGGAACTCATGACCACAGCAATCGACCTGTTCGCCGGCCTCGGCGGATGGAGTACCGGTGCGCGCGCCGCAGGCGTCCAGGTTCTCTGGGCGGCAAACCACTGGCCCGAGGCCGTGAAGTGGCACGCAGCCAATCACCAAGACACCGACCACGTATGCCAGGACCTGCACCAGGCTAACTGGGCAGCAGTTCCGCGAACCGATATCGGCATCGCCTCACCCTGCTGCCAGGGTCACGCAAAAGCCCGCGGCAAGAAGAACGGCAACCCGGAGCACGATGCGTCGAGATCCACGGCCTGGGCCGTTCCATCAGCGGCTGAGGTGCTGCAGCAGGACGCCTGGGTTATCGAGAACGTGCCCGAGTTCGTCAACTGGGTGCTCTACCCCAGCTGGGTGGATGCCATGCAGCGGCTCGGGTACCAGGTCGCGCCGCACATTGTGGACTGCGCCGACCTTGGCGTGCCGCAGCACCGGGTGCGCCTGTTCCTGATCTGCACCAAGAGCAAGGCGCCCATCCAGCTGCAGCTG
The DNA here is from genome assembly GCF_003253945.1 of Pseudomonas sp. 2848. Lineage (NCBI taxonomy): Bacteria > Pseudomonadati > Pseudomonadota > Gammaproteobacteria > Pseudomonadales > Pseudomonadaceae > Pseudomonas > Pseudomonas sp. 2848. The sequence goes on from NZ_QKZD01000010.1 coordinate 74,376, forward strand.
CAACAGTGCGAGCACGTGCCGGCCAGCAGCTTCCTCGACTTCGAAGCCGGGCGCTGGTCGCCAATCGGGAAGCCAGGCCGTGCCCAAGCCACCCTCGACAGGGTGCGCAACGGCCGCCAGCGCTTCGGCGACCGGTTCATCATGCCCTATTACGGAAAAGGCTCCGGCACCACCGGCCGCGACATCAACCGACCGATCGGCACCATCACCACCCTGGACCGCTGGGCCCTAGTGGACGGCGACCGCATGCGGATGCTCAGCGCTGACGAAGCCATGGCTGCGATGTCGTTCCCGGCTGACACCCTGCGCCCGGACAACCACCGGTTGACCATGCACATGGCAGGCAACGCTGTGCCGCCGTTGGCCGGGCAGAGAGTGATTGAGGCCCTACTGAAAGCGGCCTAAATCACCATTTCTCATCAGGATCTTTGGTGTGAAGGTTCTTCACGTCGTACTTATGGACATGCGCAAGCACGGCACCACTCTCATCGAAAAGAACGTAGTCATTCTTAGAGTCCGCAACTCGAACTGCGTTTTCGTACTCGACCGAGCGGCCGTCGTGAAACTCGATTTTTACACCCATAGCGATAACTCCCTGTTGATGGAGGAATGACTATGGCACATAGCCTTCAATCTTCAAGGTATCCCCATGCCCACAGAAAACCGATCCAGCAACACAGAGATGGTCAGCGTGCCGAAAGAGCGCGCCGAGCTGCTCATCAACCTGCTGGCCGAAGTGGCCAGAACTGCGCACTGGCTGGCCGATAACAGCGAGGACTGCGGCGACGAAGGCATCGACTGCCAGCGAGTCGACTTCGAGTCTTTGAGCGACGCCCTGGACAAGTGCGAAGAGCTGCCGGAACTTCCTGATAGTCCGTACGTGCGTGACGGCTGGTTGCGTGCTGCTGACGAGCTGCGCGCCCTCCTGGCCCAGCCAGCCGAGCAGCACCAGGGCGAGTATCCACCGTGCGACTACTGCGGCACCGTCCCTGACTACCACCCATGGCACGGGAGCGGGATGATCAAGGGCGTCGAGAGCATACACATCCATGCCTGCGACGGCTGCCGCTCGCAATTGCCGGCTCACCCTGAGCAGCACCAGGGCGAGCCGGCCAAACACACGAACCGCCTTTGCCATATCGACTACACCGCCCACCCATACCGCTGCGGCTGCCTGAAAGGCGATGAGGAGGCACAGAGGATCTACGACGAGCATTGCAGTGTCGTCAGTGACGAGCCGAGCGCCAAGCAGGCCTTCCGCGACTACTGCGACAGCTGCGCCGAAAAAGTTGCAACGTGGCCGGCGTGGAAGCGCGAATCGATCAAGTCACCTCCTGTGCCTGCTGTCGTGTGCAGGCCTGGCATCAATTGCGGCAAGTGCTGGGGCTGCACCAGCAGGGCGCGGGGCAAGCAGCCCTGACCACAGGAGCACATTTGTACTCAACCCAGCTGTAACCCCTCTCCCCTCTATTCACTGCCGCGATATGGCGGCCAAGGCGAAGCTATGTCTCAAGCAAAGGAACGCCCGATCCTGTTCAGCGGGCCTATGGTCCGCGCCATCCTGGAAGGCCGGAAGACGGTCACTCGCCGGCCAGTGAAAGGCGGCCAGATCCCACGCCTGGAGTATCCGGACAGCCCGGAGCCGTGGGTTGCCGTAGGCCAGCATCACCCGCGCTATGGGTTTGTTGTCCACGGCAGAACTGAGCAGGAGTGCGCGGTAAAGGTGGGTGAGCTTGGTGCTTGCCCATTTGGCGAACCAGGTGACCGCCTATGGGTACGCGAAACCTGGGCGGCTGACGCCCAACTCGATGAGATTGCACCTCGCGATCTCAGCCAGGGCGAGCCAATCATCTACCCGACAGACGGCAGCGTCCGGCAGACAGGATGCGCAATGGTCTCTCAGGGCCGGGGGCGCCCATCGATCCACATGCCCCGCTGGGCCAGCCGCATCCTGCTGGAGATCACCGACGTGCGCGTCGAGCGGCTTCAGGATGGCGAGGGTGAGACGGATTTCGAAAGTCGCTACGTCGCCGAGGGCATAAACCGCATTCACCACGGCGACGGTGAGCACTACTACCACCCATTCAAGAGCGAGCCAGGGCCTGGAAACTGGGCCGACCCGTTCGACGCCTGGCGCGAGCTCTGGGCATCCATCAACGGAGCCGACTCCTGGAACGCCAACCCCTGGGTCTGGGTCGTCGAGTTCAAGAAGGTGGCGCCATGACCTGCACCTGCCCATCCGGCGACGGCTCACTGCGCTGGCCGTGCCCGGTTCATCCGCCGACCGAGGGAAAGTTATGACCAGTCAAACAACCGATGTTCAGGGCCTGATGAAAGCCTGCCAGCGCGGCGTGGCCGGCAAAGGCGCTGCGATCGATGCGGCCAACAACCTGCTGGCCGAGTGCTATGGCCTGCTTGGCAAGCTCTCCGCCGAGAACGAGGCGCTGCGCAAGGACGCCGAGCGCAGCAAGCGCATGCTGCTGGATGCCTGCGTCTCCATCGGCAGCATTGGCGAAGCTCTCGGCCTGGATATGGATGCCGACGCCGACACGATGATCGGCACGGCCCGCGACCTGATCGACGGCCTGAACCGCATCACCAAGGAATGCCCGCTTGGAAGCCCAGGCTTTGCCATCGCTTGCGAGGTGCTTGGGGAGCTTGGGGTGCAGCAGGAGGTGCAGCCATGATCACCCTCGCCTACATGGCCTACCTGATCTGGAAGGCGCCGCGATGAAGTGGCACGAACTGGCAGCGCGCCGGTTCAAGCGGAGATTTCTCGGCACCAGCTACTGCACCATAGAGAACCTCTCCACCCACGACTATGCCGTCGATCATCGCCTAGACGACTGTTGCGTGTTCCTGTGCCGCAAATGCGGTCACCGTGCCTTCATTTTTCCTGGTCTCGGCCTGATCGCAGCCTAACCCCTCCCCCAACTACTCAAGCCCGCCGACATGCGCGGGCATGGAGCCACAATGCCAATCATTACCGTGACCACTACAGTCGTCACCCGCTTCGACGTGCCCGAAGGGCTGAGCATCGACCTTGTACGACACCAAGCGCTTCCTGATCTCAGCGAGGATGAGCAGGGAACAGATGCGGTTTTGGTCCTGCAAGACACCGCAATGAACATGGTGTACCTGGGCTCAGCAGAAGCTCGATCACAGTCAGTCGGGCATTCCATCACCGAAGGCGAGGCCTGACCACAACCTGCCGCCACCGGCGGCGTGGAGACCATCCCATGGAAACCGAGATCCTTTCGGACGAAGAGCTGGTGGTGATCACCGGCTACAAAACCAGGGCGTGGCAGCGCCGCTGGCTAACAGAGAAAGGCTGGCACTTCGTCGAGAGCCGCGGAGGGCGCCCGCTCGTTGGCCGCCAATACGCCCGACAGAAGCTGAGCGGCGTGGTGATCGACACTGTGCCTGTCGCTGCAGCGCCGCCCCCGGCGCCAGCCTGGACCCCTGATTTCTCCCGAGTGAAGTGAAATGCGCCCAAGGAAGACCGAAAATCGCGACCTGCCACCTGGCATGTACCGTCGCAAGAGAAAGAAAGCCAGTGGCAAGGTGTGGGAAGCGCTGTACTACAGGGACAAGTCAGGCAAGGACATCTTCCTGGGGAACGACCTGGTGAAGGCAAAGCTGATGTGGGCAGAGCTTGAGGCCAAGTCGATCCCGAAAGAGCTAACCACGATGAAGGGGATCTTCGACGAGTACCTGGTGAAAATCATCCCAGGCAAGGCCGCCCGCACCCAGAAGGACAACATCTACGAGCTAAAGCAGCTGCGCATCGTGTTTGACTCGGCGCCGATCGACGCAGTAACACCTGCCATGATCGCGCAGTACCGCGACTCGCGGTCAGCGAAGACCAGGGCGAACAGGGAAATTGCCCTGCTCTCCCACGTATTTAACACGGCCAGGGAGTGGGGGCTCACTACCCGGGACAACCCGTGCCTGGGCGTGAGGAAGAACAAGGAGAAACCGCGCGACTTCTACGCCAACGAAACGGTGTGGCGGGCGGTGTATGAGGAAGCTCCACCGGAGCTGAAGGAGGCGATGGACCTGGCGTACCTGACTGGCCAACGGCCATCGGACGTGCTGTCCATGCGTAAAGACGATGTTGAGGGGGGCTACCTGCTGGTTAGCCAAGGCAAGACCGGCAAGCGACTAAGGATCGTCTTGGAGGTGGATGGGGTGAAGAACAGCTTGGGCCTTCTACTCGAGCACATCATCCACAGGACGAGCAAACACCTGTCGCCCTTCTTCATCCTCAATGAGAACGGCAAGCGCATGAGCTGGGGCATGCTACGCAACCGCTGGGCGGAGGCGAGAGAGGAAGCTAGGGTAAAGGCCTTGCTGGAGAAGAAGCCAGACCTGGCCAATCGAATAGCTCAGTTCCAGTTCCGGGACATCCGACCGAAGGCGGCATCGGAGATCAACGATCTGAGTGACGCCAGCGTGCTGCTGGGCCACTCGAAAGAGGGAATTACAGAGCGCGTTTACCGGCGCGTCGGCGCAATCGCCAAGCCTTCCAAGTGATCAAGTTTTGGGACTGCGTGTAATTTGTTTTGGGACTTCGGAAGTTTCCGGCGCACAAAGAAAAACCCCGCAGACCTAGATCTGCGGGGTTTCGAATAGTGGAGGCCGAGGTCGGAATCGAACCGGCGTAGACGGATTTGCAATCCGGAGCATAACCACTTTGCTACTCGGCCTCAAAGTCGGAGCCAGCTTTCGCTATCCCCTTGAAACCGCTGGGCTTTTTCAAGTCAGCTGCGTTTCGATGGACGCCATTATGTCGGCATTCGATGCACCTTGCAACCCCCTTGAAGAAAAAAATCTTCAAGGGGTTCAAGGTGTTAGCGCAGACGCCCGAGTTTGCTCCACAAGCCTACCAGGGTATTCTCCACCGCCCCACTGGCGGCCATGCCGATGCGCTCCGGCAGGCTCTTGCGCTCGGCGAAACGCAGGTGGAACACGTTGGCCTCGCGGGCGCTGCGGCTCAGGTACTCGTCGCTGGTGCCCAGCTCGTCGACCAGTTGGCGATTGAGCGCAGCGATGCCGAGCCAGACTTCGCCGGTCGCGACTTCATCGATGTGCAACTGCGGGCGGTAGCGGGCAACGAAGTCCTTGAACAGCTGGTGGGTGATGTCCAGGTCTTCCTGGAATTTCTCCCGGCCCTTGTCGGTGTTCTCGCCGAAAACGGTCAGGGTGCGCTTGTACTCGCCGGCGGTGAGCACTTCGAAATCGATATTGTGCTTCTTCAGCAAGCGGTTGACGTTGGGCATTTGCGCCACCACGCCGATCGAGCCCAGAACGGCGAACGGCGCGCTGACGATCTTCTCGCCAATGCACGCCATCATGTAGCCGCCGCTGGCGGCGACCTTGTCGATGCAGATGGTCAGCGGGATGCCGGCCTCGCGGATGCGCGCCAGCTGCGAGGCCGCCAGGCCATAGCTGTGCACCAGGCCACCGCCGCTCTCCAGGCGCAGCACCACCTCGTCACGCGGGGTGGCCAGGGTCAGCAGCGCGGTGATCTCGTTGCGCAGGCTCTCGGTGGCCGAGGCCTTGATGTCGCCGTCGAAATCAAGGACGAACACCCGGCGCTTGTCCTCAGGCTTTTTCTTCTGCTGTTTTTCCGCCTTGGCCTGCTGCTTGCGCACGGCCTTGAGCTGGGCCTTGTCGAGCAGGCCCGACTCCAGGCGCTCGCGCAGTTCCTTGTAGAACTCGTTGAGGCGGGTGACCTGCAGTTGCCCGCCCGGCTTGCGCCGCCCTTTGCCACGCAGGCCGGCGATGGCCGACAGCACCACCAGGATGGCGATCACCAGGGTGGCGGTTTTGGCGAGAAAGCTTGCGTATTCGGCAAGAAACTCCACAGTAGTCCTCGAAGCTCGGAATTAAAGGGTCATCGTACCGAAGCTTGTGACTGTTTGGTACGGTCTTGTGACATTCCGAAGCATATGCAGCACGGGTAGCAACGCCCATGGCCCCTGGCTTTCCGGGGTCTTTGTTGTGCGCCTGTTCGTGACTGCGCGGGCCCCACGGGGGGACTTGCGCGGGCTCTTAGTGACAGGTGGTCTCACGGAAATTTCTGTCAGATTCTCAAAGGGCTCCTGACGTATCCGCTACGACCTCTCCGACCAGCTCAGCGATCACCTCGCCATGGGCTGCGCCGTAAAGGACCGCAACGGTGCCTATAAGCTTCCAAGTGGCCTTGGAGGTCAACAGGGCCTTAAGGACGGCCAACCATGGGTTCTTGGTGGCCATAGCGGGCTCCTACGTTAAATGTGAGATTGAATGTGGGTCATTGCCCTGCGCTTCGCGTGCAGGAGCGTGATACAGGATGGGCTCAACTGAAGGTCCACTGTAGAAGTGGGCGCTCAGGTCAGCACACAAGGCCCGTAATGGGCCCTATGGATGCTGCTGGTGTTACGGCTTGACGACCACACGGGTAATCAGCGGGAAGCTTACGACCTCGACTTGCAGGCGCTCGGCAGGGTCTTCAGGGTTGGCCAGCTTGATCTTGACCTTGGCCTGAGCCATTACGTCAGCCACGCCGGTTACCTCGAAGTCCCAGCCCTGCACGCCCGCGTTACGGCTCGCAAGGACCTTCCACACATCGCCTTGTTGGTCATGGCGGAACGACAGCGAGGCGAACCCTTTGGGCAGCATGAAGACACCACGGTCCGACCCCGAGTAGAACTGGGTACGGCAGCCCAAGAGGTCCTCAATGGACTCAACGCCTGCACGCTGGGCAGCACGCTCAAGGGTCGCTTGCTCGGTCATGTGCATCAGCAGCACGAAGTCACCCAGCGAGTTACCGACCGATTGGTTGATGCTCATCGTCAGGGCGTCGATCCAGTCTTCAGCACGGACAGCCGGAGTGGTGCCCGCAATGGTGACCTCCTTGATCTCGGTGCTTGGGGACTTAATGAGGATGTCGGCGATGGTCGAGCCACAAGCCTTCTCGAAGTCGGCCAGCATCTTGTCCATCATCTGCGCCATGCCATTGCCGGTGAAGCCAGCGATAACGTGAGCATCCAGCAGGGTGAAGCGATGCGAGAAGAAGGCAGCGGTATTGGTCGGCTCGGTGAAAATGAAATCGCCCGCTACGGCCTCCCCTTTGGTCACCAGGGAGTGATCGTAGATCGACTGGCGCGGGTCGAACTCCACGTTGCGATTGACCATGTTGACCAGCTGCACAGAGGTCGGCTCGGTGCCCTTGGGTCGGAACTCGCAAGGGATCGCATCGACCGCGTTCTGGGCCCACTCGCCACCGTTGAAGAAGTCGTCGATGCCCTCAGCGATCGCCTGGGCGACCACACTGGAGTCGGTCAGAGGGGCGCTGGTGGATGCCTGGGAGCTGAACTGAACGTTGCCGCCATTACCCCACACGGCAGTCTCATAGCTGGTCGGGGCCTTGTAGCGGTCGCGCTGGTCGCGGTGATCGGTATTACGGTTGATTGCTTCGGACATGGTATTGGTCTCCTGAGATAGAAATTGAAGTGGTTACAGACCGTGGGCCTTAGTGGTTGTCGAGCCAGTTGCCGGTCGAGAAGCTGCTACGGCCATTTGCGGCACGGATCGCTTGACCCATCTCGCGGTGCTTACGCTCACGCTCTTCACGCTTGGCACGACGCCGCGCTACGGTAAGAGCATCCTCGGGCACGTACGATTTGAAGCGCTCGGCATGGGCCTTGGCCTCAGCCTGGAGTCGACTCTGTTCGGCCTTGGCGCGCGCTTGGCTGACCTGCACGGCACGGACCACGACAGGGAACGCATCGGCACTCAGGCCTGCATCGATGTACTGCTTAACGATGACCTCTTGGGCAGCCTTGTTGGTGCCTGCACCTGCGATCAGACCCGAGAGCATCACGCCCTCAGCGAAGGCACGGGTCACGGTCTGACCTTGAACTTCAACGGTCTCAGGGGTGACGTTTTGGATATTCAGTTTCACTGTGTTGGATCTCCTAAAGGGACCCATAGATCAAACCTTGCCGCATAGGCGCGCACGGAGACCAGAGACGAAGGAGTACGTCACTCCGGGGCCTCAAGGTTTGTCTATAGGTTCTGGGTTTCATTTGGGGATGTCAGGTCGGGTCGGCTTGATGAGCCTTGCGGGGACCTGATGCGAGCCGATGGCGGACGGCTACAGCGGTGTTACTACGGGGCTACAACGGTGATCGGTTGACTGCGGGTCAGCGGGATTCGCAAAGGGACCATCAGGACCGCATCGAGATGCATGGTAGTGGACGACACGAGCGACTCCACGAGGGCAGACAGACCGGGATGGCCGGCCTTCAGGTGCTCATATAGGGCCTCTACGTCCACGCCCTCATGACCCTTTGGGGCGATAGCTCGGCGGGCGTAGCGGTCACGCCAGATGGTGCGCAAGGTGACCAGCTTGGTTCGGATTGCCGGGGTCGTGAAGAACGCGTTGAGCTGCTCGGCGAAGGTCATTGCTGGCCCTCCCCTCGACGTGCCTTGCGTGGCAGGTCTGCGACAGTCATGGCTGCACTGCCCTCGCCTGTAATGTCCACGACGAAGCCGTCAGCGTCATGCACTGGGCGGACCATCTTGCGCTCAGCGTCCCACGCAAGGATGACCTCCCGCTTCGTCTTGAGCCATTCAAGGCCCTTGAGGGTCAGCTTGAATCCGTCAGGGTGGCCACCGTGGCTACGGCTGGCGCCTTTCTTGGCGTACCCCTTGTCGATGAACTGAGGGTGCGCCTCAATGATCACCGCTTGGCCTTCGACCGTTACGGGGCCAGTACGGCGCTTGATAGTGACCTTGCGCTCAAGGAACCACTCGCGGGTCACCTTGCACGGGACCTCGGCCATACGGCAGGCCTCATCGACCAGATAGCCGCGACCTGTGGTGCCCTTACGGGTGTGCTCTTTGTAGGCCGGGGCCATCATATCGACACGCGATTGGAGGTCGATCAGAGTGGCGGTAATGGCCTGAGAGGTGAACGCAGGGTTTGCTGCTTGCTCAAGTTCAATCCAGCGACCCACCACGGTATAACGCAGGGTAGTGTCATAGCCGGTGATGAGCGTGAAGACCATATGTCGGTTCAGGACCAGCATTCGGTATTGCTTGCCTCGGCTCTCAAAGGTGGCCTCAGTGGCTCCCTCAATTTGGCTCCTCAGATTTGAGGCGCGAGATTTCGAGACCAGCTCAATTGCTCGGTCAGCGTCACGCAGTACGTTGTCATGGCGCTTGCCTGTCATGGCTGCAATCTCAACGGTGGTCATGGTTACTTCATTGATGTTCATAGGCTGTCTGGTCCTTTTTGAGTGCTCCCTGAGTCTCACCCGTAGTCCGACCTCCAAGACCCAGACAGGGCATCGGACACGGCACAAGGAGCATTCAGAAAGGCTTGGAGTGATGGTGTGTAGGCCGTGAGGTGGCCGTAGAGGGAAGCGCACAGGGTGACGTATCGTCTCTCCCGTTATTGTGAGGGTTTTTAATTCCGTACTAATTGCGACCGGAACAGGTCAGCTGGTCACAACGGGTGGAGCTTCTAGCTGACCTTATTGACCCTCCCTGTTTACGTGAGGGCTTTTGACTAATTCTCATTTGAAGGGACCTAGACGGTGACCTCAAGGCCTCTCTTATGGCCTCACGGTGCGATCATGGTTTTAGGCTGTGGGGTCGGTGAAACCTTATACCTAAAGTCCGACACAAACGTGAGACCATAACAGAGGAACCTATAGCCTACTTAAAGAGGCTTTACGATAACTTAAAGTATTATTTCTTTTAAGATTTAATCTATAAAGAATAATAACTTAGAGTCATCTTTAATCTCTTATAGAGGTCTTTAAGTTAAAAGGCCCCTGTACTGTGCGATCAGTGATAGGAGGCCCAAACCTATCAAGGGTCATCAAGGCATACGCCAATCCGACAGAATCGCTACAGTGGACCCAGATGCTGGTCCCAGAGGTCCCCGTAGGGCTCTGCTTGGTGGTCGTATCGGTCTGGGTATGAGCCACTGTCCGGATACGCCTTGCCCGCAGAGGGCCACCTTTGAGGTGACCTTACGGCATCTTGTGGAGGGAAAGCCACGTTGGTGTGATCTCTCCCCGTTATTGTGAGGGTTTTAAATCTAAGCAGTCGCTGGTGCATCACGATCCTCTATAGCCTTGCGTGCACCCTCAGGTAGACGGTCGTAGAGGGCACTCAAAGCCTTAGGTCGAGCGATTCGGTCTTCGACAATGGCATTGACCAAGTCAAATAGAGAAATAGCTATCTCGGCCATATCTTCATCACTAAGCTTGCCCGGGTGTACAGCATTGTTACCTATGACCCTAACGACATCCAGTGCATTTCGAATGGGAATGGGCAATCCCTTTGCGACCAAGCTTGCAATGTCTGCATTTATATCTTTACCTTTTTCACCAAGCTCCGCGCAGAGCCGCTGCACAGAAAGACGCAACAAAGCTGCGGCCCCCCGGGGCGAGCAGGTTACGATATCCCTCGCCTCCATAAAGTCCTTAGCGACGGATTCTGGCATTTCCTCGTGTGGAAGCGGTGCAATGGATAGACTCGGGACCACCATTCGCCCGGAAATCGGCTCATTCGAATAGTTCCAATCAGTAACTTCCCAATATGTATCACGCCTGCAATGCTTACATCGCGCCAACTGAATCGCCGTTGTATTGCTGCCCTGATCGTCCCAAATGTTGCCCTTTGTAATTGTCCAATCAAAGGTGGCATATGCGTTACAAAAAGGACAATTAAAAGCTGTCACATGAAAAGCAGGAGCCACATACTTATGCACGTCATCACCTCTTAAAATATAGAACCACACCCTTAATTGCGCAATGTAGCTCCAACTTACGGTGAAACGCAACCATAGTGTTCATCGTACTAGGTTAATTGCCTCCGAGAGGCGTACCAAATTGACGCTCGCCGCGCCGCCATATAGGTCATAACTAATAGAACCTGACGAGTGCCCGAGGATCTCCTGAGCAACCCCTAAAGGCACACCGGCAGATTTTAAATCAGACGCCAGGGAGTGCCTCAGTGAATGAAAAGAACGCCCCTCCCCCGCCTTGATCCCCAGCACATCCCTCAGCATCTGATTGACCAACTGTTCGAAGCCGCTCTTGGACTGCGTAAAGAGGCGGCCTTGGGTCTGCGAGAGGACCTCAAGGTGACCCTCAGGAATGCCCAAGACGGGCACTGTACGGCGACTGAATGAGTTCTTCAGGGTCTTACCGTCCTTGTCATTGATATCCATGACCCACTGACCATCGCTCTTGTAAAGGTCAGCCCCAGTCAATTGGTGGATCTCACCGATGCGGGCCCCAGTGGCGACGCCCAGGGCGATTGCCAATGCTTTCCAGTCCGCCCCAAGGTTACCCAAGGCCCATTTGCGCAGGACCTCAAGGTGAGCCGTGGAGAACGCCTCACGGGAACTCTCAGCACCCTTAACGATGGTTAGTTTCTTGGAGTAGTCCGACGCAATCATGCCAGTTGCAACAGCCCAACTCAGGACAGACCCAACGTGTACGAGCAGCTTGTTCACCGTGGACGCCTTGCGGGTCTCCAATAGGGTCTCTCGCATCCCCACGAGGTCGGCCCGTGTATGGCTCCGCATGTCCTTGTCACCAAGGATGCCCGCAATGGTCTTGGTCGATGACCCGAAGTTCTTCAAGGTGGCATGCGCCATGTCAGCGCCACGCTCAGCCAAGTAGGCGCCCGCCAGGGTCTCAAAGGTAAAGCGCTGGGCACTTTCGTGGGTCAACGCGGAGTGACCAGACCCGGCATCAAAAACTACAGATGAGGCGACTTGCAGAGGACCTTCAGGTGATTTACAGATTGAGACAGGGACAGACGGCAAGTCCGCGCTCGGCTGCTTGAGGTCATTGAGTGCCTCCATAAGGCCCGACAGGTTACCGCTCAGTCGCCCCTGAGCGCCCCCCAGTACCTTGTAGGCTGCCGTAATAGCCTGTGCCTGTGGGTAGGTAAGCGGCATGGTCCGTGCGATCTCCTGAAGGTCCTCGCCAAGGTCAGACCATACGAGCCCCATAGAGTCCTCACCAGGCGACCACAAGGCATCCTCAGCGATTTCGACCAGTCGGCCTCTCAGCTCATCCCAAGTAGCCTCAGGGTTGTCGAGATGGAAGGTCTTCAGGGTCTGCATGAGATGCTTAGCGGTGGTCATGGCGTTAGGTCGGTTGGTGGTCTTGAGCGACAGCGTGCAGGAGGTGTGAGAGCCCCTGAGGCGGACCCGGAGATGATAACGACCTGAGCCCCTGCGATACACGTAGGGCAGTGCCAGTTGTGACACGTTGGGACGATTTGTGACAGCTTGATCAGGTAGCAGGATGGTCATTATGGGCTGAAGCCTTGTGTTGCTTGGCTTTACCCGAGATCAAGGACAGTTGGCAAGAAACTCCACATTGACTCCTTGATAAACCAGCGCCGCAAGGACGCGAACTGGATGCAAGCATACCGGGGCGCCAGAGCCGCTGCCAGCGGGTGAAAATGCTGGCAATACAGTTCAAACGACCTTTTCAAACGCTTGTATGTTTTTTCGTTGACAGCCCGCCTGGGGCAACCTAACCTCGCAGCAACCTCCAACCGGGCCGGACTTCAACGTGGGCAATCTCTACCTGATCCGACATGGCCAAGCCTCCTTTGGTGCCGCCGACTACGACGTCCTGTCGCCTGTGGGCGAGCGTCAGAGCCAGGCACTGGGTGAACACCTCGCCCAACTGGGCCTGCGCCTGGACCGCTGCGTGGCCGGCACCTTGCGCCGCCAGCAGGACACCGCCCGCCTGGCCCTGGACGCATTGCATGCCCATGGCAACCCGATCCCGGCCATTGAGACCGACCCGGCCTTCAACGAGTTCGACGCCGATGGCGTGATTCGCGCCCTGCTCCCGCGCCTGCTGCCTGAAGAGCCTGAAGCCCTGCATGTACTGCGCAACGGTGCCCAGCACCGCAGCGAGTTCCAGCGTCTGTTCGCCCTGATGGTGCAGCGCTGGCACGACGGCGACCACGACCACGACGATCGCCTGGAAACCTGGCAGTCTTTCAGCGGCCGGGTCGGCGATGGCCTGGGGCGCCTGCTAGACAGCGCTGCCAGCGGAGACAACATTGCCCTGTTCACTTCCGGCGGCACCATTGCCGCCCTGCTCCACCTGGCGAGCGGAATCACGCCGGCCCAGGCATTTACCCTGAACTGGCAGATCATCAACACGTCGCTAAGCCACCTGAAATTCCGGGGCCGCGACGTCACCCTGGCTTCCTTCAACAGCCAAGCCCATGTGCGGCTGTTGCGGTTGCCGGAGCTCGTCACCTACCGATGAGCCCGGTCTGTTGTGTCCTTGCGGACGCGAATATTACTTAACAAGGAATACACCATGAGCGATGTAGCTAAAGCCGTCGAGTCGATGAAGGCAAAATTCAACCCTGCAGCTGCCGCCGGCCTGGACCTGGTGTTCGGCTTCAACATCACCGACGAAGACAAGCACTACGCCCTGCTGGTCAAGGACGGCACCTGCGAGATCCAGGAAGGCGAGAACGCCGACGCCAACTGCACCCTGGTACTGGACAGCGAAACCCTCAAGGGTATCGTCAGCGGTGAGACCGACGGCATGCAGGCCTTCATGAGCGGCAAGCTGCGCGTCGAAGGCGACATGATGCTGTCGATGAAGCTCAGCGAGCTGTTCCCGGCCTGATCGGCGCGGTAGATCGCCAATGAAAAAGACCGAAGCCTGATGCGCTTCGGTTTTTTTTCGCCCGCGCAAAGCCTGCCCATCAGGGCCATTGATCGGCCGGCAACACCCAGGCCAATAAGCGTCTGGCACGCTTGTACCAGCTTCGACAGGAAATTAGATTAGCCAATAGTCCTTGCTATCGATCATAAGGAAATCGCATGACGCTCACCGACCAGTCCACCCAGGTACGCCCCGGCGAAGAACTCGACGCGGCCGTCATCGATCCGTACCTCAAGGGTCATATCGCCGGGCTGCAGGGTAGCCCGACCATCAGCCAGTTTCCGGGGGGCGCCTCGAACCTGACCTACCTGGTGGCCTACCCGGGCAAGGAATTCGTCCTGCGACGCCCGCCATTCGGCCACAAGGCCAAGTCGGCCCACGACATGGGCCGCGAGTTCCGCATCCTCAACCAGCTCAATGCCGGTTTCCCCTATTGCCCCAAGGCCTACGTGCACTGCACCGATGAAGCACTCATCGGCGGCGAGTTCTATGTGATGGAGCGAGTCAACGGCATCATCCTGCGCTCCGACATCCCCGCCGGACTCGACCTGGACGCCGACCGAACCGAGGCGCTGTGCAAAAGCTTCATCGATCGCCTGGTCGAGCTGCACCAGGTGGACTACCAGGCGTGCGGCCTGGCCGACCTGGGCAAACCGGAAGGTTACGTGCAGCGCCAGATCGAAGGCTGGGCCAGCCGCTATGAAAAAGCCCTGACCCCCGACGCACCTCGCTGGGAGCAGGTGATCGCATGGCTGCGCGAGAAGATGCCCGCCGACCACCCGCGCCCGGGCATCGTGCATAACGACTACCGTTTCGACAATGTCATCCTCGACAGCGCCAACCCGATGCGCATCATCGGCGTACTGGACTGGGAAATGGCCACCATCGGCGACCCGCTGATGGACCTGGGCAACAGCCTGGCCTACTGGATCGAGGCCGGCGACCCGGCGCCGGTGCAACTGATGCGCCGCCAACCGAGCAACGCACCGGGGATGCTGACCCGCAAGCAGTTTGTCGACTACTACGCCGAGCGCGCCGGCATTCGCATCGACAATTTCGACTTCTATTACTGCTATGGCCTGTTCCGCCTGGCAGGTATCGTCCAGCAGATCTACTACCGCTTCTTCCACGGCCAGACCCAGGACAAACGCTTCGCCCAGTTCATCCACATGAACAAGCTGCTGGAGCACATGAGCCTGCAACTGATCGGCAAATCCAGCCTGTAACCCGGCATACAACAAGGAATACCCGAATGTCCAAGACCCACCTGTTCGACCTCGACGGCAAGATCGCCTTCGTTTCCGGTGCCAGCCGTGGCATCGGTGAAGCCATTGCCCACCTGCTGGCCCAGCAGGGCGCCCATGTGATCGTCTCCAGCCGCAAACTCGACGGCTGCCAGCAGGTCGCCGAGGCGATCGTCGCCGCCGGCGGCAAGGCCACCGCGGTGGCCTGCCATATCGGCGAGATGGAGCAGATCCAGCAGGTGTTCGCCGGCATCCGCGAGCAGTTCGGGCGCCTCGACATCCTGGTCAATAACGCCGCCACCAACCCGCAGTTCTGCAACGTGCTGGACACTGACCTGGGCGCATTCCAGAAGACCGTCGACGTCAATATCCGCGGTTACTTCTTCATGTCGGTGGAAGCCGGCAAGCTGATGCGCGAGCACGGCGGTGGCAGCATCATCAATGTGGCCTCGATCAACGGAGTTTCACCGGGGCTGTTCCAGGGCATCTATTCGGTGACCAAGGCGGCCGTGATCAACATGACCAAGGTGTTTGCCAAGGAGTGCGCGCAGTTCGGTATCCGCTGCAACGCCCTGCTGCCCGGCCTGACCGACACCAAGTTCGCCTCGGCGCTGGTGAAGAACGACAGCATCCGCAATGCCGCGTTGCAGCAGATCCCGCTCAAGCGCGTGGCCGACCCGAGCGAAATGGCCGGGGCGGTGCTGTACCTGGCCAGCGACGCCTCCAGCTATACCACCGGCACCGCGCTCAATGTGGATGGCGGATTCCTGTCCTGAGTACACAGGTCCCTGGCTGAAATGGCGCGGATTTCGTGGGAGCGGGCTTGACCCGCGATTGCAATCGCGAACCTGTCGCGGGGCAAGCCCGCTCCCACGGCTCGCGTACGCGCCAAGCCTTTGACCTACCCTTTGACCGCCTGCAACGTATAGCTCAGCGGCAGCCGCCAGGGTGCCTCGATCAGGCGCCACTCGCCGTCATCGCCCAACGTCATCTGCCCAGGCAACGCCTCCCAGGGGATGCTCTGGTGCTCCTCCAGGGCGGTGATGCGCAGGCCATTGCGCAACAGCGCGGTGATCACCTCGCCGAGGCCATGGTTCCATTCATGGGTTTCGGTCTGCGTCAGGGCCTGCTCGGTATCGACGTAGGTCTGGTCGCTGATCCACACGGTCGGTGCCTCGCACTCGAAGTACGGATACTCCAGCTGCAAACGGTCCTCATGGTCTTCGTTGACCGCCATCAGCATCGGGTGGCCATCGCGCAGGAACAGGCGTCCGCCCGGCTTGAGCAATGCCGCCACCGCCTGCGCCCAGCGCTCGATGCTCGGCAGCCAGCACAACGCACCGATACCGGTGTAGACCAGATCGAAACCAGCGGCCGGCAGTACCTGAGCAGCCTGGTAGACGTCCGCCTCGACATAGGCAATGCCAGCGCCGCAACGTTCGGCCAGGTCACGCGCCTGGGCCAGCGAGGCGGCGGAGAAGTCCAGGCCACAGATATCCGCACCCAGGCGCGCCAGCGACAAGGTGTCGGTACCGATATGGCATTGCAGGTGCACCGTGCGCAGGCCATGGATATCGCCCAGGCGTGGCAGGTCGAAACGCACCACTTCGGACAGGTGGCCGGCTTCGGCGACAAAGCGTTCGACCTCGTAGTCCTTCGAAGCGGCGTGCAGCGGCGCCCGTTCATTCCAACTGGCGCGGTTGAGTTCCAATGATCGGCTCATGCGGCGCATCCCTGTCCTTTATAAGTCAGGCGCCACGTTAACCGGCGCCGCCGGGCGCGGCAACCGAGCTGTAAACCTCAAGTTGACAGCTCAGGTATACTGGCTGCCTCGCCCACGCCCAAGGATCCAGCACCCATGATGGAAAACAGCTTCGCCTTTCGCCTCAAGGAACTGCTCGAACACCACAAGCTGACCCTGCAGGCGGTGGGCACGGCCTTGGGGATCTCGCGCACGGCGGTGCACAAGTGGACCCGCGGCGGCGAGATCGACTACGCCAATCTGCGCAAGCTGGCCGACCTGCTCAAGGTCAACTGGATCTGGCTGCGCTATGGCGAAGAGGCCCTGCACAGCGTGCAGCAGGCCGAGGTGGTCGAGCTGCCGATGACCGACGTGCGTCGTCGCTACACCGCCGAGATAATGGAGAGCGAGACGCGCATGAAGCTGGCCCAGGAAGGTGCGCGCATCGTCACCTGGGAATGGAACCTGGTCACCGACGAAGTGACCTACTCGCCCAACGTCGAGGCGGTATATGGCTGGCCACTACGGCGCAATGAGGACTTCTGGGAGCACATCCATCCCGAGGACGCCAGCCACATGCAGGACATGTATGCCCAGGCCGTGGCTGACGGCACCGGTTGCGAGTGCGACTTTCGCATCACCCGCCCCGACGGCGACCAACGCTGGATCGCCTCGCGCGCCACGGTGCTGAGCGACAGTGCCGGGCGCCCGGTAAAGATGGTCGGCATCAGCATGGACAACACCGAGCGCAAGGTGGCCGAAGAGGAATTGCGCCAGAGCGAGGCGCGCTTTCGCACCATCTTCGAACTGGCCTGGGGCGCGCTGGCCTACATCGACCCGGATGGCAGCTGGCAGCGGGTCAACGGCAGCCTCTGCGAACTGCTGGGTTACCGTGAGGACGAGCTGTACGGCACGACGTTCCAGCAGCTCACCCATCCCGACGATCTGCCGGACAACCTGGCACTGCTGAGGCGCATGCTGGCCGGCGAGATCGAGCGCTACGAAGTGCAGAAGCGTGTGCGCCACAAGGACGGGCACTACCTCTGGGTGCGGGCACGCACCTCGCTGGAGCGCCGCGCCGACGGGCAGCCGGAGCATCTGATCAGCGTGTTCGAGGACATCGGCACCGAACGCGAGGCAAGCCCGCGTTCAATCTGATACCTGCCCAGCGTCCAAGCCTGGCAGGTACGGGTGAACGTCAGCGCTGGACGCCGTGCTGGATGACGATCGAGTCGGTGCCCAGCTTGGCCATCACTTCGGCCTTGCGCGCATCGGCCTCGACCTTGGCCGGGAACGGCCCCATCAGCACCACCGGCTTGCCGTCGCGGTATTCGACCCAGGACGGGATGCCCTTTTCGATCAGGCGTGCGGTCATGTCAGTCAGGGCGCCCATGTTCGGCCCCTGGATTACCTCCACGTCCCAGCCTTCCGGTGCCGGCTGGTCGGCCAGCGCCTCGGCGCGGCGCTGCAGGTCGGCGCCACCGCAGACTTCACGGATACGCAGGTTGTTGCCGGTCTCGTCGATGAGGATCTCGTACTGACCGTCGTGCTTGATCGCCACGTAGCTGCGATAAGGCTCGTACTGACCGGCGTCATCCTTGCCGCGCACCTGGCCACAGATGGAACCCTGGGTGTCGAAGCGCACGTTGGCGAACTTGGCCGTCTTGGGGTTGTTCAGGTGTTCGGCCACCTGCTTGTGCACGCCTTCGACCTCGTTGTTACAGCCCGCCAGGGCCAACACCGCCATTACCACCGCCAGTTTGCGCACGCCTGTACCTCCAGATTCGAAGGGGCGGATTCTAGCATGAGCGAACCGCTCGGCCGCAGGGATGAGGCGAAGGTGGAAAGTTGCAGCGTGTGTCAGCGCCCATGGAACGGCGGAAAGCAAAAAGGGCGATCCTTTCGGATCGCCCTCTTCTGATTTGGTAGGCACAATTGGACTCGAACCAACGACCCCCACCATGTCAAGGTGGTGCTCTAACCAACTGAGCTATGTGCCTGTCGTGTGGTGCGCATATTAGTGATCGACTGCGCACCTGTAAAGCGTTTTTTTCAAAAAAATCAAAAACTTTGCGAAATTTATCCGAACCGCCCCAGCGACCTGCGGGCAAGGCTTTCACCGGCCGATCTCGCATGCGGCTCGCCCGCTGGAAGCGACCAAAAGCAAAAAGGGCGATCCTTGCGGATCGCCCTCTTCTGATTTGGTAGGCACAATTGGACTCGAACCAACGACCCCCACCATGTCAAGGTGGTGCTCTAACCAACTGAGCTATGTGCCTGTCGTGTGGGGCGCATTCTACCCGATCCAGATACCCTGTCAACTGTTTTTTTCACGCTAAGCTACTGAATCTTAAACTATTTATAGAAAGGTCGAGCCTCAGGGGGGCGTAAAGGATTTTCACCGGACGACTAGCGGGTGTTTATTATTATTGATAGCATCGGTACATTCGTTAAAAATATAAAACACGAGGTCCCTCGAGCATGGCTAACACCCCCTACCCCCAGTCCTACTACGCCGCCTCGGCCAACCCGGTGCCGCCACGTCCGGCGCTGCAGGGTGAGGTGGAAACCGATGTATGCATCATCGGTGCCGGCTACACCGGCCTGTCCAGCGCCCTGTTCCTGCTGGAGAACGGCTTCAAGGTGAGCATCGTCGAGGCCGCCAAGGTCGGTTTCGGCGCGTCGGGCCGCAACGGTGGCCAGATCGTCAACAGCTATAGCCGCGACATCGATGTCATCGAGCGCACCGTCGGCCCCAAGCAGGCGCAACTGCTCGGTCAGATGGCCTTCGAGGGCGGGCGCATCATCCGTGAGCGCGTGGCCAAGTACGACATCCAGTGCGACCTGAAGGACGGCGGCGTGTTCGCCGCGCTGACCAGCAAGCAGATGGGCCACCTGGAATCGCAAAAACGCCTGTGGGAACGCTTCGGCCACAATCAGCTGGAGCTGATGGACCAGAAGCGCATCCGCGAAGTGGTGGCCTGCGACAGCTATATAGGCGGCATGCTCGACATGAGCGGCGGCCACATCCACCCGCTGAACCTGGCCCTGGGCGAAGCCGCCGCGGTCGAGTCGCTGGGTGGCATCATCTATGAGCAAACCCCGGCCGTGCGCATCGAGCGTGGCGCCAACCCGGTGGTGCACACCCCGCAGGGCAAGGTGCGCGCCAAATTCATCATCGTCGCCGGCAACGCCTACCTGGGCAACCTGGTACCGGAGCTGGCTGCCAAGTCGATGCCCTGCGGCACACAGGTGATCACCACCGAGCCGCTGGGCGAGGAACTGGCCCGCACCCTGCTGCCGCAGGACTACTGCGTCGAGGACTGCAACTACCTGCTCGATTACTACCGCCTGACCAGCGACAAGCGCCTGATCTTCGGCGGTGGCGTGGTGTACGGTGCCCGTGACCCGGCAAATATCGAGGCGATCATCCGCCCGAAGATGCTCAAGGCCTTCCCGCAGCTCAAGGACGTCAAGATCGACTACGCCTGGACCGGCAACTTCCTGCTGACCCTGTCGCGCCTGCCGCAGGTCGGCCGCATCGGCGACAACATCTACTACTCGCAGGGTTGCTCGGGCCACGGCGTCACCTATACCCACCTGGCCGGCAAGGTCTTGGCCGAGGCCCTGCGCGGCCAGGCCGAGCGCTTCGACGCGTTCGCCGGCCTGCCGCACTACCCGTTCCCGGGTGGCCAGATGCTGCGTGTGCCGTTCAGCGCCATCGGTGCCTGGTACTACAGCCTGCGCGATCGCCTGGGCTTCTGATGTAAAGCCATCGCGGGGCAAGCCCGCTCCCACGAGGCCATCTTGTGGGAGCGGGCTTGCCCCGCGATCATTTCAGCCTCACCGTCCGAGGCTGATGACAGCCTGCTTCGCCGCGATCTCCTGTCCCGAACGGGCCAGTTCATCCGCTGCCTGCAGCCAGCGCTGGCGATCCACCTGGGCCGGCAACTGTCGCGGCGATTGCACCAGCACCGCCCAACGACCCTCCTTGCCCCACGCCGACTCGAAATCGTCGAAAGCCATCAACTGGCGCCGGTGCATGCCCGAGCGCAGCAATACCCGCTGCTTGTAGCGGTCATAGCCGATCAGCACGGCATAACGCGGCTCGCTCCACCACGCCGAACCTTCCTGATAACGCAGCAGCACCGGGTAACCGGCCGCCACCTGGGCGAGCAAGGCATCCAGGTGTTTGTCCAGCGGGTAGACGACCCTGCCGTATTCACGGGCAACCCGAGGAATGCCGCTTTCCAGGGACTCGGAGGCAGCAGGCAGGCCCAACGACTTGTCGAGCAGGCCCGGCGTGATCGGTGCGCTTTGCTGCGACAGCACGGCGGCCAGGGCCATCGCGCCACTGTGGTTGGCGTTGCCGCCGTAGAAGGGAACGCTGCTGATCTCGACCCGCTGCGGCAGGCCCTTGAGCGCGGCCGGTGGCGTGCCGGCGCAGCCGGAGAGGGTCGCCGCCACCAGGCAGGCGGCCAGCAGGCGACGTGGGCCCTGGGCCCGAAACTTGGAGAGCTTTTGCAACGTGGACACTCGCTTGTTCCGCGGCCAGGCAGGCAGCGCCCGGCCAAGAAGCCGATCATAGGACGCCGGCGCCTGCGGGTATAGCCCGATGCGGGCTTGGAACGAAACGGCCCAAGGACTAGACCTTCGGTCAATGGAACGTCACAGCCGACAGGCTAGACTAAAGCAGTGTCTGGATGGCGAGCTTGGCTTGCCAGAGAGAAGGAGGCACGCATGAGCCTGACAATGGCGATTCTAATGCTGGTCGGCATGTGGCTGAGCGTCGCAGCCGCCATGCTCTGGGGCGTACTGCGCATCGTGCGCCGGCATGCACACCCACATCACCTGCCCCCTCAGGCCCTGGTCAAACCACAACCTGTGCGCCGTGCGCGTCGGCATGCCGGGGCCCATTGAGCTGAAGCTTTCCTGAAACGCATCGAGGGGCCAGCCCGCCGCCACAAGCAACATGTCTTGTGGCGGCGGGCTGGCCCCTCGATGGTTCACACCAGGTCAGCCCTCGGCAGCCTCACGCTTCAAGCGCGCCCGGCGGGCCATGATGTTGAGGATCTCGATCGCGGTCGAGAACGCCATGGCAGCGTACACGTAGCCCTTCGGCACATGGGCGCCGAAGCCTTCGGCGATCAGGGTCATGCCGATCATGATCAGGAAGCCCAGGGCCAGCATCACCACGGTCGGGTTGTCGTTGATGAACTTGGCCAGCGGATCAGCGGCCACCAGCATCACGATCACGGCGCTGATCACGGCGATGATCATGATCGGCAGGTGCTCGGTCATGCCCACGGCGGTGATGATGCTGTCGATCGAGAAGACGATGTCCAGCAGCAGGATCTGGAAGATCGCCGCAGTGAAACCGATGGTCACGACGTGGCCGGCCTTGGACTCTTCCTTGGCGCCATGTGGGTCGACACTTTCATGGATCTCCTTGGTCGCCTTCCACAGCAGGAACAGGCCACCGGCAATGAGGATCATGTCCTTCCACGAGAACGTGTGGCCGAACACCTCGACCACCGGCTCGGTCAGCTGGACGATCCAGGCCACGGTGCTGAGCAGCGCCAGGCGCATGACCAGGGCCATGCTGATACCGATGCGCCGCGCCTTGGAACGATAGGCCTCGGGCAGCTTGTTGGTGAGGATGGAGATGAAGATCAGGTTGTCGATGCCCAGCACAACCTCCATGGCCACCAGGGTGGCGAGGGCTACCCAGGCGGTGGGGCTTGCGGCGAGTTCCAGCAAATATTCCATTGGTCAGTCCTGCTCTCAGATGTCCTGGGTGTCTTTCTTGTCGTCTTCGGCCTTGGCTTTCTCGCCATCGCCACCGATGGCGTCGCTCAAGGCCTGCTGGGCGGCGTCATTGGTCTTGTCGATGGCCTGCTTGGCCGTTTCAGCCGCCTGGTCAAGCATCTGCTGGGCGGATTTCTCGGCCTGGTCGCAGCCGGACATGGCAAACAGGGCCAGTGCCAGTACCAGCTGTGTGCCAATGGATTTGAGTTGTAGCATGAGGTCCTCGCTTGTCGAATGCCGGGCGGCGCGTCATGCGCCTGATGGGGTGGCATTCTAGAGGGGCTGAAACATCCGGAAAATTCGTATTTTCAGCGTGTATACTTCGGTTTTCCCGAATCGAGGCAGGCATGCTCAACTATCGCCAGCTCCACTATTTCTGGGCGGTGGCCAAGACCGGCAGTATCGCCCGCGCCAGCGAACAGCTCAACCTGACGCCGCAGACCATCAGTGGCCAGATCAGCCTGTTCGAGCAGACCTGGAATCTGGAGCTGTTCCAGCGCGTCGGGCGCCAGCTGGAACTGACCGAGACCGGGCGCCAGGCCCTGGCCTACGCCGAGCAGATGTTCCAGATCGGCGGCGAGCTGGAGGCCATGCTGCGCGCCGGGCCGCAGGAGCAGATCCTGTTTCGCGTGGGGGTGGCCGATGTGGTGCCCAAGTCCATCGTCTATCGCCTGCTGGCACCTACCATGGAGCTGGAGGAGGTATTGCGCATCAATTGCCGCGAGGACAAGCTCGAGCGCCTGCTCGCGGACCTGGCGATCCAGCGCCTGGACCTGGTGATTTCCGACAGCCCCATGCCCAGCCACCTGGGCATCAAGGGCTACAGCCAGAAGCTCGGTGAGTGCGGCCTGAGCTTTTTTGCCACACAGGCATTGGCCGAGCGCCTTGATCGCCCCTTCCCCGCCTGCCTGGACGACGCGCCGCTGTTGATCCCAGGCCAGGAAACCGTGCTGCGCAGCCGCCTGTTGCGCTGGCTGGCCGAGCAGCAGGTACAGCCGCGGATCGTCGGCGAATTCGACGACAGCGCGCTGATGCAGGCCTTCGGCCAATCAGGCAGCGGCATCTTCGTGGCCCCCAGCGTGATCGCCGAGGAGGTCTGCCGCCAGTACGGCGTGCGCCTGATCGGCCAGACCGAGGCGGTGAACGAGTCGTTCTACGCCATATCGGTGGAGCGCAAGGTCAAGCACCCGGGGATCCTGGCGATCACCGAAGGCGCGCGGCGGGAGTTGTTTCACTGGTAGGTCCGCGCCTACAGGAGCCAGCGCGGTCTGTGGTAAAGTCGCGCGCTTTCACGTAACTGGATTGCGCTGCACATGACCCCCATCCTCCGCCTCATCAACCGCACCGGCCTGGTGACGCAGATCTGCATCGGCCTGGTGGCCGGCATTGCCCTGGCCCTGCTCGCCCCCGCCGTGGCCCGCGAGCTGGGGTTCCTCGGCAAGGTCTTCGTCAGCGCCCTGAAGGCCGTGGCGCCGATCCTGGTGTTCATCCTGGTGATGGCCTCGATCGCCAACCATCGCCATGGCCAGGAAACCCATATCCGCCCGATCCTCTGGCTGTACCTGCTGGGCACCTTCGCCGCCGCCGCAGTGGCCGTGGTGGCCAGCATGCTGTTCCCGTCGAACCTGGTGCTGAGCACCGGAGAGGCCACGCTGAGCGCGCCCGGCGGCATCACCGAGGTGCTGCAGAACCTGTTGCTCAGCGCCGTCGACAACCCGATAAACGCACTGCTCAATGCCAACTTCATCGGCGTGCTGACCTGGGCCATCGGCCTGGGCGTGGCCCTACGCCATGCCGGTGACACCACCCGCACCGTGGTCGAGGACCTGTCCAACGGCGTGACCCTGATCGTGCGCGTGGTGATCCGCTTCGCCCCGCTGGGCATCTTCGGCCTGGTCAGCGCCACCCTGGCGCAGTCGGGGCTGGACGCACTGCTTGGCTACCTGCACCTGCTGGCCGTGCTGATCGGCTGCATGCTGTTCGTGGCGCTGGTGATGAACCCGCTGATCGTATTCTGGAAGATCCGCCGCAACCCCTACCCGCTGACCCTGCTGTGCCTGCGCGAGAGCGGTATTACCGCGTTCTTCACCCGCAGTTCAGCGGCAAACATCCCGGTCAACCTGGCACTGTCGGAGAAACTCGGCCTGCACGAGGACACCTATTCGGTGTCGATCCCGCTGGGCGCGACCATCAACATGGCCGGTGCGGCAACCACCATCACCGTGCTCACCCTGGCCGCCGTGCACACCCTGGGCATCCCCGTCGACCTGCCGACCGCAGTGCTGCTCAGCGTGGTGGCCGCGGTCTGCGCCTGCGGTGCCTCGGGCGTGGCCGGTGGCTCGCTGCTGCTGATCCCGCTGGCCTGCAGCCTGTTCGGCATCCCCAGCGAGATCGCCATGCAGGTGGTGGCGGTCGGCTTCATCATCGGCGTGCTGCAGGATTCGGCCGAGACCGCGCTGAACTCCTCGACCGACGTGCTGTTCACCGCCGCGGCCTGCCAGGCCATGGAACGGCCCAGCACCTGAAGCCCCAGCCGTGCCAGCTCCCACGCCGGGGAGCTGGCTTGCCAGCGACGCCAGCGGTGATTGCTTAAGCCTGGCGCTTTACCTAGGCTAGTGGCCTTTTCCTCGCAATGAGACAGGGCCATGTCAGAACACGAAACCACCGGCGAAGGCCGTTTCAACAGCATCGAGATTCGCGTGCTCGGCTCACTGATCGAGAAACAGGCCACCAGCCCGGAAACCTACCCCCTGACCCTCAATGCCCTGGTCCTGGCCTGCAACCAGAAGACCAGCCGTGAACCGGTGATGAACCTCTCCCCCGGCCAGGTCGGCCAGGCCCTGCGCGCCCTGGAGAACCAGGAAATGGCCCGTCTGCAGATGGGCAGCCGCGCCGACCGTTGGGAACAGCGGGTGGACAAGGGCCTGGAGCTGGTGCCGGCGCAGCTGGTGTTGATGGGCTTGATGTTCCTGCGTGGCCCCCAGACCCTCAGCGAACTGCTGACCCGCAGCAACCGCCTGCATGAATTCGAGGATGTCGATCAGGTCCAGCACCAGCTCGAGCGCCTGGTCTCGCGGGGCCTGGCCTTGCACCTGCCACGCCAGGCCGGCCAGCGCGAAGACCGCTACACCCACGCCCTGGGCGACCCGGCCGAGATCGAGGCGATCCTCGCTGCCCGTCAGCAGGAAGGCGGCACGCGCGCCAGCGCGGCAGACGAGCGCATCGAGGCGCTGGAAGCACGGGTGGCGGCGCTGGAGGCGCGCCTGGCCCAGCTCGAAGGTTGAGTCAGGGCTTTTCGGCGTCGGGGAAGTTACGGCAACTCTTGCGTTCGGCCAGCTCCCGCTCACTGGGTCGCTGGTCGACGAATACAGTACGGCCGTCGGCGTAGATTTCCAGGTAGCCCCAGTGCAGGTCCTGCTCGGTCTGCCCGGGCTTGGGCGGGACGAGCCACCAGGGTTCGCGGCTGATCAGGGTCATGGCGGGCTCCAGCGAATGTCTGGGGTAACTATAGACAGGCGTGCCAGGCGAGAATTGTTCCTCCAAGAGCAATTATGAAGTGCCCAGGGTACCGATTCTCCCCGCCAGCCGACCGGACTACTCTCGGTTCTGCAAACAAAGCTCACCGACCTTGAGGATTGACCACGATGTCCCGCCCACCACTGCCCCCGTTCACCCGTGAAACCGCCATCGAGAAAGTCCGCCTTGCCGAAGACGGCTGGAACAGCCGCGACGCCGCCAAGGTGGCCCTGGCCTACACCACCGACACCCATTGGCGCAATCGCGCCGAATTCTGCAGCAGCCGCGAGGAGGCCCAGGCCTTCCTCACCCGCAAGTGGAACCGCGAGCTCGAATACCGCCTGATCAAGGAGCTCTGGGCCTTCACCGACAACCGCATCGCCGTGCGCTACGCCTATGAATACCGCGACGACAGCGGCCAGTGGTACCGCGCCTATGGCAATGAGAACTGGGAGTTCGCCGAGGACGGCCTGATGCGCAATCGCCACGCCAGCATCAACGAACAACCCATCAGCGAAGCCGAGCGCAAGTTCCGCTGGCCACTGGGGCGCCGTCCGGACGATCACCCGGGCCTGAGCGACTTCGGCTTCTGAAGACCGACACCGGATCAGCGGGGCCGCTCCACGGCCCCGTTTCAGGTTTGGGAAACGGACTACGTGGAGCGGGAAGCGCTGTGCCAGACGTTGCGGCGAATCCACTTCAGAACAGCCCGATGACGCTGCCGGAGAGGTCTGCCAACGGTACCTCGATTTCCTTGGACAACAGATCCCCCTGCACGCCAGCGCAGCGTGCTGTGTGTCGATGACGGCGAACTGATGACCAAACGGCTGGCGGGCGTGCGTAGGCTGCGTGTTTTTGCGGGCCCCAACGGCTCGGGCAAAAGTACCATCAAGGGCTGACGTTCCATCTCGACCATCATCTGATTGCATCCCGGCAACTGGCCATGCAGGCCCTGCAACTGCAATTGCTCGACAATCGGATCGACTACCGTGCAGTGCCAGTGGACTCTTACTGCGCTCTCCAGGCAGAGCGCGGTGTGGCTGGCGAAAATCAACGGCGGTGTGCAGTTGGAAGACCGCAACGAAGAAATACCCGGCGGGTTCTTCGACGCCTATGTGGAAGAGGTTGGAACCACCTGAGCGCACTCAGGGTCACGGCCTCGCCCAATCAAATGCTCCATTTGTATTGATTGCCAAAGCGAAAGCCACGACATTCAGTCTCGTCTTGGCGATACTACGCAGCCCTCATCCATGAAAAGGACTTCGCTGATGAAGCGACTGGTTGCCCTCACCCTTCTCACTCTGGCCATGGCCGGCTGCGACAAGGCCGAACAGACTGCCGCCGCGTCGGGCCAATGCGCCAAGGACACCGACTGCAAAGGTGAGCGCATCTGTGAAAGCGGCCAATGCGTCAACCCTCAGCCGCAACCGGCACTGCTGACAAAACCAGCTGCGCCGCTGGCGCCGAGCATCGCCTATGAGCCGCTGCCGATCAGCGACGAAGGCGCCGGTCCGTTCACCGTCCAGAGCATGGAGCTGGGCACCGCGCTCAACTACCAGTCCCGGGCAGGGGTGATGAACGTCATGGAGTCCATCGTAGCCGACGCCGAAGGCACCGGCTACGTCGCCATCGAGAAGGCCTATGCCTTCGGCCCGAGCCGCTATGTGCTGGTGGTGTCCACGGGGGAAGGCGGCAATGCCTGCCCAGCGTCCACCTATGTCTTCAGCTTCGACACCAGCGGCGAGTACGTGGACGGCAAGACCGAGGTGGACGGTTGTTCGGAAATGGTCGAAAGCATGGCCGAGGGCAACAAGCTGACCATCAAGAAGGACGGCGCCGCGACCGTGGTGTACAACGGCCAGGTGAAGTGATCAAGGGCGGTCAGGTGGCCCGGCTCGCGCCAGCCGCAACGCACTGAAGTCGTTGATGATTCCGGCATGGGCCCGGCAGAACTTTTTCCGTTTTGCCGGTCTATTGGGTGAGTGCGCCACGCAGTTGTCCTGGCAATCGCTGGCCACACGCTCAATTGCCCACAGAGGTTGTCTTCACTGATGAAAATCCCTGCCCCATGCATGCTGCTCGCTGGCCTGTTCGCGCTCGCGGCAGCCGGCTCGGCATCCGCCGCACCGATGAAGACGTCGACACCTCCCGCCCAGGTCCTCGACGCGACGAGCCACCACTCGCCTGCAACCCCCTGGCCAAGCCTGGCAACCGCACCAACGGCACCGCTGCTGGCCCATGACGACCGCTACCGCCACGACGAGCGCTGGCATGATCACCGTGACGACTGGCGCCGGGAGCAGTGGCGCCGCGAACAATGGCGCCGGGAGCAGCACCGCCGGGCAATGGAGCGGCAACGCTACTGGGACCGCCATCATGATCGCGCCCTGCACCATCGCTACGACGACGACCGCCGCTACTATCGCCGTTGAGCAGCAGCCCCGTGTATTCAGCCCCGCGCTAAAGCTCCACTGGGGCTGGAGGCCACCGCGACGCTTCGCTAGAACATCTTGAAAAATCCTGCAGGCCCGACCGGTTGGGTGGCAATCTAGGGCGCGCAGCAAACCCTCTTCAGGATATCAAGGGAGTCATGCACTCATGCCTGCAATGGATCGCATTTTTCATGACCTTCACCAGCAAGAGCTGTTGCTGCTGGCCAATGTGGCGGACGCCGGCGGTGCACGCCTGGTCGGGAGCGTTCGAGTAGCCGCCTTCGATATCCACGGTTTCCTCCACGGCGCCATGCGCAGCCTGATCCAGCGCTTCCTGCAGAGCGGGCAGCTCGAGACCAGCGGGTTGAAGGCCCACAGCAATGCAGAACTCAACGCACTGATGGCACCTCCCCAACGGTAGGGAAAGCCTGTAAATGCTGAAAAGCACCTGACCCTCATGGGTTCGTGTGAGCTGGTCAAGGCCTTGCTCTACGTGGACGGTGGCGGATGTTCTAAACGGAAGAGCAAGCGCTCCACTACCGTGGGCTGATCACCATCGGTCCCCTGGACGAATAGCCGGAATCGCCCTAGCATCGGCGCCCCCACGGCTTCACTCACGGACGATCATGCCCCCCATCGCTCACCTGCTTGCCCTGTTCGCACTGTCCGCCCTGGTCAGCGCCTGCAGTATCAATGGCACCTACATCGACAGCACCCGCCCGGATGCCGCCAAGCTGCGTTACATCTCGGGCAATGGCAGCGCCACCCTCGACCTGTTCGATAGCGCGCGCTGTGAAGCCCGAACCACCGGCATGCTCAACAACCTGTTCGTGCCCGACTCGCGTCGGCGGGCCGACATGAGCGTGCCGCCACCGGCAAACAGCAACAGCTACTACGAGATCCGCCTCGAACCCGGCCAGCCGGTACATGTTCGCGCCAACACCCAGGGCGCCACCACGGTCTGCTCGGCCTCGTTCACCCTGACACCGCAGGCAGGCTCCGAATATGAACTGCGCTTCGACCAGTCACCTGGCTACTGCCAGGCGGCACTGGTGCGTCTGCAACGCGTCGAGGGCAAGGACCAGCGCCAGCCCTATCCGATGATCGACACCATCCCAAGCGCCTGCCGGGGTACCTCAGCGTTGTTCCCGAAACAACCCACGCCGCTGCCCGATACCCCTCGGCGCACCGCGTTGATCGATAGCATCATCCACGACAGCGTCACCCCGGAGATGGAGCAACTGACCACGTTGCGCACTGCCGTCGCCATCACTCGTCAAACCTCTCCCGAAGCCCAGGTAGCGGCACGCAAGCGGGAACTGGGCCTCGATCTGCCAGAAGCCTACTGGCAGCAGTACCAGCAGAATCTGCAGAGGCTCGCCGAGGCGCTCGCCAACCTCAAGGCACGTACGCTGGAGCGCTACGACGCCGACAGCCGCGCCTACCTGCGTAGCGTGCGCGACGAGCAGTTGCAGGTCTGGGCCGGTGGCAACAACGACGTAGGCCTGCGCAGCAAGGCCCAGCGCATGCGCGACATGGCGTACTACTACAACTATGTCCTGCAGGAGACGGTCGCGCAGATCAGCCTCGAACACTTGCGCAGCATGGCTGAACTGGATCAACGCGAAGGGGTTTGCAAGCGCTTCGCCGGATGCTGGAGGCTGTAGGCTGTAGGCTGTAGGCAGTCACCCGAGCGCAAGTCTGTCCCATGCTAGTGTGGTGTTTCACAAATAACGACCATAACTCGCGGTGCTTTTTGCGCTCATGCGGCGTTGTCGCTCCTCGCCGTAGCTGGGCTACGACTCGTCGCGACGCCTTGCCTGAGCGCAAAAATCACTCGCGAGTTATTGGTCGTATTTGCAAAACACCACACTAGTGATCGCCGCCCCCTTGAACCTCGGCCTCAGCTCCCTGAGGCCAGCCACCAACCCGCCGGCTCCATCAGCCTAGGCGCAGCCCGGCACCTGCCTGCGCAAAGGCCACGCCCTGCGCCCGGTCACTCTCGCCTTGGGGGACAGGGTACGCGCCGCCAGGCTGCACCATGCAGGCTTTGCTTGCTCACAGGTAGTGTGCCCCGCCCCCGACCCTGTGTATGCTGCACGGGCGCGGCAAGCGGCCCACGGCGGCTTGCAGGACATCGCGCGGCCGCCCTGCGTGATCGGACCATGACCGGGCTACCCGTATCGGATACCCCCGCCCTATGCCCGTCGACCTGCAAGCGCTGTACCCCAGGCTGATCCACCTGATGCTGGACACCGTGTTCGTGGTCGACCAAGACGACACCATCGTGTTCGTGAGCGATGCCTGCGAGGCCTTGCTCGGCTACCGCGCCGACGAGCTGACCGGCACCCCGATCACCCGCTACATGCACCCGGATGATCTGGAGGCCACCCGCGCCTCGATCGTGCGGGTGATGAACGGCAACGCCCACTGTGACTTTCGCAACCGCTATGTGCGCAAGGATGGCGAGATCGTGCACATTCTCTGGGCGGCCTCCTGGTCCGATGAAGTCGGCGCGCGGATCGGCGTGGCCCGCAACATCACCGCCCTCACCCAGGCCGAGCAGGAACTGCGTTTCCTGGCCCATCACGACCCGCTGACCAAGCTGACCAACCGCTCGCTGTTCAACGACCGCCTCGCCACAGCCCTGCGCATGGCTCGCCAGCAGCAGCGGCGGCTCGCCTTGCTGTTTCTCGACGTCAATGATTTCAAGGGTATCAACGATGTGCATGGCCATGCTGCTGGCGACCGCGTGCTGTGCACCATCGCCCGCCGGCTGCAGGACAGCGTGCAGGCGGCGGACACCGTGGCGCGGATCGGCGGCGACGAGTTCATCGTGCTGCTGACTGACGTGCCCTCGGAGGATGACGTGTACGAGATGGTCGAGCAGATCGCCAGGGTCATGGAGCAACCGCTCGGCGCCGAATTCGGTGAGGTCAGGATGCCCTCCTGCAGCATTGGCGTGGCCTGCTACCCCAGCGATGGCGAGGATGCCGACACCTTGCTCAGCCATGCCGATGGCCAGATGTACCTCAAGAAACGGCGGCGCGTACGCGTGGGGTGAGCCGACCTCATCGCGGGGCAAGCCCGCTCCCACGCGTTCGGATAATGGTCCGAGCGATTGCTCAGCCTTGCCAGGCGTCCACCACCACCCGCGTGGCTGCCGCGATCGTCTCGCTGTTCCAGGGTGCATCCGCCTTGGCGCCCCGGCTGAACACCACCAGGATCCATGGCGCCCGGCCTTTGGGCCAGATCACCGCGACATCGTTGGCCACGCCATAGTCACCCGACCCGGTCTTGTCGCCCACCACCCAATCCTTCGGCACGCCGGCGCGGATGCGGGCATCGCCCGTGGTGTTGCCCTTGAGCCAGGCCTGCAGCTGTTGTCGCTCGGCAGCGGCCAAGCCGTCGCCCAGCAACAGACGCTGCAGGGTCACGCCCATGGCCAGGGGCGTGGTGGTGTCACGCGGATCGCCTGGCAAGGCGGTATTGAGCGTCGGTTCGTTGCGGTCGAGGCGGAACGTCGGGTCACCCAGGCTGCGGGCAAACGCCGTAAGCCCCGGCGGGCCACCGACCAGCTCGAGCAACAGGTTGCCGGCGGTGTTGTCGCTGTACTGCACCGCGGCGGCGCAGAGCCCGGCGACGGTCATGCCGGCGCCCACGTGCTTTTCTGTGACCGGGGAATACACCACCAGCTGTTCGGCGCCGTAGGCGATACGCCGCTCCAGCAAGCCGGGCTCGGCCTGGCTGCGGTGCAGGATGGCGCCGGCGAGGACGGCCTTGAAGGTGCTGCAGAACGCGAAGCGCTCCTCGGCGCGCCAGGCCAGTTGCTGGCCGCTGCCGGTGTCCAGGGCCCACAGGCCGATCGTGCTGCCGGTGGTGGCCTCCAGTTGCTGCAATGCTTTGCGCAGCGGGTCATCCGCCCAGGTTGGCAGGGCCAGCAGGGCCGAGCAGCCGAGCGCGCCCTGGAGCACGCGACGGCGGCTGAGGGTGGGAGTCATGCGGGTATTCCTTACGGCAATGAGCAAAACGCGAAGGCTAGAACGTTTTAGCATGCACGCCAAGCAGAGGATGCGTCCAGGCCTGCCTGCGCGGCGCATAGCACGCGCTTCTCCTGCAACCGCGCCCGGACAATTCTTTTCGCGCCACCGCCCTGGCCACCCTTGCGCTGACCGGCAAAAGGCACGAAAGTAACCGGGTATTCCCGCAAAGAAACGGAGATTCGCCTTGACTACCGATCGCCTGAGCCTGCTCGAGTACGAGAAGCTCAGCATGAAGCCCGCCGCCGCCAAGCAGTTTGGTCTCTCGCTGGAGGAGCTTAAACAGCTGACACTCCTCGACAGCTACGCCTCTCGCGCAGCCCACTACCTCGGCGACATGGCCGAAGCGGAGAACAGCCAGCAACTGGCGGTCGCCAAGGACCAGGGCATCGGCTTCGCCCACGGCCTGCTCACCGCCACGGCAATCGAAGACGCACTGGCGAAAAGACTGATCGAGGTCTTCAATAACGCCAGCGAACGCGCCCACAAGCTGTTGCCTCGGTAATACCTTCAAGAGCCCGGCGCCATGCCGGGCTCTGCCCCTGCCCCGATCCTGTCCTACCAGCTTCTGCGTCTCGCCTGGCACAGCCCAAGGAGTCCACATGCCCCTGGTACGCATCGACATCAAGCGCCACCCCGACCCGACTCACCTGCGCACGCTTGGCCAGATCGTCTACGCCTGCCTGCGGCGCACGATCAATGTCCCCGAGCACGACAACTTCCAGGTCCTGACCGAGCACGACGGTGATCGCCTGGTGTTCGACCCGCAGTACCTGGGCATCCAGCGCTCCGACGGCCAGGTGTTCATCCAGATCACCCTCAGCGAGGGCCGCACCCTGGAGCAGAAGAAGGCGCTGTACCAGGCGATCGCCGAAGGCTTCGAACGCGAGGCCGGGGTCCGCCCGCAGGACGTGTTCATCAACCTGGTCGAAGTGCGCAAGGAGAACTGGTCGTTCGGCAACGGTATCGCCCAGTACGCGCTCTGAGGTAAAAACGACCACCTACCGCAGAGGACCTGCGTCCACCCCGGCATGACACGCACTCATTCAAGGAAGAAAAGAGATTGAAAACAGTTTTCGGCGCACTGTTGTCGGCTTGCCTGACGACGCTTGCCTTTGCCGATGAGAACGCCATCGGCTTCCAATCCTCCACACTGCAGGATTCGCACACTGGCCGCCCACTGCAGATGGTTGTCTGGTACCCGACCGCAGCGACCACCACCGCGCAACTGATCGCCGACAATGCGCTGTTTGCCGGTGTCGCTGCCGTTCCTGACGCACCACCATCCAGCGGCGAACACCCCTTAGTGGTGCTCTCTCACGGCTATCGGGGCAACTGGAGCAACCAGGCATGGCTCGCCAGTGCCCTGGCCCACAAGGGCTACATCGTCGCCGCCGTCAATCATCCTGGCAGCACGACCCATGACCGCAGCCCAGAAGCTGCTGCGCAGTTATGGCAGCGGCCGGTTGACCTGCGCCGCGCCATCGATCGGGTCACGGCTCAACCGAATAAGTTCGGCAGGGTCGCCGCTGGCCGCATTGCCGTGGTGGGCCATTCACTCGGTGGCTGGACCGCCCTGGAAATCGCCGGTGCGCGTTTCGATCCAGATCGCTTTGCCCACGACTGCAACGCCCACCCGCAGCTGTCCAGCTGCTCCGTTTATGACCAGATGAAGCCGGCAGGCACGTCAGACGCGAAGGCCGCGCTCGGCGCCAATCTGCGCGATGAACGCGTCAGCGCTGTGGTGAGCCTGGACCTGGGTCTTTCACGGGGCCTCACCGATGAAAGCCTGGCCGCGTTGCCCGTACCTGCGCTGGTGATCGCCGCCGGCGCCCCCTCGCGGGAACTACCCGCCGAGCTTGAGTCCGCCAACCTGGCCAAACGCCTGCCCGCGGCGTCAAGCCGTTACGTCGAAATCGGCGACGCAAGCCATTTCACCTTCATGGCTGCGTGCAAGCCTGGCGCACAGTCATTGCTCGAAGCAGAAGTGCCCGGCGATGGCATCATTTGCCTGGACGGCGATAACGGCCGCGCCCGCGAGGTGATCCAGCAGCAGGTCACTTCACTGATAACAGCATTTCTCGCCCAGCCAGCCGGCGAAACAACAGGCAGTCTTTGAACGTGCGGTATTGACCGCAAGCTCACGCCCGGTAAATACCGACAACTCACCTCACCGCGCAACAAGAGCGTCCTGCTTTGGCATTAGAAACCGAGCGAACAATTCCGATTGTGAACGGACATTCAACTTGGCATAGAGGTTACGCCGATGAACCTTGATGGTCTCCACCGAGAGCGCCAGCTTGCCGGCCACTTCCTTGTTGGAATAGCCACTGAGCAACAACCTGAGCACATCGCTTTCGCGCGAGGTGATCTGCGTGGCCAGCTGCGCAACCGTTTCAGGCCATGACAGTGGCTCGGCGAGGTGTTCATTCGCGTCGACTTCAAAGGCCATGCGCTGGTGCATGAGCGCAGTTACCCAGGGCTTGATGATATCGAGCAGGGTAATTTGCTCCTGGCTGAAACGTACCTTGCTCCCGATGGACATGCACAATGTTCTATCGGGGTCGAGCTGGACATTGTATTGGACTTCATCCGCCGAAATATAATGAGCGAAATACTGCTGATAGTATTCAGTTTCGACGAAGTATTCCGGCGCTATGTCCAGCAGATGAAAGAAGCCACTCTGCGGGTTTTCCCGATTGGCGATATAAAACGGGTCCAGCAGGTAAAGCCCCTTCACATAGCGATGAATGAACGCATCGACCTCCTGCGCATCCGCCACCTCCGGAAGAGCCACCACGTCCACCTGCTGCTGGCTGAAGATCAACACCACCCAGTTGTCGATCTGCACGTACTCATTCAATACCCGCACCAACGAACTCCAGAACGCGGGGCGGTCCAGC
The DNA here is from genome assembly GCF_003253945.1 of Pseudomonas sp. 2848. Lineage (NCBI taxonomy): Bacteria > Pseudomonadati > Pseudomonadota > Gammaproteobacteria > Pseudomonadales > Pseudomonadaceae > Pseudomonas > Pseudomonas sp. 2848. The sequence goes on from NZ_QKZD01000010.1 coordinate 109,784, forward strand.
TGCATGATCAGCTTGCCGATCGAACGGTGCCACGCCAGGCCATGAAGGTCGAACGGCATTTTCTACCCCTTTTGGGTTAGGAATCAGCAGGTCAGCGCTACGTAATCGGAGGTATTTACTATCCGGGCCTGCCCGGTATAGTCGCTGTCTGGGCCCAGGACGGGCCAGAAGATACATCGTTTCGATAAGGATGTTGCATGAGAACGTCACGTTTGCGAACCCTTTTTGCCGCCTCGCTGCTCGGTGCGGCAATCAGCACCTCGGCGGCCGCGGCCCAGCCCGGCATGCACCTGTACAACTGGTTCGGGCTGCTCGCGCCAGAGACCCCCAAGGCCTTCGAGCAGGCAACCGGCACACGGATGCGCATGGACGCATTCGACAGCGCCGACATCATGCAAAGCAAGGTAATGGCCGGGCGCACGGGGTACGACGTGGTCGTGGCCACCTCCAACGTATTGCCAAGCCTGATCCAGGCGGGCGTGCTGCAGCCCCTGGACCGTGAGCAACTGAGCAACCTGGCGCATATCGACCCGGCGCTGCTGGCCCAGGTCGCGGTCAATGACCCTGGCAATCGTTACGCGGTGCCCTACCTGTGGGGCACCACCGGCATCGGCTATGACGTCGACAAAGTCAAAGCGGCATTGGGTGAACAGGCGCCGGTGGACAGCTGGGACCTGATCTTCAAGGAAGAGAACATCAGCAAGCTGCAATCCTGCGGGGTGGCGATGCTGGATTCCCCGAGCGAGATCATCTCGATTGCCTTGCATTACCTGGGGCTGCCCAGCAACAGCAAGAACCCGGACGACTACCAGAAGGCCCAGGCGCTGCTGTTGAAGATACGCCCCTACGTCCTCTACTTCGATTCCTCGCGAATCGACACCGACCTGGCTGACGGTAATATCTGCGCGGTTGTCGGTTGGGCCAATGGCGCCCTTGCGGCACAGGCCCTGAACGAAAAGACCAACACCGGGCGCCGGATTTCCTACAGCCTGCCGCGCGAGGGCGCGCTGGTCTGGTCGGAGAACCTGGTACTGCTCAAAGACGCCCCTCACCCCAAGGAAGGCATGGCGTTCATCAACTACATGCTGCGGCCAGAAGTCATTGCCAAGACCTCGAACCACACGCTGTATCCCAACGCCAACAAAGATGCCACCGCGTTTGTCGAGCAGAAACTGCGCGACAATCCCTGGATCTACCCGGACGCCACGACGATATCCACGCTGATCCCACTTGAGCCACTGCCGTTGAAACTGGAGCGGATCCGCACCCGGGTCTGGACCAAAGTGAAAAGCGGTGTGTGATCTGAAGTAATGGGGTGTCTGCTACCCCATGCCAGCCCTTGATCGTGTCCATTGGCGTGCAGCGCGCTGCACGCCAATGCCTGTTGCTCAATTGAGTCCGACCTTGAAAAGAGAACAGTGGATGTCCAGCCCAGCCCAACAAACTCGATTCAGTTTGACGATCGACGGTACCGATCACGTTTTCCACGTGCTCGCATTCAAGGGGGAGGAAGCGCTCGGCAGGCCGTACTACTTCAATGTGGATCTGGTCGCCGAGCGGGCTGACCTGGATCTCGAATGCCTTTTCGACCGTGAGGCTTTCCTGTCCTTCGACAACAATGGAAACGGCATTCATGGCCGGGTCTATCACATCGCTCAAAGCGGTAATGCACAAGGCTCGAAGCACTACAGCATGACCCTGGTACCGCACCTGTCCTACTTGCGCCATCGCATCAACCAGAGAATCTATGAACAGTTCTCGGTACCGAACATTGTTGCCTTGATCCTGGAAGAGCACGGGATCGTCGGCGACGCTTATCGGTTTCATCTAGGCTCGAGCTACCCCGAGCGCGACTACTGCACCCAGTACGACGAAACGGATTTGCACTTCATTCAGCGCCTGTGCGAGGAAGAAGGCATCCACTTCCATTTCCAGCACAGTGCCGAGGGCCATGTGCTGGTGTTCGGTGATGACCAGGCGGTGTTCCCCAGGTTGGGGCAACCTGCCGCCTGCAACCAGGACGGCGACAATCCGCTCGATTTTCGTGGTCTGGCAGATCATCAAGCTGAAGGGCAAAGTGTCCAGACCCATTTGGCCAGTGGCCATGTGCTGGACGTTTGCGGGCATCCGCACCAGGCGTGGAACGCCCCGTGGCTCCTGACACGGGTCATTCACCAGGGCAGGCAACCCCGGATAGCCGGTGAGCGCGGCGCCACTGACCACGTGGATGACGTTACTCAGGGATACCGCAACCACTTCATGGCTATTCCCTGGGAAGCGCCCTACCGCCTGCCTTTGACTCACCGCAAACCTGAGCTACCCGGCAACCAGACCGCTGTCGTCATCGCGGTGGAAGACGAGATGTCCCAGCGTGACCGGCGCCTGGCAAAGATACAGGTCAAGTTCCCCTGGGACCGCGAAGACAGGTTCGACGACAAGAGCAGTTGCTGGCTGAGCGCGTCCTCCAGTTGGAGCTGTGCGAGCACGCCACCGCACACGGGCATGGAAGTCATGGTCACCTTTGTGGAAAACGACCCCGATCAACCGCTGATCAGCGGTTGCCTGTGTTGCCGCTGACCGCACGCCTGCCCGAGCCAGCGACGATTGGTGTACCGTTGCCGCGCCGAACCGATGTTCAGCCCCTCCCCTGATCGATGGAGCACGCTCGATGGCCAACGCGCCGTTCTTTCCCCTGCAGCCCCTGGCGGACGAACTGCTGCCCTGCCTGCCCGGCGCCTGTACCGACGGCTCCCACGACCTCGCCCATGTGCAGCGGGTGTGGAGCAACGTCCGGCGTATCCAGGCCAAGGAAGGCGGCGACCTTGAAGTGCTGCTGGCCGCCACTGTGCTGCACGATTGCGTGGCGGTGGAGAAGAACTCGCCTCTGCGTAGCCAGGCCTCGACGCTCTCGGCCAAGCGGGCCGCCGTGATCCTCACCGACATGGGCTGGCCATCGGCACGCGTCGAGCAAGCGGCCCATGCGGTTCAGACCCACAGTTACTCGGCGGGCATCGCGCCGCTAAGCCTGGAGGCGAGGATCCTCCAGGACAGCGACCGCCTCGATGCCCTCGGCGCGGTGGGCGTCGCCCGTTGTTTCTATGTCGCAGGGCGCATGGGCTCGTCACTGTACGACTTCGAGAATCCCACTGCCGAAGGGCGGGACCACCAGGACAACCGGTACGCCATCGAGCATTTCCACACCAAGCTGCTAAAGCTCGCCTCGGGGTTCCAGACCACCGAGGGGGCTCGCCTGGCGACGCTCCGGCATGAACGGCTGGCGTCGTTCCTGGACGACTTCATGGATGAGATCGGCGTGGCCTGAGCTCGTCTCAGGTCGCCGGCACCTGCAACCCGGTCTTCACATTGCTCATCGCCACCAGCGTCTTGAAGCGCTTCACATTGTTGCTCTGGAAGAACAGCTTCCGCGTCAACTGGGTGTACTGCGCCATGTCCCGCACCAGCAGGACCAGCACGAAGTCGCATGCCCCCGCCACGTAATAGCACTGCTGAACCTGCGACGTCATCGTCCAGCACGCCCCGTACCGCGAGCGGCTCGGTGGACTCGTTGATGGCGGCGCCGGAGCTGGCGGCCCAGGTGGGGCTCGGACGCGACTCAAAGGTGCTGCTGATCAGCACCGAAGGGGCTACCGCGCCGGGCCTGTATACCGAGTTGGTGGGGGAAAAGCCGGCATCGGTGCTGGCACGGCAGCAGGCGTGGAATTGAGTATCCCAGGCATGCAAACGTCAGAACCATGAAGGCCGGCGGTCGTCTGGGGTTATCATGCCGACACGCTGAACCCGCCCCAGGACATGGAGTCGCCATGAACATCGAAAAACTGCAGAACCGCCTGGACTTCCTGCGCCAGGCCGAACAACTCAAGAGTGTGCTGCGCAGCGCCCATACCTCCACCGGCCGTGCCGAAAGCACCGCCGAGCACACCTGGCGGCTGTGCCTGATGGCCATCACCTTCGCCGACGAACTGGGCGACCTCGACCTGCTCAAGGTCCTGAAAATGTGCCTGGTCCACGACCTCGGCGAGGCCATCAGCGGCGACGTGCCCGCCGTCAGCAAGCAGGGCTTCCCCGACAAGAGCCAGCAGGAGCGTGATGACCTGCTGCAACTGATGGCGAGCCTGGATACGCCCCTGCGCGAGGAGATCATGGGGCTGTGGGAAGACTACGAAGCCGCGACGTCCGCCGAAGCCCAGGCAGTCAAGGCCCTGGACAAGCTGGAGACCCTGCTGCAGCACAACCAGGGTCGCAATCCGCCGGGCTTCGACTATGCCTTCAACCTGGATTACGGCAAGCGCTACACCGCCGCCACACCGCTGTTCGAGGCCCTGCGCGGCCTGATCGACGCCGATACGCGCATACACCTGGACAATGGCATCGCCCTGCGCGACGAACGCCCTGAAGACAACGACGCCATCGGCCAATTGACCGAAGCCGCCTTCGCCGACGCCGAGCACAGCAGCCACACCGAGCAGTTCATCGTCACGGCGCTGCGTCGGGCGGGACAGCTCACTGTCTCGCTGGTGGCGGTGGAAGCCGGCGCCGTCGTCGGCCATGCGGCGATTTCCCCGGTCACCCTGGCGTCGGGCGCCAGCGGCTGGTTCGGCCTCGGGCCGGTGTCGGTGTCGCCGGCGCGCCAGGGGCAAGGCATCGGCTCGGCGCTGATCAATGCCGCGCTGGCCCGGCTGCATGGGTTGGGCGGCCAGGGCTGCGTGGTGCTGGGCGACCCGCGCTACTACGCCCGCTTCGGCTTCAAGGCCCAGCCGGGCCTGACCTTGCCGGGCGTGCCTGCCGAGTACTTCCAGGCCCTGGCCTTCGCTGGGGGCGTACCGCAAGGCGACGTGCAATACCACGCCGCGTTCGAGGCAACCTCCAACGCGTAAAACGCGGTCACTGCAGGCGCGGGGCAAGCCTGCGCCTGCAGGTCACGCATCATCACAGGAATCAACGCGGGCAGATGTGCTCCGCAGCCAGCGACCATCGTCTACCTGAACGTTTTCGACCGCGTCTTTCCTCCGCACCAGGTTTTCCGATGCAAGCACTCCTGCAAGAGATCCTCGACCACGTCCGCCCCCTGCTCGTCCAGGGCCAGGTGGCGCAGTACATTCCCGCCCTCGCCCAGGTCGACCCCAACCAGCTGGGCATCGCCGTGCAGAGCCTGGACGGCCAGTTGCACTGCGCCGGGGATGCGCGCACGCCGTTCTCGATCCAGAGCATCTCCAAGGTGTTCAGCCTGGTGCAGGCGATCAACCACAGCGGCGAAGACATCTGGTCGCGGCTGGGCTACGAGCCTTCGGGGCAGGCGTTCAACTCGCTGGTGCAGCTGGAGGTGGAAAAGGGCCGGCCGCGCAACCCGTTCATCAATGCCGGGGCGCTGGTGATCTGCGACATCAACCAATCGCGCTATGCCACCCCCACCCTGTCGATGCGCGACTTCGTCCGCCGCCTGGCGGCCAACCCGCGTATCGTCAGCGACACAGTGGTGGCCGAGTCGGAGTACCAGCACCGAGCACGCAATGCGGCCATGGCCTACCTGATGCAGGCCTTCGGCAACTTCCACAACGATGTCGACGCGGTGCTGCGCAGCTATTTCCACCACTGCGCGCTGTCGATGAGCTGCGCCGACGTCGCCCGTGGCTTCGCCTTCCTGGCCAACAGCGGCTACTGCCCGCACAGCGGCGAACAAGTGCTCAGCCCACGCCAAGCGCAGCAGGTGAACGCGATCATGGCCACCAGCGGGCTGTATGACGAGGCCGGCAATTTCGCCTACCGCGTCGGGCTGCCGGGCAAGAGCGGCGTGGGCGGCGGCATCGTCGCGGTGGTGCCGGGGCGCTACAGCATCTGCGTGTGGTCGCCGGCGCTGAATGCCTCGGGCAACTCGCTGGCGGGGTTGCGGGTTCTGGAGCTGTTGAGCGAACGGATTACCGGGTCGGTGTTTTCGGCGGTCTGAGCGAAGTCGTTGCAGGCAGGCGCTTGGTCGCGCACACAACCTGCGATGGCCCCGCCCAGCGCTCTTTCCTAAAAAGCCTAGAGTTCAATGTCCACAAACAGATCGTTAGGCCGAGGAAAGACAGCGTTGAACTTCCAGCTGGACGGCTTATTTTTCCACTTCCCAGGCCAGCCTTCACCATAATTGAAAATGATGTCTGGACCGTTATTTCTGCTCAGCAACAAAGCAATCAGATCAAAATCAGGGTGTTGATGCTTCGCGCCACTCGTGCTGATCAAGAATCGTCGACAGTTGATCCTGTTCAGCAAATCCCGATCTGTGTTGCGCTTGCTGCCATGGTGGGAAACCTTCAAAAGGTCAATAGGTCTTAAATCGGGCAGATGCATCTTAAGACCGCTGGTGACCACTGAAGCTAATGCATCGGCCGCCAGCAATACCCGCTTGTTGTCGAAGGTCAGAAGTAAAGCAATGCTACTACGATTGGGCTTCGACCCATCAGCGGTGAACCCCCCGATGCGATAATCAAGATAGTCTTTCAGCGGCCAGCGATCATTCGGGCCTAACCTATCACGGTGCCCTACGCCTTCATCGGGCGGCGGCGATTGAGGGTTCGTCCATACTTTGGCGAGCGCTTTTAAACCTGGCTCATCGGGAGAAAGCACGCGCACTTCAAGCCCTCCTGGCAGGGTGACTGGCAAGACGCCCTGGTGGATCGCTCCTCCTTCGCCACCCGCCCTGACATTTGGGAAACAAGCATTCCATGGTAATCCAAGGGTTCGAATCAACTTGCTCAACTTATCGCCCTGCGCAGGGCCAAGTTTGTCCGCGGGCTGGAGGTGCTCGTAACCGTTGAACCAGATATCACCGATCTCAAGCCAGGATGGCTTCTGCTGCAACAGGTCGATCACACCTTCGATGTGGTCAAGGTCATAATGCGTGACAACCAGTACCTCAAGGCGAAGCCGGCCATTCACACCTTCCTCCTTGTGTACCTTTTCCAGTACCTTCAACAAGGTCTTAGAGGGATTTTCCGGACCACCGTCCACGAGAAGATGACGAACATGGCCATCGCTCGTGTAGCTGACCAGCAGCGAATCACCGTGGTCAACCTGAATAGACCTGACTCTGAACATGCTCACCTGCCCTCCTTGCCCAGGGCGATATCGGCATCACCGAAGGCGACCACGGCAAGCCCCATCGCCACGCCTTCGATCAACAACTGCCGGCGCAACGCACTGATGATCTCACCGATATGAACGGTGCCCCATGCGCTGGCCGCCTGACGCAAGTGCTTGGCGAGATCACGGGCCACTCGGTTGGCATGGCGGCCGAGTACGCTGGTCATGGCCGCGATCACTACACTCGCACCACAGTTGCGCAAAATTGCCGGCAAGCTGCTCCCGGGCAGTTCGCCCAAGCCAGTCGAACACCCTACTGCTATCACCAGGGGAGCACCGCCTACATGCTGCTCGCTTATGCCGCCAAGAGAGAGAGAATCTTCCGCCCCTGTGTACAGCCAGTTTCTGTCCTTGTGCAGGATCATGAGCAGCATGGAAGGTGATTCCAGTTCCAGCCTGGAAATCCAATCCTCCCACGTTGCAACCCGCTTGACCGCAAGCGCTTTTTCAATTGTCTGGAGCCGCACAACCTCCTGCTCGACATCACCGTCCCAGAACTCATCGGCACGGTCACTGGCCGTGAAGACCACCTTCGACAGGTCATCGATCCGATGCCTTCCCCGCTGTTCAACGGGTGGTCTATCCCATAAGTTCGGCGCTTGTCCCGGCGTCCAGGTATGCCGCTCAATGATGCCCGATATCCCCAGGAATCCCATTGGGCATAGTTGCTCACGGGCCCGTCGGATTTCACAACCCGGCTCGGCACTTCCTCGTTTGAGGCAGGTTACCCGTTGACTACATAGCGGAGCTTTTCTGGACCGAGGGATGGGCCCATCGTAAAGATACTCGATCGGGAAGAACGCGTGATCTTGCGAAACCAGTTGCAAGCATCCCTCATTGCCCGGCCACTGCGGTTCGCGCTCTATCAGAAAACGCTGAAGCAGCGCGCCGTCGTTAGCCAGGTCCATCATCAGCGGGGCCAGATCTGCATCGTCGTTATCCACTGCACTCTGCAGCGTAAATAGCATTTGTTTACGGGCCTCTGCGATTTCATCATCGCCCAACGGAACGAATATCGGTTTCCCTGCCTGGGTAATGATAGAAACGCTGGGCTGATTACCCAGACTGTCGTTGACCAACAAGGCAAGGTCGAACGTTTTCTTTTCACGATGCAGCGGTGTGACCACATTCTCGATGAAGAAGCTGATGGTTTCATTCGGCCTGGCCTGCAACCGTGCGGTTTGAAGGATTTGCGCGCCATCGCTTACCACAAAGCGCAGGTCGACCTCGCCACATCTCCCCTCGCGGGTGAATGTAACGACTTCTGACCCATCAGTCTTTGGCAAGTACAGCGAATGCGTCACTGGTGCTTGCCCAAACTCGAACAAGTGGATCTGGAGCACCTTGTAATCACTTACCCACTCGATTCTGTCCTCAGGAAACGTCAGGGTGCCGGATTGCAACGGCGTCTTCACCACAATCGCAAGATCCAACTCGACCTGGCCTGTTGTCGGCCAGTAATCGACCGGTTGCCGGCCCTGTCGGGCCGATGCCGTCAGCACCCTCTCGATTGGCGGGGACGGTTTCGCTTTTACAGGGCGCCGAGGACGAGAAATGACTTCACGCGAGGTGGAAGGCGATTGAGTATCAGGCATTGGCCGTGGAACAGGAACGCGGTGCTCGTCGAATGGCCGGGTTGTAATCTCAGGCGTCGATACCTTTGGCGCAATCTCCTCGGGCGGCACGCTGGTTGGCGTATCCTTGACGAGCTCCCTGGAAAAAGATTCGACCACCCCAGGCTGAAGTCGCTCCGGGCCTGGGTCGCGACGTACAGGGCCTGGAACCCTCCGTGCCTTGGTCATCGAGTCTTCGGGAAAACCACCACGAACATTCAAGAACGATTGCGTGGAAGAAAGAACGTGGAATTGCAGGCCACGGTCATCCGCCGCCTGCCTCACTGCATGGGCGAATGTCATGCCTGCGTAGGACCATAACCGCAGCACACCATGTAGCCAATGAACGACGTCGTGGTTGTCGGCATCAACCTGCAGCACACACTGGGCACTCAGGTCATCACGCAGACGGCTGACCTGGGCAAGCACGCGACCCAGTGGATTGCCCTGAATGATGACCAGCTTTGCAGCAGTGACCGCGCGCAAAGACTCGAGGTTTCTAACTACCAGAATGTCGACGACATCGTCACGACGCGTAGCTAGTTCCCAGTACAGTTGCTCCGACTCCCCCTCCAATAGATTCTCAAAGGGTAAATCAGGACCAGCGGCCATGTAGGATCGTGGTCGCTCCTTGTGGATCCGCGGAAAGCGAGGTTTGGCATTACGCTGCCATTCTGGAAAGACATAGCCCGGCCCCACCAGCAGGGAAAGCTCGCTTAAAACCGCGGCGATGGTGTCGGCTCCCCCCTCCCAATCCCATACCGATCTTGAAAGCTTGATCGCTGGCATCTCTCGCCCCGGCAAGTTCTCAAAGGCCCGGCCAAGCGTGATGGCCCGCAGAGGATCGACCCACTGCTCTGCATTGAGCACGCTTGCATCGCCCCCCCAACAGACTGGCCCGTTGCGCCGGATAGCCTTCTCCAGTTGGACCGGAATCAGGGCTCGAGCATCCCACCACCCCCACTCACCGCGCTCCAGCAGGATACCCAGCGCCGCGCGTACTGCCGGCCCAAGCGAGGCGTACTCCTCACCCAGCCACAGGATGTCTTTTTCCTTGCGATTCATTCCGGGCGTCCTTCCATTCGACACCACGCCGTGCCGCATCCAGCCGGCGTGGGCCGCAAAAGTAATATTGGAGGGAAGATAACGCTTAACAGTGGCCTAAAGCCATCTCTGCGTTATTGATCGAACCACGGACACCGCACCCAAATGCCGGTCAAAAAAAAAGGGGCGCAAAGCGCCCCGGACCTCATTGGTGTGAGGGCAGATGCTCAGCCATCGACATGGCCTTCGACCGTCACCGGCCCGACCTTCAGCTTGCCGTCATCCAGCGACACGCTGGGCAGGCCGGCTTCAGGCAGCTTGGGCAGGTCGAGGGTGGCCTTGACCTGGTAACCGAGCGGTTTCACCTCGGCCCCGACCGTGTTCCCGCCCTGCTCCACGCCCTTGACCTGCAGCCCCAGCTCGCGCTGCGCCGCGATCTGCGACGTTTCCTGGACCCCGGCCTTGCGCAGGAACTCGCCCTGCGCGTTGAACGACGGCGTGTAGCCGAAGGCGGGCTTGGCTTCGCCCTCCTTGGCCTCACCCGGTTTGCCGACAAGGCCGGCGCCCAGGTCAAGACGCACCGAGGTGGTGGTGTCCTGACGCTCCTGGATGCTGAGTCCGCCGTCGAACTTGCCGCCGATGTGCTGGCCTTCGACACGCGCGCCGCTCAGTTGCGCCGCGCCCGTGCTGTTCAACGCCACCGTGTCGGCGGCGATCCGGCTGTTCTGCTGGGTGGTGCCCTGCAGATGGTCCACGTGCACCTTGCCGCCGAGGTCGAAATCATGGGACGCAGTGGCCTGCTTGTCGGCGTCGGCCGGGGTATTGCGGCTCAGGTTGCCGCCGGCCTTCAGCTCGACGCCCCAGTTGTTGCGGCTCTGGGTGGACTGCGCCGACTCCAGCGCCAGGCCACCCTCGCCTGCACCGACGTTGATGCCCGCAGCAGCGACCTGCGTGCCCTGCAGATGCACCGACTGGCCGGCCAGGTCCACATTGGCGCGGCTGTTCAGCTGGCCGCCGCTGAGGGTCTGCGAGCGTTCGTTGGTCTGGCCCACATTGAAGTTGCCGCCCAGCTTGCCGCTCAGGTCGCGGCCCTGCTCGCCGGTGGCTGCCTTGCCGCCGAGGTTGAGACCGCCGCCCAGGTGGCTGCCGCTAACAGTCCGGGTGTCGCTGGCGGCCTGCAGGTCGAGAGCGCCACCGGCCTTGAGTTCGACCGGGCCCGCCGCGTCGATGCGCGTCCCTTGCAAGGTCTGGTCGCCAGCGCTGCCCAACCGCACCGGGCCGCTGCCGCTGATGCTCGCCACCTGGGCCTTGCTGTCGGCACTGTGTTCGCCGGCATGGTCGAGTTGCAACCCCGCGCCCAGGTCGACCTTGTCGCCCACCGGCAAGGTGCCCACGGTCAGCGAAGCGCTGCCACCGAGGCTGCTGGTGTCGCGACGCTCATGGTTACTGGCCTGCTCCAGGGCCAGCTTGCCGCCGGTGTTGACGGCCACCGCGCCCTGGCCACCGTCGAGGCGGCTGCCTTCGAAGCGGGCATCGCCGCCGACCTGGATGTTCAGGCCCTGATTGCCACTGAAGGTGCCGACCACGGCAGTGGAACGGTCTTCGGCCAGGCTCTTGCTCCCCCCCGAACCACTGGCGGTCACATTCAGGTCCTCGCCGGTCTTGGTGTAGACCCGGGCGGATACATCTGCATTCACCTGCTGCTCGCTGCGGCTGTGGGTGTTGCTGGCGGCCTCGGCCTGCAACTCGCCGGCCTTGATGTTCAGCGCGCCGCCGTTGGCGTTGTACTGGGTGCCCTGGTCCTTCAGCGCACCAGCCACATCCAGCTGGACGCCCTGGCCGTTGAACTGGCTGACCACCGCGGTGCCGGTCTGCTCGCCCTGCTGCTGGCTGGCATGGCCCACGGCCAGGTCGACGCCCAGGTTCGGCGTGCCGAGCTTGCCCAGGGCATCGCTCAGCGAGGTCTTGCCGGCAAGCACGTCCTTGACATCGCCCAGCGGCAACTTGCCGTCGAGCGCGTCCTTCACCGACACCTTGCCGTCCACCACATCCTTGACCACCCCGGCGATCGGCCGGGCGATGTCCTTGTACTCGACATTGACACCGACATCCGCCGTCCAGTTGCTCTGCTGGTGGCTGCTGCTGGTGGTGTCGCGAGCCGCGCGGTTGTCCACCTGGTTGGCGCTGACGCTCAGGGTGCCGGCGCTGTTGACCTGCGCGCCTTCACTGGCCAGGGTGTCGGCCTTGATGGTCAAGTTGCCGGCGCTGTCGATGCCGGTGGTCTTGGCAGTGCTGCTGTTCGAGGTGTCCTGCTGGGTGCCATGGGCGAAGTCGACCCCGGCGCCGGCACGGTCGAGGCCGGCGGTGAGGTAGACGCCACCCCCGGTGTGGCTGCTGTCGCGGGACTCGCTGCGGCTGTCCTGCTCGGCCAGCAACGACACCTGCTTGCCGGCCAGGGTGGTGTCGCCTGCCGTGGACTTCACCGCTGCGCCCTTGACGGTCAGGTCAGCGCCGGCGGTCAGCTGAACCTCGCTGCCGCTGAGGCTGGAACCCTGCTGGCTGACCTGGCTGCCAGTGGCGCTCTGGCGATCGCTCGCATAGCCGACGCCGGCGCGATACTGCCCCGAGCCCGGCGCGGTCTCCTTGGCCGAGGCCACGAAACCACGGCTGCTGCTGGCGCTGCCGTGCTCACGGGTGTCCTGGGCCGAGGCGACCTTCAGGTCGCCCGCCGCGTCGGCGCTCAACGCGCCGGTAGCCTTGACCGTGGAGCCGACCACCTCGATGCCTTCGGCGCTGTTCAGGCCAACGCTGCCACCGGCCACCAGCTCGCTGCGCACGGCGGTGCTTTCCCGGCTGTTCTGCTTGGCTTCGTTGTGGCTGACGCCGAAGAACTTGCTCTGCTGGTTCTGGCTGTCGCGCTGGTCGGTGCGCGAGGCGTTGCTGATCTGCACCTGCTTGCCGGCGATGCGGATGTCCTGGCCGCTGGTCAGCTGGGCACCTTCGGCCAGCACCGAAGCCTTGGCCCGCAGTTCGATATCGCCGCCCTTGAGCTGGCTGGTGACGCTGCGCTGGGTTTCGCTGCGGTTGTCCCAGTCGGCCTTCCAGAAGCCCTTGGTGTGCTTGCCCTGGTCGCTGTTGACCTGGCGTTCGGTGGCAGCGGTCAGGCGCAGGTCGCCACCGCTGTTCAGGCTCAGTTGACCCGGAGCCTCGATGCTGGCGGCATTGGCGGTGAGATCCTGGCCGGCATTCGCCCGAGCATTACGCTGGGCCACGACCTGCACCCCATGCTCGCGGGTATCGCTGTCGATCTGGGTGCGCTGGTAGGTTTCCCAATCGATGCCCAATGCGCCGCTGCGCCAGTTTTCGCGTTTTTCCTGGAGCTTGCGGCTTTGCACGGTGCTCAGGGTGAGGTTGCGCCCGGCGTCGAGCTTGACGTCGCGCCCGGCCACGTCGGCGGCGGCCAGGGTCAGGTCCTGGGCACCATGCAGTTGCACATCGCCCTGGCTGCTGCGCACGCCCGCACGGGTCGCTTGCAGCGAGTCGGCCACGGCGGCGCCGCTGATGTTCAGGTTACCCGCCGAGTCGATGCGCACGCCGTCGCGGCCTTCGATCTGCCCTGGCCCGACCCGCACCCCGGCACCCTGCGCGGTGCTGACGATATTGATGCGCCCGGCCTGCATCGCGCCGAACAGGCTGGCGTCGATCCGCTGCTCGCCGCTGGCCGCGCCGCCGTCGAGCACCTTGACCTGGCCGCTGGCGTAATCCACCTGGTTGCGGCCCACGGTGAGGTTGAGCTGGTCCCGGGCATCCAGGCGGCCCTGGCTGTCGATGCGCGGGGCGATCAGGTTGACCGAACCGCCGTCGTTGCGCAGGCCGGCGCCCTGCACCTGCAACTGGCCGCTGGCGTCCTGGGTGCCCAGGGCCTTGAGCCGGCCCGCTTCCAGCTCGGGGCGGCCCACCACCAGGCTCGCGTTGGGCGCATTGATGAAACTGGCACCATTGACCGAGATGCCGTTGGGGTTGGCTAGCACGTAGTCGGCGGCACGGCCGAAGATTTCCTGGGCGCCATTGATGGCGGAGGCATTGCGGCTGACCACTTCGTTGAGGATCACGCTCGCCGCCTGGCCCTGGAACTGCGGGTTGGCCGCAAGCTCGCCGGCCAGCTGCGAATGCCCGGCCTGCAGGGCGTTGTTCAGTACCAGGCCCTGGCGGTCGACGTTGTAGTCGAGGAACTGGTTATGCGACAGGCCCGCGCCGTTGGGGGCAACGATATTGACGATGGGCACGCCGCCCTGGGTCTGCAGTTGCGCCGTGCCCCCGGGCCCGGGGGCGACCACCACGCCGCCGGCCAGCGCCTGGGGCAGGCTGGTGGCCAGCAGCAGGCTGGCGATCGCCCAGCGCAGCTTGCCTTGCGGGGACAAATTGAAGGTAAAGGGGGTCTTGGGCATAGGTCACTCTCCATGTAGGTACTGCTAAATCGGTGCGCTCAGATCTGCACGGCGGCCCTGAACAGCCAGACTTCAGGCTCGCGCTGGTAACCGCGGGGCGTGTTGAGGCTGCGCTGGTAGTCGAGGTCCAGCTGCAGCGCCTTCCAGCCCAGGTTCAAGCCCAGGCTCGCGCCGCTCAGGCGCTGGCTGGCGGCGCCGTGGTCGGCCTTGATCCAGCCATGGTCCAGCCCCAGGCGCGGGGTGATGGTCAGCGGTCCCTGTGCCCGCAGCGGCAGGCGCAGGGTGTTGCGCCACACCGCCCCACTGGCGCCGGACAGGCTGCTGATGCGGTAGCCGCGCACGGCCGAATCGTCGGTACCGAGCAACTGCTCGATGGCCGGCAGCGGGTCGGGGCTGTACTGCAGGTTGAGCTGGCTCTGCCACTGCCAGGCCTGGCCCAGCAGCTGGCCGTTGCGCCACTGGCCAAGGCCGGCGCGGTACTTGCGAAACTGCGCCATGGGCAGGTCGGGCACCCGGCGATCAGCATCGTCGTCGGCACCGAACCAATGCAGCCCCTGGGCATAGTTGAGGTCCAGGTTCCACACCGCGTGGTCGAGCCAGAACAGGTTGAGCCCGGCCTCGGCCACGGTCAGCGTCGGGCTCTGCACGTCCAAGCGCACCTTGGCGAACTCGCTGTCGACATTCTTGTGCGCCAGTTGCAGGCTGGCGCTCAGTTGATGGCGCTGGTCGCGCCACAGCACACGCTCGCCGCGCAGGCTGAGCTGGTCGGTGATGCCGCGGCTATGCAGGGTCAGCGTGCTGAGCTTGACCGGCGAGCGGTACTCGGCATGGCTGGCGAACAGGCTGAAGGTCCAGTAGCCATAGGGGATCGCGTAGTACAGGCTGGCGTTGCGGCTGTAACGGTCGCCCTGGTTGAGGGTATCGCTGGCCGACAGGCTGAGCAGGTCGTTGAGTGCCAGCGGGTTGTCCAGGCCCAGGCTGAGCACGCGACGGTCGCGCCCGGTGCTGGCGCTGCCGAGGTTGTCCAGGCCCAGGCCCACGGCCACCCGTGGCTGGCCGGCGCTGCGCGGGCGCAGGATGATCCGCGAGGCGCCCGGCTGGCTGCCGGGGGCGATGTCGGCGGTCAGGTCGACCGAGCGCAGGCGGTTGAGCTGGTCCAGGCCCTGCTCCAGGTCACGCAGGTTCAGCGGCTCGCCGAGCATGCCGGGGAAGGCCCCGGCCAGGGACACCGGCAGGCGCTGGTCGGCCAGTTCGATGGCCTCCAGGTAGCCTTCGTCCACCAGGATGTCCAGCGACTGCCCGGCTGCCGGGGCGCTGCTCAGGTAGGGCCGGCTGGCGATATAGCCCTTTTCCAGGTACAGCGCGGTGATACTCGCCAGCAGCTGGTTGATCTGCCCCACGCCCATGCACGCCGCCACCAGCGGGTCGATGCGCGCATCGAGGGTGGCACGGTCGATCAGGGTGACGCCGCCCACCCGCACTCCAGCCAGCGGCCAGCAGTGCGTATCCGGGGCCGCGGCCTGGGGGACCTGCGCGGAAGTATCGGGCCCGGTGAACGCACCGCGCTGCAGTTGGCGGCGTCGTTGCTCCAGTTGCAGTTGCTGCAGGTCCTGTTGTTGCTGTTGCTGTTGGCGCAACACTTCCTGGCCGGGCGTAAATGTCTCGGCATGCAGGTTTCCGGCGCACAGGCAAGCCAGTGCGACAGACAGCATTAATTGGCGACGATCAACAGCAGACAGGTACGGCATACAACACCCATTCGCAGGCAAAGGCACAGCGAGAATCGCAGTACTTGGAACTTCCCAGCACGGTCACCGAGGGTTATCGGCACACGCGCAATAACTTTAGAAAGTTGAGCGTTGTTTGTTGAAACGCTCACGGAAAAGTTAACGACTGCTAATTACCACATGGCGCCGGGCATGACCGCATGGTCACTTGATAGCCCGTGGTAAAGCGGGTACGGGGTGGAGGGATCGAATTGTCCAACAATCGAACTTGATGACTGTCTAGCCCCACGGTACTTGTAGACACGAGCAGCAGACACCGGACTTTAGTCGCATGCCGCCTACGCACAGCAACTTGAAAACACACAAGAGGACTCTACTTCGGTGAAACGCGCCGAAACTAAGCCGAATAATTGGCCCGTGCGGCGACGATTCGTGCTGAACTTTCGACTCTATTGAAGCGACTGTCCTCGAATTTACTTGCAACTCGAGTACGCGTTAGAGGCCTGGTGTATGCTCGCGACATCACAGCCCACCGCACTGAAATGCCCCTCGACAAGGACAACAGCATGCCCCGCCTGGACTGGCTTGAACACCACATGGCCCACAGCGATACCCTCGCCCAGTGGCTGCACCAACAGTTCCACTACGAGTACGCGGACGTGCCGCTTAGCGACTGGCAACGCGAATTCGCCGAAGGCCAGCGCAACGGCCAATGGCGATGCCTGGTCGCCCTCGACGGCGACCGCCTGCTGGGCAGCGCCGCCCTGGCCAGCGACGACCTGCCCGGGCGCAGCGATCTTGGCCCATGGCTGGCCTGCGTGTTCGTCACCCCGCAAGCACGAGGGCAAGGCCTGGCGGAACAACTGATCGAAGGCATCTGCGACCATGCACGCAGCAGCGGAGTCTCCACGCTCTACCTGCACACCCACGACCAGAGCGCCTACTACGCCAAGCGTGGCTGGGCACCGCTGGAACCCTTCGAGGCTTGGGAGCAGCAGCACTGGCTAATGTCACGCGCGCTCTGATCGGTTGCCTGATGGCCTCTGTAGAAGCGGGCTTGCCTCGCGCCAGGGCCATCCGTGCCGCACACAAATGATCCAGCAGGGAATTATTTAGCGCGCCGTTGTATCTGACCCTAGGTACAAGGCTGGCCAAACCATGGCCATGCCCCACAGCCTCCAAGGACAACGGCCCATGAAATCACGCAGGAAACCCGTCAAGCCCATCGGCTTGAAGGACATCACCATCGTCGACGACGCCAAGATGCGCAAGGCCATCACCGCAGCCGCCCTGGGCAACGCGATGGAATGGTTCGACTTCGGCGTCTACGGCTTCGTCGCCTATGCCCTGGGCAAGGTGTTCTTCCCCAACGCCAGCCCCGGCGTGCAGATGATCGCGGCGCTGGCCACCTTCTCCGTGCCCTTCCTGATCCGCCCGCTGGGCGGGCTGTTCTTCGGCGCCCTGGGCGACCGCTACGGGCGCCAGAAAGTGCTGGCCGCGACCATCGTGATCATGTCCCTGAGCACCTTCGCCATCGGCCTGATCCCGTCCTACGCCAGCATCGGCATCTGGGCGCCGATCCTGCTGTTGCTGGCGAAGATGGCCCAGGGCTTCTCGGTGGGCGGTGAATACACCGGCGCCTCGATCTTCGTCGCCGAGTACGCCCCGGACCGCAAGCGCGGCTTCCTCGGCAGCTGGCTGGACTTCGGCTCGATCGCCGGCTTCGTCCTCGGCGCCGGCGTGGTGGTGCTGATCTCGACGCTCCTCGGCGAGGAACAGTTCCTCGAATGGGGCTGGCGCCTGCCGTTCTTCCTGGCCCTGCCGCTGGGCCTGATCGGCCTGTACCTGCGCCACGCGCTGGAAGAAACCCCGGCCTTCCAGCAACACGTCGAAAAACTCGAGCAAGGTGACCGCGAAGGCCTGGCCAGCGGCCCGAAAGTTTCGTTCAAGGAGGTGGCGACCCAGCACTGGCGCAGCCTGCTGACCTGCATCGGCGTGGTGATCGCCACCAACGTCACCTACTACATGCTGCTCACCTACATGCCCAGCTACCTCTCGCACAACCTGCACTACAGCGAAGACCACGGCGTGCTGATCATCATCGCGATCATGGTCGGCATGCTGTTCGTGCAGCCGATCATCGGCCTGCTCAGCGACAAGTGGGGGCGCAAGCCGTTCATCATCATCGGCAGCGTCGGCCTGTTCGCCCTGGCGATCCCGGCGTTCATGCTGATCACCAGCGGCAAGCTGGCGGTGATCTTCGCCGGCCTGTTGATCCTCGCCGTGCTGCTGAACTTCTTCATCGGCGTGATGGCCTCGACCCTGCCGGCGATGTTTCCCACGCATATCCGCTACAGCGCCCTGGCCAGCGCCTTCAACATCTCTGTGCTGATCGCCGGCCTGACCCCGACCCTCGCCGCCTGGCTGGTGGAAACCACCGACAACCTGTACATGCCGGCTTATTACCTGATGGTGATCGCCGTGATCGGCCTGCTCACCGGCCTGACCATGAAGGAGACCGCCAACCGTCCGTTGCGCGGCGCCGCCCCGGCGGCCTCGGATATCGACGAAGCCCGCGAACTGCTGCAGGAGCACCACGACAACATCGAACAGAAGATCGAGGACATCGACGCGCAGATCGCCGAGTTGGAGGC
Organism: Pseudomonas sp. 2848; assembly: GCF_003253945.1. Taxonomy (NCBI): domain Bacteria; kingdom Pseudomonadati; phylum Pseudomonadota; class Gammaproteobacteria; order Pseudomonadales; family Pseudomonadaceae; genus Pseudomonas; species Pseudomonas sp. 2848. The sequence continues at coordinate 128,410 of NZ_QKZD01000010.1, forward strand.
CAAGCGCAAGACCCTGGCCCAGCAGCACCCGCGCATCGATTGAGGGGGCTTGCGCATTCCACCGGATTGCTTGCCTGATCCTCTGGACCTGCGGGGTGCATCGATTGCGCAACGGGGCCATGTGCTAGCGTTTCTGGATTGGGGAACAGCGTATTCCCCGCTTCCAGAACCGATGATCAGCAGGTGAGCCCATGGAACTAAGAATCAACCAGCAGACCTACCAGGTCGAGGCTGACGCCGACACGCCCTTGCTCTGGGTGATCCGTGACGACCTCGGCCTGACCGGCACCAAATACGGTTGCGGCCTGGCCCAATGCGGCGCCTGCTCGGTGCTGGTGGACGGCAATGTGGTGCGCGCCTGCGTCACCCCGGTGGCCGGCGTGGTCGGTCGTGAAGTCACCACCATCGAGGCCATCGAAGCCGACGCCGTGGGCAAGCGCGTGGTCGCCGCCTGGGTCGAGCACCAGGTGGCCCAGTGCGGCTACTGCCAGTCCGGCCAGGTGATGGCGGCCACCGCGCTGCTCAAGCACACCCCCAAACCCAGCACCGAACAGATCGACGCGGCCATGGTCAACCTGTGCCGCTGCGGCACCTACAACGCCATCCATGCCGCCGTGCACGAACTGGCCCAAGGGGAGAACGCCTGATGAACGCGCGTATCGACACCCCTGACGACCTGGCACGGCTGCGCAGCGGCGAAACGGTCAACCTGTCGCGTCGGCGCTTTCTTGCCGGCAGCGCCATCGGCGCACTGGTGCTGGGCTTCGGCCTGCCGCTGGGCTCGGCGCGGGTACAGGCCGCCGCCGCGACCACTGAGCGCGGCACCCAGGTGCCGGCCTTCCTGGAAATCCGCGCGGACGGCAGCGTGCACCTGCTCAGCCCGTTCATGGAGGGCGGGCAAGGGGTCAACACGGCCATGGCGCAGATCATCGGCGAGGAACTGGACGCCGACCCAGCCACCTTCGTGGTCGAAAGCGCGCCAGCGGGCGAGGCCTACGTGGTGATGGAGAACGGCCTGCGCATCACCGGCGGCAGCATGTCGGTGCGCATGAGCTACCCGACCATGCGCCGCCTCGGCGCCCTGGCCCGCGCCATGCTGCTGCAGGCCGGCGCCGAGCAGTTGGGCGTGCCAGTAGGTGAATTGAGCACCGAGCCTGGCAAGGTGGTGCACGCGGCCTCGGGCCGTGCGCTGGGCTACGGCGAACTGGCCGCCAAGGCCATGGACCTGCCGGTACCGGACCCTGCCAGCGTCAAGCTGCGCGACCCCAGCCAGTTCCGCTGGATCGGCAAGCCGGTGCAGCGCCTCGACGCCTACGACAAGTCCACCGGCAAGGCCGTCTACAGCATCGACGTCAAGGTCGACGGCATGCTCCACGCCGCCGTGCAGCATGCCCCGCGCCTGGGCATGACCGTAGGCAACCTGCGCAACGAGGAACAGGTCAAGGCGATGAAGGGCGTGCACTCGGTGCATCAACTGCCCGGTGCGGTCGCCGTGGTCGCCGAACGTTGGTGGCACGCCAAGCGCGCGGTGGAAGCGCTGCAGGTGGACTGGAAGGAAGTGGCCGCCGACAGCCAGGTGCGGCCGATGCCTGCCGACTTTTCCAGCGATGGCTGGCGCGAACACCTGGCCGCCCAGACCGGGCCGAGCCGCGACGAGGAAAACCAGGGCGATGTCGCCGGCGCCTTGGCCGCGGCCAAGACCAAGGTCGAGGCCACCTACCACAACCAGTTCCTCAACCACGCGCAGTTGGAGCCGCCCTCCGCCACCGCCCGTTTCAACCCCGACGGCTCGCTGGAAGTGTGGCTGCCCAACCAGGCCCAGGACATGTTCCGCGCCGACATCGCCAAGCGCACCGGCCTGGACCCGGCGCGGATCACCCTGCATTCGCCCCTGCTCGGTGGTTTCTTCGGCCGGCACTTCCTGTATGACTCGGCCAACCCCTACCCGCAGGCCATCGCCCTGGCCAAGGCGGTCGGCAGGCCGGTGAAACTGATCTGGAGCCGCGAGGAGGAGTTCCTGCGCGATGCCATGCGCCCCATGGCCGTGGTCAAGTTCCGCGCCGCGCTGGACGAGAAAGGCCTGCCGGTGGCCATCGAGGCGATCAGCGCCACCGAAGGCCCGACCGAGGCCATTGCTGGCAAGCAGGGCGACACGGTCGACCCCACCGCCCTCGAAGGGCTGTCGGGCAAGGCCTACGCCATCGCCAACAAGCGCACCGCGCAGATCTATGTCAAAGGCCCGGCCATGCTCGGCTACTGGCGCTCGGTGGGCAATTCGCTGAACGACTTCTTCTACGAGTCGTTCCTCGACGAGCTGGCCGACAAGGGTGGCCACGATCCCTTCGAGCTGCGCCTGCAACTGCTGCGGGACAACCCGCGTCTGACCACCCTGCTGCAGGCGGTGGGCGAGCTGTCCGGCGGCTGGAAGCGCGGCCCGTTCACCGCCGAGGACGGCAGCAAGCGCGCCCGCGGCGTGGCCATGGCCTCGCCGTTCGGCTCGGAGGCGGCGGTCATCGCCGAAGTGTCGCTGGAGGGTAGCCAGGTCAAGGTGCACGATATCTGGCAGGCCATCGACCCGGGCAGCATCGTCAACCCGGCGATCATCGAGGCCCAGGTCAACAGCGCGGTATCCCTGGGCCTGTCCCAGGTGCTGCTGGAAGAATCGGTGTGGCTGAACGGCATGCCACGGGCGCGCAACTACGACCTCTACCCGGTGCTGCCGCCGTCGCGCATGGCCCGGGTGCACGTGCGCATCGTCGAGAGCGGGGCGAAGATGGGCGGCATCGGTGAACCGCCGCTGCCGGCGGTCGCGCCCGCGGTGGCCAACGCCGTAGCGCAGCTCACCGGCCAGCGCGTGCGCAGCATGCCCCTGAGCCGCCATACCTTCAGCTGACACGACAAGGACAGCCCATGAACAACAGCCGATTCGCAAGAACCGCAGGCTGGCTGGCCTTGCCGTGCCTGGTCGCGGCAGGCCTGCTGGCCTGGTACGTCACCCGCGAGCCTGCCTCGCCCTTCAGCGCCTCGGACAGCGCCGACGCAGCCCTGGTCAGCCGCGGCGAATACGTCGCCCGCCTCAGCGACTGCGTGGCCTGCCACAGCGTGCCGGGCAAGGCGCCCTTTGCCGGAGGCCTGGAAATGGCCACGCCGCTGGGGGCCATCCATGCCACCAACATCACCCCGGATCGCGACCACGGCATCGGCGCCTACAGCCTGGCCGACTTCGACCGTGCCGTGCGCCAGGGCGTGGCGCCGGGAGGGCGACGGCTGTACCCGGCCATGCCCTACCCGTCCTATGCCAAGCTCAGCGATGACGATGTGCGGGCGCTCTACGCGTTCTTCATGAAGGGCGTGCAACCGGCAGCCGAAGCCAATATACCCAGCAGCATTCCCTGGCCATTGAACCTGCGCTGGCCCATCGCCCTGTGGAACGGCCTCTTCGCACCGACCACCGCCTATGCGCAGAAACCCGACCAGGATCCGCTGTGGAATCGCGGCGCCTACATCGTCCAGGGCCCCGGCCACTGCGGCAGCTGCCATACGCCTCGGGGCCTGGCCTTCAACGAGAAAGCCCTGGACGAAAGCGGCGCGCCGTTCCTCGCCGGGGCCCTGCTCGATGGCTGGTACGCGCCGAGCCTGCGCCAGGACCACAACACCGGGCTCGGGCGCTGGAGCGAGGCCGAGATCGTGCAGTTCCTCAAGACCGGGCGCAATCGCCATGCAGTGGTGTACGGCTCGATGACCGAGGCGTTCAACAACTCTACGCAGTTCATGAGCGACGACGACCTGGGCGCGATCGCCCGCTACCTCAAGGCATTGCCCGGTGACCCTCGGCGTGATGGTGCGCCCTGGCAGTACCAGGCGACGGCCGCCGCGCCTGATGCGCCCGGCGCGCACACCTACGCGACCCGTTGCGCCAGCTGCCATGGCGCGGATGGCAAGGGCCAGGCCGAGTGGATGCCGCCGCTGGCGGGGGCCACCTCGATGCTGGCCGCAGAGAACGCCTCGGCGATAAACATCACCCTCAACGGCTCGCAGCGCATCGTCGCCGCCGGGGTGCCGGACGCGTACCGCATGCCGGCGTTCCGCGAGCAGCTGTCGGACCGGGAGATCGCCGAGGTGCTGAGTTTCGCCCGCAGTGCCTGGGGCAATCAGGGTGGCGCGGTGCAGGCCAAGGCGGTGGGCGAGCTGCGCGGGCATACCGACCCTGCCAGCAGCAGCCCGATCATCCTGCATATGCGCTGATACCGCCATCGCGGGGCAAGCCCGCTCCCACGTGTGAAGCGTGGAGCACAGACAACCGAGGACACCATGGAAAGCATCGACCTGCTGGTCCTGCGCACCACCCACGACTGGCTTCAGGCCGGGCACCGCGTGCTGCTCGCCACTGTCGCCCGCACCTGGGGCTCCTCCCCTCGCCCGGTCGGCTCGATGATGGCGCTGCGCAACGATGGCCGGGTGGTTGGCAGCGTGTCCGGCGGCTGCATCGAAGACGACCTGATTCATCGCTACACCACTGCCTATGGCGGCCCCGGCCTGCCCCAGGGCAGGCCCGAGGTGATTCGCTATGGCGTCAGCGCCGACGAGGCCCACCGCTTCGGCCTGCCCTGTGGCGGCACCCTGGAGCTGATCCTGGAATTCGAACCGGCCGCGTTGCCCCTGCTGCAACTGCTGGAGCACCTCGACCAGGGCCGGCTGATGCGCCGCCGACTGACCCTGCAAAGCGGCGCGGTGAGCCTGGCAGCCACCGCCACGCCCGAGCAGTTCAGCTTCGACGGCCAGCACATGGTCAACACCCTCGGTCCCGGCTACCGCATGCTGCTGATCGGCGCCGGGGCACTGGCCGAATACCTGGCGACCATGGCCTTGTTCAACGGTTTTCGGGTGGCGGTGTGCGACCCTCGCCCCGAACACATGGCCACCTGGGCGGTGGCCCGCGTCGAGCACCTCAAGGGCATGCCGGACGATGCGGTACGCGCCTTCAACGCAGACCTGCGCACCTGCATCATCGCCGTCAGCCATGACCCCAAGCTCGACGACCTGGCGCTGCTCGAGGCCCTGCACAGCCCGGCGTTCTACATTGGCGCCATCGGCTCGCGGCGCAACAGCCAGCTGCGCCGCGAGCGCTTGATTGAGCATTTCGGCGAGAGCGAGGCCTCGTTGCAACGACTGCATGGCCCCATCGGCATCTACATCGGCAGCAAGACCCCGGCGGAGATCGCGGTGAGCGTGATGGCCGAAGTGCTGGCCGCCAAGAATGCCGTGACACTGCCCGGGGCGGTGAGCGTATCCGGCGCCAAGGCCCTGGAACAGCCAGCCTTGTAAGCGGGCCACACACCAGCCAACTACTGTCTATGCTTGCTCAACGCGAACCACCCATCGGTATCGACCACAAGGAAGACAGGCCAATGAACTCGACTCTCGCCCGCGCCATCGCTTTCACCTCGCTCATCGGCGCGGCCAGCCTCACCGCCCACGCGGCCGAACTGCCCATCGCCAGCGAGGCGCTGGAAAGCCATATCACCACCGAAGTGACCAAGATCGACCTGCCCAACCGCCAGGTCACGGTCGAGGGTCCCCACAACAAGGACGTGACCTTCCAGCTCACCGAACAGGCCAAGGCCCTGCCCCACCTCAAGGAGGGCGACCAGGTCGACATCAAAGTCACCCGTGCCATCGCCTATGTACTGAACACCAATGTCGGCGGCGCGCCCAAGGCCTCCGAGGAATCGGGCACCATCCGCGCCACCGCGGCCAACCCCAACCCTGGTGGCGAGGCTTTCCGCCAGGTCAAGGTCACCTCGCAGATCAAGAAGATCGACCTGAACACTCATGAAGTCACCCTGCTGCCGCCCGAAGGCAAACTGCAGGTGGTCAAGGTCGAGAATCCCGAACTGCAGGCACGGATGAAAAACCTCAAGGTCGACCAGACCGTCGAAGCCATCTTTACCGAAGTACTGAGCGTGGAAACTTCCCGCCCAGCCCAGTAAAACCTTTGGCCGGCCCGCGCATCGAAAGCCATGTAAGCCTTTCCCCCCTTCAGGAGGTTTCCCATGGCGATGCGCCTGGCCGTGCCGTTTTGCTGCTGCCTTACCCTCGCGCTCACGGGCTGCACCAGCGCCCGCGACGAGCAGCCACCGCCCACCACGCAACAGGTCGAGCTCCAGCGCTACCAGGGCACCTGGTATGAACTGGCGCGCCTGCCGATGTTCTTCCAGCGCAATTGCGTGCAGTCCGAGGCCCGTTATGGCCTGCGCGAGGACGGGCGCATCGACGTCTCCAACCGCTGCCTGGAAAAGGACGGCCAATGGAACCAGGCCAATGGCATCGCCGAGGCGCAGGTGCCCGGCCGCACCGACAAGCTCTGGGTGCGCTTCGACAACTGGTTCAGCCGCCTGGCACCGGACCTGACCAAGGGCGAATACTGGGTGCTGTATCACGACGCGGATTACCGCGTGGCCGTGGTCGGCCACCCGAACCGCGAATACCTGTGGCTGCTGTCGCGCACCCCCACTGTCAGTGACCAGACCCGTGACCAGCTACTGGCGCTGGCGCGCAAGCAGGGTTATCCCACCGAGCAATTGATCTGGCGCCAGGCCAAACTCTAGTGTGGTGTTTCACAAATAACGACCATAACTCGCGGCGCTTTTGCGCTCATGCGGCGTTGTCGCTCCTCGCCGTAGCTGGGCTACGACTCGTCGCGACGCCTTGCCTGAGCGCAAAAATCGCTCGCGAGTTATTGGTCGTATTTGCAAAACACCACACTAGCTGCCCACGCCCACGCCCTGTAAGGTGAGCCACCCGGCTCACCCAAAGGATTGCGTGCAATGATCACCTGCCACCTCAAGTACATCATCGACCCCTACCAGGTCCCCGCCTTCGAAGCCTACGGCAAGCTGTGGATCGGCCTGGTCAACCGCATGGGCGGCAGCCACCACGGCTACTTCCTGCCCAGCGAAGGCGCCAACAATGTCGCCTATGCCCTGTTCAGCTTCCCCAGCCTGGCGGCCTACGAGCAGTACCGCAAAGCTTCGGAAACCGACCCCGAGTGCATCGCCGCCTTTGCCCTGGCCACCGAGCAGCGTTTCATCCTCAGCTATGAGCGCAGCTTCCTGCGGCCCGTGCTCGACTGAATTTCCCAGGCAAGACCCAGGCTCCTGCAGGCGCCGGTAAAGCCAACGGCAAACGCCACTGAACTATTGCACCTCGATCACGATCCTCACCTAAGCACCCTCGACCCAGGATCGTCGATCGACAAGGAGCCTAGCCAGTGACCACTACCACCCTCCCCCGTTGCACCCCAGGGCCGCTGCACGCGACCCTGCTCGCCGGCAGCGTGCCGCTGTTCCTCGGCGCCCTGCTCAGCGACATTGCCTACTACCAGAGCTACCAGATCCAGTGGAGCAACTTCGCCGCCTGGCTGATCGCCGGGGCCCTGCTATCCAGTGGCCTGGCGCTGCTGTTTGCCCTGGCCAACCTGATCCGGGCGCCACGCAAGGCCGGTCGCCCGCTGCTGTACGTGCTGTTGCTGCTGGTCACCTGGGTACTGGGCCTGGTCAACGCCTTCGAGCACGCCAAGGACGCCTGGGCCGTGATGCCCGCAGGCCTGGTGCTGTCAGTAGTGGTCACGGTGCTGGCCATGATCGCCACCTGGGCCGGCCTGACCCGCCTGCGCACGGAGGGCGAAGCATGAAGCACGCATTGAGCGCCCTGAGCATGGCCCTGCTGCTCAGCGCCTGTGGCGGCGACGGCGAGAAGACCCAGGCCCATGGTCCGGACCCGAAATTGCCAGCCCCCGAACGCGGGCTGCTGCCAAGCATGAAGATCGCCCAGCCGGCCGCCTGGGGTGAGCAAAAACCCCAGGTGCCCCAGGGCTACCGCATCAGCGCCATCGCCACCGACCTGAAGATCCCGCGCCAGACCCTGGTGTTGCCCAATGGCGACATCCTCGTTGCCGAGGGGCGTGGTGGCAACGCCGCCAAGCTCAAGCCCAAGGACGTGATCGCCAGCCAGATCAAGGCCAAGGGCAACACCCAGGTCAAGGGCGGCAACCGCCTTACCCTGCTGCGCGACGCCGACGGCGATGGCCGCTACGAACTGCAGACGGTATTCGCCGAACACCTCAATGCCCCCTATGGCCTGGCCTATGCCAACGGCAAGCTGTACGTGGCCAACCAGGACGCGCTGGTGCGCTTCGATTACCAGGACGGCCAGACCCAGGCCGGTGGCCCGCCGACCAAGGTCACCGACCTGCCCGCCGAGATCAACCACCACTGGACCAAGTCGCTGGCCATCAGCCCCGACGGCCGCTACCTGTACGTAGGCATCGGCTCCAACAGCAACATCACCGAGCGTGGCATGGAGGCGGAGGTCGACCGCGCCATGGTCTGGCAGGTGGACGCTGCGACCGGTGCCCACCGGCCTTATGCCACCGGCCTGCGCAACCCGACCGCGCTGGCCATCCAACCACGCGACGGCAAACTGTGGGCAGTGGTCAACGAGCGCGACGAACTGGGCCCGGACCTGGTGCCGGACTACCTGACCTCGGTGCAGGAAGGCGCGTTCTATGGCTGGCCATACAGCTACTGGGGCCAGAACGTCGATGACCGCGTGCGGCCGCAGAACCCGGACAAGGTGAAAGCCGCGATCAAGCCCGACTACAGCCTGGGCTCGCATGTGGCGGCGCTGGGCGTGGCCTTCTCCAACCCGGCCATGGGCGACACCTTCGCCGACGGTGTGTTCGTGGGTGAACACGGCAGCTGGAACCGGCCGAACCCGGTGGGCTACAAGGTGATCTTCGTGCCGTTTCGCGACGGCAAGCCGGCCGGCGAGCCGGTGGATTTCGCCACGGGCTTTCTTGGCGGGGACGGCAAGACCCGTGGCCGGCCCGTGGGGGTGACCGTCGACCCGAAGGGGGCGTTGATCATTGCCGACGACCTGGCCAACACCCTGTGGCGGGTGACTCGCGAGCCGTAGGGGCGCCAGGGCTTTTCAGGTGCTCAACACGAGCGTGCAGCGCTCGCGTTGAGCACCTGGCTAGCGCCATGCACATTTTGCAAGGCGCGTTCAGGCCTTGCCTGCAAACGACTCCAAGGCTTTGATGAAATCCTGCAACGGCAGGTGTACGGCCGGCCAGCCTTCGATGTAATAGTGCTCGATCACCACCGTGTCCTCTTCGAACGCAACATGGTAGGCATTGCCACTGTAGGGCTCCACCACTCGGTTGAGGCGCGCGGCAAGGGCCTTTTCCAGCAAATGCTCGCGTGCCACGGCCGTCACCTCATCGTCCAGGAACTGCTGCAGACTGCTGGATGGGATGTTGGACATCAGCAAACTCCTTTGTCGTGCTGACGAAAAGAGCCGGGCATCACGCCCGGCCCTGCAGAGAGTGACGCAGAATCAGTAGTCAGGATAGGCGGTGGTTACCACCGTGCCACTGGCGTTCATATAGCCGACGATGTTGAAGGACGCCGCCGGGTTGCCCGCCTGGCAACTCGCCCCCGACGGCCCGTGGAACTCGCCGTTTACCAGCCCGGTGCGGTTGTTGTACGCGTTCTGGATGGCCGCCACCACGTTGGCTTGTGAGCAAGTGTCAGGAAACATCGTGGAGACGGTCTTGGTGCCGGTCGCGCCATTTTGGGTGATGTTGAAGTTGCGCAGCACGTAGATCCCGGCCGGACCACGCGGGGTATTGGTGGTGGCAGCGGTAAAGGTCACGGTGGCAGGCGACTGGCCGTTCGGCCTGCTGTGGAAGCCCTTGGCCCGGTTGCCGGCAGCCTGCACCTGAACCTCACCACAGAACACATGCTGCTGGTTGACCGCGGGCGCGCCGCCCGAGTTGGGTTGCGGGCATTGCACGGCGGCCTGGGCAGGCGCCATCGGCACCAGGGTGAAGGCCAAGCTGCCGATAATCGCCAGACCAGCCAGCACGGCACGTGCAGGGGTTGCTACGAAAGTCTTTTTCATCTTGAAGCTCCTTTTTGCAGTGACAGGACGTTGTTGTCCTCTGGCTCCGCCGCTGCCGGCGGAAAGCGGGAGTGGGGTCAGCCGAGCAGCAGCCACTTGGCCCGGGCTAGATAAGCGGCACGATCATCGAGGCCGTTGAAGCCGCCGTTGACGCGCCGGGTGACTTCGCGCAGGTCATCCTTGTCGGCCCAGTCGTTGAGCTTGCGGTTGGCCCAGAACCAGCCGGCGACATCCACCGCCAGGGCCGGGTCGCTGCTCACCAGGGCGGGGTCGTCCTTGTTCTCGAAGTCGCGCGTGCAGTACTGGCCGTACTGGCGATAGTTGGCGCGGCCGGTGAGCTGAATCAGGCCACGCCCCTTGAAGCGCGGGCCGTCGCCCGGCTGCAGGTTGCCGAGGTCCTTGCGCCCTTCGTAGGCACTGCCGCTGGCCAGCTCTTCGGTGTATCGAAGGCAGCCACTCTCATGGGCGATCTGGGCGAGGAAGTGAGCAATACGCAGTGGCGTATCGATGCGGTAGCGGGTCAGCACCTCCAGCAACGGCTGATGGAACGCCGTGATGCGTGCGCTGCTGGCGTTGATCAGCGCCAACCACAGCTTGGCCACGCCGAGCCCGCCGGGCAGCCCGACCCGCAAGGCGGCCAGGGTCGTGTCGCCCGGCACTACCGGTTTGCCGGCCGGGCTGCCGATGATCTGCTGGAAGCTCTCAAGGGCGCTGCGCGTGCCTGCGCCCCAGAGGCCATCGGTGCCGAGCGCGCAACTGAAGCCGCGTTGCCCGCTGTTGAGGTTGAGCAGCAGTTGCAGGCTGCGCACATCGGCGGGCGCATTGCTACCGCCGGTTCCTACGGTGTTGGTGATGCACATGGTCTGCTCCTTTTTCGGGCAAGCCGCTCCCCGTGGGGCAGCGGGCAGGCCGTGCCTTGGTGTCGAAGCGAGAGGTGTCGTGGGGGTTGGCGCTACTTACCGGATGGCAAGAGCGTCAGGCTGTAAGCCAGCTTGTTGCGTTGGGTAAACAGTTGCACCTGCAAGCCACCGCCACCCTGGCTGCTCTGCAGGTAGCCCTGCGCCAGTTGCCCGCACAGGCCAGCGCCTGCGCCATCCAGGCCATAGCTGTTGACCTGCCCGTTGGCCCCGCTGTACTCCAGGTCGAAGCCGCATTTCCAATTGCCGTTGAAACGCACCTTGCCGGCGCGATCCCCCAACCCGGCGGCGGGTTCAATGTCCAGGACGACGGGGATGTCGCGGCCATCGTCCTTGAAGGTGCCGCGGTACTCGACGGCCCAGGCCGATGCCAGGCTGGTGAGGGCCAACGCCCCCACCAGTGCAGTTGCCAACTGTTTCATGGTGACTCTCCTTGTTGGTTGAATGCAGGGTTCAGAACGCCAGCACCAGCCCCGCCCACTTGGCGATGCTCAGGGCCAGGTCAGGCTGGATCGCGCCCAGAGCCACCAGCGCAGACAGCACCGCAGCGCCGATGGCGCACAGCACGCGCCTGGTGGTGGACATACGCGCCGGTTGCGCGGTTTTTTTCTTCAGGATCGTGCGCATGGTTCGAGTCTCCTGGGTTGACAGCAGCAGCCGCATCGAGCGGTCAGTTCGCCTGGCCATCAGCGGGCCTCCGGTAGTGCCCGAACAGCTCGCCATCGAGGCGCACGACGATCGCCGCATGGGCGTCGCCGGGCACGACAATGCTCAGTTCATGCAAGGTCTGCTTACCGCGTGGCGGGCGGCCGACCCGCAACGCCAGGCAGCCCGAGACATCGCCTGGCTCGACGGTCGCGGCCAGCGACACCTCCATCTGGGCGATGCGGATGCCCGGCCAACGCGCCCCTGTGACCTGCTGGGCGCCGGCCATGGCACCGCCGAGGGCCTGGACGAATTCTTCGAGGTGGTTCATCACGAGGCCTCCTGCTCGTCAGGCAGCCAGAACGGCCGACGGGCGAAGCCCACGTGGTAGATGAGCGACTGCAGCACCACCTGGTGCTCGCCGATGTTGAGCAGGTTGAAGCTCTTCTCGATGCCGACGATGCGCCCCTTCGGCGGCTCGCAGAGACAGCGGTTGAGCAGCGCGGTCTGCGCCTGGATCACATCCTGCGACGTCAGCTTCTCCGGATCGGTGCTGCCGACGACGATGCGTTTCACATATCCCACGTCCGTTAGATCGAACATCACGGAACTCCTTTCCGGAAAAGACTGACGGCCAACCCCCGGTCAAGGCTCAGGCGAACCCAGGGCTGACGCTGGGCCGCTCACCCTTTACTGCTGGGTGATGGCTTTTGGCGCAACCGACTGCGAGATCATGTCCAGCACCCGGGCCAGCCCTTCCGGCATTCCGTCGTCGGCGGCGTGCACCTCGACGTGGTACTTGGCCGACTGGTCGGTGGAACGGGTGTTCTCCTTGTGCGAGGACACCGAGCCTGAGATGTTGACTTTGGCGCTGAACGGCCCCCAGCCCACACTGGCCTCGGCCGACATCGCCGCCTGGGCGTCGGTGGCTTCGCGCGATTGCTCGGAGTTCTTCACCTCCATGTCGAAGGTGATGTCGACCTTGTTGATCGACAGGTTCGGCACCTTGACCACCGCCAGCAGCGGTACTTCCAACTCGACCCGTTCCATGGGGATGGTGCCGTCGTCGGGCTTGCTGGTGGAGGGACGGTCGAAGCGGAAGCTGACCGTACGCACATCACCCACCCGGTTGGGGTCGGTGTTGTTCGGGTCAGGCGCCGGTGGCAGGAAGCCGATCACCTTGATGAAGTCGGCGGTAGCGTTGGCCAGGCGGACCTGGGCGTCGCAGGCGGCGGTCAGCGGACCACCGATCAGGTCGCCCATGGGCAGGCCGCGGAACTGGTCACCCATCGAGAAGTTAGCCATTTCTGTGTCTCCTAGATCAATTTATCGAGGTTTTGCAGCAGCCGAGCCATCCCCTCCGACGGGGGCTGGGTTTCGACTTTGAGGGTGACGCGCGCCAGTGGCCCGCCTTCACCATTGCGGCGAACGCCCAGGTCGACGTTCAGAGCCTTGTGGTTCTCGCTCGGCCAGCCCGAGCCATCGGCGCCGGCATTGGCCGGTCCGACGTTCGCAGCCGAGCCGTCATCGGCGTTCAGCCCTACCTCGAACGAGATTTCCATGTCCTTGACGGCCATCAGCCGTGCCCCCACCAGCGACAGCAGCGGCACACGCACCACGCGCTCCTCGCCTTCGCGCGCTTCGGGCGAATGGGACGGCAGGCGCACATCGATGCTCACCGGTCGGTTGTCTTCGTCGAAGTACTGGCGCACGGTCGATACCTGAAAACGCTGGATCTTGTCCTGCGCCTCTGCGACCGCGCCGGCGATGCTCTGGATGAGGTGGTGGAGGGATTGATTCGCCACGTCCGACGCTCCTTGTCTGTTGCGGTGCCGATGCCGTCCGGGTGGCTTCGCAGTTCGTGCGTTGCAGGTTCAGGCCCTGACGACGGCACCGGATTGAAGGGTGGTTGGGTTACCCGTTGAATCCAGATTACGGTCAGGGCCACGCTCTGTCCGGGGCTGGGCGTCCCAAAAACCTGGTCAGCCGTCCCAGGATGCGGGGGTTACTGGCCAGCCAGCTCATGCAGCCAACGGGCCAGCGAAGGCGGGGCGTGCGCGCCGCTCGCCGCGGCGTAACTGGCACTCAGCTCACCGCGCTGCAGCGCCCTCCGGGCGGCACGGGGCGACAGGCCGAAGGCCTTGCGAAACGCCTTGCTGAAATGCCCTTCGTCGGTGAACCCGTAGACATAAGCCAGGTCGCCGATACGCCGCCCGGCATTGGCGGGCTCGCCCAACGCCAGCAGGCAACGCCGCAGACGCCGTTGCAGCAGATAGCGCGCTACCCCGCCGAACGGTTCGAACGCCCGGTACAACTGGCTGCGCGAGGTACCCAGTGCCTTGGCCACAACGGCCGGGGTAAGGTCGTCACGCTGCAGGTTGCCCTCGATGTAACGACGGGCGCGCCGCCCCAAGGTCTCGGCGTCCGGTACGACAAGCGCAGGGTCGGTCACCGCGCTGGCCAGGCACGCGGCGATCACATGGAGCAAGGGCTCGGTCAGCCGTGTGCAGTCATCCTCGGTCAGGCGCGGTGCGGCCACCGCCAGCGACGCCAGCAGGCGCCCCAGAAGGCCGCCCATCGTGCTTTGCCGGCACAATCGCAGGCCATGGAGTTGCCCCTTGGCATGGGGCACCACTACGCGCGGGATGACCAGGCTCAGCCCCTCGCCTGCGGCCATGCCGAATGCCGCCGGCTGGGCCAGGTCCAGCACCACTACATCCTGCACGCGCACGCGTAGGCCATTGCCGCCGGCCAGCCCACGTTGCAGCGGCAGGTACAACACATAGTGATCCAGGTCACACCAGGCCAGACGCGCTCGATCACGCACATAGCGGGCAGCGTCCAGGCGACCGCTACACAACAGGAACCGCTTGAAATGAAAGACCGCGAGCGAGGCGTCAACCGAGGTCCCGGCACGGGCCGTGGTGCCGAACAGCACCGAGGGCCAGCCGGGATGATTTTCCTGACCGAGGTGCAGGTGGGGCAGCAGCGTGGCGCGGTCGATTGGCGTTGCGTGAATATCCATGGGATTGGCTCTTCCGTCCGTAGTAGAGCCGGAAAAGTGGTCCACAACTGACCAGTGCGTAGCCAATCGCCATCATCAATGTCAGAGGATGCCTTGCGCTGCCGTAATCACCCATGCGCAGGCTTTCACAAAAGAACAACCACCCGGCCTAAAACCGAGATTTTTTCCGTAACGAAAATGTAATATTCGCTTTCGCATACCTATAACAAGCTGGGAGCTTCACATGTTTGCCTTCTTCCGCCCTGCCGCGCACCAGGCGCCGCTGCCCGACGAGCGTGTCGACAGCACCTATCGCCGCCTGCGCTGGCAAATCTTCGCCGGGATCTTCTTCGGCTATGCCGGCTACTACCTGCTGCGCAAGAACTTCTCCCTGGCCATGCCCTACCTCATCGAGGAAGAGGGCTACACCCGCGGCCAGCTTGGCCTGGCGATCTCCGCCATCGCCATCGCCTACGGTTTGTCCAAGTTCCTCATGGGCCTGGTCTCGGACCGCTCCAACCCACGCTACTTCCTGCCCTTCGGCCTGCTGATCTCGGCCGGGGTGATGTTCATTTTCGGTTTCGCGCATTGGGCCACGTCCAGCGTGACGATCATGTTCGTGCTGCTGTTCATCAACGGCTGGGCCCAGGGCATGGGCTGGCCGCCAAGCGGCCGGACCATGGTGCACTGGTGGTCGCAGAAGGAGCGCGGCAGCGTGGTGTCGGTGTGGAACGTCGCCCATAACGTCGGCGGCGGCCTGATCGGCCCGCTGTTCCTGCTGGGCCTGGCCTGGACCAACGACTGGCATGCGGCTTTCTATGTGCCCGCCACGGTCGCCGTGCTGGTGGCCGTGTTCGCCTTCGCCACCATGCGCGACACCCCCCAATCGGTCGGCCTGCCGCCGGTCGAGCAGTACAAGAACGACTACCCCGAAGGCTACGATGAGAGCCACGAGCAGGAGTTCAGCGCCAAGCAGATCTTCGTCCAGTACGTGCTGTGCAACAAACTGCTGTGGTACATCGCCCTGGCCAACGTGTTCGTCTACCTGCTGCGCTACGGCGTGCTGGACTGGGCGCCGACCTACCTGAAGGAAGCCAAGCACTTCAGCGTCGACACCACCTCGTGGGCCTACTTCTTCTACGAGTGGGCCGGCATCCCCGGCACCCTGCTGTGCGGCTGGATGTCCGACAAGATCTTCCGCGGCAACCGTGGCCTGACCGGCATCGTGTTCATGGCTTTGGTCACCGTGGCCACCCTGGTGTACTGGCTCAACCCGCCGGGCAACCCGACCATCGACATGATCGCTTTGTTCGCCATCGGCTTCCTGATCTACGGTCCGGTGATGCTGATCGGCCTGCAGGCGCTGGAACTGGCGCCGAAGAAAGCCGCCGGTACCGCGGCAGGCTTCACCGGGTTGTTCGGTTACCTGGGCGGCTCGGTCGCGGCCAGCGCGGCGATGGGCTACACCGTCGACCACTTCGGCTGGGACGGTGGCTTCGTGATGCTGGTCAGCGCGTGCGTGCTGGCGATTGCGTTCCTGATTCCGACCTTGCGCCATACCAAGGTGGCCAGTGCCGGTCGTGAGGCAGTGGCCTGACCACAGCGGGACACCTCGTTGAAAAAAGCCCGGGCTCATGGCCCGGGCTTTGCGTTTTCAGGTCACTGAATGACAGATAACCATGATTGATCGCGCTACAGGTTCGAGACGGGCAACTTCTCGATCTCATCCAGGCTTGGGTTGCTCCGCTCGATTTCACCGCGCATCTTGTCGAAGGCCGCTTGCGTGACAGGCGGTTGCACTTCGCGCACTTCGACCACGGCACCTACAACTTCGTCTATCGACTCACGTGTGAATAATCCATCCGAGACAGTTCTGGATATCACTCGACCGTCGCTTATCAACTCAGCTTTTTTACCAGGCGGTAACGTCGCTTTGAATTGGGCGAACTCAGTGGCGAAGGTTGCAGTTCGTGTCCTGGGTATCTTGACGAACTCCGGCTCCGCCCAACGCGGCCCGAAGTGATAGACCGCGCCATACATGACCTTGGCTTGAGTCTCCCCGATTCCAGCGGCCCTCATGCCCGTATAAAAAGCTCTATGGGTATCCTGCCAACTCCGTGTTCGCTTCACGCACGCCACATCATGAATGATGGCTGCCTGCCGATACGGACCATCCAACGGTCCCCCAACAACACTCCAGGCGACTCTGGGTATGGATGCGCCATCGGATATCGTGTTCTTGGGCGCCAGCCAGAATACTTTTCCCGGCCGTGGCCCGGTGTAGGTGAAGTCCTGAAGCAAGCGAATATCGCGCTGAGTCGGTAATAGCTCGACATTGAGGGGGCTGGAGAATTTCCCCCAGTCCTGGGCAACAGCGTTCGAGCTCAGCACGAGCATCACAGCGAGTAGTTCCACTCTCATTTTGATACCTCCCTGTTCATGCGGGTTGACAGACCAATCCAAGAATAGAATCAAAAAGCCATCGGTCCATTTCCAGCAGCAGGCATCCCCTGCGCACGCCCAACCGCGTGATGTCCGGCCTCGCCACCTGGCCGCCCTTGAGCAGGACTCTGCGTTGCTTGGCCTTCAGGATTGCCTTGCTAACTAACGAGGCACATCGAACTTCGCAGCATCTGGCGCCTGCGCTGGCGCGCAGTACAAGCGCTCGGGCGCTACCCATTTTTCCTGTGCTGGGTCACCCAGGTAATGCTGCGTCAGCCCTTCGGCACCACGCAGGGCCTCGTCGACCACCGTCCGGAGCGCTGCACACGCACTGCCGGAGGTTCGCCAAGCACGCTGGCGCGAAAGGTGAAGATTGTGCGGTTGGCAACCGTCAGCTGCGCTGGGGCAGGTTCTGTGCCGTCGCCGTCATTGGCCATGGTGGCGGGCATCAGCAACAGCAGCGACAACAGGAAGTACAGGCATCTCATCAGTCAGCTCCCTGACCTTGCGTGACCTTTAGCACGCATGCGTTGCTGCTCTTTGCAGGAGCTTCAGGCCGCCTGGTGAAGCCGCTTGATCACAGGCTGCTGACGCTGGCGCGCCTGCCAGATGTCGTAGTCGACCTGGACCGTCAGCCACAGCCACGCCGTGCTGATGCCGGCCATTTCCAGGCGTACCGCCAGGTCCGGAGAAACCGCCGCTCGGCCATGAAGGACCCGCGACAGCGCCTCACGCGAGAAACCCAGATGCTCGGCGAACGCCTTGACCGTCAGGCCCAAGGTCGGCAGGACATCTTCACGCAGGGTTTCGCCAGGGTGAGGCGGGTTGCGCATAGCTATGATTTTTGCCCCTTGTCAGTGGTAGTCGAGCTAGTCGACCAGTTCGACATCAAAGCCTGTGATACGGAATACCAGGCGCCAATTGCCGGACACGCTTATCGACCAGAAACTGAGCCGCTCTCCTTTGAGCGGGTGCAACTGCCAGCCAGGCACATTCATGTCCTCGGCGACCACGGCACTGTCGAGGAACTGCAACTGTCGCCGCAGTCGCTGGACATGGGCAGCCTGAATGCCGCGGGTATTACCCGTTTCGTGGAAGAGCCGCAGGCCTTTGTGGCGAAAGCTGATGATCATGGGGCACGCATCCGTTCCATGCGACGAAACCGGAGCGTGACCCCATGCGTCACACCCTGCCGATAAAGATGTCGTGCCCTGCCTACGTGCTTGCCCCGTGATAGTGTCGCTGCCGACATTCCCGCAGGCATGGCCGATCCTCGACAGTCGTTCACACATCAAACGTTGCCTGCCCGCTGGATGCGCCACCTCAATGCCGTGTCTGCGGCTCACCTGGTATCTGTACCTGCGCCAACGCCGAGTCCAGCAGTGCGCGTACGGTTTCCATCTCATGCACCGCCGTCAGCGCCAGTGTTGCTCCGAGCGAATGCGGATGCGAGACCAATACCGACTGATGGGCCACGATAAGGGCGCAGCGCACGTATTCCGCCGCCTGAATCAGGGTGTCTTCGAGGTGATGAGGGGAAGGATTGGTTGGGGGTGGATCGGGGACGATCTTCAACATTTCGACTTCTCCTGCAGTTAAAGATAGGTCGCCATCCTTCCTTTGCAGTGGAGGGGTGGTGACTACGTACAGGCTGCAAAAACCGGGGCAGAAGAAGGTAACCCGGCAGGTCTGAAGACCTCCCGTACGCAGCCACCATGAAACAAACCTCACAGTGCGGTGATGCACCTGAAGCCTGGCAACGGCGTCCTCCTTCTTTGGCACGGGTTTGCAGACCCGGTCGCTGAATTGGCAACGACCAGGGGAGCCTAGGTTGCAAGGAAGACCGTAGCAATGGCTTAAAGGTGGCAAAAGAATGATTCGGAAATGGACTACAAGCAATAAGGAAAAGCTGATAGCCCAGTGTCAGAAATCGCAGGCTCAGTCACCGCATTTCGCCCGATCCCGCACCGGACACTGCGCCCGGTGCAGGTTCAACGCGGTATTGATGATGCCGATATGGCTGAACGCCTGCGGAAAGTTCCCCAACATTCGTTTGCCCACCGGGTCGTACTGTTCGGCCAGCAATCCCACGTCATTGCACAAGGCCGTGAGCCGCTCATAAAGCCCCTGTGCCTCCTCCTGCCGCCCCAGCAGCACGTAGACATCCGCCAACCAGAACGAACACACCAGGAACGTCCCCTCCCCAGGCGTCAGGCCGTCGCTGCAACTATCGCTGTCATAGCGCAGCAGCAGGCCGTTGCGCAGCAGGTGGGTTTCGATCTGTTCGAGGGTGCGCAGGAAACGTGGATCGTCGGCCGGCAGAAAGCCGGTCAGGGCGATCTGCAGCAGGCTCGCGTCCAGCTCGGTCGAACCGTAGGCCTGGACGAAGTGGCGCCCGTCGGCATCCAGCCCGCGGCGGCAGACCTCGTCACGGATCTGGTCCGCCACCTGGCGGTAATGTCGCCCCCGTTCACGCCCTTCCTCGGTGGTGTCGGCCAGGCTCGCCGAGCGGTCGAAGGCAACCCAGGCCATGACCTTGGAGTGCACGAAGTGCTGGCGACCGCCGCGCACCTCCCACAGCCCCTCGTCGGGCTCGCGCCAGATGCTTTCAAGGTACGGCAGGATCGAGCGGGCGATGGCGGCGCTGCGCGGATGCCGCGGCAGCCCGCCCTTGATGGCTTGGGTCATGGCGTCGGCCAGTTCGCCGTAGATATCCAGCTGCAACTGCTCGGAAGCGGCATTGCCGACCCGCACCGGCTGCGAATGCTCGTAACCGGCCAGCCAGGGCAGGCTGAACTCCGGCAGGTCGCGCTCCCCCGCCAGCCCATACATGATCTGCATCTGCTCGGGGTTGCCCGCCACCGAGCGCAGCAACCACTCGCGCCAGGCCTGGGCTTCGTCGAAGTAGCCGAGGTTCATCAGCGCCAGCAAGGTCATGGTCGCGTCGCGCAGCCAGCAGTAGCGATAGTCCCAGTTGCGCTCGCCGCCGACACGCTCGGGCAGCGAGGTGGTGACGGCGGCGACCATGCCCCCGGTGGGCGCGTAGGTCATGGCCTTGAGGGTCAGCAGCGAACGGCGTACCCGCTCGGTGTACGGGCCAACGTCGGGGCAGCGGGCGGCGAAGGCCTGCCATTGGTTGATGGTCTGCTCGAGGTCGTGGTCGACATCGCAACCGGGCTGCACAGGCAGGTGCGAGGGCTGGTGGCAAAGGCTGAACACCTGGCGCTCACCGGCGCGCACGCGAAACCGGGCGACGCTGTGGTGGTCCCGGCCATGGGTCTCGGTGCTGCTGCGCAGGATCAGGCGATCGGGGCCGGCAACCGCGCTAAGGGTCAGCGGGTCGAGCTTCTCCACCCAGGGCACGCTGCGGCCATAGTCGAAGCGCAGCACCAGGTCCATCTCGAACGCCGTCTCGCCGGCCAGGCCCTCGACAATGCGCAACACAGCATTGGATTCGCCCAGGGGCATGCAGTCGAGCACACGGGCGCGGCCGCTGGCGGTGGTCCAGGTGGTTTCCAGTACCAGGGTGTCGTCGAGGTAGCGGCGGGCGCTGTGTTCGACCGGGTCGCTGGGGGCGATGCGCCAACGGCCGTTTTCCTCGTTGCCCAGCAATGCGGCGAACACCGCGGGAGCGTCGAAGCGTGGCAGGCACAGCCAGTCGAGGGCGCCGTCGCGGTTGATCAGGGCGGCACTGCGACAGTTGCCGATGAGGGCGTAGTCTTCGATCAGGGCGGGCATCTCGGATCCTCAGGCGGTGGGCGTGAGTTTGGATGCCGAAGCGGGATTGCAGGTTCCGTTGAGCTGCACTCTGTGCAGGTTACCGAGGCGGTCGAATCGATGCGCAAGAACATTGATCCACGGCACAGACCCACTGTTGCGCTGTGTTAGAAATACTGGGCCAGTGGTTGCTTTTCAGGATGAATAAGCTTCTACCCCTGCGCAACCAGTGCGCTGAGTCTCTACTTTCAACAAGGACGTTATATGAAGATTGTCGGTTTATCCGGAATACTGCCCTCACGCTGCGTCAGCAACCAGGACGTGATCAACCTGGTGGAAGAACACTCCCGGGACACCTTCCAGGAAGACTTGCCGAAAACACTGAAGACCATCGGCAAGTTGCTGGAAAAAAGCGGCAGCGACACACGCCATTGGCTGGCGGCTGACGAGACGCCGATGCAATTGATGGAGGCGGCGTTCGATGCGGCGCTGGCCCAGGCCAATATCGGCAAGGCCGACCTGGACCTGCTGATCTATCCCAATGTCACCCGTGGCTTCATCGAGCCGGCCAACAGTACCTTCATCGCCAAGGCGCTGGGCCTGAACTGCCGCAACTTCGATGTGGTCGACGCCTGCAACGGCTGGGTGACGGCCATGGACGTCATCAACAGCAAGATGCAAGCGGGTGAAATCCGCTACGCCGCCATCGTCAACATGGAGTTCGGCATGTCGGCGGGCGGGCCGGTGATGCCCAAGAACTTCTCGCTGCAATCGCCGGCCGAACTGGCCTACAAATTCCCGAGCTTTACCATCGGTGAAGCCGCCGTTGTCACCATCCTCAGTAACGAGGCAGCGGATAACTTCAAGTTCTCGTACATCAACCGACCTGACCTGAGTGACTTGTCGACGATCTCGTTGCCGGACTGGAAACTGTTCTGCAACGAGGAGGATATTGCCAGGATCGAACCTACCGGCGGCCAGTATCAGTTCAACTCCTATGCCGCCGCCTTGCACGAAGACGGTCGCAACGAAGCGATAAAAGTCTTCAACCTGCAGAAGCTTACTGCGGACGACGTGCACAAAGTGTTCATCCATACCGGTTCGCCAAAGATGTGGGAACATATTGGCCAGATGATCGGCGTCGATCACAAGTTGCATCACGTCGGGCACAAGACCGGCAACATCATTACCGCATCGATTCCCTTCGGCATCTTTGATGCGATGAGCCGGGGCGAAGCCGAGCAAGGTCAGTTCTGCATGGGCTGGGCGGGCAGTGGCGGGATGGTGTTCTCGGCCCTGTCGTTCACCTTGTAGGGCACACCTGCGCACCTACCGCCAACGGCGGTAGGTCGCTGCAGGCTCACCCCAGCTTATGCCACTCGCGCTTGTCCCGCGCCAGCAGCTCGTCGCCGGCCTCGGGGCCATCCTCTCCCGCCGCATACTCATGCACCTCGCCCCCCTCGGCCGCCCAGGCATCGAGGAACGGCTGCACGGCACGCCAACCGTTCTCTATATTGTCGGCGCGCTGGAACAGGGTCTGGTCACCGGTAAGGCAGTCGTAGATCAATGTCTCGTAGCCGGTCGCCGGGGTCATCTTGAAGAAGTCCTTGTAGGCGAAACCCAGCTCGACATTCTCCATCACCAGCTCCGGCCCCGGGCGCTTGGCCTGCAGGTCGAACCACATGCCTTCGTTGGGCTGGATCTGGATCTTCAGGTAGTTGGGCTTGGGCCGCTCCAGTTCGCTTTCGCGGAACTGCGCGTAGGGCGCCGGCTTGAAGCAGATGGCGATCTCGGTGTCGCGCACGCTCATGCGCTTGCCGGTACGCAGGTAGAACGGCACCCCCGCCCAGCGCCAGTTATCGATCATCACCTTGAGGGCGACATAGGTCTCGGTCTGGCTGTGCGGGGCGACATTGGCCTCCTCGCGGTAGCCGAGGAGTTTCTTGCGGCCCTGCTTGCCGGCGCCGTACTGGCCACGCACGGAATTGCGCAGGGCAATTTTCTGCGACCAAGGGCGAATGGCGCCGATCACCTTGGCCTTTTCACCGCGTACCGCATCGGCGCCGAAGGCCGCCGGCGGCTCCATGGCGACCATCGCCAGCAGCTGGAACAGGTGGTTGGGCACCATGTCGCGCAGGGCGCCGGTATTGTCGTAGAACGCCCCGCGCGTCTCGACGCCGACGGTTTCGGCGGCGGTGATCTGCACGTGGTCGATGTAATGATTGTTCCAGAACGATTCGAACAGGCCGTTGGAGAAACGGCTGACCAGGATGTTCTGCACGGTTTCCTTGCCCAGGTAATGGTCGATGCGGTAGATCTGCCGCTCGTTCATCACCTTGAGCAGGCAAGCGTTGAGCGCTTCGGCGCTGGCAAGGTCAGTGCCGAAGGGTTTCTCCACCACCACCCGGCGAAAGCCGCCGCCCGACTCGTCGAGCAGGCCGGCGTCGCCCAGGCGCTGGGCCACCTCGGGGAAGAAGCGTGGCGAGGTGGCCAGGTAGAAAATGGCATTGCCATGGCCGGTTTTAGCGATGCGCCGAGCCAGGGCCTGGTAAGTCTCGGGGTCGAGGAAGTCGCCGGTCTGATAGTCCAGGCGCTTGGCCAGGCGCGCCCAGCGCTTTTCGTCCAGGCACTTGGCACTCCCTTCCGCGCCCTTGTCCCGCGCCTGCATGGAAGCATGCAGGCGCGCGGCAAAGTCCTCGGCCGTGGCCGGGTTGTGGTCGACCCCGACGATACGCAGGTTGCGGTCGAGCAGGCCGTCACGGCTGAGGTTGTACAGCGCCGGCATCAGCAGGCGCTTGACCAGGTCGCCGTTGGCGCCGAACAGGAACAAGGTGCATGGCGGCGCCGCGGGGATGGTCGGTTTAGTCATCTAGTCCTTCTTTTTCTCGACGTGGCCGCCGAAGCCCAGGCGCATGGCGGAGAGGATCTTGTCACCGTAGGTGCCCTGCTGCTGGCGCGAGCGGAAGCGGGCGAACAGCGCGCTGGACAGCACCGGCACCGGCACAGCCTGTTCGACCGCGGCATCGATGGTCCAGCGCCCTTCGCCGCTGTCGGAAACCGAGCCGCTGAATTCGGTCAGTTGCGGGTCGGCGACCAGTGCGTCGGCGGTCAGGTCCAGCAGCCAGGAAGTGACCACGCTGCCGCGGCGCCACACTTCGGCGATCTCGGCCACATTGAGGTCAAAGCGCTGCTCTTCCGGCAACTCCGGACCACCCTTGCTGCGCAGCAGGTCGAAACCTTCGGCGTAGGCCTGCATCAGGCCGTACTCGATGCCGTTGTGCACCATCTTCACGTAGTGACCGGCGCCGGGCGGACCAGCGTGGATGTAACCATGCTCGGCGCGCTCGTGCTCACCGCTGCGGCCCTGGGTGCGCGGAATGTCGCCGACGCCCGGGGCGAGGGCCTTGAACAGCGGTTCCAGGCGCTCGAACACAGCCTTCTCGCC
Organism: Pseudomonas sp. 2848; assembly: GCF_003253945.1. Classification (NCBI taxonomy): domain Bacteria; kingdom Pseudomonadati; phylum Pseudomonadota; class Gammaproteobacteria; order Pseudomonadales; family Pseudomonadaceae; genus Pseudomonas; species Pseudomonas sp. 2848. The sequence goes on from NZ_QKZD01000010.1 coordinate 152,546, forward strand.
GCCGATCATCATGCAGTAGCCACGGTCCAGGCCCCAGACGCCGCCGGAGGTGCCGACGTCGAGGTAGTGCAGGCCACGCTTGCCCAGCTCGGCGGCGCGGCGCACGTCGTCCTTGTAGAAGGTATTGCCACCATCGATGATGGCGTCGCCCGGCTCGAGCAGGTCGGCCAGTTGCGCGATGGTCTGCTCGGTAATTTCGCCGGCGGGCAGCATGACCCACACCGCGCGCGGCGCCTTGAGTTTCTGCACCAGCGCACCGAGGTCGTGGGCGCCGACGGCCCCCTCGCCTTCCAGGGTGGTGATGGCTTCGCGGTTGCGATCGTGGACCACAGTGCTGTGACCTGCGCGCATCAGGCGCCTTGCGATATTGCCGCCCATGCGGCCAAGCCCGATGATTCCCAGTTGCATGTGCCGACGCTCCCGTTGGTTTTGCTTTACAACAATTGAAGATTTCAGATTAGTCCAGCGTTCTGGCGTAGGGTTCACCGACGAACGGGGCGACAACGATAAACAAAAAAGTTCCCAAGGACCTGCAAAGAATTCAGAATGCGCGCCGCGTGAAGCGTCTACGCTTCAAAATGTCACCAGCCATGCGAGGTGTGCCCATGGGAACCCTGATGCCTGCCACTCCCACCCAGACCCTCTATGTCACCGTGCGCCGCGATGAGCTGCGCCAGTTGAAGGATGAGCGCGATCACCTGCGCCAGCAGGTCGCCCAGCTGAACCTGCTGCTCGAGCAGGCCCGTGTGCAAGGCAAGGCCGCCGGCCTCTGATACACCGCCCCTCTGTGTGGGAGCTGCCAGGCTCCCACCTCGCCTCAGCTTCCCTTCCTGATTGCGTTGTGCCGCGTCTGTCGCGAATCCGCTACGCCTACGCTGGCTAGCCTCATATTTTGCAACAACTCGCCAACGTTTGCGCGGGTAAACCGTCGCGACAAAAATGACCAACGGGTCACTTTACTTGCGTTTCGTCTCCTACACTCCAGTTTCGGCCCGCGTTTTGCTCGGAAAAAGTGACGTAAAAAAGTCGAACTTTCCAAAACACGGGCAGGTCAGGACTTAAGTAGGGCCGACGCAAAGGACTGCCTGACGCCAGGCCCGCACACCCCAACCAGTCCATACGTCTTTCGGCGGGAATGCCGAGCGTGCCGTGCCTGCGCGCACGAATCTGGGGCAAGGAACGCACTACGAAGATGCAACAACGATCAGAGAGCAGACCCACGAGCCAACGCCAAGCAAACAGAACAAGGGACGGAGAGAAGTATGATCAGTGCCGCTGTCGAACCTCACGTAGAGTCATTCAACCCGGATAACCGCGAGCCGCTGCCATCGGCACTCGCCCCGACAGTCAAGGCACCCGGCGCGCAGCGCCAGCACAATCCGAACAAGCGCAAGATCCTGTTCGTCACCTCGGAGATCGCCGACCTGGTCAAGACCGGCGGCCTGGGCGACGTCTCCGCCGCCCTGCCTCGTGCCCTGGCGCACCTGCACGATGTGCGCGTGTTGATCCCCGGCTACCGCCAGGTGGTCGAGAGCGACAACCCCATTCACATCGTTGGCGAGCTGGGCGGCCACGCCGCGCTGCCGCCGTGCAAGATCGGCCGCATGGATCTGGCCGACGGCCTGGTGATCTATGTGCTGATCTGCCCCGAGCTGTACCAGCGCGACGGCACGCCCTACGGCGCCAACAACGGTCGCGACTGGCCCGACAATCATATCCGCTTCGCCCGACTGGGCCTGGCCGCCGCGGAAATCGCCGCCGGCGAAGGCATGGCCCACTGGCGCCCCGACCTGGTGCACGCCCACGACTGGCCGGCCGGGCTGGCCCCGGCCTACATGCACTGGCGCGGCCTGAGCACCCCGACCTTGTTCACCATCCACAACCTGGCCTACCAGGGCGTGTACAGCCGCGGCTGCAGCCCGGAACTGGCGATCCCCGACCACGCCATGCAGCAGGAAGGCATGGAGTTCTACGGCAAGCTTTCGTTCCTCAAGGCCGGGCTTGCGTACGCCAGCCATATCACCACGGTCAGCGCCACCTACGCCCGGGAGATCACCACCCCTGAGTTCGGCTGCGGCCTGGATGGTTTCCTCGCCAGCAAGGCCCAGCAGGGACTGCTCGGCGGCATCCCCAACGGTATCGACGAAAGCTGGGACTCGGCCACCGACCAGCACCTGGACCACAACTTCAGCATCAACGACTGGGAGGGCAAGGCGCGCAATGCCGACCAGGTACGCGCGCTGTTCGGCCTGCAAGCAAGCGAGGGGCCGCTGTTCGCCGTGGTTTCGCGGCTGGTCTACCAGAAAGGCCTGGACCTGACCCTGGGGGTGGCCGACTACATCGTCGAACAAGGCGGCCAGATCGCCATCATCGGCCGTGGCGAACCGGAGGAAGAGCAGGCCATGCGCGAACTGGCCCTGCGTCACCCCGGCCGCATCGGCGTGCGCATCGGTTTCAACGAGACCGACGCCCGGCGCATGTTCGCAGGCAGCGACTTCCTGCTGATGCCGTCGCGCTACGAGCCCTGCGGCCTGAGCCAGATGTACGCCCAACGCTTCGGCTCGCTGCCGGTGGCGCGCAACACCGGCGGGCTGGCCGACACCATCGAGAACGGCGTGACCGGTTTCCTGTTCAACGACTCCACCGAGGACAGCTATCGCGAGGCCCTGGGCCGCGCCTTCTATGTGTACGGCAAGAAGCACCTGCTCAATGCCATGCGCTGCCTGTCGATGACCCAGCCATTCAACTGGTGCCAGGCGGTGGAACCCTATGCGCGCCTGTACGAAGACCTGGTGAAGCAGACGCAGCACGCCCATTACTGAGCGGAGAGCCGACGATGCACAAGCATGGCGCACAGTTGCTGGACGCCACGTCGGCGCGCTTCGCCCTGTGGGCGCCGGATGCGCGCAGCGTGAGCGTGGCGATCGGCCAACAGCCGCCCGTGGCACTGCTGCCCGACGACGATGGCTGGTACACAGGCGTCGCCCCCTGCCAGGCGGGCGAGCGCTATCAGTTCGTGATCGACGATGAGCTGCGGGTGGCCGACCCGGCCTCGCGCTGCCAGCCCGAGGGCGTGCATGGGCCCAGCGAGCTGGTGGACATCAGCCACTACCCGTGGCGCCACGCGTGGCAAGGCCGTCCGTGGCACGAAGCGGTGATCCAGGAGCTGCACGTGGGCCTGTTTGATGGCTACCACGGCGTGGCCCAGGTGCTGCCACGCCTGGCCGGGCTGGGCATCAGCGCCATCGAGCTGATGCCGCTGGGGCAGTTCCCCGGTGAGCGCAACTGGGGCTATGACGGCGTGCTGCCGTTTGCCCCCCAGCACAGCTATGGCCGCCCCCAGGACCTATGCGCGCTGGTCGACACCGCCCATGGCCAGCAGCTGATGGTGCTGGTGGACGTGGTCTACAACCACTTCGGCCCGGACGGCAACTACCTGCACCGCTACGCCAGCCCGTTCTTCCGTGAAGACCGCCAGACCCCGTGGGGCGCGGCCATCGACTTCCGCCGCGCCGAGGTGCGCGAGTTCTTCATCCAGAACGCCCTGATGTGGCTGTGCGACTACCGCTGCGACGGCCTGCGCCTGGACGCCGTGCACGCCATCGACCAGCCGGACTTTCTCGTCGAACTGGCCCAGCGGGTACGCGCCACGGTCGAGCCCGGGCGGCAGGTCTGGCTGGTGCTGGAGAACGAGCACAATCAGGCCATGCTGCTCGAGCAAGGCTTCGACGCACAATGGAACGACGACGGCCACAACGCCCTGCACGTATTGCTGACCGGCGAAACCGAAGGCTACTACGCCGACTACAAGGACCGGCCGATCGAACAATTAGCGCGCTGCCTGGCCGAGGGTTTCGTGTTCCAGGGCCAGCCCGACCGCCACGGCAGGCCCCGCGGCGAGCCCAGCGGCCATCTGCCGCCCAGCGCCTTCGTGCTGTTCCTGCAAAACCACGACCAGGTCGGCAACCGCGCCCTGGGCGAGCGGCTGTCCCGGCTCTGCCCGCCGCAGGCGCTGAAGGCCGCCACTACCCTGCTGCTGCTGGCACCGATGATCCCGCTGCTGTTCATGGGCGACGACGACGGCAGCCGCAAGCCGTTCCTGTTCTTCACCGACTTCCACGACGCGCTGGCCGACGCCGTGCGCGAAGGTCGCCGGGGTGAGTTCGCTCATTTCGAGGCCTTCGCCGACCCGCAGAAGCGCGAGCAGATACCCGACCCCAATGCCGAGGCCACCTTCGAGACCTCCCGGCCGCGGCAACAGGAGGTGCTGGCCGGCTGGCACGGCCTATACCAGCAACTTCTCGAACTGCGCAGGCGTCACGTCACCCCACATCTGCCCGGCACTCGCGCCGAGGGCTGCGAGGTACTCGGCGCCAAGGCGCTGACCGCCCGCTGGCGCCTGGGCGACGGCCAGCAGTTGCGCATCGACCTGAATCTCGATGCCCAACCCCAGCCGGTCACCTTGCCGGCACTGCCCCGCCGCCTGTTCGACAGCAGCGACAACGCCCACCCCGACTCTAGCCTCGCCGCGCACAGCTGCGTGGTGAGCCTGCTGCCCCCTGACCAGGAGACGCCATGAGCGCAGAGCCCCTTCACCGCCTGGCCGCCCGGGCAGGCCTGGCCCGCGACTGGATAGACGCCAATAACCGCCTGCAGCAGGTCAGCGATGACGTGCTGCGCCAGGTGCTCGCCGGCCTTGGCCACCCGGCCGGCAACGCCGCCGACATCGACGCCAGCCTGCGCGCCGTGGAGCAGGCCGAAGACAGCGAGCACCTGCCACCGCTGCTGACCGTTGACATCGACCAGCCCCTCGACCTGCAGCGTTACTTCAGCGCCGCCAGCCAGGTGCGCTGCAGCCTGGAAGACGGCAGCCAGCGCAACCTCACCCTGGACGCCCAGGCGCGGCTGCCGGCCGGGTTGCCCCTGGGCTACCACCGCCTGGATATCGATGGCCGGACCTGCACCGTGGCCGTGGCACCGGCGCGTTGCCATGCCCTGCAAGACTGCGTGGAGCAACCCCCGCCCCGTTGCTGGGGCCTGGCCGTGCAGCTGTACAGCCTGCGGCGCCCCGGCGATGGCGGCTTTGGCGACTGCCTGGCACTGGAACAACTGGCACGCCACGCCGCCGAGCGCGGCGCCGATGCCCTGGCCATCAGCCCGATCCACACCCTGTCGGCCTTCGACCAACACCACTACAGCCCCTATTCGCCGTCCAGCCGCCTGCTGCTCAATGTGCTCTATGCCAGCCCCGGCGTGGTCTTCGGCGAACGCGAAGTGCGCATGGCCATCGAGGCCTGTGGCCTGGAGGCGACCCTCGAAGCGCTGGAGCAGCATACGCTGGTGGACTGGCCCAGAGCCGCCGATGCCCGTCTGCGTCTGCTCGAAGCGCTCTACCGGCACTTCAGCCAGGGCGAGCACCCCTTGCGCGCGGACTTCGACAGTTTCCGCGCCAGTGCCGGCGAGCAACTGGAACACCACTGCCGCTTCGAAGTACTGCAGGCCGAAGCGGTGAGCAGCGGCCTGGGCGCGGACTGGCGCAACTGGCCCAAGGCCTGGCACACCCCCTACGACCCCGAGGTCGAGGCCTTCGCCAACGCCTACCCGGCCCGGGTCGAGTTCCATGCCTTCTGCCAGTGGCTGGCCGAGCGCAGCCTGCAACGGGCCCAGGACGCGGCGCGCGGCAACGGCATGGCCGTGGGCCTGATCGCCGACCTGGCAGTGGGCGCCGACGGTGCCGGCAGCCAGGCCTGGAGCCGCCAGGACGAACTGCTGGCCGAACTCAACGTCGGCGCCCCGCCCGATATCCTCAACCGCGCCGGGCAAGACTGGGGCATCTGCGCGTTCTCTCCCGAAGGCCTGCGGCGCAACGGCTACCGCGCCTTCATCGAAATGCTGCGGGCCAACCTGGCCCATGCCGGCGGCCTGCGCATCGATCATGTGATGGGCCTGCGCCGCCTGTGGCTGATCCCCCGTGGTGCCCGGCCCAGTGAAGGCGCCTACCTGAATTACCCGCTGGACGACCTGCTGCGCCTGCTGGCGCTGGAGTCAGCGCGACACCAGGCGATCATCCTTGGCGAGGACCTGGGCACCGTGCCCGAGGGCCTGCGCGAGCGCCTGGCCGACAAGGCCGTGCTGGGCATGCGCGTGCTGCCGTTCGAGCAGCAGCCGCCCGGACGCTTCACGCCGATCCTCGACTGGCCGGACAACGCCCTGGCCACCACCGGCACCCATGACCTGGCCCCACTCGCCGGCTGGCTGGCCAGCCGTGACATCGACTGGAGCCATCGCCTGCAACTGATCGACGCCGCCACAGAGCTGCACTGGCGCCATACCCGGGCCCTGGAGCGCGACGGCCTGCGCCGTACCCTGGAGCAGAACTACGGGCCACTGCGCGACGATTCGGCGCTGATCGACGCGGCGATCCGCTACGTCGGCCATACCCGCGCACCGTTGGTGCTGGTGCCGCTGGAGGACCTGCTGGGCAGCGACGAGCAACCCAACCTGCCCGGCACCACCACCGGCCATCCCAACTGGCGCCGCCGCTTCAAGGCGCCGGTACGCGAGCTGCTGGACGACGAGGACGCCGCCCGGCGCCTGGAACTGCTGGCCCAGGCCCGCGAACAAGCCTGGGAGCGTGACCGATGAAACCCTTGACCGCGACCCTGCGCCTGCAACTGCACAGCGACTTCACCCTCGACCACGCGGTACCGCTGGTGCCTTATTTCGCCCGGCTGGGTATCAGCCACCTCTACGCCTCGCCCATCCTCACCGCCCGCGCAGGCTCGCGCCACGGCTATGACGTGGTCGACCCGACCCGGGTCAGTCCCGAACTCGGCGGCGAGGCGGCGCTCGAACGCCTGGTGGCCGCCTTGCGCCAGCATGGCATGGGGCTGATCGTCGACACTGTGTCCAACCACATGGCCGTGGGCGGCGCCGACAACCCCTGGTGGCAGAGCCTGCTGGCCTGGGGCCGGCGCAGCCCCTACGCGGAATTCTTCGATATCCAGTGGCATTCCAGCGACCCGTTGCTGGCCGGCCAGCTGTTGCTGCCGTTCCTCGGTAGCGACTATGGCGCCGCCCTGCACAACGGCGAGATCCCGCTGACCTTCGACGCACAACACGGGCGCTTCGAAGTCGCTCACCATGAGCACCGTTTCCCGATCTGCCCACTGGACTATCCACGCATCCTTGGCCAGGCCAAGGACCCGCGCCTGCAGGCGCTGGCCGCGCATTTCAGCGCCCTCGGCGAGGCGGCCGACCCTCTGGCCGAGGCCCAGCCGCTACACCACGAACTGGTACGCCTGGCCGCCGCCGGCGCGGATCCGCAACCTGCCCTCTCTGCCTTCGACAGCCGCGGCGAAGCAGGCTTCAAGCGCCTGCACCTGCTGCTCGAGCGCCAGACCTACCGCCTGGCCAGCTGGCGCACCGCCGCCGACGACATCAACTGGCGGCGCTTCTTCGACATCAACGAACTCGGCGGCCTGCGCGTGGAGCGTGCCGTGGTGTTCGAGGCCACCCACGCCAAGCTGTTCGAGCTGATCCAGCGCGGCCTGGTCGATGGCCTGCGCATCGACCACATCGACGGCCTCGCCGATCCGCGCCGCTACTGCCGCAACCTGCGCCGCCGGGTCGATTCGCTGCTGGCTCGACGCCCCGTCGATGCCGCGCTGGCGCACTTCCCGATCTACGTGGAAAAGATCCTCGGCGCGGGCGAACACCTGCACCGCGACTGGCTCACCGACGGCACCACCGGCTACGAGTTCATGAACCAAGTGTCGCTGCTGCAGCACGACCCTGCGGGCCAGCCCGCCTTGGACGAACTATGGCGCAACACCAGCGAGCGTCCCGAATTCCCCGAGGAGGTGCGCATTGCCCGGCACCTGGTGCTCAACGCCAGCCTGGCCGGCGACTGCGAATCGGTGGCCCAGGCCCTGCTGCAGGTGGCCCGCGACGACCTGATGACCCGCGACCTCACCCTCGGCGCCATTCGCCGGGCGCTGCAGGCGCTGGTCGCGCACTACCCGGTGTACCGCACCTACATCAATGTCTGCGGCCGGCCCGCCGAGGACGAGGCGTTCTTCCAGCAGGCGCTGGCCGGGGCGCGGCAGTCGCTGGGGGAGGCCGACTGGCCACTGCTCGATCAGCTCGAACGCTGGCTCGGTGGCCAATCCTGGCGGCACCTGCCGCCGGGCCGGCCGCGCAAGCACCTGCGCCACGCCTGCGTGCGCTTCCAGCAACTGACCGCTCCCAGCGCCGCCAAGGCCGTGGAGGACACCGCCTTCTATCGATCCGCCCGGCTGCTGTCGCGCAACGACGTGGGCTTCGACGCCGAGCGTTTCGGCGCCGATACGGCCTGGTTCCACAACGAAGCCCAGCGCCGCCTGCGCGACTTCCCCGACAACCTGCTGGCCACCGCCACCCACGACCACAAACGCGGCGAGGACTGCCGCGCGCGGCTGGCCGTGCTCAGCGAACGCGCGCCCTGGCTGGCCAGCCGTGTCGAGCACTGGCGCGAGCTGGCAGCGCCGTTGCGTGAGGAACTGGACGATGGGCAGGCGCCAAGCCCCGGCGACGAGCTGCTGCTGTTGCAGACGCTGCTCGGCAGCTGGCCGCTGGACCTCGACCTACATGACCCGCAAGCCCTGAAACGCTACGCCGAACGCCTTCGCCAATGGCAATGCAAGGCCCTGCGCGAAGCCAAGCTGCGCAGTAGCTGGGCGGCCCCCAACGAACGCTACGAGCGTGCTTGCGCGGCCTACGTCGACGGCCTGCTGCTGGACGAGGAAAACCAGCAGCTGCGCCAGTCCCTGCATGAGACCGCGCAGCGGCTGGCCTGCCCCGGCGCCTTGAACGGCCTGGCGCAGTGCCTGCTGCGCATGACCACCCCCGGCGTGCCGGACCTGTACCAGGGCAACGAGTACTGGGACCTCTCGCTGGTCGACCCGGACAACCGCCGCCCGGTGGACTACCCGGCCAGGCGCGCCAGCCTCGACGACGGCACGCCCCTGGCCGAGCTGCTCGCCCACTGGCGCGATGGCCGCATCAAGCAGGCCCTGGTGGCCCGCGTGCTGGACGCCCGCCAGGCCCATCCCGAGCTGTTCCAGCGCGGCGCCTACCTGCCGCTAAGCGTACAGGGCCGCCACGCCGACCAGGTGCTGGCCTTTGCCCGCCTGGGCCAGGGCGAACGCGCCATCATTGTCGTGCCACGGTTGGCCAGCGCCCTGCTGGGCCCGGCCGCCACCCCGTTGATCCCGGCACAGACCTGGGACGATACCCGGCTTGTACTGCCGTTTGCCTTGTCGCCTGCCAACTGTTCGGGACTTTTCGGCGGCGGTGCTGTCACCCCTTCAAGGGAGCTGATGTTGAGCACCGTGCTGGCCGAGTTTCCGGTCAATGTGTTGATTGATCATGCCTAACTGTATTCAGGAGCGTCGTGATGAGTGTCGATGAAAAGCGTATTCGCGAGTTCGCGTATCAGATCTGGGAGTCGGAGGGTAAGCCTGAGGGGCGCGAGGCGGAACATTGGGACAAGGCGCGCAAGCTGGCCGAGGCCGAAGCGCTGGCCCCCAAGGCGCCACCACGCAAGAAGACAGCGGCCAAGCCCAAGCCACCGGCAGACCCCAAGGTGGCGGCGTTGCCGGGCGTGAAGCCGGCTGCGGCGGCTAAAAAACCGCGAGCGGCGAAGAAACCTGCCGCTGGTTGAGCCTTTTGCAAGCCTGTACCGGCCTCATCGCCGGGCAAGTCGCATCGGCGCACCGCCGCTCCCACGCCTCAGTCACTGAGTGCACGTGCGTGTGAGCGGGCTTGCCCCGCGATGGCCACCTCCCCCCGGACCATGAGGACCGCCATGAGCCCCCGCACCCCGAAGAAAACCCGCTCCGTCGCCCCGTCGCGCATCCGCGAAGGCCTGCCCTTCCCCCTCGGCGCCACCTGGGACGGCCTTGGGGTCAACTTCGCCCTGTTCTCGGCCAACGCCACCAAGGTCGAGCTGTGCCTGTTCGACGCCACGGGCGAAACCGAAATCGAGCGCATCGAGCTGCCCGAGTACACCGACGAGATCTACCACGGCTACCTGCCCGACGCCCACCCGGGCCTGGTCTACGGCTACCGGGTGCACGGCCCCTACGAACCGGAGAACGGCCACCGCTTCAACCCCAACAAGCTGCTGATCGACCCCTATGCCAAGCAATTGGTGGGCACGCTGAAATGGTCCGAGGCGCTGTTCGGCTACACCATCGGCCACCCCGACGGCGACCTGTCGTTCGACGAGCGTGACAGCGCGGCGTTCGTGCCCAAGTGCAAGGTCATCGACCCGGCCTTCACCTGGGGCCGCGACCAGCGCGTGTCGATCCCGTGGGAGCGCACCATCCTCTACGAGGCCCACACCCGCGGCATCAGCATGCGCCACCCGGCGGTGCCCGAGCACCTGCGCGGCACCTTCGCGGGCCTGGCCAACGACGAGCTGCTGGGCCACATCAAGGAGCTGGGCGTGTCGAGCATCGAGTTGCTGCCGATCCACGCCTTCGTCAACGACCAGCACCTGCTGGACAAGGGCCTGAACAATTACTGGGGCTACAACAGCATCGCCTTCTTCGCCCCCCACCCGCGCTACCTGGCCAGCGGCAAGATCGCCGAGTTCAAGGAGATGGTCGCCCACCTGCACGACGCAGGGCTCGAAGTGATCCTCGACGTGGTCTACAACCACACCGCCGAAGGCAACGAACGCGGCCCGACCCTGTCGATGCGCGGCATCGACAATGCCTCGTACTACCGCCTGATGCCCGACGACCGGCGCTTCTACATCAACGATTCCGGCACTGGCAATACCCTCGACATGAGCCATCCACGGGTACTGCAACTGGTCACCGATTCGCTGCGCTACTGGGCCGGCGAGATGCACGTGGATGGCTTTCGCTTCGACCTGGCGACCATCCTCGGCCGCTATCACGATGGCTACAGCGAGCGCCACGGCTTCCTCGTCGCCTGTCGCCAGGACCCGATGCTCAGCCAGACCAAGCTGATCGCCGAACCCTGGGACTGCGGCCCCGGCGGCTACCAGGTGGGCAACTTCGCCCCGGGCTGGGCGGAGTGGAACGACCGCTTCCGCGACACCGTGCGCAGCTTCTGGAAAGGCGACGAAGGCATGCTCGCCGACTTCGCCGCGCGCATCACCGCCTCGGGCGATCTGTTCAACAACCGCGGCCGGCGCCCCTACGCCTCGGTCAACTTCATCACCGCCCACGACGGTTTCACGTTGCGCGATCTGGTGTCGTACAACGACAAGCACAACGAGGACAACGACGAGAACAACCAGGACGGCACCGACAACAACCTGTCATGGAACTGCGGCGTCGAAGGCCCCACCGACGATCCGGCGATCAATTCGCTGCGCATGCGCCAGATGCGCAACTTCTTCGCCACCCTGCTGCTGGCCCAGGGCACGCCGATGATCGTCGCCGGCGACGAGTTCAGCCGCACCCAGCACGGCAACAACAACGCCTACTGCCAGGACAGCGAGATCGGCTGGGTGAACTGGGATCTGGACGAGGACGGCCAGGCGCTGATGGCCTTCGTCAAGCGCCTGACCCGGCTGCGCCTGGCCTATCCGATCCTGCGGCGCTCGCGCTTTTTGGTCGGCGACTACAACGAGGCGATCGGGGTCAAGGACGTCACCTGGCTGGCCCCGGACGCCAGAGAGATGACCGTCGAGCAGTGGGAAGATCCGCACGGGCGTTGCCTGGGCATGCTGATGGATGGCCGCGCCCAGGTCAGCGGCATCGCCCGGCCCGGCGCCGAGGCGACCATGCTGCTGATCGTCAACGCCTACCACGACGTGGTGCCCTTCACCCTGCCGGCGGTGCCGGAGGGCGACTACTGGAGCTGCCTGGTCGACACCGACCGGCCCGAGCTGCGCAAGGCGCAGCATCTGGCGTTCGATACGGTGTTCGAGGTCAAGGGGCGGTCGTTGCTGCTGATGGTGTTGCAGCGGGAGGAGGACTGAACCCAGGAGCGGACGTCCGGTCCTAATTTGTACCGTGGGAGCGGGCTTGCCCCGCGATAGGGCCTCTGCCGTCATCGCGGGGCAAGCCCGCTCCCACGACGTCACACGTTGCCCAGAGGAGCACCCGTGAACCTCGAAGCCGGCAGTCCAGGTTTCGCCAGCGTCAGCCAGGCCCCGGCCGTGCACCGGGTCAAGGTGCTGACGGTCAACACCCACAAGGGCTTCACCGCCTTCAACCGACGCTTCATCCTGCCGGAGCTGCGCGAGGCGGTGCGCAGCACCGGGGCCGATGTCGTGTTCCTCCAGGAGGTGCTCGGCAGCCACGACCGCCACGCCGCGCGCTACCCCGGCTGGCCCCAGACTTCGCAGTACGAATTCCTCGCCGACAGCATGTGGAGCGACTTCGCCTACGGCCGCAACGCGGTCTACCCCGACGGCCACCACGGCAACGCGCTGCTGTCCAAATACCCGATCATCGAGCACCGCAACCTCGACGTGTCGATCACCGGCCCCGAGCGCCGCGGCCTGTTGCACTGCGTACTGGACGTCCCCGGCCAGCAGCAGGTGCATGCCATCTGCGTGCACCTGTCATTGCTCGAGCGGCACCGGCAGCAGCAGCTGCACCTGCTGCGTCAGTTGCTCGACGCCCTGCCCGCCGACGCCCCGGTGATCATCGCCGGCGACTTCAACGACTGGCGGCTGCGCGGCAACCGCACCCTACGCCTGCACCGCGACCTGCACGAGGCCTTCGAGCGCCATCATGGCTTGCTCGCCCGCACCTACCCTGCCCGCCTGCCCCTGTTGCGCCTGGACCGCGTGTACCTGCGCAATGCCGACAGCCACGCGCCGAGAATCCTCGGCAACAAACCCTGGACCCACCTGTCCGATCACTTGCCGCTGGCGGTGGAGGTACGCTTGTAGCAACGATTCGGCATAGCGGCGTGGCGGCAAATCACCATTGTCGATATGCGTGAATCAATTTTCAATTGATTCAATAACTTGTGTAGCCAAACAGGCATTTCGCGATCATTTCACGCTTTCTTGACGCAAGCGCCGTCCTCTCCTTAGCTGAACAGTAATCACCAGATGGAAAATCTCGTGCCGGGCCTCTAGCTCGCGCCCTCGTGCGCGTTCCAAGAGGCTGGCGCGCTGGTTTGGGTCGCCCCTGTTCTTGCCGTACAGCTCGTGACATCAGGCCAGGTATCGGGCTGTTCACTTCACACACAACAGGAGATCCGCCATGAAAAGCACCTCGAATCCCTCGCGCTTCGACGCTTTTTTCTGTGCGGTTTCCACGTCGCTGCTCCTGGCAACCCCGGTGGAAACCTTCGCGTTCGAACTGCAGGAGGGCGAGCCCTTCGCCCCCTTCCTGGCGCAACCCGAGGTGCCGCGACTATCGCTCGATCCGGTCAGCGCCAGCGGCCTGAGCCAGGGCATGCTGAACGCCTTTTCCGAACGCATGGGCGAGCGCCACGGCCAACTCGACAACGAACACATCGCCAGCCAGTGGGCGCAGTTCTTCCCCGGCACGCCTCGCCAGGGCGCCCAGCCACCGGCACAGGTGGAGGCACCCAGCCAGCAGATGGTGATCGGCCCGGACCTGTTCGTGCGTGAAACCAACGCGGGCAATGTGCACCGCGCGGGCATCTTCGTCGGCCACAACAACCTGCAGAGCACCTTCAACGGCATGCGCCCGCTGCTTGGCGACAAGCAGCGCAACGCGGTCAATCTCAGTGGCGAAAGCCTCGGCGTGTACTGGAGCATGACCCACGAGCAGGGCTGGCACGTGGACGCCGTGGCCATGGGCACGCGCATCGACGTCAACGGCCGTTCCCAGGCGGGCCAGCGCCTTGACGACAGTGGCCACGCGATGACCTTCTCGGTGGAGGGCGGCTACCCCATTGGCCTGGGCGCCGGCTGGGTGATCGAGCCCCAGGCGCAGTTGATCAACCAGCAGTTCTTCCCCGGCAGCCAGGTGCAGGAAGAGACCCTGCAGGCCTTTGACAGCCAACCCAGCTGGAGCGGCCGGGTCGGCGCCAAGCTGTCGGCGCGCTACGAGGTGCGTGGCATGCCCATCGAACCCTATGTGCGCACCAACGTCTGGTACGACTTCAGCAACGCCGACCCGGTGAAACTGGACCAGGTGGACAAGATCTCCAGCTCGCGCAGTGCCGCCACGGTGGAACTGGGGTTGGGTCTGGTGGCCCGGGTGACGCCGAACGTGGCGCTGTTCGTCAGCGCCGACTACAGCTCCGATGTGGATGACAATGACCTCAATGGGCTGATCGGCAGCCTGGGGGTCAGGATGCGCTGGTAAGCAGGCTCGGCCTTATCGCCGGCAAGCCGGCTCCTACAGGTGCTATCCCTGTGGGAGCCGGCTTGCCGGCGATGAGGCCAGGACAGTCGACACATCAGGCCGGCTTCATCACCAGCACCCCCAGCGGCGGCAGGTTCAGCGCCAGCGACAATGGCTGGCCATGGCTGGCCACCTGATCGGCCACCACCGCCCCGAGATTGCCCACGTTCGACCCGGCATACAGCTCGGCGTCGCTGTTGAGCAGTTCCACCCAGTGCTCGCCGAACGGCACGCCGATGCGGTAGCCCTCCCGCGGCACCGGGGTGAAGTTGGCCACCACCAGCAGCGGCTCGCCCTGGCTGCTCCAGCGCAACCAGGCATACACGCTGTTGTGCGCATCGTCGCCGATCAGCCACTGGAAACCCTGGGGCTGGCAGTCCTGCTCGTGCAGCGCGGGCAGTTCGCGGTACAGGCGGTTGAGGTCGGCGACCAGCTTCTGCACGCCCTGGTGCTCGGAGTACTGCAGCAGGTACCAGTCCAGCTGCTGGTCGTGGTTCCACTCGCGCCACTGGCCGAACTCGCAGCCCATGAATAGCAACTTCTTGCCCGGATGGGTCCACATGAACGCCAGGTAGGCGCGCAGGTTGGCGAACTTCTGCCAGCGATCGCCGGGCATCTTGTCGATAAGCGAATGCTTGCCGTGCACCACTTCGTCGTGGGAAATGGGCAGGATGAAATGCTCGGAATAGGCGTAGATCAGCCCGAAGCTCATCTCGTTATGGTGATAGGTGCGGTGGATCGGGTCGTTCTGGATGTAGTGCAGGGTGTCGTGCATCCAGCCCATGTTCCACTTGTAGGCAAAGCCCAGGCCGCCCTGCTGTACCGGCTGGCTGACGCCGGGCCAAGCGGTGGACTCCTCGGCGATGATCAGCGCGCCCGGCGCTTCATGTGCGGCGACGTTGTTGAGATGGCGTATGAAGTCGATGGCCTCGAGGTTCTCGCGCCCGCCGTGGCGGTTGGGCACCCATTCACCGGCCTTGCGCGAATAGTCGCGGTAGAGCATCGAGGCCACCGCGTCCACGCGCAGGCCATCGATGTGGAAGTGCTTGAGCCAGTGCAGCGCCGAGGCCAGCATGAATCCGCGCACCTCGTTGCGCCCGAGGTTGTAGATCAGCGTGTTCCAGTCCTGGTGAAAGCCTTCCAGCGGGTTTTCGTATTCGTACAGGGCAGTGCCGTCGAAACGCGCCAGGCCATGCTCGTCGGTGGGGAAGTGCGCCGGCACCCAGTCCAGCAGCACGCCGATGCCGCCCTGGTGGCAGGCATCGACGAAGAAGGCGAAGTCCTCGGCGCTGCCATAGCGTGAGGTCGGCGCGAACAGCGACAGCGGCTGGTAGCCCCACGAGCCGCCGAAGGGGTGCTCCATGATCGGCATCAGCTCGATATGGGTGAAACCCAGCTCCTGCACATATGGCACCAGGCGCTCGGCCAGTTCGCGCCAGTTGTAGTAACGGGCGACTTCGCCGGCATCGTCCAGCTCGCAGCGCCAGGAGCCGACGTGCAGCTCGTAGATCGACAGCGGCGCGCTGTAGGCGTGGCGCTGGGCCCTGTGTTCCAGCCACTGGCCATCGCGCCATTCATGGGCCAGGGCGCCGGCCACCTTGGAGGCGGTGCTCGGCGGCAGTTCGGTGGCGCGGGCCAGGGGGTCGGCCTTGAGGGGCAGCACGCCATCATGGCCGAGCACTTCGAACTTGTAGGTCTCGCCCACGCCAAGGCGCGGCACGAACAGCTCCCACACCCCGGCGCCATGGCGCAGGCGCATGGGGTGGCGGCGGCCATCCCAGTTGTTGAATTCGCCCACCACTGACACCCGCCGGGCATTCGGCGCCCATACCGAAAAGCACACGCCGGCGACCCCATCCACCTCGGTCGGCTGGGCGCCGAAACGCCCGGGCAGGTCGCGGTGGTTGCCCTCGGCAAACAGGTACATGTCCATCTCGCCCAACTGCGGGCCGAAGCTGTAGGGGTCCTCGGTGACCTGCTCGCCACCGGCCCAGCCGATCTGCAGCAGGTAGGGGACCGCCTGGTTCAGGTGCGCGGTGTACAGACCGGGCACGCCGCCCTGGCGCATCTCGGCGAGTACCCTGCCGTCGTCGCGGGCCAGCACGCGCACGCTCAGGGCACTGGGCAGGAAGGCCCGGATGAACTGGCCGCCCGCACCATCGGGGTGCGGGCCGAGTACGGCGAACGGGTCGGCGTGCTCGGCGCGGGCCAGGGCATCGAGGTCCCTTTGCCGAAGGCCGCCGTTATCACGCGTGGTTGCATTCATCTCTCTGTCCCTTTCCAAGTGTTCAAGAAATGTTTCACCGCCTCATCGGCTTGTGGCTTGTGGGAGCGGGCTTGCCCCGCGATGGCGGCTATGGCCCTATCGCGGGGCAAGCCCGCTCCCACGAAGCCTGATTTCACGAAGGCCGTTACAACAACCTCGCAAACCTTCAGCCCTCCCCCCAGGTGCTGATCAGCCCATGCAAACCATGCAAAGGCACGGCCAGCCAACTTGGCCGGTTCTCGGCTTCATAGGTAATTTCGTAGGCGGCCTTCTCCAGGCAGAACAGCTCCAGCGCGGCGCGCTCGCCCTCGGCCTGCTGCCAGGCGTGGGGCATGGCGGCGGTGGCCAACCCATAGGCTTCGACGAAGGCATGGCGCGACTGGTGCAGGTACTGCCGGGCGACCCGCTGCCGGGCCTGGCGCGCCGCCTCGGAGAGGTCTACCGCCGAGGCGCTGCGCAGGATCATCGCAGCAGCATAGTCGAAGGATCGCAGCACGCCGCTGACATCCTTGTACGGGCTGTGCCTGGCCCTGCGTTCATCCAGCGGTCGCGCCGGCTCGCCCTCGAAATCGATCAGGTAGGCGTCGCCCTGCACCACCAGCACCTGGCCCAGGTGCAGGTCGCCGTGGACCCGCATCAGCAGCCCGCCCTGGGCCTGGTGTGCGAGATTGTCGACATGCTGCTGCAGGCCTTCGCGCTGTTGCTGCAGGTCGTCGACCAGGGCCTGGCTGTCGCTGTCCAGGGTGTCACGGTGCTGGGCGAGCAAGTCGAGGGCATGGCTCAGTTCGGCACTGATCTGGCGGCTCCAACGCTCGCTGTCGCGGGCGTCGCTCGGGCGTGAACGGAACGCTTCATCGTCACTCGGCGCGGCCAGCAACAGGTGCATCTCGCCCAGGCGCTGGCCAAGCAAGGCGGCAAAGCCGGTCAGCTCGGCCAGGGCATCGGTGTGCGCCTCCTGCTCGACGCTGGTGGGCTCCATCTGGTCGCGGATCGCCCGCTCCAGGGTGTTCTGCGTCCAGTCCCAGGCATCGCCCTGATTGCTCAGGTAGCCCTGGGCAATCATCAGCAAGTGCGGCTGCTCGCTGTCGTCCACGCGGCTGACCCAGGCCAGCAACGGGGAAATATTGGCAAAGCCGGCGGCGGTCAGGTAGGCGCTCATCTCCAACTCCGGGTGAATGCCCGGATTGACCCGGCGAATCAATTTGAGCACCAGGCTGCCGCCCACCACCACCGAGCTGTTGGACTGCTCGGCGCTCAGGTAGCGCACCTCGCTGTGCTCATCGAGCTGCAACGCAGCCAACTGTTCGGTGCTGTGGAAGCGCAACTCGCCCAGGCCATCGCCACAGGCCAACCGCAGGCCGTCCTGGCAGCCCTGGAGCACGGCGCGAATGAAGGGCTCGAGCACGAAAGCATCGGTGATCAACCCCACCTGACGGCCACGGCGCACCCGCGACAGCGCCAGCTGCTGGGGCAGCGCGGCATTGATCTGCTCCTCCGGCAACAATCCGAAGGGCAGCTGGTAGTGGGTGACCACGCCTTCGCTATGCACCTCCAGCTCGCCAAGCAGCACCGGCAACGCCGGGGTGGCCATGCGCACGCCATAGCGCAGGCGGACCTGGTCGATCGGACCTTCCTTGCCGGCGAACCAGCGGCGCTTGGGCAGGTACTGCGGCAGGATCGCCGCCTGCAACGTCTCGCGGGCCGGTGATTCGAGCAGTTCCTCCATGCGCTTGCGCAACACCAGGGTGGTCAGCTCGGGCAGGCCCTCGCTGGGCTGGATATGCCAGCTGGGCATGCGGTCGTGGCTGGCCAGCAGGAACCAGTAGAAGCCATAGGGCGGCAACGTCAGCAGGAACGGCAACTGGCCGATGGGCGGGAAGGCACTGCCGCCAAGCATCTCCACCGGCACCTTGTCGGCATACTGCGACAGCTCCAGCTCGGCGGCCTGGGCGGCCCGCGAGACGTTGGCCACGCACAGCACGATCTCGACGTTGCCCTCGGCATCGGTGTATTCGCGGATATAGGCCAGCACCCGCCGGTTGCTCGGCGTGAGCATCTTCAGGCTGCCGCGACCGAAGGCCTTCTGCTGCTTGCGCACCGCCAGCAGCCGGCGGTTCCAGTTGAGCAGCGAATGCGGGTCGTGGGCCTGGGCCTCGACGTTGATCGTCTGGTAGCCGTACAGCGGATCCATGATCGGCGGCAACACCAGGCGCTGCGGGTCGGCGCGGGAAAAGCCGCCATTGCGGTCCGGCGACCACTGCATGGGAGTGCGCACGCCATCGCGGTCACCCAGGTAGATGTTGTCGCCCATGCCCAGTTCGTCGCCGTAGTACAGCGTCGGCGTGCCGGGCATCGACAGCAGCAGGCTGGTGAGCAGCTCGATACGCCGCCGGTCGCGCTGCAGCAGCGGCGCCAGGCGCCGGCGAATCCCCAGGTTGATGCGGGCGCGGCGGTCCTCGGCGTAGTAGTTCCACAGATAGTCGCGCTCGCGGTCGGTGACCATCTCCAGGGTCAGCTCATCGTGGTTGCGCAGGAAGATCGCCCATTGGCAGTTGGCCGGGATCTCCGGGGTCTGGCGCAGGATGTCGGTGATCGGGAAGCGGTCTTCCATGGCCAGGGCCATGTACATGCGCGGCATCAGCGGGAAGTGGAAGGCCATGTGGCATTCGTCGCCGTCGCCCTCGCCGAAGTACGGGCGGGTGTCCTCGGGCCACTGGTTGGCCTCGGCCAGGAGCATGCGGTCGGGGTAGTTGGCATCGATTTCGGCGCGGATCGCCTTGAGCACCACATGGGTCTCGGGGAGGTTCTCGTTGTTGGTGCCGTCGCGCTCGATCAGGTAGGGAATGGCGTCCAGGCGCAGGCCGTCGACGCCGATGTCGAGCCAGAAGCGCATCACCCCGATGACGGCCTTGAGCACCTGCGGGTTGTCGAAGTTGAGGTCCGGCTGGTGCGAGTAGAAGCGGTGCCAGAAGTACTGGCCGGCCACCGGGTCCCAGGTCCAGTTGGACTTCTCGGTGTCGAGGAAGATGATGCGCGTGCCGTCGTACTTCTGGTCATCGTCCGACCACACGTAGAAGTCCCGGGCCTTGCTGCCGCGCTTGGCATGCCGGGCGCGCTGGAACCAGGGGTGCTGGTCGGAGGTGTGGTTGATGACCAGCTCGGTGATCACCCGCAGGCCGCGCTTGTGCGCCTCGGCGATGAAGCGCCTGGCGTCGGCCATGCTGCCGTAGTCCGGGTGCACGGCCTTGTACTCGGCGATGTCGTAGCCGTCATCGCGCCGTGGCGAGGGGTAGAACGGCAGCAGCCAGAGGGTGTTGACGCCCAGTTCGGCGATGTAGTCGAGCTTGCCGATCAGGCCTGCGAAATCGCCGATGCCGTCGTTGTTCGCGTCGAAGAACGATTTCACGTGCAGTTGGTAGATCACCGCGTCCTTGTACCACAGCGGATCGTCGATGAAGGCTGCCGGGCGGGAACGCTTGGCCATTGGGGACTCCTTTGTGTCCGAGGGTTCAGCTTGAAGCCCATCGCGGGGCTAGCGCGATTTCTCGATGCGCCAGATACCGAACGGCTGGTGCCACGGCTCGATGCGCATCCACTGGGTCTTGCCATGCCAGGTCCAGCGCTGGCCGTTCATCAGGTCCTCGCCTTGCGTATCGGCGCTGTCGTCCAACCCCAGCTCCCACAGTGGCAACTCGAAGCTGGCCTCCTGGGCGTTGTGCGGGTCGAGGCTGATGGCCACGAGGATGAAGTTGTCGCGCTCGGGGGTGCGCTTGGCGAAGTAGAGAATGTTGTCGTTCCAGCAGTTGAGGAACACCACCCCCAGGTGGGTCTGCAGGGCTCGGTTGTGCCGGCGGATGCGGTTGAGCTGGGCGATCTCGGCGACGATGTTGCCAGGCTGGGTGAAGTCCCGGGGGCGGATCTCGTATTTCTCCGAGTCCAGGTACTCCTCCTTGCCCGGCAGCGGCGTGCCCTCGCACAGTTCGAAGCCCGAGTACATGCCCCACAATCCCGAACCCATGGTCGCCAGCGCCGCACGGATCAGAAAGCCCGCCCTTCCGGAGGTCTGCAGGAAGAAGGGGTTGATGTCCGGCGTGTTGACGAAGAAGTTGGGTCGGTAGCACTGGCTCCACGGCGGCTGGTTGAGCTCCTCGAAGTAGTCGCGCAGCTCCTGCTTGGTATTGCGCCAGGTGAAGTACGTGTAGCTCTGCGCGTAGCCGACCTTGCCCAGGCGCGCCATCATCGCCGGGCGGGTGAACGCTTCGGCGAGGAAGATCACCTCGGGGTGCTGGCTGCGCACATTGCCGATCAGCCATTGCCAGAACGGCAGCGGCTTGGTGTGCGGGTTGTCGACGCGGAAGGTCTTCACCCCCTCCTCGACCCAGCCGACCACCACGTCGCGCAGCGCCAGCCACAGGCTCGGCACCGCCTCGGGGGCGTAGAAGTCGACGTTGACGATGTCCTGGTATTTCTTCGGCGGGTTTTCCGCGTAGCGGATGGTGCCGTCGGGGCGCCAGCTGAACCAGCCGGGGTGCTCCTGCAGCCAGGGGTGGTCCTGGGAGCACTGGATGGCGAAGTCCAGGGCGATCTCCAGGCCATGCTCGGCGGCGGCGGCGACCAGTCGGCGGAAGTCCTCGCGGCTGCCCAGCTGCGGGTGGATGGCGTCGTGCCCGCCTTCGGGGCTGCCGATGGCATAAGGGCTGCCGGGGTCGCCGGGCTCGGCCTGCAAAGCGTTGTTGCGGCCTTTGCGGTGCTTCATGCCGATGGGGTGGATCGGCGGGAAGTACAGCACGTCGAAGCCCATGTCGCGGATCATCGGCAGGCGCTGGTGCACGTCATCGAAGGTGCCGTGGCGTTCGGGGTCGTCGGTGACCGAGCGCGGGAACAGCTCATACCAGCTGGCAAACTGGGCCGCCTCGCGGTCCACGTCCAGCGGGAATTCGCGGCTGCGGGTGAGGTAGCTGCGGTGCTCGGCCTCCCCCATCAAACGGGCGGCCTCAGGGTGCAGCAACGTCTTCACCTGTTCTTCCACCGGCAATCCCGGCAAGCGCTGCTGCAGCTGCGCCAGTTGCTCGCGCAGCAGTCCGTCGCTGCGTTCGATGCCCTTGCCCAGCAGCAGGCGGCCCTCCTCCAGCTCCAGCTTCACCTCCACGCCGGCGGCGTACTTCTTCTCCAGGTCGTGGCAATAGGTGGCCCACGGGTCGATCCAGGCCTCGATGCTGAACAGATGGAGGCCCAGCTCGGCAGGTGTGAATTCGGCCAGCCACAGGTCGTTGCCCGGCGAATGCATGGCCACGCAGTGCCAGCGCCGGCTGTGGGCCTGGCGCCAGTGCAGGGTCACGGCCAGGCGGTCATGACCGTCGGTGTAGACCTTGGCGCCCACTTCGACCGTGTGACCGCGCACGGCCTTGGCGGCGAAGGTGCCGCCGTCGAGCACCGGGCTTGCGTCCTCGATCACGATGCGCGGCGCCAGCAGGGCCTGGGACAGGCTGATGGCCTGGTCCGGGTGATCACCTGCCATCGGCACGCTTTCGAACGGCTCGTTACCAGACATCGACCTTGCTCCCCTGGGCTGGTGGCGGTAAGGGTTCAGAGCCGTGCGCAAGCGCGAGGGTTCAAAAAAAATGAGCGCAGGGCGCAGGCTTGGGTCAAAGCCTGCGACACCTCTTCATTCATCCCGCGAGGCCAGGCCCATGAACATTCCCATTCCACCGGAGACACCCGACCCGAACATCGACGACCCGACCTTGCCGCCGCCAGTGCCCGAGGAGGACCCGGACGAGCTGCCGATCAAGCCGACCGTGCCGCCGACGGTGGGCGACCCGCCGAGCCAGGAGCCGCCGGTGAAAGCTTGAGGATAGACAAGGCTGCGCAAATCTGACCGCCTTGGCCGGCCTCGTCGCGGGGCCGGCACTGACAGCACAAAGCTGACGAAACCGCACCTGGCATTTCTACCAGTAGCACCTGCCCGCAAAGCCACGTACAGAGAAGCCTCACTCTCTGACGATCCTTCCGGCATGCATTCACGCCTCTACATCGCCTTCCACGTGCAATGGATCCTCGCAAGCTTCCTGGAACAGAGCCTGCACCAGATCCGCCCCGACATCACCCTGGACGAGCTGGGCGCCGACAGCTTCGACCTCGTGGAGCTGCAGGCGATCATGGAGGAAACCTTCGGCATCTTCATCGCCGAGCCCCTGCGGGCCTACGTCACCTTCGCCGAACTGGTCGACCTGATCTACAAGACCATGGCTAACCCCCCAGCTCCTCCACACTGATCTCGCGCATCCGAAACTTCTGCACCTTCCCTGTCACCGTCATCGGGAATTCATCGACAAAGCGGAAATGCCTTGGCGCCTTGAAATGCGCCAGCCTAGCCTTGCACCACTGCTGCAGCTCATCCGCCGTGGCGCTGTGTCCCGGATGCAGACGGATCCACGCCACCACTTCCTCGCCGTACTTGCTGCACGGGATCCCCACCACCTGCGCCTCGGCCACCGCCGGGTGGGTGTGGAAGAACTCCTCCAGCTCGCGCGGATAGATGTTCTCGCCGCCGCGAATGATCATGTCCTTGTTGCGCCCGACGATGCGCACGTAACCGGCTTCGTCCATCACCGCCAGGTCGCCGCTGTGCATCCAGCCGGCCGGGTCGATGGCGTCATGGGTGGCCTGCAGGTTGTCCCAGTAACCAAGCATCACGCTGTAGCCGCGAGTGCACAGCTCGCCGATCTCACCCTGTGCGACGATGCGCCCGTCGGCGTCCACCAGCTTGGTCTCCAGGTGCGGCTGGGTACGGCCCACGGTGGTCACGCGCAGCTCCAGGCCATCGTCGGGACCGGTCTGCAGCGACACCGGGCTGGTCTCGGTCATGCCGTAGGCGATCTGCACCTCGGCCATGTGCAACTGGTCGATCACCTTGCGCATCACCTCGATCGGGCAGGTGGCGCCGGCCATGATGCCGCTGCGCAGGGTGGACAGGTCCAGTTGCGTGCGTGCGGGGTGGTCGAGCATGGCGATGAACATGGTCGGCACCCCATACAGGATGCTGGCGCGCTCCTCGGCCACGGCGCGCAGGGTGAGCTCCGGGTCGAAGGCATCGCTGGGGTAGATCATGGTGCTGCCGTGGGTGATGCAGCCGAGGTTGGCCATGACCATGCCGAAGCAGTGGTACAGCGGCACCGGGATCACCATGCGGTCGCGCTCGCTCAGGCCCAGGCTCTGGCCGACCATGTAGCCGTTGTTGAGGATGTTGTAGTGGCTCAGGGTCGCGCCCTTGGGCGCGCCGGTGGTGCCGGAGGTGTATTGGATGTTCACCGGCTGGTCGAACTGCAGGCCCTGTTGCCGCGCCTGGTAGGACTCAACCTCGACCGCCGCTGCCCGCCCGGCCAGCGCGGCCCAGGGCAGGAAACCCGAGGGCGGCTCGGCGGCCAGGCTGATCACGCCACGCAGGTCGGGCAGGCGTTCGCTGGCCAGTTCGCCCAATGCGTGGGTCGCCAGCTCCGGCACCAGCGCCTGCACCATCGCGTGGTAGTCGGAAGTCTTGAAGGCATCGGCGCACACCAGCCAGCGGCAGCCGGACTGGCGCAGCACGTACTCCAGCTCGCCCACCCGGTAGGCCGGGTTGATGTTGACCAGGATCGCGCCGACCTTGGCCGTGGCCAGTTGCAGGATGCACCACTGGGCGCAGTTGGGCGCCCAGATGCCAACCCGCTCGCCCACCTCCACCCCCAGCGCCATCAAGGCCTGGGCCTGCACATCGACCTCGGCGGCGAGCTCGCGCCAGCTGTAGCGCAGCCCCTGGTGGCGCACCACCAGCGCCTCGCGCTCGCCGTGGCGGGCGACGGTGGCATCGAAGGCCTGGCCGATGGTCAGGGTCAGCAAGGGGTGGTCTTGACGGCCGCGGGTATAGCTTGGTTGAGGCATGGTGATCCCTTCTTGTGGTTGTTCTGGGCATGACTGAAGCAGGCGGCGAATACTCTGGCGCAGATTTACGTTTACGTAAAGGTGATGATCCGATTGACAGCCCCGGAAGGCAGGTTTACGTTAACGTCAACCACGCATCACGACGACCGGACGGGAGCGCGGTTGTGGGAGCGGGCTTGCCCCGCGATGAGGCCGGACCAGGCAACACAGCTGGCCGTTCTGACGGGCATCGCGGGGCAAGCCCGCTCCCACAACCCCGTTTCCGCAAGGTCGCCGTGGTACCCAAATTTCAAGAACAAGAAGGTGCCCACATGCATTACCCCAGCCTGAACTTCGCCCTGGGCGAGACCATCGACATGCTCCGCGACCAGGTGCGCACCTTCGTCGCCGCCGAGCTGGCGCCGCGCGCCGCGCAGATCGACCACGACAACCTGTTCCCCGCCGACATGTGGCGCAAGTTCGGCGACATGGGCCTGCTGGGCATCACCGTGCCCGAAGAATACGGCGGCGCCGGCCTGGGCTACCTGGCCCACGTGGTGTCGATGGAAGAGATCAGCCGGGGCTCGGCGTCAGTGGCCCTGTCCTACGGCGCCCACTCCAACCTGTGCGTCAACCAGATCAACCGCAACGGCAGCCACGAGCAGAAGCTCAAGTACCTGCCCAAGCTGATCAGCGGCGAGCACATCGGCGCCCTGGCCATGAGCGAGCCCAACGCCGGCTCCGACGTGGTGTCGATGAAACTGCGCGCCGAAAAACGCGGCGACCGCTACGTGCTCAACGGCAGCAAGACCTGGATCACCAACGGCCCCGACGCCAACACCTACGTGATCTACGCCAAGACCGACCTGGACAAGGGCCCCCACGGCATCACCGCGTTCATCGTCGAGCGCGACTGGAAAGGCTTCAGCCGCAGCAACAAGTTCGACAAGCTCGGCATGCGCGGCTCCAACACCTGCGAGCTGTTCTTCGACGGCGTCGAAGTGCCGGAAGAAAACATCCTCGGCCAGCTCAACGGCGGCGTGCGCGTGCTGATGAGCGGCCTGGACTACGAGCGCGTGGTGCTGTCCGGCGGCCCGACCGGCATCATGCAGAGCTGCATGGACCTGGTGGTGCCGTACATCCACGACCGCAAGCAGTTCGGCCAGAGCATCGGCGAGTTCCAGCTGATCCAGGGCAAGATCGCCGACATGTACACCCAGCTCAACGCCAGCCGCGCCTACCTGTACGCCGTGGCCCAGGCCTGCGACCGCGCCGAGACCACCCGCAAGGACGCCGCCGGGGTCATCCTCTACACCGCCGAACGCGCCACGCAGATGGCCCTGGAAGCGATCCAGATCCTCGGCGGCAA
The DNA here is from genome assembly GCF_003253945.1 of Pseudomonas sp. 2848. Classification (NCBI taxonomy): domain Bacteria; kingdom Pseudomonadati; phylum Pseudomonadota; class Gammaproteobacteria; order Pseudomonadales; family Pseudomonadaceae; genus Pseudomonas; species Pseudomonas sp. 2848. The sequence continues at coordinate 178,437 of NZ_QKZD01000010.1, forward strand.
CGGCTACATCAATGAATTCCCGGCTGGCCGCCTGTTGCGCGACGCCAAGCTGTACGAGATTGGCGCCGGCACCAGCGAAATCCGCCGGATGCTGATCGGCCGCGAACTGTTCAACGAAACCCGCTGAGCACAAGGAACGGGCGCACATGGCTACCCTGCATACCCAGATCAACCCGCGCTCGGCGGAGTTCGCCGCCAACAGCGCGGCCATGCTCGAACAGGTCCAGGCCCTGCGCGGCCTGCTCGCCCAGGTCAGCCAGGGCGGCGGGCCGAAGGCCCAGGAGCGGCATACCTCGCGGGGCAAGCTGCTGCCCCGCGAGCGTATCGACCGCCTGCTCGACCCGGGCTCGGCGTTCCTCGAGATCGGCCAGCTGGCCGCCCATGAGGTGTACGGCGAAGACGTGCCCGCCGCGGGCGTGATCGCCGGCATCGGCCGCGTCGAAGGCGTGGAATGCATGATCGTGGCCAACGACGCCACGGTCAAAGGCGGCTCCTACTACCCGCTGACCGTGAAGAAGCACCTGCGCGCCCAGACCATCGCCCTGCAGAACCGTCTGCCATGCATCTACCTGGTGGACTCCGGCGGCGCCAACCTGCCACGCCAGGACGAGGTGTTCCCCGACCGCGAGCACTTCGGGCGGATCTTCTTCAACCAGGCCAACATGAGCGCCCTGGGGATACCGCAGATCGCCGTGGTGATGGGCTCGTGCACCGCCGGTGGCGCCTACGTGCCAGCCATGGCCGACGAAGCGATCATGGTGCGCCAGCAGGCGACCATCTTCCTCGCCGGCCCCCCTTTGGTAAAAGCCGCGACCGGCGAGGTAGTCAGTGCCGAGGACCTCGGCGGCGCCGACGTGCACTGCCGCACCAGCGGCGTGGCCGACCACTATGCCGACAACGACGAGCACGCCCTGGCCATCGCCCGGCGCAGCGTCGCCAACCTCAACTGGCACAAGCAGGGCAAGCTGCAATGCCAGGCGCCGATTGCACCGTTGTATGGCGCAGAGGAGCTATACGGCGTGGTTCCGGCCGACGCCAAGCAGCCGTTCGATGTGCGCGAGGTGATTGCGCGGCTGGTCGATGGTTCGGTGTTCGATGAATTCAAGGCGCTGTTCGGCACCACCCTGGTGTGCGGCTTCGCCCACCTGCACGGCTACCCGGTGGCGATCCTGGCCAACAACGGCATCCTCTTCGCCGAGGCCGCGCAAAAAGGCGCGCACTTCATCGAACTGGCCTGCCAGCGCGGCATCCCGCTGCTGTTCCTGCAGAACATCACCGGTTTCATGGTCGGGAAAAAATACGAGGAAGGCGGCATCGCCAAGCACGGCGCCAAGCTGGTGACGGCAGTGGCCTGCGCCCAGGTACCGAAGTTCACGGTGATCATCGGCGGCAGCTTCGGCGCCGGCAACTACGGCATGTGCGGCCGCGCCTACGACCCGCGCTTCCTGTGGATGTGGCCCAACGCACGCATCGGCGTGATGGGCGCCGAACAGGCGGCCGGCGTGCTGGCCCAGGTCAAGCGCGAGCAGAGCGAGCGCAGCGGCGAGGTGTTCAGCGCCGATGACGAGAAGAAGCTCAAGCAGCCGATCCTCGACCAGTATGAGCGCCAGGGCCACCCCTACTACTCAAGCGCCCGACTGTGGGACGACGGTGTCATCGACCCGGCGCAGACCCGCGACGTGCTCGGCCTGGCGCTGTCCGCCGCGCTGAACGCCCCGATCGAACAGAGCCGCTTCGGCATATTCCGGATGTGACCCATGAGCGAATTCGCCACCCTTGAACTGGTCAAGGACCCTCGCGGTTTCGCCACCCTGTGGCTGAGCCGGGAAGACAAGAACAACGCCTTCAACGCGCAGATGATCCGCGAACTGATCGTCGCCCTCGACCAGCTGGGCGAGGATAGCGGCCTGCGCTTCGTGGTGCTGCGCGGCCGTGGCCGGCACTTCAGCGCCGGCGCCGACCTGGCATGGATGCAGCAGTCGGCGCAACTGGACTTCAACACCAACCTGGACGACGCCCATGAGCTGGGCGAGCTGATGTACGCCCTGCACCGGCTCAAGGCGCCGACCCTGGCCGTGGTACAAGGCGCGGCCTTCGGCGGCGCGCTGGGGCTGATCAGTTGCTGCGACATGGCCATCGGCGCCGAGGACGCCCAACTGTGCCTGTCGGAGGTGCGCATCGGCCTGGCTCCGGCGGTGATCAGCCCGTTCGTGGTCAAGGCCATCGGCGAGCGCGCCGCCCGCCGCTACGCCCTCACCGCCGAGCGCTTCAGCGGCGTGCGCGCCCGCGACCTGGGCCTGCTGGCCGAGGTGTACCCGGCCGCCGAACTGGACGCCCAGGTCGAGGCCTGGGTCGACAACCTGCTGCAGAACAGCCCGCAGGCGCTGCGCGCCACCAAGGACCTGCTGCGCGAAGTGGATGACGGTGAGCTGAGCCCGGCCCTGCGCCGCTACTGCGAGAACACCATCGCCCGCATCCGCGTCAGCGCCGAAGGCCAGGAGGGCCTGCGCGCCTTCCTGGAAAAACGCCGCCCTGCCTGGCAAGACAACAAGGAACCGCGCCCATGAGCCGACCCACGCTGACCACCCTGCTGGTCGCCAACCGCGGCGAAATCGCCTGCCGGGTGATGCGCACCGCCAAGGCCATGGGCCTGACCACCGTGGCCGTGCACAGCGCCACCGACCGCGACGCGCGGCACAGCCGCGAGGCCGACATCCGTGTCGACCTCGGTGGCAGCAAGGCCGCCGACAGCTACCTGGTGATCGACAAGCTGCTCGCCGCCGCCAAGGCCAGCGGCGCCCAAGCCATCCACCCAGGCTATGGCTTCCTCTCGGAGAACGCCGGTTTTGCCCGCGCCATCGAACAGGCCGGGCTGATCTTCCTTGGCCCACCGGCCAGCGCCATCGATGCGATGGGCAGCAAGTCGGCGGCCAAGGCGCTGATGGAGGCCGCCGGCGTGCCGCTGGTGCCGGGCTACCACGGCGAGGCCCAAGACCTGGAGACCTTCCGCGCCGCCGCCGAGCGCATCGGCTACCCGGTGCTGCTCAAGGCCAGCGCCGGGGGCGGCGGCAAGGGCATGAAGGTGGTCGAGGAGGAAAGCCAGCTGGCCGACGCCCTGGCCTCGGCGCAACGTGAAGCGCAGTCTTCGTTCGGCGATGCGCGCATGTTGGTCGAGAAGTACGTGCTCAAGCCGCGCCACGTGGAGATCCAGGTGTTCGCCGACCAGCACGGCCACTGCCTGTACCTCAACGAGCGCGACTGCTCGATCCAGCGTCGCCACCAGAAGGTGGTCGAGGAAGCCCCGGCACCGGGCCTCTCCCCCGAGCTGCGCAAGGCCATGGGCGAGGCCGCGGTGCGCGCTGCCCAGGCCATCGGCTACGTGGGGGCCGGCACTGTCGAGTTCCTGCTCGATGCCCGTGGCGAGTTCTTCTTCATGGAAATGAACACCCGCCTGCAGGTGGAGCATCCGGTCACCGAGGCCATCACCGGGCTCGACCTGGTGGCCTGGCAGATCCGCGTGGCCTGCGGCGAGCCGCTGCCTTTGACTCAAGAGCAGGTGCCGCTGATCGGCCACGCCATCGAGGTACGGCTATACGCAGAGGATCCGGCCAACGAATTCCTCCCGGCCACCGGCACCCTGGCGCTGTACCGCGAGTCGGCGCCGGGCGAAGGCCGCCGGGTGGACAGCGGCGTCAGCGAGGGCGATGTGGTATCGCCGTTCTACGACCCGATGTTGGGCAAGCTGATCGCCTGGGGCCAGGACCGCGAACAGGCGCGCCTGCGACTGCTGGCGATGCTCGATGAGTTCGCCATTGGCGGGCTGAAAACCAACATTGCCTTCCTGCGCCGCATCCTGGCGCACCCAGCGTTTGCCGAGGCGGAGCTGGACACCGGGTTCATCCCGCGCCATCAGGATGTGCTGCTGCCCCCGCCCCAGGCACTGCCGGCGCAGTTCTGGGAGGCCGCCGCCGAAGCCTGGCTGCAAGGTGAGCCGGCGCAACACCGCCAGGACGACCCCGCCTCGCCCTGGACCTTGCGCGACGGTCTGCGCCTGGGGCTCCCGGCACGTAGCAGCCTGCACCTGCAATGCGACGGGCATGAGCAGGCGGTGGCGCTGGAGCGTAGTGCGCCTTCGACTTATTGCCTGGAGGGGGAGCAGCTGTGCCATGACCACGACGGTCTGCGCCGTCGTTACTTGGCGGTTCGCCGGGGTGGCACGCTGTACCTGCAGTGGCAGGGCGAGTTGCATGCCGTCAGTGCCCATGATCCGATCGCTGCGGCCGAGGCCAGCCACAGCCACCAGGGCGGGCTGGGGGCGCCGATGAACGGCAGTATCGTGCGGGTGCTGGTGGAGCCGGGGCAGGTGGTAGAGGCCGGTACTGCGCTGGTGGTGCTTGAGGCGATGAAGATGGAGCACAGCATCCGGGCGCCCCATGATGGGACGGTGAAGGCGCTGTTCTGTCAGGAGGGGGATATGGTCAGCGAGGGGACAGTGTTGGTCGAGCTGGAGGAGGCGTAACGGCGGCAATGTGTTCGTCGAAAGGGTTGTTTCGCCTCTGAGATCGAGCGCCGCGCGGGCGGCGCTCGATCTAGAGAGCGCTGCAAGACCCCCGCCTGGCACCTCGCAGCCCCAACACGGTCTGTGCGCGAACCTAGAGCACCCCGTGCATCCGCACCACAACACCAAGGAACTCGCACCCCTCCTCGCACAGCACCGTCGGATACAAGGTATTGAGCGGCCTGAGCATCCGCTGCCCGCCCTCCTCGATCAACTCACGCAGCACTGCCGGCTTACCGGGCTGCCGAGCCACAACCAGCCTGCCCGGCGTCACCTCGATCCCTGCATCCACCAGCACCCGCATGCCCATCGGCACGCTCCTGCCGCTGGCAGCATTCATCGAATCATTCTCGACCGGCAACCAGAACGCATTGCCCGCAGGCATGTAGTCGGTCAACTCGTGGATTTCACAGGATTGCGGCAAAGGCCCGTCCAGGTCGGACCAGCTCAGCACTGGAAAGCGGAAACTGGCATGGCGCAAGGCATTGACCGAAAGCGGTCGTTCCACGGCATAGACACCCCTGGTCTCGCGGACCGTGGCGTCACGCTCGACCACCATCACCCGCGCTTCGAGATACACCAGCCCGAGCTTCTCCAGCTTCTCGTTGACTGTCACCAGGGTGGGCCTGCGCGTGCCACGCAGCCAATGGCCGACACCGCCTTGGGTCATGCCCAGGCGTTCGGCCAATTGGTGCTGCTTGAGGTTGTGCTCGCGCTGGTAGCGCGACAGAAATTCGATCCAGTTTTCCATGGCTGTGAACGATACGGACTGGATGAACGGCATCAATACACATTCTGAATTATCTCAGAACTCAAAAATAATACAATTTGACCTAACATCAGTGCTCATTGTCCTCGAAGGGATTTCACAGGAGCAGTCATGAGTAATTCGACAAAAGAAGAAACAGATCTCGACGAAGAAGCAGCCCGCCGCGCCCTCGATTTCTACCTCAACCCCACCCCCACGCCCCGCGACCTGGAGCGTTCGCTGTGGACCCTGCGCGAAGGCGTCAGCGACGCCCAGGCCAGCGAGCACGCCATGGCCCTGCTGCGCTGCGCCTCGGCCACGGCACAGGAAACCGGCAACCATCTGCAGGGCACGACACGGGAAGTGGTGTTTGCGCTGATGCACATGATCAACATGGCCCGCGCCCTGCTTGAGCAGTGCCACGCCACGGAAAAGGCATCGATCTGAAGGGAGAACTGTGAGCAGGCGCCGGATTTGGCACCAACGCGATATTTGGCACTCCTGATAAATCAGAGCGAAATCAATATGTTGCGCTATTTTTCGGTGCCAAAGGCTGCGCTAAGGAAAATGGGGATTTTCTTCATTCTTACGCATTTTTGCAGGCTATTTGGCATTCAAAATCGTCTCTAGCCCGCATGTTTGCTGGCGATGCCAAAGACAGCGCTTCACAGTGCCAAATCCACCGCCTCCTCACACTGGAGCAGCGCCACACCACGGAAAAGGCATTGATCTGAGTGGAGAACGTGATAGCCGACGAACGGCAAAAGCCCCGATTGCCGGGGACGAGGAGTGCGTCAGGAATATTTTTTTAGCCGATCGCTGAAAAATCATTTGACTGGCAAATGATAACGATTATTATTGCACTCAGCAGGTCGTGAGACCCGCTGGATAACCTGCAACGTCCTCAGGTCGGACGCTCAGATTATCTCCTCATCAGGCTAATCACGGTTTTTGACCCGGCTTTTTGCCGGGTCATTTTTTTTGGCTCTTCAGGCTAATGAAGATCGTTTAATGGCCGCGATGATAGCAAAAGTGTGTCAGCACGTGAATGCTCATTACAAATCTTTGCGGAATCAGCACTTGAGAATCAATCTCGTTTAGCCTAAGCTGGCTCCGCATCAAGGAAGATGCCCCCACCCCTTTCCTTATGAGCAAGGAGCTGTCCATGACCCGCCTGCTGCTGCCTCTCGAGCACGACCCGCGCCCTGCCAAACTGCACGCTGAGGACGCGCTGCTGCATGCACTCAAGCGCTTGCCGCGCCGGGTCCAGCAAGTCTTCCTGCTCAACCGCCTCGACCAACAGGGCTTTGCCGCCATCGCCGAGCGCCTGGACCTGCCACTGATCAGTATCGAGCGCCACATGAACCAGGCCCTGCAGACCGCCCGCGCGCCCGGCGACGCGCTGGCCAGCATCGCCGGCCAATGGTACGTGCGCCTGCAAAGCCCGCAGGTGACCGCCAGCGAACGCATCGATTTCCGCCGCTGGCTGGATGCCGACCCCGACCACCTGCGCGCCTTCCACGAAACCGAACTGCGCTGGCGCAGCCTGCTCGCCCCGGCGCGGCAATTAGGCCATGACGGCTGGTACCGGCAAGGACGCGCGGCGCTGTCGCTGGGTGGCTGCTCGATTGCCGTCGGGCTTGGTGTTGCTGCGCTTGTGGCGCTGGGGCTGCTGACCTGAACCTGGGGCACGGCCACTGAAACCCCGGTCCCAATCCGATCCAACCGATGATTTGAAGTCATAACAGCCCTTCAAAGAGAACTTTCCTACAGCAATGCAGGAAGCCGTTGGCAAGACTTCCTTCCACACTCCCCCTACGGTCCTAGCCTTGTGCCACGCATCGAGCGCGCTTCTCCACGTAGAAGCGCCCGACAACAATGGACAGGGACCGCCATGCTTAGTCACTCCGACCTGCGCTACAGGTCTACCCCCTTCATCGGTAAAACCGACCGCGAGATTGCACATCCAAGCCATCCGCGCCAGCGACTCACACCGCCCCAACGATTTGCAAAGGGGGCACGCCCATGAGCCTCAGCAACAGAATCGCCCACGCCATCGCCGAATCCGCGCTGCCCCACGACCAGTGCCAGGCCTGCGAACGCAAGGGCCTGCCTATCCTCCCCCTGCGCCGCGCACTGGTCCCGGACCCGCGCCCGGCCTACCGCTATCCCCTGGCCGGCGGCGACCAGGTGGCCACCCGCATGGGCTTGCGCACCCTGCGCGAGGGGTACCTGTATGTCCTGCTCGACCAGCGCATCTGGTACGCCTACGAGGTCACCGAGGAAGGCCACCTGCGCCGCTTCAACCCCATCGAACCGCCGCCGGCACCACCGCGCCTGCTCGCCCGCCAATGCCTGGGCGAAAACCACGACATCCCCTCTTCCTTTCTCACCCTCGACACCGAGGCCTTCTCCACCGCCTGGATCGCCTTCAGCAGCGATGCTTGGCCGCGCAGCGTGCTGAACGCCTACCGCGACGCCAGGACGCCGCCCGAGCGTTTCCAGGTGCTGGACCTCGGCCTCGCGCGCAACGCCCCCGCCCAGCTGGGCCTGGCCATGACCCTCAGCGAGCTGCAGGTGGACCGCCAGGTCTTCGAGTACAACCAGCAACTGCCCGGCGCCTTCGACAGTGTCCATGGCTTTCACAGCCGCCTCCTGCGCCAGACCGCCACCCGCGGCTACCTGCTCAACGCCATCGCCCGCCACCAGCTCGAACATGGCGTGCTCGCCCTGGTGCTCGACGACACCGTCGGCCTGGTCCAGGAGTACAACCACCAGCGTCTCGGCTGGATCACCCGGCGCCAGCAATGGCGCGAGGACCCACTGCGCGCCTATCAGCTGCAGACCTCGCAGATCCTGCAGACCCTGCGCGCCATGCAATGGCCCTGGGCCGAGCAGCAGACCCCGTCCTTCGAACCCCACAGCGGCGATGGCCCGCCCGTGTTCGTCGACCCGCAGGTCGAGCGCCAGCGCGAGGTCGAACGGCGCGCCCTCAACGGCGTTGCCCGGCTCGAGGAGCGCTACCACGAACCTAAGCGCGCCAGCTTCCAGGCCGAGTACGAGCGCCAGGAAGCCGAGTACCAGCGCTACATCGACCTGAACACCCAGGCCTACGCCCAACTCTGCGACAGCAGCCTGTTCCACTGCATCGAGGAGCACGATTATGACGGCGACGACCGCGAGTCCGGCATCGCCTACAGCAAGACCATGGCCCTGTGCGTGGCCGGCGGCGTCACCGAGGCCGCCGCCGTGGACAGCGAACCCCACGCGCCCGCCCCAGGCAGCAGCGCGGCGCTCTGGCAGCGCTGGCTGCAGGACCCCAACAGCCCACCCTACCGCGCCGTGCTCCTGCGCGACCGGGCCTTGCTCGCCGCGCTGCTGCCCAGTTTCTCCAGCACCAACGCCACCGACTGGGGCGACAGCGACAAGCTCTACGGCGCGCTGAGCAAGGTCATTGCCAGTGACGATGCCGGCCTGGGCATCCGCGACACCCTGCGCCAGGCCATTGCCGATACCCAAGGGGCGATCAATGGCGCCAGTCTGCGCCTGAAACCCCTGCTGCCGCCCGGCGTGCAGCGCGCTGTGCTGCGCCTGAACACCGCCAGCCAATGGCTGTACAACGGCGTTCAGTTGATCGAGCTGCAGGTGCAAATGAAGCTCAGCGAGTACTACGCCCTGCAGAGCGCGCACCTGCGCGAGCTGCAGCACAAGGCCAGCGTGCAGGCCGCCAAGGCCCGCGAGCGCATGCTCCTGGGCCTGCGTGAACTCGATGACGATGTGCGGGCAGCCAGGGCTCGGGTGCAGCCAATCATCCAGAACGGCCTGCTGAGTCTGGCGGTGCTCGACCCGAAGCTGGCGCACAGCGTCATCACCGTCAGCGTCTGGGTCGAAGGCACCGCCGACGTGCTGCACGAGCGCCTGGCCCAGGAGGCAAGCCTGCGCGTCAACCAGCTCAGCGACGCCGCGCAGATCAGCCTGGTCAACCTCTCGGTCGCCGCGGGAACCCTCGACGCCAGCACCCGCCAACTGCTCCACGGCATGCGCATTACCTCGAAACAGGCCAGCCAGCTGGTACGCACCAGCTTTACCGGCTTGCGCGGGGTGGCGAGCAGCTGGGAACTGCTGCTGGCACTGGGCGGCTTGTACCTGACCCATGACAGCCTGGCGAAGAATCTGGAAAAGGCGGAAGTCGAGATCGGCGACAAATCCAGGGAAGCGGTGATGGCGTTACATGGGTCCAAGCTGGCGATCCTGGGCGGCGGCATAGAAGCGCTGGGTCTGATCATCAGGACCGGCGCCACGCAGATCAACAGCAGGGTGCCCCTGACGCCTGCGGGGACGGCACGGATGGCCACGACCATCAGGGTGGGGCGAGCACTGGTCAGGGTGGGGGCCGTGATGGGGGCCGTGGCCGGGGTTTACGATACGGCACAGGCAGTGTTTGCCTTAAGGCGAACGTCTGTAAGCGGAGATAATACCGCTATGCATGCTTATGTCCTATCAGCTATGGGATTTGGCCTAGGGACAGTGGCCTCGGTATACGCAGTATTCGTTCCCACCTTTTGGGGGCCGCTAGGAATAGCAATCATCCTTGCTGCTATCTCTTACGGTGCTAAAAAGATTGCAGAAAGCCTTGAGTCAAGTCCCTTAGAGCGCTGGGCAAGGCGTTGTTACTTCGGCAAGGCAAATGCCCCCCCCGCCATCCACTGGGAATTCCCTGAGCATGCTGATATCGCTTTTGCAGAGCTAAACGCTGCTACATTGGGTGTTGAGGCAGGCCTGAAATTCGAATCTCAAAGAGCCGACCCCACGCTCACGGCTAAAATAGGATGGATTGCCCAGGCAGCCACCGAGCAAAAACTAACATTCAAGATATTGCTACCCAATATCAATGCTTCAAGCTACAGCTATCACTGGTCCCTGACCGTTCACCGACATGGCGATGGGGTTCCGTCCAACTACACGAGCGGCGAGATCATCGCCACAGGATCCCATGCAGTTTTACATCCATTGCCAACCTCGCAGAAAAAGCAGTCGTCGCGCCCCTCTCGTAAAGTGAAAGACTACAGAGCGGATACCCTCATCCAAAACACCAGCAAAAAATCCGCAGTGTTGCACTCCGGTGGTTCCACTACCACCGAGTTCATAACCGGCCACATAGAACTCACCCCAAGCCTTGGCAGGCACAGCATTCAGGCTGCAACTTTAAACGTCACGTACTGGCCAGACCGAGACTCTCCTGAGGCCTACGCACACTTAGAAATCCAGGCGGTCAACGAATGACTAAAATCAATGAATATCTACCTCGCCACCCCCTAGGTTGGAAATATGATCTAGCTCCTCCCCACGAAGAGCCAACCCAACGATTAAATTCACTCCTACTACCACCCACACCAAGCAAAATAAACAACACTTATATGGAGATCCCCAGATCAAGCGTGAGCATTAGAGGCATTGCCTCAATTGGCGGAAGCATCGCCTTATCATCCGGACTTATATTATATTTATACACTATACTCAGCACAATAACAGAAATCGGCATCAGCGAAGCGAAAATCATAGCCATAGGCCTAATAATAACCACAGCCGCATACTGGGCAATGATACCGTTCGTGCGCTTAGACATAGAACTCCCACGCAACGAACCAATCCGCTTCAACCGACTCAGGCAAAAAGTTTATTTTTATGAATATCGATTTGATCGCATCTACATATTCAGCCGAAAGAAATGGGGGGTACGACCCGTAGCCTATGATTGGAAAGACCTTATCGCCGAAGTCTGTAGTGTCTACGCTCCCATGGGCAATGGCGGGCTCGTCGAAAACGTCCTTATTGCAGTCCGCAAGCCAGGCACCGACGAAATCATCGACCGCCTTTTCTTCACCCATAGCATCGAGGATGGCAAGCGATACTGGGAGATCATCAGACTGTTCATGCAACAGGGCCCAGACGCCCTTCCCACCTTCGTTCGCCCGCCCCGCGATTGGGACAATGACTTCGAACTCACCCCCATTCGCCGATTGGCCCCCAGGGTGCAATGGCCGGAAGCCATAGACCACGAATCCCGCACCGCCCCTGAGCCCTCCACCGACTCACAGGCCACGAACAAAGTGACACCCTGAACACCTTTCGCGGTGTAGAGTACCTCCCACAACAACGCCAACAGGAGGCTGGCAATGACCGTGACGCTCTCCCCGCTGCACATCGACTGCGATTTCGACTCCGGCAACATCCTGGTCCTGGACGCCAGCAACCCTGCGCACGTCCACCTGAACATCCGCAAGGACAGCCACAGCGACCACTTCCAGTGGTTCCATTTCAAGGCTAGCGGCCTGACTCCGGGCCAGGTCCATCGCTTCAGCCTGGACAACGCCCACCAGTCCTCCTACAAGAACGCCTGGACCGGCTACCACGCCGTGGCCTCCTACGACCAGCAGACCTGGTTCCGCGTGCCCAGCCAGTTCGACGGCAAGGCCCTGAGCTTCGACTTCAAGGCCGAACAGCCACAAGCCTGGTTCGCCTACTTCGAGCCCTACCCCCGCGTCCGCCACAACCAGCTGATCGAGCGCGCCAAGCAGATCCCCGGCGTCGAGCTGCTGGCCAGCGGGCGCAGCGTGCAAGGTCGGGATATCCCGCTGCTGCGCGCAGGCAACGGCGCGGCCGGCAAGCGCAAGCTGTGGCTCATCGCCCAGCAGCACCCGGGCGAGCACATGGCCGAGTGGTTCATGGAAGGTGTGATCGACGCCCTCGAAGCCAACGCCCCGGTCATCCAGCAACTGCTGGCCGAGGCCGACCTGTACCTGATCCCCAACATGAACCCGGATGGCGCCTTCCTCGGCCACCTGCGCACCAACTTCAAGGGCAAGGACCTCAACCGCGCCTGGCAGGACGCCAGCGTCGAGTTGAGCCCCGAGGTGTTCTTCGCCCAGAGCCAGATGAAGCTGCATGGCGTGGACGCGTTCATCGATGCCCATGGCGACGAGGAGATCCCCCATGTGTTCACCGCGGCCTGCGAGGGCAACCCCGGCTATACGCCACGCATCGCCAAGCTGGAAGAGCAGTTCCGCAGTACCCTGTGCAGCCTGACCCCGGACTTCCAGACGAAGTACGGCTATACCCGCGACGAGCCGGGCCAAGCCAACATGACCCTGGCCTGCAATGCCGTGGGCCAGGCTCACGACTGCCTGTCACTGACCCTGGAGATGCCGTTCAAGGACCACGACGATGCGCCGAACCCGCGCACCGGCTGGTCGGGTGAGCGCTCCAAGGCGCTGGCCGGAGCGGTGCTTGAGACGTTGCTGAAGATGGTTGGCGATCTGCGCTGAGCAACGCCAGCACTCAAAACTGCACATCCAGAATCACGCTGTCGGTATAGGTCGCCGCCGGCGGCGTGGCCTGGTCGGTGTACACCTTGGCGTTGTAGTTGAACACCTGGCTGCCCGTGCCGGTCCCCGCCCCGGGGTTCACCTCGGCATCGCTGCTCGAACGCCGCGCCGCGCCCACCGAGCCCCAGCGCACCACGCCTGCGCTCTTGAAGATGTCGTAGGCCAGGTAGTTGTTGGCACTGGATTTCATCCGCCGCCGTCCGCCCGAGACGTTCTGCCCGTCGTCCAACCCGACCGTGTAGTTGCTGCCCTTGGTGCACGACACGCTCAGGCTCTGGTTCACCGTGCCGAACCCGGCCACCACCGGTGCGCTGGCGAAGCTGATGTTGGGCGTGGTGATCTGGCAGTCGTTGCTTACCGTCAGGCTGACGTTCAGGGTCTTGCTGCCACTGCCGATATCGCGCCCCAGGCAGATATTGCCGATGCCAATGCCCGAGCAGTAGTTCCAGCTCCAGGCAACGGTCAGCGTCTCCTGGTACAGGCCCGCGGCGACATTGCTGCCGATCTGTGTACGCAGATAAATCGGTACCGCCTTGGGCGTCGGACCATTGAGCAGGCCCAGCAAGTCGATGATGCCATTGCGGGCAAAGTCGAAGGCAACGCCCCGGGTGATCGGGTAGTTGACACTGTTGTCGGCATACAGGGTGTAGTTGATGACATCGCCGGTCGGGCCCACCAGGCCACCGGAGGCGGGCGTGATGGTTGCGTAGAAGTGGTCATTGCTGGACAGCAGGCTGAGCAGCGAGCCGGTGCACTGCAAGCCGGAATTGGTGGTCGAGGCAGTCTGCACGGTGGTACGTACCAGCGTCGAGTTGACGGTGCCGAACGCCGCTGGCGTGGTGGCCACCGACGAACACAGTGCCCAGGCCGGGCATGGCGCCAGCAACAGGCCAAACAGCAGGCCGTGTCGTCGAACATTCACTGGCACACCAGCGGACCAATCAACGGGATCGGCCCCTCCCCTTCAGGCAGGTCGAACGCCACCTGGCACTGCCCGCCATCGGCCTTGTCCACCTGCAGGCGGTTGTGCGGCGCCAGGTTCTCCAGGTAGACCAGCCCATCCCAGCCCACCACCGCCTCGCCGCCGCTTTCCCGGTGGCGTACCCGGCTGCCCAGCTTGAGCTCCCGCTGATTGCCGTCGACCAGCACCAGGCTTGCCGCCAGGACACGCTTGAGCGGGAACTCCAACAGGTAGCCGCTGCCACGGCGCACGGCCACGCGCTGCTCCACCTGCGGCGCCAGCACATCGGCGGGCAGGTCCATGGGGTCGATCTCGTATTTGCCGCGGTAATAGCCGCTGCTGTAGGGCACCAACAAATGGCCGTTGCGATCGGTGCGGCCGATCTGCTGGTTCTCGTAGCGCACCGGCACGTCGGCGTAGCCGCTGGTACTGACCACCACAAAGGCGTCGTCGATGCGGTTGGCGGCGAACAGCCCCGCATCCATCAGCACCAGCGAACCGCTGGCGTCGGCCCAGCGGGTCATCTCGCCGCTGCTGCCGTAGGCGCCCACCTGCAACTGCACCGATTGCAGGCGCCAGGTCAGGTCGGCCTGGCGGTAGTCGTCACGATTACCGCCGGTGGCGTAGCCCAGGTTGTAGCCCACCCCGCCGCCCACCGGCACCGCCTGGCTGTAGTTGACCCGCTGCAGGTCCTGGCCGTCCTTGCTGCGCTCGGCGCTGAAGGCCAGGGTGCCGCGCAGGTCGAAGGGGATCACCAGTTGCGCCTGCACCGCCCACTGGCTGTCACCAACCTCGCGGTTGGCAGACAGGTACAGGCTGCTGTTGCGCCACAGCGGCTTGCTCCAGCTAAGGTTGATCAGCCGCGTGCGCGTGCCGTCACCGGCGCGCACATCGAAGTAACCGGCACCGAGGCTGCCGTAGCTGTCCAGGTTGAGGCTCAGGGTCGCCTGCTCACTGCGCTGGCTCAGACGCGTGTAGGGGCTGTCGACCCGCGACAGGTCGGCGTAGTCGCCATGACGCTGCACACGCTGGTAGTTGAAGCCGATCCGCCGGCTGTTGTACTGGTAGCCCAGCGCCAGCTGCTGGCCTGTATCGCCTTCAAAGCGGCTCTGGGTCACTGCCGCATTGAGCACGCCGAAGGTGCCCAGGCGCAGGTTGCCGCCCAGGCCGCCGAGCATCAGCGACTCGGCGCTCTCGGCATGGGTTTCCACGGTGAAGTAGTCGGATACACCGTGGCGCAGGGTCGCCGAGGCCACACCCGGACCATAGGCGAAATCGCGCACGGCGTAGTCGCGGCGCAGGCTGCCGGCGGCCACCGAGAAGTCCGACAGGCCCTTGGCCAACAGGCTGCTGGTGACATAGAACGGCAAGGTGGTCGACACCTGCCGGCCCAGGGCATCGGTGGTGACCACCACCGCTTCGCCGGCGCCGTTGATGAACGGCACGTTGGTCAGGGTGTAGGGGCCAGGCTGCAACTCGGTACTGCTGCTCTTGTAGCCGTTGATGAACAGGTCCAGCGAGGTCGGCACAGCGGCTTCGCCGGCAAAGGCCGGCAGCGGATAGGTGACCAGGTCGGGACGGGCGCCGAAGTCGCGGGACAGTTGCAGGCCGCCCACGCGCACCGAGGTGGTCCACGGCAGCGCGCCTGTCACCAGGTCGCCTGCCTCATAGGTGAGCAGGCGCTGCTCGTCGGTGTAGCGGAAGGTGGTGTCGTAGCGCAGGAAGCCCTGGCGGCCCTGGGCCAGGGCGCCATTGAACGACTGGCGCCATTGCCCGGTGGTGGAAAAGGTGCCCCAGTCGTCGAACAGGCGCAGCTCGTTCCAGGCGGCCAGGTAGCTGCCGCCCTCATCGGTGTCGTTGAGGTAGGCGTCGTAGTTGAGCAAGGCGCCGAAGCTGCTGCGCGCGTCGCTGGCCGGGTACAGGTTGCGCTCACCGACCTGCTGGTCGGGTAGCCAGGCCGGCGGCACCTGCAGCAGCAGGCGCTGGTTCTGGCTGTCGTAGTCGCTGTGCAGGCCGGAGATGTCGTCCAGGGCCACCTCGCCTTGAGGCTCGCCCGGCAGCCTGACGCCCGCCTCGCGCAGCACCTCGCTGGCCAGGTACAGGCGCCCGGCGCGCTGCTGCACCGGCACCAGCTCAGCCTTGGCCACCTGGTTCACCAGCAGGTCGAGGTACAGCGTGGCGTCGGCGATGGCGGCATGCTCCGAGGGCGGCGGCGGCAGCTCGTCGGCCACGCCCAGGCCGGGCCCCAGCACCGCCAGGCCCAGCCACAACCGGTGCGTTGTCACCCGCACCCAGCTCACACACGATTTCCAACCATTGCCGGGTCCTCCCTGGCCCCTGTGATCCGTTCAAGCGCGGCTCATTGCCCCTGTTTGATGGCCTGTGCCACCTCCTGGCCGTTGACTCGCCCTTTCAGCACGCTGGCGGCGCCCGGCGTGGCCGGTGCCGGCCAGCGCATGCTGGCGCCGGGCAACACATAACCGAGCAGCCCTTCGACCAATGGCCTGTCCTGACCGGCTTGCTGCAGCACCACGTCGGTCAGCCGCGCATGCACAGGCCCCGTGTTGCGCAGCTCGACATAGGGTTTGCCCTGCACTGTCACCGCGCGCCAGCTCAACTGCGGCTTGCCCACGCCTTCGGCGCTGCGCTTGCCCGCTGGGTCGGGTTTGCCCCACAGCCCCTCGCCGTAGACGAACAGCGGCACCGAGTAGCGCATCTGCAAACGGATCGCTGCCTTCGGCCCTTCACTGGCGGCATCGGTCGGCAGCGGCGACGGGATCTCATCGATGATGATGCGGTACGCCTGTTCCTGACCTGCGGGCGAACCGCCGGTGCGGGTCAGGCGGATCAGTTGTTTCTGCCCCGGCGCAATGTTGGCCACCGGCGGGCTGCCGATGATCTCGCGCTGGGCCTGGAACTGCTCCTGGTACTCGCCCTGGCGCCAGGCGAACACCCGCACCTGCAGGCTGGTCGGCGCCGAGCCACGGTTTTCCAGCCACAGCGCGCCGGCCTTCTGGTCGGCCTCCAGCACTGGGTCGATCGGCCAGATCAGCACCGAGGTGGCCGCGAAGGCCGGTGCGCTGGCCAACAGCAGCACCCCGATGATTCCTCGCGCCCATTTCGCGCCTGCCCCCATGCCCCTCTCCTTTTCTGTTATCCGCGGTGGCCTTTCACCAGGTCACCGTCACTTGCACGACATCGGTGTAGGTCCCCGCCGGCAAGGTGCCGGTCAGGGTGGTACGGCCATAGACCGGCAGCTTGATCGCGGTCGGGTCGCTGTAGCTCACCGCCACGCTGCTGCCGATGCCCAGGCTCTGGCTGAAACCGGCGTCGCGGTAAAGCTGGTAGGCCAGCAATTGCGTACCGCCCGAACGCTTGAGGTTGCGCGTGCCGCTGGCGCTGTTCTGGCCACCGTCCAGGCTCATGCTCAGGGCCACGCCGGGGGTGCACTGGAACGTCACCGTGCTGCCGCCGAGCGAGGTGCTCAGGGTGGCCGTGGACAGTGCCGAGCTGGTGCCGTAGTCGAGCACGCCATAGGCGGTCACGCCGCCCACAACCAGGCAGCCCGCGACGATCTGCGCCGTCACCTGGAAGGTGCTGGTGGTGACCGCGTGGGCACCCGGGGTCAACGTCAGGCACACGCCGACCGCCAGCAGCCGCGCAGTGCCTGGCATGGCTCAGAAACTCAGCTCGACCGCCACCGTGTCGGTGTACACCCCGGCCGGCAGGCCGGCTTTACCCCGGGCCTGGCCATACAGGTTGACGGTCTGCGCCACGCCGGTACTGGTCGGCAGGGTAATGGTGCCGTCGATCGCCAGCAGCTGGGTGTGCCCGGCGTCGGTGTAGAAGTCGTAGGGCACGAAATTGCCCGCGCCATCGGCCAAGGCCCGGGTCCCGCCGGCGGACTGCGAGTCATGGGCGCCGGCACGCACCTTGATCGTCGGCACCGTGCCTGCCGAGCAGAGAATACTCATGGCCCCGCCTCCGCCGCCGAGCACCTGGCCATTGGCGGTGGTGAACAGTGAATCCTGGGTGCCAAAGTTGAGGCTGCCGAAATTCAGCCCGGAGGTGCCGCCGCTGCCGTTGACCTGACAGGCGGCGGTCAGGGTCAGGGTCGAGCTGATGGTGCCGGTCACGGTGGCGGCCTGGGCCTGGGCCGCCAGGGCGAGGCCAAGGCCGGCGAGCATGCAGCGGGTGAGGTGCTTGGGCATCGGAATCTCCTTGCGTGTTACCAGTCCAGGGTCACCCTGAGGGTGTCGCGATACAGCCCGGCGGGCAGCGCGCGCGGTTGCGCGACCACTACGCCGTAGATGGGCACGGGCACTTGCTGGGTACTGCTGATGGTGAAGGTACGGGCCTGGCCGATGCCGTAGCGGCTGTTGCCGCCCGGGTCGATGGCCAGTTGGTAGGGAATGAGCTCGCGGCCATTGCTCAGGCGGCGCACGCCGTCGCTGCCGTTCTGGCCACCGTTGATGCGCACGCTGAAAGCGCGCACCTGGGGCGAACAGCTGATCTGCAGGCTACCCTCGCCGCCGGCCTCGTCGACCCGGCTGGTCAAAGGCTGGTCCCAGGTCGGCCCCCGCGCACCGAAGTCCATCAACCCCGGGTTGCCCAGGGTGGCCGGTTGCGGGTCGCTGCTGATCTGGCAGGCGGCGCTGATCACCAGGCGCGCCTGGATGAAGCCGGTGGTGGTGCCGTTGGCCGCGCCAGTGGGCAACAGCAGCGGGCCGAGGGTCAGCAGCAGGATCGATCCACGGTGCAACACTTCCATGAGCATGAAGCCTCCCTACCAGGTGACCGTGACTTTGAGCAGGTCGGTATACAGGCCGGCGCGGGGTACCCAGGCCAGCTTGTCGATCCGTGCGTAGAGGGGAAGCTGCGCCGAACCGCTGTCCGGCACCCGCGCCGATTGCGCAGCGTCCACCGCCAACGGCTGGCGCCAGGCGGCGTCGCGGTAGAGACGATAGGGAATCGGCCGGGCCTGGACATCGCGGTTCGCCAGGTAGCGCAGTTCGCCGATGCCGCCGTGCTGGCCGCCATCGACACGTACCTGGTACGGGGTATCGGGGTTGCACTCCAACCGCGGCGGGCGCTGGGCCAGCAGAGCGCCACTCAACGGCGCACCAGGGCCATCCAGGCGCGCCGCGCTGCCCAAGTCGATGCGCCCCAGCGCCTGCGGGCCGGCATCGCGCTGCTGGTTGACTAGCATGCACCCGCGCTGTACGCGCACCTGCACTTCAACGAGAAAATCCGCTGCCATGGCGTTGCCACTCAACCACAGGCCCAACAGCATGGCCACAAAGCGCTCCGTCACCTGACAATCCTTCCTGTATAGGTTGAACTTGAGCGTAGCAGCGCGATTGGATCCGGGCCGGGCAAGCCCTACCCCTCTTTGGCATTAATGAAAATGGCGGGGCTGGGGCTGTGCAGTCCATTGCGGACCTGACAAACGTGACACGATTGAATTTTCTCGCCTGGTAACGAAACCCCAGCGCCTGGCGCCTTTCAAAACAACCAGATCCCGGCAAAGCGGCCGGCATTCTGATACCGTTCACCAACAACATCCTGTGCAATACGCATGCGCCATGCGTGGACGGACCCTACAGGAGAGTCCCGTGACGACCGAACCGACCTCGCTCGAGCAGGCCATCGAGCGCTGTGCCCAGGAACCGATCCAGGTTCCGGGCAGTATTCAGCCACAGGGTTTCCTGTTGGTGCTGGACGAGACCGACCTGCGTATTCTCCAGGCCAGCGAGAATACCGAGCGTTGGCTGGGCGTACCTGCCCGCGCGCTGGCGGGCCAAGCCTTCGCCGAGCTGGTCAGCACCAGCTTCGACCTGCGCACCCGCCTGGCCAACCTGCCCGACGACGAAATCTTCCCGTTTCACATCGGCGATATACACCTGCACCATGGTGCGCCCTGGCAAGCGCCGCTGCGGGTGCTGGCACACCGTCACGACCAGGTGCTGATCCTCGAACTGGAACCCCGCCGCAGTGCTGCGCAGGGTGGCGAAAAGGACAACTACTACCCGCTGGTCCGCGCCTTCGTCAGCACCCTGCACCAGGTCAGCAGCATCGACGAGTTGCTGCTGCAATCAGTACGCCAGATCAAACGCATCACCGGCTTCGGCCGGGTCAAGGCCTACCGCTTCGACAGCGAGGGCACCGGCACGGTCCTGGCCGAGGATGCCGACCCCGGCTACCCGAGCTACCTGGGGCTGTGCTTCCCGGCTTCGGACATCCCGCGCCAGGCCCGCGAGCTGTACCGGATCAACCGCATCCGGGTGATCGAGGACGCCAACTACCAACCCTCGCCCCTGGTGCCGGCCAGCAATCCGCGTACCGGCAAGGCCCTGGACATGAGCTTCGCCTCGCTGCGCAGTGTGTCGCCGGTGCACCTGCAGTACATGCGCAACATGGGCACACTGGCGTCGATGTCGTTGTCCATCGTGGTCGATGACCAGCTATGGGGCCTGGTGTCCTGCCACCATGACCAGCCAAGGCCGGTGGATTTCCAGACCCGCACCGCCTGCGAACTGCTGGCCAATGTGCTGTCGTTGCAGATCGAGGCCATCGAGTCCCACGACAGCACACGCCAGCTGCTCGACTTGCGCCAGCGCATCGTGCGCATGCTCGGCTCGATGGCCGACCATGACAGTGTCAGCGATGGCCTGCTCGCCCAACCCGAGGTGATGCTGCAGTTCGCCGGAGCCTCGGGGGCGGCGATCATCAGCGCCGAGCGCTGCGACCTGATCGGCGCCACCCCGCCAGCGTCGCTGGTCAATGCCCTGGCGCACTGGCTGGCGCGGCGTGACGGCCAGGCGGTGTTCCACACCGACAACGTACAGCGTGACATCGATGAACTGCCTGAATTGGCCCGACATGCCGCCGGGGTGCTGGCAGTCGCGATCTCGCAGATTCATTCGCACTATCTTGTATGGTTCCGGCCCGAGCAGGCCCATACGGTGAACTGGGCGGGCCGACCGGAGAAGTCTGTCGGTCCGCAGGGCAATCTCAACCCACGGCACAGCTTCGAGCGTTGGCAACAGGAAATACGCGGCTTCAGCGCGCCTTGGCACCCGCTGATCATCGAAGGCGTGATGGAGTTGCGCGGCGCGGTGCTCGGCATCGTCTTGCGCAAGGCCGAGGAACTGGCACAGCTGGCCGGCGAACTGAAGCGCTCGAACAAGGAACTTGAAGCGTTTTCCTACAGCGTGTCCCACGACCTGCGTGCTCCGCTGCGACACATCGCCGGCTACAGTGAGCTGCTCGGCGAAATAGAGGGAGAGCAGCTCTCCGAACGCGGCAAGCGCTTCCTCAGCCATATCGAGGATGCCGCGCAATTCGCCGGTACCCTGGTGGACAACCTGCTCAACTTCTCGCAGATGGGCCGTTCGGCGCTGCGCCTGTCCGACGTCGACCTCAATACCCTGGCCGACACCATCCGCTCGGAGCTGGCGCCGGACTACGCGGGGCGTGACATCGTCTGGGAAATCGCCGACCTGCCCAAGGTGATCGCCGACCCGGCCTTCATCAACATGGTCCTGCACAACCTGATCGCCAATGCCATCAAGTACACCCGCGGCCGCGCCCCCGCGCGCATCGAGATCGGCTCGGTGCGTCACCGGCACGAACTCGAGTTCTATGTGCGCGACAATGGCGTGGGCTTCGACATGGCCTATGTCGACAAGCTGTTCGGCGTGTTCCAGCGCCTGCACCGTATGGAAGAGTTCGAAGGCACCGGGATCGGCCTGGCCAGCGTGCGCCGCATCATCGAGCGCCACGATGGCCGGGTGTGGGCCGAGGGCCGAGTCAACCAGGGCGCCAGCTTCCACTTCACCCTGCCACTAAACCCAAAGTCTGCCTGAGGCCGGACATCATGCTCAAACCTATCCTGCTGGTCGAAGACAACCCCAGAGACCTCGAACTGACCCTGCTCGCCCTTGAGCGCAGCCAGCTGGCCAACGAGGTGGTCGTCGTGCGCGACGGCGCCGATGCGCTGGACTACCTGCTGCGGCGCAACGCCTTTGCCGGACGCGACGGCGGCAATCCGGCGGTGATGCTGCTGGACCTGAAGCTGCCCAAGGTCGATGGCCTGGAAGTCCTCAAGGTGGTGCGCGAAACCGCCGAGTTGCGCAGCATCCCCATCGTCATGCTGACGTCCTCGCGCGAGGGGCCGGACCTGAGCCGGGCCTATGAGCTCGGGGTCAATGCCTATGTGGTCAAGCCTGTGGAGTTCAAGGAGTTCGTCACCGCCATCTCCGACCTGGGCATGTTCTGGGCGGTGCTCAACGAACCACCACCCGGTTCGCTGCGCCTGAACCGTCGCGGCAGCAACTGAGGCGGACACGATGCAGCTTACTCCACTGAAACTGCTGATGGTCGAAGACAGCGCCATGGATGCCGAGCTGATCCTGATGCGCCTTGAGCGCAGCGGGTTTCAGGTGCAATCACGGCTGGTATTCGACCATGTCGGTGCCGAGCATGCCCTGGGCGAGTCTTCCTACGACCTGATCCTGTGCGATTGCGTGCTGCCGAGCTCCTCCGGCGCCGACGTGCTGGCCATCGCCCAACGCCTGGCGCCTCAGATACCGTTCATCTTCCTCTCCGGCATCTACGGCGAAGAACACGCGGTGGAGATGATCCGCCTCGGCGCCACCGACTACGTCCTGAAGAAGAACCTGCCGCTGCTGCCCAAGGCCGTGCGCCGGGCGCTGACCGAAGTGCAGGAACGCCAACGCCGACGCCGCGCTGAAGAGGCCCTGGCCGAGGCGGAGGCGCGCGCCCGCATCGCCATCGATGCCGCCGGCATGGGCACTTGGGACTACCGCCCGCAGGACGGACAGCTGGTCTGGGACGACCGCTGCAAGATGCTGTTCGGCCTGCCCAGCGACACTCGAATGACGATCGAGGTCTTCTACGCCGGCATCCACCCCGACGACCAATCCCGTGTGCGCAACGCCGTCGAGCAGGCCATGCGCCCTGACAGCGATGGCCATTACCGGGCCGAGTTCCGTATCGCTCAACCCGGCGCACTGGAGCCGCGCTGGCTGCTCTCCACCGGCCAGACCCAACTCATCGACGGCCTGTGCGTGCGCTTTTCCGGGGTGCTGCAGGACATCCACCAGCAGCGCCAGGCCACCCGGGCGCTGGAGCAGCTCAACGAGATGCTCGGCGAGCGGGTCGAGCGCCGCACCCGCGAGCGCGACCGTGCCTGGGAACTGTCCCAGGACCTGCTGGCGGTACTCAACAAGGACCTGACCCCGGTAGCCCTCAACCCGGCCTGGGAAGCCGCGCTGGGCTTTCCCCGTGAGCGGTTGGCGCAGATTTCGCTGCTGCAGCTGCTACCGGAAGCCGACCAGGAAACCTTCCTCACCGAGCTGGCCGCGCTCTCTCAGGGACGCACCAGCGCCCGCTTCGTCGGCCGCATCCGGCATGCCGAAGGCCAGCAGCGCTGGCTGTCGTGGGTGGTGGTGCCGGACGACAACCTGCTGCATGTGGTCGCCCGCGACATCTCCAGCGAACGCGAAGCGGTGCTGGACCTGGCCGAGGCCAACGAGCGCCTGCGCGAACAGATCGCCGAGCGCGAACGCATCGAGGCCGCGCTGCAGCAGATGCAGCGCCTGGAAGCGGTCGGCCAGCTCACGGCCGGCGTGGCGCACGATTTCAACAACCTGCTGACGGTGATCCTCACCGGTGCCAGCTTCCTGCAGAACGACTTGGACAAAGGCCTGCTGGACAAGGCACACAAGCGCCTGCAGCACATTCGTGAGGCGGGCGAGCGCGGGGCCAAGCTGACCTCCCAGTTGCTGGCGTTTTCGCGCAAGCAACGGTTGGAGCCGGTGCCGCTGAACCTCAACCGCACATTGGCAGGGCTGGAAGAACTGCTGCGCCGCACCCTGGGTGGCAGCGTCGCAGTGCGCCTGGAGCTCGATGCTGGGCTATGGCAAGCCCTGACCGACCCGACCCAGACCGAAATGATCATCCTCAACCTGGCGATCAACGCCCGCGACGCCATGCCCGAGGGCGGCCAACTCACCCTGGCCACGCGCAACACCCGGGTCAATACCCGTCCACAACGCCCGGAGGACCCGGAACCCGGTGAGTACGTGGTGCTGAGTATCCGCGACAGCGGCTGCGGCATGAGCGAGGAAGTACTGGCCAAAGCCTTCGAACCGTTCTTCACCACCAAGGATATCGGCAAGGGCTCGGGCCTGGGGCTGGCGCAGGTGTTCGGCTTCGCCAAACAGATCGGCGGTGGCGTGCGCATCGATACAACGCCAGGCCGCGGCACCCTGGTCAGTGTCTACCTGCCAGCGGTAAAGGCCCGTGCCGATTCACTCACTACAGGCGAGGACGATGTGCGCCCGCATTTCGCCCAAGGGGCCGAGCGTCACATCCTGCTGGTGGACGACGACCATCTGGTGCGCGAAATGATTGGCGACCTGCTGCAGCGCCAGGGCTACGAGGTACACCAGGCACACAATGGTACCCAGGCCATGGCCCTGCTCGATGAACGCATAGACCTGCTGCTTACCGACTTCGCCATGCCAGAGTTCAATGGTGCCCAACTGGCCCTGGCGGCCCGCGAGCGCTTTCCGCGCCTGCCCGTGGTGTTCCTCACCGGCTATGCCCAGCTGCAAGGGCTGGAGCTACAGGGGTGCCAGGTGGTGCAGAAACCGGTGCACGAACACATCCTCGCCCAGGTGCTGGCCGAGTCGCTGGAAAACAGGTAGGCAGAAACGAAAAAATCGCCGAAAGGCGATTGGGAAGAGGATACAATTTTAAAATGGCAGGGGCGGCTGGATTCGAACCAACGCATGGCAGGATCAAAACCTGCTGCCTTACCGCTTGGCGACGCCCCTGTATCGGATCTGCGAATGACTGATCACCGCCTCACTGACAACCCCCTGACAGCTCCGTGTGTTGCTGCTCGGGAATGGCCGGCACTTTAACAACCTTTTTTCGAAGTGGGAAGCTTTTTTTTGAAAAAGACGCACGAAAACAGCAAGTTAGTTGTATCAGCTACCTTTCGAGAGGGTTCTCGCGCCGCCTACGACAACCGCTCGTCGCAATTCCACCGGCTCGCCTCAACACAATCGCATTCCTCCATTCCAATCAGATAGAGCCCATCGGCGCATCACAAGGAGGACGCCATGCCCGTTTCCCATGACCTCTACCAGGACCTGCACTACCCACGCGAAATCGTCCAGCAGCGCCGTCAGCAGGACCCGCAGCTCGACCGCCTGCTGGACGAGTACTTGGACATCGACAACCAGGTGCTGGCCGCAGAGTCGATCTCGGCAGGCAACTTTGTGGACGAAGACCTGCGCCATCTCAAGGAGCGCCGTCTGGCGGTCAAGTACATGATCGAGCGCCGACTCGAGCGCAGGACCTGACCTATCGCTTTTCGCGATCATTGCCCGGCACATTCTCGATTGGTCAAAATGCCCGGCTTCGCGCAAGCTGCGCCCTGCCCCAGACTCGGCCCGAGGAGCCTGCCACTTGTCCACCTGGATTCCCCCGTCCTTGCGCCAGATTGGCCAGCGCCTGCGCAGTGCCCCGGACAAGGTTCCCACCTTGTTGGACCACTTCCAGAAAATGGCAACCGAGCGTGGCTATGCCCTGAGCGATGGGCAGCTTCAGGTGATAGAGGCGATGGCCATGCTGTTGGGCAGCTTCGACGCGGGTCCGACGCGCAGCCTGTACCTGCACGGCGCGGTCGGACGCGGCAAGAGCTGGCTGCTCGATGGCTTCTTCCAGGCCGTGCCGACGGCGGCCAAGCGCCGCCTGCATTTTCACGATTTCTTCGCCCGCCTGCACCAAGGCATGCATCACAACCGGGCGCAGGACGATGCCCTGGGGGCGACCCTCGACGCGCTGCTTGGCCACTGCCAAGTGCTGTGCTTCGACGAGTTCCACGTCCATGACATCGGCGACGCCATGCTGCTCACCCGGCTGTTCGATGCCCTGTTTGCACGAGGCGTTTTCCTGCTGGTCACGTCCAACTACGCGCCTGAGGGGCTGCTGCCCAACCCGCTGTACCACGCGCGCTTCCTGCCGGTGATCCGCCTGATCAACAGCCGCATGCAAGTGCTTGAGGTAGGGGGAGAGACCGACTTTCGCAGCCTGCCAGCCAATCGCCAACACCAGCGCTTCACCCGGGGTTGCTACGTCTGGCCAGGAGATGCAGGGCAACGCCGAGCTCTGCAGGTGCCCGCGCCGCAGCCGGTAGGGCTGGAGGTCAACAAACGTTCCCTGAGGGCCCTGGCCAGCGAGGGGCGCCAGGTAATGTTCAGCTTCGACGATCTGTGCGAACAACCGACAGCAGTGATCGATTACCTGGCCCTGGCCGAGCGCTATGATCG
This sequence comes from Pseudomonas sp. 2848, assembly GCF_003253945.1. Classification (NCBI taxonomy): domain Bacteria; kingdom Pseudomonadati; phylum Pseudomonadota; class Gammaproteobacteria; order Pseudomonadales; family Pseudomonadaceae; genus Pseudomonas; species Pseudomonas sp. 2848. The sequence goes on from NZ_QKZD01000010.1 coordinate 204,457, forward strand.
CTGGATCATAGACGGCCTGGACGATCTGGCCGAGTGCTCGCTGGCGGCGCAGCAGCGCTTCGTCAACCTGATGGATGTGCTGTACGACCAGGACCGGGAGGTGCTGGTGATCGGCAAGCAGGCCCTGGAAAAAAGCCTGGGCGGCGCCATCGCCGATCTGATGCGTACACGCAGCCGCCTGGGGCAGCTGCATCAGCAGGGGCCAGCCTGAGCGCCCCTGCTAGTGTGGTGTTTCACAAATAACGACCATAACTCGCGGCGCTTTTTGCGCTCATGCGGCGTTGAGGCCGCTATTGTCTAGAGTGAAATCGGAGCAACGCCGAGATCACCCATGAACAGTGTTCCGCACTCGCGCCGTCGCCACAGCCTCGCGCTGATCCCCCGCAGCGTCTGGGCCCTGGGTTTTGTCTCGCTACTGATGGATGTCTCTTCGGAGATGATCCACGCCCTCCTCCCGCTGTACATGGTCAGCGTGCTCGGCACCTTAGTGCTGGCCGTCGGCCTGATCAAGCCGATTGCGCAAGACCGAGGTGCCGGCATAGCAATAAGCATCCTGCCCTACCCCGTACTTATCCAACGTCAACGCTGCTTGCGGTATTTATGCAGCAGTTCCTCCCGGGTCGGGAGTTCACGCTCGGCCGCGTCCCGAGACACGCTGAACCCCTCTAGCCTCAGGCTGGCCAGGTAGTTGGAACGACGCGTCTTGGCGCAATAAGCCTTCTTGGTTTCCAGGCTGATCCCTTTCACCTTTACACACCTTGCTGGGTGAACACACCGCGATTATAGCGGATCGCAAGCAATGCCGTGCTATGTTCCCCTACGCCCTATGCTGGCACGGCCGGCTGTTGCTCCAGGAGCGACCAGCCCCCCTGCCCGTCCACCTCCAGGCGATGGGAATGGAACGCCGCCAGGGTGCTGCGGTGCCCGACGCTGACCAGCAGCGTCGCCGGCAACGCCTCACGCAGCAGCGAATACAAGGCATGCTCCAACCCTTCGTCCATGGCCGAAGTCGACTCGTCGAGGAACACCACCTGCGGCCGGTTGAACAGCACCCGGGAAAACGCCAGGCGCTGCTGTTCGCCAAGCGACAGGATGCGCGACCAGTCACGCGGCTCGTCCAGTCGCTCGGCCAAGTGGGCAAGATTGACCTGGCGCAGGGCCTGTTGCATGCGCGCATCGTCCCCAGGCTCGCCCTGCGCCGGATAGGCGATGGCGGTACGCAGGTCACCCAATGGCAGGTACGGACGTTGCGAGAGAAACAGCGCCTGAGTTCCCAACGGCCGCCTGACCTCACCGTCGGCATGGGGCCACAGGCCCGCCAGGGCGCGCAGCAAGGTGGTCTTGCCGCTGCCCGAAGGTCCCTTGATCAGCAGCGCCTGGCCGCTGTGCAGGTTCAGGTCGAGATCGGTGATCAGCGCGTGGCCGTCGGGCCGACGCACCTGCAAGCCATGAATGCCCAGCGCATGCGCCTGGTCCACAGTGGTCACCCGTGGCAACTCACTGGCCTGCTGATTGGCATCGAGAAACCCGGTCAGACGGTCGAGGGTGGCGCGATACTGGGCGAAGGTGTCGTAGGACTCCCGGAAGAACGACAGTGAATCCTGCACCTGACCGAAGGCCTGGGCGGTCTGCATCACGTCGCCGAGCTTGATCGCACCACTGAAAAAGCGCGGCGCCTGGAGGATGAACGGGAACACCACCGCCACCTGGCTTACACCCAGGTTGAACCCGCTGAACTTGAGGTTCCGGAATACCAGGGCCCAGGCGTTGCCGATCAAGGCGAAGAAACGCCCAAGCAAGGTGCCGCGCTCCACCTGCGCGCCCTGGTAGAAGGCGATGTTCTCGGCGTTCTCGCGCAAGCGCATGAGCGCGTAGCGGAAGTTGGCGGTAAGTTTTTCGTTGAGGAAATTCAGGCGGATCAGCGGCTGGCCGAGGCGAAAGGCGATCCAGGTGGCGATCAGCACATAGATGTAGACAGCAAACACCATCGCCCGGGGGATTTCGACGCCGGCCACGGCCAGTGGCGCCGACAGGCCCCAGAGAATGCCGGTGAACGCCACCAACGACACCACCGCGCCAACCGCCCCCAACGCCAGGGAAACGGAACCTGTGACAAAGTTGTTCACGTCCAGCTCGATACGCTGGTCGGGGTTATCCACGGGCTCTGCGAGAAACTGCCCACGGTAGTAGGCATCGCCGTGCATCCAGTCGGCGGTCAGGCGCTCGGTGAGCCACACCCGCCAGCGGATGTTAAACGCCTGGGTCACATAGAAGGTGAACAGCGAACGCAGTACATGGATGGTCGCCAGCACCGCGAACACCCCGAGCATGTACCAGAACGCCGTCTGGTCCAGGGCCTGCAAGGCACTGTAGAAACCGTTGTACCAGAACGAGAACAGCACGTTCAGGCGCACCGCGAACAACGTCAGCACCAGCAGCAGGGCGAAGGCCAGCAGCGGGCGCCAGCTGCGGCGCCAACTGAAATAAGGTCCGGCCAGGTGCCAGAACTGAGCACCCCAGCGGGTGCAGCGCACCGCCAGGAAGGCGGCGACGATGAAGCAGCCAAAGGTGACCAACGAGGCGATCGCCAGCCAGCTCAGGCTCGCTTGCAGGGCCTGGTGCCAGTTCATGTCCATGGTGGGCTTCCGTCAGGGTGTTTTTGCGAGCGTAGCACCGGCTATTCGTTAACCCTGCGAACATGACGGACATTTCATCCAAGCCATGCGCTGCGCCAACATTCTAATGCTGGCGATTGGATCAGGGCGGGAGCCCGCCGGCGGTCACAGGGCACCGCTGACGCGGCGCATCGCCGGCAAGCCGGCTCCCACAACGACCGCATCAGCCTCAAGCCATGCGCCATCCTGCGGGAGCAGGCGTGCTACGCCAGTGCCTCCCGTACCTTGGGGTCGAGCCCCTCCCCCGCGTGGGCCTCGTTCCACTCCAGTAACTGCCGGCGCATGGCCGGCGTCCAGAAGCTCTGCAGATGCTGCCTCACCCCCTGCACCGCCTTGGCATGATCCGGCTCACTGTCGAAGTAATGAGCGATCTGGTTGGCCATCTTGACCAGATTGTCGCTGCTCATGGGCGCACCTTCGCCTTTTCCGACTGACGCCGCTCCTTGAGCAAGCGCCGCTGCTCGTCACTGAAACTCTGATAGCGCTTCTGCCATTCCGACGGCTGGAACACCTTCACCACTTCCACTGCGGTGACCTTGTATTCCGGGCAGTTGGTGGCCCAGTCGGAGTTGTCGGTGGTGATCACGTTGGCCCCGGACTCGGGGAAGTGGAACGTTGTGTACACCACCCCCGGCGCCACCCGGCTGCTGACCCTGGCGCGCAGCACGCTCTGCCCGGAGCGGCTGCCCACGCCCACCCAATCGCCGTCGGCGATGCCGCGGCTCTCGGCGTCGCTGGGGTGGATCTCCAGGCGGTCCTCGTTGTGCCAGGCGACGTTGCCGGTACGCCGGGTCTGCGCGCCGACGTTGTACTGGCTGAGGATGCGCCCGGTGGTCAGCAGCAGCGGGTAGCGGCTGTTGACCTTCTCGTCGGTGGGCACATAACCGGTGAGCATGAAGCGCCCCCTGCCGCGCACGAACTGCTCGATGTGCATGGTCGGCGTGCCGTCGGGAGCGGCGTCGTTACATGGCCACTGCAGGCTGCCGTGGCGGTCGAGTTCGGCATAGCTGACCCGGCGGAACGTCGGGGTCAGGCGGGCGATCTCGTCCATGATCTGCGATGGATGCTGGTAGTCCATGTGATAGCCCAGGGCATCGGCCAAGGCCAGGGTCGCCTCCCAGTCGGCCTTGCCGGCCAGCGGTTCCATGACCTTGCGCACCCGCGAGATACGCCGCTCGGCATTGGTGAAGGTGCCGTCCTTCTCGAGGAACGAGCTGCCGGGCAGGAACACATGGGCGAACTTGGCCGTCTCGTTGAGGAAAATGTCCTGTACCACCACGCACTCCATCGCCAACAGCGCGGCGGTGACGTGCTGGGTATTGGGGTCGCTCTGGGCGATATCCTCGCCCTGGCAGTACAGCGCCTTGAAGCTGCCATCCAGCGCAGCCTCGAACATGTTGGGTATGCGCAGGCCCGGGTCGGGCTGCAGGGTCACGCCCCAGGCCTGCTCGAACTCGGCGCGCACGCTTTCGTTGGAGATGTGCCGGTAGCCGGGCAACTCGTGGGGGAACGAACCCATGTCGCACGAGCCCTGCACGTTGTTCTGCCCGCGCAGTGGGTTCACCCCCACCCCTTCGCGGCCGATGTTGCCGGTGGCCATGGCCAGGTTGGCGATGCCCATCACCGCAGTGCTGCCCTGGCTGTGCTCGGTCACGCCCAGGCCATAGTAGATCGCAGCATTGCCGCCGGTGGCGTACAGCCGGGCGGCGGCGCGGATCTGCTCGGCGGGCACGCCGCACACCGGGCCGAGCACTTCAGGGGCATTGTCGGGCTGGGCGACAAAATCGCGCCAGCGCGCGAAGTCCTCGGTTTCGCAGCGGGCATCGATGAAGCGCTGGTCGAGCAGGCCCTCGCTGACGATCACATGAGCCAGGGCGTTGAGCATGGCCACGTTGGTACCCGGACGCAGTTGCAGGTGCAGTTCGGCGCGGGCATGGGGTGAATCGACCAGATCGATGCGCCGTGGGTCGATGACGATCAGCCGCGCGCCCTGGCGCAGGCGGCGCTTGAGCTGCGAGCCGAACACCGGGTGGGCGTCGGTGGGGTTGGCGCCGATCACCAGCACCACGTCGGCCTGCATCACCGAGTCGAAGCTCTGGGTACCGGCGGACTCGCCCAGGGTCTGCTTGAGGCCATAGCCGGTAGGTGAATGGCAAACCCGCGCGCAGGTGTCGACGTTATTGTTGCCGAAGGCCGTGCGCACCATTTTCTGCACCAGGTACGCCTCTTCGTTGGTGCAGCGGCTGGAGGTGATCCCACCGATGGAATCACGCCCGTACTTGAGCTGGATGCGTCGCAACTCGCTGGCGGCATAAGTGACTGCCTCATCCCAGCTGACCTCTTGCCACGGATCCTCCAGGCGTTTGCGGATCATCGGCCTGGTGATGCGGTCCGGGTGCGTGGCATAGCCCCAGGCGAAGCGGCCCTTGACGCAGGCATGGCCGTGGTTGGCGCCGCCATTCTTGTCCGGGACCATGCGCACCAGCTGGTCGCCCTTCATCTCGGCGCGGAACGAGCAGCCCACGCCGCAATAGGCACAGGTGGTGATCACCGCGCGCTCGGGCTGGCCGAGCTGGATGAGGCTTTTCTCGCTCAGGGTCGCCGTCGGGCAGGCCTGCACGCAGGCGCCGCAGGACACGCATTCGGAGCTGAGGAAATCGTCACCGCCGGCCGCCGCCACCCGCGACTCGAAACCACGCCCGGTGATGGTCAGGGCGAAGGTGCCCTGGATGTCTTCGCAGGCACGCACGCAGCGACTGCAGACAATGCACTTGCTCGGCTCGTAGTCGAAGTACGGGTTGGACATATCCTTGTGTTCGTCCAGGTGATTGGCGCCGTCGTAGCCATAACGCACCTCGCGCAGCCCGACCTGGCCGGCGACGGTCTGTAGCTCGCAGTTGCCGTTGGCCGAACAGGTCAGGCAGTCCAGCGGATGGTCGGAGATATACAGTTCCATCACGTTGCGGCGCAGGTCGGCCAGGCGTGGCGTCTGCGTGCGCACCACCATGCCCTCTCCTACCGGGGTGGTGCAGGAGGCCGGGTAGCCGCGCATGCCATCGATCTCGACCATGCACATGCGGCACGAGCCGAAGGCCTCGAGGCTGTCGGTGGCGCACAGTTTGGGGATGCTGGCGCCGAGCATGGCCGCGGCGCGCATCACCGAGGTGCCGGCGGGCACACTGATCGAACGGCCGTCGATGACCAGGCTGACCTGCACCTCGCTGATGCGTTGCGGGGTACCCAGGTCGAGGTCGCTGCTGGGGTCGAAGTAATTGATCATTGCGCGGCCTCCAGGCCGAAATCGGCGGGGAAGTGCTTGAGGGCGCTGGCCACCGGGTACGGGGTCATCCCACCCATGGCGCACAGCGAGCCGTATTGCATCGTGTCGCACAGGTCGCGCAGCAACCCCGCCTGGCTTTCGCGGTAGGCCGGGTCGGTGCTGGCGATCAGCCGGTCGACCACTTCCACGCCTCGGGTCGAACCGATCCGGCACGGCGTGCACTTGCCGCAGGATTCTTCGGCGCAGAACTGCAGGGCGAAGCGGGCCATGCCGGCCATGTTCAGGGTGTCGTCGGCCAGTACCACGCCGCCATGGCCGAGCATCGCGCCAATGGCAGCGAAGGCCTCGTAGTCCAGCGGCGTGTCGAACTGTTCGGGCGGCACCCAGGCACCCAGCGGGCCGCCGACCTGCGCTGCCTTGATCGGCCGGCCACTGGCGGTGCCGCCACCGTAGCCATCCACCAGCTCGCGCAGGGTCAGGCCGAAAGCGCGCTCCACCAGCCCGCCATGGCGGATATTGCCGGCCAGCTGGAACGGCAGGGTGCCGAGCGAGCGGCCCATGCCGAAATCGCGGTAATAGGCCGCGCCCTTGGCCAGGATGATCGGTACCGAGGCCAGGGTGAGCACGTTGTGCACCAGCGTCGGTTGACCGAACAGGCCCTCCAGCGCCGGCAACGGGGGTTTTGCGCGGACGATGCCGCGCTTGCCCTCCAGGGATTCGAGCAGCGCGGTTTCCTCGCCACAGATATAGGCTCCCGCGCCGACCCGCACCTCCAGGTCGAAGGCCACGCCGCTGCCGGCGACATCCAGGTAACCGGCCTCGCGGGCCAGCAGGATCGCCTCGTTGAGCGCGCGCACGGCATCGGGGTACTCCGAGCGCACATAGATGTAGCCCTTGCTCGCCCCCACGGCGAGGCCGGCGATGATCATGCCCTCGATCAGCAGGAACGGGTCGCCCTCCATCAGCATGCGGTCGGCGAAGGTACCGGAGTCACCCTCGTCGGCGTTGCACACCACGTACTTCTGCCCGGCCGGCGCCTGGCGCACGGTGCGCCACTTGATGCCCGCCGGGAAGGCCGCGCCACCTCGGCCACGCAGGCCCGAATCGAGCACTGCCGCGACCACTTCGTCGCCGTCCAGCAGGGTGGCCTGGCGCAGCCCCTCGAAGCCACCGTTGGCGTGATAGTCATCCAGCGACAGCGGCCGGGTGATGCCGGCGCGAGCGAACAACAGGCGCTGCTGGGTTTTCAGGTAGGGAATGTCCTCGACCGGCCCCAGCGCCAGCGCATGGCCGGCGTGGTCGCCCGCCAGGGCATCGAGCAAACCGGGGACATCCTCGGGCGCTACCGGCCCGAAGCCCAGCCGGCCTTGCGCGGTGTCCAGTTCCACCAGCGGCTCCAGCCAATACAGGCCACGGGAGCTGGTGCGCTTGATGCGTATCGGCAGGTTGCGCTGCCCCGCCTCGCGGACCACCGCATCGGCCACTTGGTCGGCACCGACTGCACGGGCCAGCGAATCACAGGAGATGCACAGGTTCAACATGCCTTCACCTCCTCTCGGCAGCTCGCCACCAGCGCCCGCAGGCGCTCCGGGGTAACGCGGGCGTGGAGCTGGCCATCGAGCTCCAACGCCGGCGAGCAGGCACAGGCACCCAGGCAGTACACCGGGCGCAGGTCGAGCGCACCGTCTTCGCTGCGGCCGTGATCATCCAGCCCGAGCTGCTCGCGCAATTGCGCGGCCAGCGCCTCCGCGCCACGGCTCTGGCAGGACTCGGCGCGGCACAGGCGCAGGGTATGGCGGGCCGGCGGCGAGGTACGGAAATCGTGGTAGAAGCTGAGCACCCCGCGCACCTCGGCCTGGCTGAGGTTGAGGGCATGGGCGATCTCGGCGACGGCGATGTCAGGGATGTAGCCGGCGCCGGTCTGGATGGCGTGGAGAATCGGCAACAAGGCGCCGGGGGTGTCCTTTTCACGGGCCAGGACACGCTGGATCAACGGCAAGTGGTTCAACTCATCAGGCATACAGCAGACCTCGGCAACCCGGCCCGACCCTGATCGCGGGCCAGTGTCCGGCGGTGTTCAGCTGCGGTGCGCCTGCCGTGTCACGGTGGCGGCAAGCCAGGCACCCTCCTTGCCTGTGGCCATGCGTCTTGCTGCGCGCGGTCCACGGGCATCCTCAGAGCATGGCAGCTATTGCGCGAAGAGGTTGTGCGCGGGCGACCCGGCGCGTCCTGAAACCGACCAGTGGGAGATGCCATCATCGGTGGAGCGATCGTAACGTTGTGATCAGCCCGCTGCCACGCTGACGACGCTTGCTACGTCGCTGTCGCGACAGCGCAGCCGGTCAGTCCACGACCACATGCGGCAGGAACCGCGAGCTGTCCTTGGTAATCAAGGTGTCGTCTTCACGAATGCCGATCCCCGAGGCCAGATCACCGACCACCCACGAGCCGATCAAGGTGTAGCTGTCACCGAACTTCGGCAAAGGCGCGAAACCTTGCAGGATATACGGCGCATCGTCGTAGGGTCCGTCCTCGAACACCCGCTGGTCATCGGTGGTGCGGATATCCACGTTGGCCCCCTCGCGGGAGAAGTACGGCTTGCGCACCCAGCCCTTGGGCACCGGCCGCCGGGGGTCTTCGTCGAGGAAGGCCGGCAACAGGTTCGGGTGGCCCTCATGCCATTCCCACAACAACGGCAAGATGCCCTTGTTGGAGATCAGCGATTTCCACGCTGGCTCGACGAACTGGGTATCGCAACCGGCGATGGCCTGGCCGAAGTCCTCGTGGAAGATATGCTCCCAGGCGTGCAGCTTGAACAGGCGCGGGATCGGTCGGCCCTCGAGGTCGACGAAACGCCCCTCGTCGTTCAGACCGATATCCTCCAGGTCGATATGCCGGGTACTGATACCCACGTGCCCAGCCATCTTGCGCAGGAAATCAGTGGTGCCGCGGTCCTCGATCGAACCGCCGATGGCCGAGAAGTAGAACGGGCTTTCACGTTCGAAGGCGGCAAAAGCCCGCACCAGGTCTTCAGCCAGGGTGTTGAACTGGCTGGCATGGGCCGGCAGCACGCCGCGCTCGATCTGCTGCTCAAGCCAGATCAGCTGGAACGCCGCGGCTTCGTACAGCGAGGTCGGCGTGTCGTAGTTGGCCTCGATCAGCTTGGCTGGGCCCGTGCCGTCGTAACTGAAGTCGAAACGCCCGTAGAGGTGTGGATGCCCCTCCTTCCATGAACGACGCACCAGGTCGAAGAACGCCGGCGGAATCGCCAGGCGGGTCATCAGCGCTTCGCTGTCGACGATGCGCGCCACCGCGTCCAGGCACATCGCGTGCAGCTCCTGGGTGGGCGCCTCCAGGTCACGGCTGACCTGGGCCTCACTGAACTGGTAGTAACCGCGCTCATCCCAGTAGCGCTCACCGTCGATGGTGTGGAAGGCGAAGCCCTCACGCTCGGCGGTGGCGCACCAGTCCGGGCGTTCGTCGCAGTGGACCTTGCGCATGTTCAACCGCCGAAGCTGAAGCCGCCGCTGCTCTTGCCGCCCCAGCCGCTGCGCGCAGTGGCCTGGCTGCCGAAGCCGCCACGGGAGATCGACGAGGACACGCTGGAGCGGGTCGAGGTGCTGGACTTGTAGCTGCGGCCGCTGGAACTGCCGGAGTAGTAGCTGGAGTAGCTGCCACCGCTCTGCTGGGCCTGGTCTGAGCGCTCGAAGCGCTTGCCCTGGTCGATCTGCTGGCCGAGTGTGGTGCTGCGGTAGCCACCGCTGCTGTCACGGTACTGGTAGACCGGCTGCGAGTAGTACTGGCGATTGCCGCCGCTGAGTACCTGGCCAAGCAGCAGGCCGGTAAGCAGGCCGTTGAAATTGCTGCCGCCGCTGCTGGCCTGGCCGCTGTTCTCGACCTGGGCGCGGGCCGCATCGACCTGGGACTGGCTGACCTCGCCCGACACCGCCAGCTCGAAACCACCGAGGCGCGGCATGTAGCGGTTATCGCTGGTGACCTGGCAGTAGTCCGGCACGAAGTCAGCCTCGCAGGCAGCCTTGTCACCATAGGTCGGGGCGATGCGGCGGTGGTCGGCCAACGCCTGCATGTAGGCGTCGGAACACACGTCCACCGGCATCTTGTCATCGACACAGGCCTGGACGGTGGTGTAGTTGCTGCGCTTGCTGACCGTGTAGGTCTCCTCGGGCGCGCTGCACGCGGTGAGCGCCAGCGGCAGGGAACTGGCCAGCACCAGCTTGACGGAACTGCGTCTCATGTATGGCTCCTTGCGCGCAAACGGCTCAGACCGACGGGGTCATGCAGGCCGAATTGAGGAAGCCCACGCTGATCGCCACGGCGGCGGCGTAGATCGCGGCGGCCATCTCGCCCTTGGCGATGCGGCTGGCCAAGCCCTTGAGCACCAGGCTTGTGATCCCGAAGGCGAGCAGTTGCACCACGGCGGCGATCACCACCCAGACCACGAAGTCGAGCAGGCTGACGCTGTAGGCGATGATGTTGCTGGCCGGCAGCGAGAAACCGATCAGCGCACCGCCCAGGGCGATGGCCGCAGCGCTGTTGTTGTCGCGGATCAGGGCGAATTCGCGGTGCGGGGTAAGGTGCGTATAGATGAACTGGAACAGCCAGAACAGCACCAGCGCCACGCTGATGTAGAGAATGAAGCCGATCACTGCCTGGGCGTTGAGCGACATGCGAAGTGCGTCGAGCATGGTGAATCCTTGTCAGATGACGTTGAAGTCCGTTGATTGCAGGGTGACACCCACCGAAGTGGTCAGGCTGACATTGCCGTCCTCGTCTTCCTCCACCGACAGCAGGAGGAATTCGCGGCGGTCGGTCAGGCCGGTTTCGCGGGCATACAGCATCGACAGGTGCTGGATGCGGTAGCTGGTCTCGGGGCTGGTGACCCACTCGCTGATCGGCGTGAGCTCGGTCTGTCCCTCTTCGCTGCCCCACTGGCGAACGAACTCGTAGCCTTCGTGCTCGTAGTACGGCAGGCCGATGTTCGACTCGGGGCCGACCAGGCGCTTGAGTTCGGCGTCGCTGGTGACCGGCACCACGCTGTAATAACCGAACAGGATGATGTCACGGACATCGTCAGCGGACGCGCCGTTCATCACCACCTGCAGCCAGTAGTCCTCGTCTTCCATATAGAAGCGCGCCAGGCGCACCGACTGGCCTAGGTCGACTTCACCGACCGCCCAGACCACTTCCTGCTCGGGGACCTCCAGCTCGGAATGCCCGTCGAGCAGCAGTTTGAGCGAGCGATCGAGCTTGAGCATGCGCCCGCTACCCAGGCCAAATGGCTGGTTGCCTTGGGCCTGGCTACCGGCGGCAGGTTTGGGGGCTTCGAAGCCCATGAAGCGTTTCAACCAACCCACGGGGCATCTCCTGGGTGAAAGGGGGACGGAACAGGAGCCAATCGCGGAGCTGTAGCGAACAGGCTGGGCCTGTCGGGAGAAGGCGACATTGAAAATCCCTTGGGTCGCGGCAGTCCTTTGGCGGGGGCGACACGATACTGCTTTTCGTGCGCCCCGCCAACGGGTCTGGCGCGGGTTTCACGCCAGTGGACCAAGCCCGGTCAACGAATCACTCCGCCGGCTTGGCCGCCTTGGCCTTCAAGCGTGCCAGCACATCGTCGGCACCACTGTTACTGGCGCCGATCCCGGCCGACTTCAGGCGTGCTTCCAGATCGCTGCCGTCAGCCTTGCCTGCCAGTTCCGCCGCCGCTTCCAGCTCGGCGGCACGCTCCGTCTGACGCTTCTTGATGCGGTCCAGCGAGCCGACCGCCGTTTCCAGGCTGCCATTGGCACCACCGGTGGCCGAGGCCGCACTGACCTGGGCACGCTGCACGCTCTCGCGGGCCTTGACCAGGTCTACCTGCTGCTTGAGGCCCTTGATCTGCGCCTCGGTCTTGCTCACGGTTGCGGTCAGGGTCGTCACCGACGCACCGAACTGGTCGGCCAGCGCCTGCTCGCTGTCACGCTGGTTGGTCAGGTCGGCGATGCGCGCCGCGCACTCGTGGGCCAGGCCCTCCTCGCCCTTGTCCAGCGCGGCAATGGCCTTCTGCTCCCAGTCGCCGATGGTCTTGTCGAACTCGGTGATGCGCTGCTGCGCGGTCTTGTGCTTGGCCATGATCTTGACCAGCTGGTTGCGCGCATCGATCAGGTTGTTGTCCGCGTCGCGGATCTCCTGGTCGAGGATGCGCAGGGCCTGGGAGTCGACGATCGCCTCACCGACTTCCGAAGCGCCGCCACGCAGGGCGGTGACGATCTTTCTCAACAAACTCATGGTGCAATCTCCGGAATCAGTGGGTGAAGTAGTCTTCAAAATCTTCGGCGGCGGTGATGACGTTGTCGGCCAGGGTGTGGATCTCCTGGACGATATTGTCCAGCGACGAGGCCGCGCTCAGGGCGCCGAACATGGTGTACACCGACTCGCCCGAAGGCAGTGTGTGCAGGCCGATCGACGACAGCGGGAACACGTCGCGGGTGCGCAGCACCGCATCGTTGAATGCTGCGCGGTCTTTCACTTGGCTGGCTTCCACCAGCAGCGTATCGACCAGGATCTGCTCACCGGCCACGGCGATGTACAGCGGCAGGCCGTCCAGTTCGTTCATCACCAGCTTGAGGCTGGGCTCGGCGCCCTGTTGCAGGGACAGGCCGATCGACTCGTCACGCACCTCGTCCAGGCCTTGCAGGGCGCCGTGCAGCGTTTCGATCGTCCAGTGGGTGTGCTCGGTCATGAAATCCTCCGTTCTGACCTGTTTGCCCGCGTGGGGCTGACGTAAAGCCTTCTCGATGCCGCGCAGGGCGGCGGCGTGCTCGGGCAGGATCCACAGCTCACGCTTGACCAGGCCCGCGGCCTTGAGCCGGGCGCGCATGTCACGCATGTAGTCGGTGGAGCTTTTCTTGCCTGCCATCGAAGGGGTGTCCTTGTCTCACATGTGATGCACGTTACGCCTGGATCACGAGCTGCGCAAGCATCACATGTGAGGAGCGATGCCGGCGCGGTGCGCTCGCCCCAACTTATCCCGCCACTCGCGTCAGCCGCTGCAGCGCCTCGATCACCTGCGGATCACGCGTCTCGAGCACATCCATCTGGATCCTTGCGATCACCGCCTTGAGTAGCTCGGTTTGGCTCATCCGGGTTTGCCCCAGCAGCGTCAGGAAATCCTCGGCCATGTGCGCGTTGACCTTCATCGACAGCCGCCGCGTGGCTCCAGACGCCGGCAGCCCCCTCTGACGCCGCTGCGCGTCGAGTGCCTGGACGAAGGCCTCGTGGCCGGGTTGCAGACCCGCCCCCTGGCGGGCCTGCACCAGCCAATGGAAATAATGGGCGAGGAACAGCTTGCGCAAGTGTGCCCCCGCCTCGCTGCTGACCGCTTGCATCGCCGCGTCGAGCACATCGAGATACACCGCCGGCAGCCGCGCCTCGATGGACTTGAGCTGCTGCTTGCGCGCCTCGCGGATAGCCGGGGTGGACTGCGGCGGGATGGCCACCACCGTATCGCAGCCGTCGCACACGCCCACCAGGATGTCCCGTGCCACGCCCAGGCCATCACTGAAAGGCACGTCGCGCCGGGTGTAATGCATGGCGACCAATGCCTGGCAACGCTCGCACAGGGCCTGGCCGGTGTCGCCCTCGAACAGGATATTCATGCTTGGGTTACTCATTGGTGAACACTGATGAACCACGTCTGCGGCTCGATGAAATAGAACTTGATGTACCAGCCGGAGCGCCTGAGCACATGGACTTCGATGGCTGGCACGGCATGGTGTGGGCTGCAGCTGTAGTGAGTGCCATTGCAAGCACGGATGACATCGATGACATCGCCCGCACTGACCGCGCCAAGGGCCAACAGGTTCTTTACCTCGATATCGCCCCGCGCTGCATGCAGGTACCTCCCGGATTCGAGCGCGGCAATCACCGCGCTCCTGGCTGCCTTGAAGCCTTTTGGCATGACCCCTCCCTGGCATTACGAAAATCATCGTACATTTTTCCAGCCAAATCCAGCTTGCGCTTCGACTCAGCCGACCAACGGCGCTGTCACACACCGATGAAACCTGGGCATGAACTATGGCCGCGGGCGCGAAAGTGTGTGGCCTGGATATGTAACCGGCGCTTTCGGGGAAATACAGCGTGTTTCGCACGATCCTTGCCGACTCGATGATGGCCCGCTGATCCGTGCGCCTCGATTGCCAGTTAATGCACTGCGATAGCTAGGGCTGGCTGTCAAACGGCGATCCCGGAAACAGCATTGACGCCTTCCAGCGTCGCGAAGGACATATCCTTTGCCGTGAGCAGGAAGTCGCTGACATAAGGCACTTCGAGCATGTCGCTGCGGACCGCCGCATACAGTTTTGCCTGCAGCCCCTTCTCTCCCAGGCGCTTGGTGGTCACGTATCCACGCGAGCTGTATTCATGCACGGCCCAGTTTGGCAGGCAGCACACACCGCGGCCGCTGGCCACCAGTTGCATCATCATGATCGTCAGCTCCGAGGTGCGTACTTGCGCCGGCTCGACGTCGGCCGGGTCAAGGAAGCGGGTGAAGATGTCCAGCCTGTTGCGCTCGATCGGGTAGGTGATCAGCGTCTGGCTACCAATATCGGCGGGCTCGAGGTACGGCTTTGCACACAAGGCGTGATGATTATCGATGGCCAGCAGTGCCTCATAGCCGAACAGTGGCACGTAGGTGATCCCCGGCAACTTTACCGGGTCGGACGTCACCACCAGGTCCAGATCGCCCCGCTCCAACGCCGGCAGTGGCGCGAATGAAAACCCCGACGCCAGGTCCAGCTCGACCTCCGGCCAGGCACCGCGAAATTCGTCCACCGACGGCATCAGCCATTGATAGCAGCTGTGGCACTCGATCGCGATGTGTAGCCGCCCGGCCGTACCGCCCGCCAGCTTGCCCAGGTCCCGCTCGGTGGCGCGGATCTGCGGCAGCACCTGCTCGGCCAGTTCCAGCAGCTTGAGACCGGCGCTGGTAAAGCGCACCGGCTTGGACTTGCGCACGAACAGCGGCATGCCAATCCGGTCTTCCAGCTCACGGAACTGGTGCGACAGCGCCGACTGGGTCAGGTGCAGCCGCTCGGCGGCTTCGTACAGGCTGTCGGTTTCGCGCAAGGCATGGATGGTGCGCAGGTGCCTCAGATCGATCATGAGAAAAACTACACTTGTATGCAAAAAAAATGAGTTTGTCTCATGACACCTTGATCTTTGACAATCCCCCCATCGATTTTGCGTAAGCGAGAAAGGCAGCCTGGCATGGCGCGTGCGTCTTGGCGGCAGCCATGCATCTCAACCCTGGCCTTTCTTGCCTCGCTTCAGACATCAGGGCACACGACCACCATGAATAACGAGATTGCATTCACCCTCAAGCGTATTTGTTTCGATGAGCACTACCAGCCTTCGGACAAGACCCGCACCACCACCAACTTTGCCAACCTGGCCAGGGGCAAGAGCCGCCAGGAGAATCTGCGCAATACCTTGAGGATGATCGACAACCGCTTCAATGCCTTGGCGCACTGGGATAACCCCAAAGGCGACCGCTACACGGTCGAGCTCGACATCATTTCAGTGGAAATGGATATCGGCCTCTCGGGCACTGCCCCTGCCCTGCCCTTGATTGAAATATTGAAAACGACGGTGGTCGATCGACAAACCAACGAGCGTATCGACGGCATGGTCGGCAATAATTTTTCCTCGTACGTGCGCGATTACGATTTCAGCGTGCTGTTGCAGGGGCATAACAAGGACCGGCAAACCTTCAGCACACCCGAAGATTTCGGAGACCTGCACGGAAAACTGTTCAAGTGCTTCGTGAGTTCGAGCGCCTACAAGGAGCATTTCAGCAAGCCCCCCGTCATCTGCCTGAGCGTCTCGAGCAGCAAGGTTTATCACCGCACGGAAAACCAGCACCCGGTCCTGGGCGTGGAATACCTGCAGGCTGAATACTCGCTGACCGATGAGTACTTCAAGAAGATGGGTTTGAAGGTGCGCTACTTCATGCCGCCCAACAGTGCCGCGCCGCTGGCGTTCTATTTTGCCGGCGATTTGCTGGGCGACTACACCAACCTGGAACTGATCAGCACCATCAGCACGATGGACACCTTCCAGAAAATCTACCGGCCTGAAATCTACAACGCGAACTCCGCCGCCGGCAAAACCTACCAGCCCAGCTTGCACCACCAGGACTACTCGCTGACGCGCATCGTTTACGACCGCGAAGAGCGCAGCCGGCTGGCTGTCGAACAGGGGAAGTTTGCGCAAGAGCATTTCATCAAGCCCTACCAGGCGATCCTCGAGCAGTGGTCCGCCCGTTGCGCGCTTTGACTCAACAAGACACAAGGTTTTCCAGTATGAAAAAGCTGTTACCCACCTCCACTGCCGGCAGCCTGCCCAAACCCGCCTGGCTCGCTGAACCTGAGAAGCTCTGGTCGCCCTGGAAGCTGGAGGGTGATGAACTGGTCGAGGGCAAGCAAGACGCGCTGCGCTTGTCCTTGCAAGAGCAACAGCACGCCGGTATCGATATCGTCAGCGATGGCGAACAGACACGTCAGCATTTCGTCACGACCTTCATCGAACACCTCGACGGTGTCGATTTCGAGAAGCGCGAGACGGTCAGAATCCGCGATCGCTACGATGCGAGCGTGCCGACGGTCGTAGGCGCTGTTGCGCGCCGCAAGCCTGTGTTCGTCGATGACGCCAGGTTCTTGCGTCAGCAAACCTCGCAACCCATCAAGTGGGCGTTGCCAGGCCCCATGACGATGATTGACACACTGTATGACGCCCACTACAAAAGCCGCGAAAAACTGGCCTGGGAATTCGCCAAGATCCTCAACCAGGAAGCCCGCGAACTCGAAGCGGCGGGTGTCGACATCATCCAGTTCGACGAACCCGCCTTCAACGTGTTCTTCGACGAGGTCAATGACTGGGGCGTGGCCACCCTGGAGCGCGCCATCGAAGGGCTCAAGTGCGAAACCGCCGTGCACATTTGCTACGGCTACGGCATCAAGGCCAACACCGACTGGAAAAAGACCCTCGGCTCGGAATGGCGCCAATACGAAGAAGCCTTCCCCAAGCTGCAGAAATCCAGCATCGATATCGTCTCGCTGGAGTGCCACAACTCCCACGTGCCGATGGACCTGATCGAGCTTATCCGTGGCAAGAAAGTGATGGTTGGCGCCATCGATGTCGCCAACCACGCCATTGAAACCCCCGAGGAAGTTGCCAATACCCTGCGCAAGGCCCTGCAGTTCGTCGACGCCGACAAGCTCTACCCTTGCACCAACTGCGGGATGGCGCCCCTGCCGCGCCAGGTGGCAAGAGGCAAGCTCAATGCGTTGAGCGTGGGCGCGGAGATTGTTCGCAGAGAACTGGCAAACCAGCGCTGAGCCCAGGTCGGAGGTAACAGGCGAAGGCCCGGACAGATGCGGGCCTTCCCACACCTTCGAGCGGCACCCACACCCAGGACCTACTATGTCACTCCCTATCGAGCCATCGAGCTTTCGCGAAGCGCTCGGGCACTACGCCTCCGGTATCACGGTCATTACATCGCACACCGATGACGAGCCGATCGGCTTCACTTGCCAGTCGTTCTACAGCGTGTCGATGAACCCGCCACTGGTGTCATTCAGCGTGATGGCCAGTTCGGCCAGCTACCCCAGGATTCGCCAGGCCGGTCGCTTCGCGGTCAACATCCTGGCGGGTGAGCAGATCGAGATTTCCAACCAGTTCGCGCGGCGCGGCACGGACAAGTGGCACAAGGTGCAATGGCAACCGTCACCGCTGGGCAATCCGATCATTACCGGTAGCCTGCACTGGATCGATTGCGAGATTCACGCTGAACACGCCGCGGGCGATCACCTGATCGTCATCGGTGAAGTGAAGGCGTTGAACCTGCAGCAAACCACGTCCTCGCAGCCTTTGCTGTATTTCAAGGGGCAGTATTGCAACCTCGCGGCGCAGGGTGCGACGAGCGCCTGACGCTATCGCCAACAAGCCATGGCCATCAGAACAGCCCACCCATGGTCAACGCCAGGCCACCGCCCGCCTGCACGCCGATGTTGAACCCGGCGGAGAAGATCACGCCCTTGGCCGAGCGCAGCAGGCGCGGCAAGGTTTCCTGCGGCAGGAACGCGCCGCCGCCACCAATCGCGGCGGTACCCAGGACCAATAGCTTGGGATCCAGGCCGAACAGCACGCCCGAGCCGCTGCCACCGCCAACCAGGCCCAGCCCGCCTTCGAGGAACACGCACCCGCCCTTGAAGTCGTCGCGCACCAGGCCCCGGGCCGCGACCGATTCGGCCACCAGCACCGTGCCGACCGCCGGGAAGTCTTCATTGGCGCCGACCGCACCCACGCTCTTGCCCGCCACCAGCAAGTTGATCTTGCCTACCCGCGGCAAGCGTGCGCCTACGCCAACACCGACCCCGAGCGAGCCATAGCGAAACTGCTGCTCGGCCTGGTTGGGATCGGTCAGGGTCAACAAGCCACCGTTGGCGGCGGCAAACATCACCGTCAACCCACCCCCGCTGGCAGTCTTGTATTTCCAGTCGCTGACACTCAGCGGCAATGTGATCTGCATGTGCACCTCCGTGTAGTGGCAGCGCCATTCGACGCCGGCCAATCCCTGTGTCCAGATCGACAGCAGCATAGCAACCCGCGCATAGCCAAGCCCATAGCTCCAATTAGCTATTGCCTGGCGCTTGCAAGGCATCTACGCCTCCTGGCCGGCTATCAACAGGCGCCGATATCAAGCGCCGACGCTGCGAGCCTCGCCAACTCGAGCCGACCGCCTGGCTCGATACCGTCTTCGAGCATCCAGGTCACCGACAACCCAGTCCATGCAAGCACCCATTGCAGAAGCCTGCGACGATCAATACCGGAAGCGTCCGAGATCAGCGCTATCCGGCGCGCAAAGCATCCAGGTGCCAGCGCACTCGCCTCGTCTGGGTTGCATAAAATATTGGCATAGTCGAAGCCCCGTTCACCGTGCAGCCCCTTGGGATCGATGGCGAGCCATCCCGCCTCGTCGAAATCAAGCACATTGCCGTGATGAATGTCGCCGTGCAGCACTCCCACGTCGCGGGGAGCCGCCAACAACGCCCTTGCAGCCGCTGCACAGTGCGCAAGAACCCCGGCGTGAGCTGCCGCTGCGCTCCACAGCGCGGCGAACCATTGCTCCAGCGGAACCAGTGCAGGCACAGGCTTGCAACGTGGCGCATGCAGGCGCGCCGCCACGGCACAGAGAATGCGCGTGGCCTCGTCATCCCTGCCATCTGCGACCATCTGTGCAAGTGACGCCGAACCTTGCGCCCGCTTCATCAGCAATGCCTCGCCGGCATGGGCCAGCACAGGGGCTGCACCTTCGCCTGCCCACCAGGCCATCAGCTGGCTGCCGGCCTGCTCTTCCGGCGCCTGCGAGACTTTCAGCATCGCCGGTGTATCGCCTTGGCGAACGGGCAATAGATTGCCATTGAGTGAAACGAAAGCCTCCCCATCGATGGTCAGCCCCCACTGCTTCAGGTATCGATCAAACATAGGCTCGCTGGTACTCACGCTTTCCATTTAATATGCCGTTTGCTCCTGTGGACCTAGGGTCTGTACGAAATGTGTCTGCGCGAAGGCCAGACAAGGCGAAACGGGGGGAGGAAGCGGAGTGTACTGGAGTACATGAGCATTCCGAGCCCCGTTTCAACGCAGTATGGGCGAGTGCAGATACATTTCGTACAGAGCCTAGGGTTGCCAGGTACGGCCAGTGAAACATAGTCCCGAGTCAGTGACGGAGCACGATGAAAAATATCCCGGGACTGAATGTGGTTGTGGTGGGGGCAGGTATCGTGGGGGCCTCCGTTGCCTACCACCTTTCCTGCCAAGGCGTGCAGGTGACCATCGTGGAGGCTGGCCATGTAGCGTCTGGTGTGACCTCCACTTCCTTTGCATGGATCAATTCCGCCTGCAGTGACGCAGACCCTGTCGCCGCACTGCGGGCCGCAGCCGTATCGGACTATCGTCGCCTCGAAGCGCAGCTGCCAGACCTACACATTCAATGGACCGGTTCGCTAACCTATGGTCTCCAGGAAGTACCGGCCCCCCCTGCCACGGCTACAGGGATCTCAACGGTATCCCGAGCTCAGATCCTCACCCTGGAACCTAATCTGAAACACCCTCCTGCCCAGGCCAACCATGCTCCAGAGGAAGGCGCGCTGAACGCAGTAGCGGCAACCCGGGCCTTGATCAAAGGCGCTCAAGCCCGAGGCGCCAGGTTGCTGGAGCAGACACAGGTGGAAGGGTTCACGGGTAGCGCAGATAAAGTCTCAGGTTTGAAAACCACCCACGGGGTAATCGATGCGGACCTGGTGGTACTTGCGGCGGGAACGGGTACCACGCTATTGACGGACTTGTTGGGCTACCCACTTCCACTGGAAGCCTCTCCTGCCATCTATATCCGCTACCACTCGCCGCCCCACCTTGTCCGAGGGATCCTTTCCAACGCAACCATGGAGGTACGGCATGCTGATGACGGCAGCCTGTTGGCGGCAGAGGATTATCTGGACGATGCCGCAGATAACCAACCAGGCGCGATTGCACTGAGAACCGCCGAGGCCATCAGAGCAGAGTTGCATGGCGCCGTTTCACTCGACGTGGAAAAGGCGTGCGTGGGTTTCAGGCCAATACCCAGCGATGGTGCACCGCTAGTTGGTTATCTGCCGGGTATCAGCGGCGTTTACGTTTGTGTCATGCATCCTGGTGTCACGCTGGCCGCTACCGTAGGCCGCCTCGTGAGCATGGAAATCACCAGTGACACGCCATCGCCCGATTTGGCGCCGTGCAGGCTTGGTCGATTTGACCGGTGAAGTGGGGCCTATTGCAACTTGATACCTAGGCTCACTAATGCGGCCAACTCCAGTGGGTTAAACTGGTTGAGGTTGGTGCTACGATCCGTGATGCTAAGATCACCAGTAACTTTGAACTGCATATTAATATCGGGCATATCAAGTTTCGCTCGAAGCAAACTTATCAGCTTGTCAGCCACGACCTCAGCGCGGACCAGACGGCACAGTAGCTCATTGTCATCATCGGCCTCTCCCACTAGCATGATAGCCGCCCCCACAACCTCATGTGCCCGCTGACCGAAATGACCTTCTAGTTGCTCAAGAATCTTGTGTGCCTCGTCAGCACTCAATTTATTTATATGCTCCTGAAACCCTTCGATAATGAAGCAACTCTGCGCTTCAGCATCCATCACCACCTTGGAGTTACTGGCTTTTTCGAACCAACGGCTTTCCTGTTCGTGTATGAATGCCACCAGTCCACCTAGAAAAATGCTTGTATTTGGACGCTGGCTGGCCAAGTTCGCCAGCGCTGCCTTGATTGAAGGCTGATGGGAGTCAGCATCATGAGTCAAGCTCAACGCGAGGGTTCGCACACATTGCAAGTCCCCGTGGGTTTCCACCATCATCTCAATTTCTTTGAAATTTGCACGCCCCTCGACAATGGCACCTTGCAAGCTATTAATCTGCTCGGCTTTCAGCGTTACATCGAAGCGTTTGTGATCAACTTTGGAGGCAGTAGCGAGCAGGCTTACTGCATCGAGCGCGGTCTTGAAGCCATTGCCGAAACTTCGGCGAAAAGGCGCTGCGGTGCCGGTCGGTTCGGCGTGTTGCGGGTGTAGATCCTCCGCCGCGCCCGGGGCCGCTGCGCTTCGGCCGAGAAAACTGGCCAACCATTGGAGCAAGTCCTTCAGCGGCTGGGTCGTGGATATATTCAGGTAGTGGAGCAAACTCTTACCTGCACTATATTCAATTCGCTTGGCCAACCGATTGGCCTCTGGCGAGGTAGTGACCACGCTCACCTGCGCCTCACCAACGGTACCTGAATAAGTCTGCTCGCTGATTTGGCTGGGCAGGTACTGGAAGCTCTGATAACCATTGATCAGCATAGGTAACTCCTTGGTTTAACCTAGCCATCAATGTATGACCCAGGGCAATGCACCGGCTATCAATGCTGATCGGTTTGTTTTAGGCGACGCCTGTCCCCACACCCTGTTCCCGAAAAGCGTCGATGTAGATCATCAACAATCAGATTTTACCCCTTCCTTGTAGTCCATTTCCCAAACATACTGCTACCGCCTGTTTTCCGTTGCAGCTGCTCTGTGGGCGCTCTAGTCTCGGCCTGTCGTTGCACATCAACGACACAGCTTTGACAGGCTGTGACGAAAAATCGTGTATAGCTTGCCTTTTATGGCGGCTGTACGTGCGGGCACGCTTGCGTGCGCCGGAATTTTACGATTTTCGCCGGTCTGTCAACCCACGTACAGCTGCCACCCTTCTGTTTGACAGCAGGCAGGTGGACGCATTATTGAGAAAAATCGTAATGTTGAAGATCGTCCCCGACCCACCCCACAACCACCACTCTCTCGAAGACACCCTTATCCAGGCCACCGAGTACGCCCTGTGCGCGCAGAGCGTGGCGCATCAGGCTGTTCTGCTGCAGCCCAAGGCACCCGCCTCGATTCTGATGCTGGCCTCCATGCATGAGATGGAGGCACTGCGCGTGCTGCTTGAGTCGGCATTGATTCAGGTGCAAATGCCGAACGCTCAACCGCGTACGTTGCACTAGATCACAAGGCATGTGGCGCCTGAGCTGACGTCATCGCGGGGCAAGCCCGCTCCCACGCCATTGCGTCCCGACGTGGGAGCGGGCTTGCCCCGCGATAGCGCCAGGCCAGGCAGCAGAACCCTTCAGGGAGATTCAACGATGACCACAGATACCACCCCGCCCCACACCACCGTGGGCAAGACCAAGTTCTACCAGGGCGAAGGCCAGACCGACCCGCTGTTCTGCATCGAACCCGGGATCCCTTGCCAGCATGCGCGGGACCAGGCTTCGGAATTGATGGGCTGCGTACGCGACCTGACCATCACCGGCATCATGGAGGAAAAGCCCCAACTGCTCTGGGCGTCGTATTACCTGAGCGCGTTGGCCAAGGCATTGATGGACGATGCGGAGTTGGGGATGAGTCGCTAGGAAAAACGACTATCCGGTCGGTGCCATAAGCCAGGATGTGGGGCACCACCAAGGATCGTTCGGCAAACCGGCTCCCACCCAACCGCGCCGACCTCAAGTCGGCGCCATCGCTGGCAGGCAAGCCCGGTGCGACGCACTGGGATAACTCTTGGACTACACTGCACCCGCGCTCAGCGACGTACAGCGCAAAACGCGTTAGTTCATGAACCCGCCTCCAGCGCACTGCTTGAGGCAAGGTTATCTACCGCCTCAGGTCTGGCTGGAGCGGCAGCCAAAAGGAATTGGAAAATGCTCAAAGCACTCTCGATAACCGGGCTTACGCTCTCGCTTGCTGGCTGCATGCTCCCCGAGCCGCCAGCGCCCCCAACCCCTCCCACCGTCGAACATGCCGCTGCAAGCAAAGCTGAAATGGCCGATGCCAAACAGAAGCTGCTCAAGCATATTGCCGACCCGGATTCGGCGAAGTTCGAAACGCTGTACAAATTCAAGGCAGCCTACGCCAGCGGTAAACAGTACGAAGGCGTTTGTGGCTATGTGAACTTCCGCGGGGCGGAAGGCGGCTACGAGGGCTTTACACCGTTCATGGTTATTGGTGATGTGGTCTCCTATTACGGTGACCACTTGTCCCACAATCAAAACTTCCTCAGACAATTCTGCACGCGCCCACGCCTGGGCTGAAAGCCAGCAGATCTTCCCATACCCCGATGCAAACAGCATCGGGACGATGCGTCAGAGCTTCAGCCATGGCCTGGCGCATTCGCGGGGCAGGCCCGCTCTCACGTGGATGATGCTTGCTCACCTTCAAACCGGCCAGCACTTGATCACCGATCATACCGGACGAATCCCGCCACGCTTGGTAAACTGGCAACCATTCATTCTTCACATTGCCTGCCAGCGCCCCCCCCCCGCCGTCTGGCTTCGCTGAGTTCGTGCCCCACACCTATGCATTCTCAAGCCGCTACCCCCACTGCCCCACGCCCCGAGCCATCCCGCCGCTTCTCCGTGGCGCCGATGATGGACTGGACTGATAGACACTGTCGCTTCTTCCTGCGCCTGCTCTCCCAGCACGCCCTGCTCTACACCGAAATGGTCACCACCGGCGCCCTGCTGCACAACGACGCCCAGCGTTTCCTGCGCCATGACGACTCCGAGCACCCGCTGGCCTTGCAACTGGGCGGCAGCGTGCCGGCGGACCTGGCCGCCTGCGCGCGCCTGGCCGAGGACGCCGGCTACGACGAGGTCAACCTCAACGTCGGCTGCCCCAGCGACCGGGTGCAGAACAACATGATCGGCGCCTGCCTGATGGGCCACCCGGCGCTGGTGGCCGATTGCGTCAAGGCCATGCAGGACGCGGTCAGCATTCCGGTCACGGTCAAGCACCGCATCGGCATCAACGGCCGCGACAGCTACGCCGAGCTGTGCGACTTCATCGGCCAGGTGCGCGACGCCGGGTGCCGCAGCTTCACCGTGCATGCGCGCATCGCCATCCTTGAAGGGCTGTCGCCCAAGGAAAACCGCGAGATCCCACCGCTGCGCTACGACGTGGCGGCGCAGTTGAAGGCCGACTTCGCGGACCTGGAAATGGTGCTCAATGGCGGCATCAAGACCCTCGACGAATGCCGCACCCACCTGCAGACCTTCGACGGCGTGATGCTGGGGCGCGAGGCGTACCACAACCCGTACCTGCTGGCCGAGGTCGACCAGCAGTTGTTCGGCAGCACGGCGCCGGTGGTCAGCCGGGCCGAGGCTATTGAAAAGCTGCGCCCGTACATCGTCGCGCATATGCAAGGCGGCGGCGCGATGCACCACATCACCCGGCATATCCTCGGGCTGGGCCAGGGCTTCCCGGGGGCGCGGCGCTTCCGCCAGTTGCTGTCGGCGGACATTCACAAGGCCAGCGAGCCGCTGAAGGTGCTGGACCAGGCCGCCGAGCTGTTGCAGGGGCGCTGAGGGAACCTGCGGCGGGGTTGGCACTCGAAGGCAATGCCTTTTGCTGCAGGCCCGGCGTGAGCCGGGGCTGCTTTGCAGCCTAATGCGGGCAAGCACGCGCCGACTGAAGGATCGCGTTGCCTGCGAAGGCTTTCCCGATATGCCTGCGACGGGCCTTGAGTGGCTGTCGGGGCTCGGGTAATGTCGAGTCATTGCACAGGACAGAGCACGCCCATGACCTCCAAGCTGGAACAACTCAAGCAGTTCACCACCGTGGTCGCCGATACCGGCGACCTGGACGCCATCACCCGCCTCAAGCCGGTCGACGCCACCACCAACCCGTCGCTGCTGCTCAAGGCGGCGGCCATCCCGGGCTACGCCGACCTGCTCAAGCAGGTCAAGGCCGACGCCAAGGGCAATGTCGACTTGGCCTGCGACAAGTTCGCGGTTTCGGTGGGCTCGGGTATTCTCAAGGTCATTCCGGGGCGGATCTCCACCGAGGTGGACGCGCGGCTGTCGTTCGACGAGCCGGCGCTGCTGAAAAAAGCCCGTCAGCTGATCGAGCTGTATGAAGCAGCCGGTGTGCCGAAAGACCGCGTGCTGATCAAGCTGGCCTCCACCTGGGAAGGCATCCGCGCCGCCGAGAAGCTGGAGAAGGAAGGCATCCAGACCAACCTGACCCTGCTGTTCTCCTTCGCCCAGGCCCAGGCCTGCGCCGACGCCGGGGTGTTCCTGATCTCGCCGTTCGTGGGGCGCATCTACGACTGGTACAAGAAGAGCACCGGCAAGGAATACGTCGGCGCCGAGGACCCGGGCGTGGTATCGGTCACGCGCATCTACGACTACTACAAGACCAACGGCTACAACACCGTGGTCATGGGCGCGAGCTTCCGCAATATCGGCCAGATCGAGCAACTGGCCGGCTGCGATCGCCTGACCATCAGCCCCGAGCTGCTGCAGCAGCTGTCGGACGACCAAGGCGATCTGCCGCGTATCCTCAAGCCGGGCAATGCCGGCGAGGCCAAGCAGCAGTTGAACGAGAGCCAGTTCCGCTGGGCAATGAACGAGGACGCCATGGCCACCGAGAAGCTGGCCGAAGGCATCCGCCAGTTCGCCCGCGACCAGGAGAAGCTGGAAGCGCTGATGGCTGGCTGACAAAGCCTGATACATCTTCGGCTTGATCGACGGGCGGTTAATGCAGAGCATTTCCCGCCCGTTTTTCGTTGGGGTGGCCGATGACGCCATCGCGGGGCAAGCCCGCTCCCCCGATGAAAATAACGCATTCCCTGTGGGAGCGGGCTTACCCCGCGATAGGGCCATCAGCATCACACGAACCTGAGCCATCCATGCCCGCCACCGCTTCACTCCCTCTTGTCCTCGCCGGCCCCATCCTCCGTCGCCTGGAACCCCAACGCCTGGCCATCTGGCTGGTCGGCTCGCAACCGCTGCAAGCCGAATTTCTCCTGGATCAGGCCGGCATCGGCGCCACTGTGCACTGCGAGATGATCCCGGTCGGTACCCACGCCTTCATACACCTGCTGGACATCCACTTCGATCAGCCGCTCCCCAGCGACGTGGCCCTCGAATACGACCTGCGCCTGGCCAACGGCCAAAGCATCGCCGACTGGGCACCACACCTGCTCTACCCCGGCGCCAGCCGCCCTAGCTTCGTGCTACGCCAGCGCCTCGACCAAGTGCTCCACGGCTCCTGCCGCAAGCCTCATCACCCGGCCGCCGACGGCCTGCTGTGCGCCGACCGCCTGCTGGCCACCGGCCCGCGCCCCGAGGAGCGCCCCGCCGTACTGTTGATGAGCGGCGACCAGGTCTATGCCGACGATGTCGCCGGCCCCATGCTGCGTGCCATCCACGGGTTGATCGAGCGCCTGGGGCTGTTCGACGAGGCACTGGACGGCGCCCTGGTCGACAGCGGCGCCGCGCTCTACCGGCACCCGGCCTGCTATTACCACCGCGCCGACCTGCTGCCGGCCCAGGAAGGCAACGAGACCCTGCGTGAACGCTTCTTCGGCGGCAAGCGCAAGCCGATCTTCTCCTCCAGCAACGCCGACAACCACCTGGTGACCTTCGCCGAAGTCATGGCCATGTACCTGCTGGTCTGGTCGCCGCTGCCCTGGTCGCTGGTGGGCATGCAGATGCCACCCGGCCTCACCGACAAGCGCCAGGCCCGCTACCGCCGCGAGCTGCCGCTGATCGAGGCCTTTCGCGACGGCCTAGGCCAGGTGGCACGGGTCATGGCCCACCTGCCCTGCCTGATGATCTTCGACGACCACGACATCACCGATGACTGGAACCTGTCGGCGCAGTGGGAACAGACCGCCTACGGCCATCCGTTTTCGCGGCGGATCATCGGCAACGCCCTGCTCGGCTACCTGCTGTGCCAGGGCTGGGGCAACGACCCGGACGGCTGCGCGGCGCTGGTCCGGCAATGCTGCCAGATGCACGAGGCGCGGGATGAACTGATCGGCGAACTGCTGCGTTTCCAGGACTGGCAATACGCGCTGCCGAGCAACCCGCCGCTGCTGGTGCTGGACACCCGCACCCGGCGCTGGCGCAGCGAGCGCAACCTGGCCAAGCCTTCGGGCCTGCTCGACTGGGAGGCGCTGAGTGAGCTGCAGCAGGCGCTGCTCGATCACCCCTCGGCGATCATCGTGTCGCCGGCACCGATCTTCGGGGTCAAGCTGATCGAGACTGTGCAACGGGTGTTCAGCGCCCTGGGCTACCCATTGCTGGTCGATGCCGAGAACTGGATGGCGCACCGCGGCGCGGCGCAGGTGGTACTCAATATCTTCCGCCACTCGCGCACGCCGGGGCATTACGTGGTGCTGTCGGGCGATGTGCACTACTCATTCGTCTACGAAGTGCTGATCCGCCATCGCCAGGGCAGCCCGCACTTGTGGCAGGTGACCAGCAGCGGGATCAAGAACGAGTTCCCCCGGCGCCTGCTGGATGTGCTCGACCGGCTCAACCGCTGGCTGTATTCGCCGCGCTCGCCACTCAACTGGTTCACCAAGCGTCGGCAGATGGAAGTGGTGCCGCGTACGCCCAGCCGCAGCAAGGCCGGGGAACGGCTGTGGAACAGCGCGGGGCTGGGGCAGGTATTCTTCGATGACCAGGGGCGGCCGGCGCGGGTGTATCAGTTGAATGCCGACGGTTCGCCGGCTACGGCGTTCATCAAGGACTGAAGCCATCGTGGGGCAAGCCCGCGATGGGATCAGGATCTTTCCAGCGCGCTCACCAGGTCATGGAACGCCTCGCGGTTGGAGTCGTTCAAGCCCATGAGAATCTTGTGCGCCTCCAGCACCTTGGAGCGCACCACGCTCTCGTCCTGGTCCTGGGAAGGCAGGTCGGTCAGGCACTCCGGGCACGGCACCGGGCGGTCGACGATGTTGAACACCTGGTCGAAACCCATGGACTGCAACAGCCGGGAGATGTCCGGGTTGGTGGTAACCACGGTCGGCAACAGGCCGACCTTTTGCCGGGACAGGATCGACAGCTTGGCCAGCAGGCCCAGGGTGGTGCTGTCGATGCTTTCGGTTTCGGTCAGGTCGATGACGATCGCCGAGAAGTTCAGCGCGGTGAAGATCTTCTCGATCGTCGCATCCAGTGCCGAACACAGGGTCAGGCGCACTTCACCGACAAATTTCAGAACGAAGGTCCCGCTTTGCTCGGCGAACTGGATTCTACCAGTACTCATTCAAGGTTCCTGCTCAACACCAATAGGGCGATATCATCCGGCATCTCCCCAAGCGTAGCCAATTCGAATCGTTGGCGCAGCCCCTCCAGGCTGCCCCCCGCCGCCTTGACGATTTCCGGCAAGGCAGCTTCCTTATCTTTGAGTGTGTCCCCGGGCAAAAGGTCCAGAATGCCATCGGACATCAGGGTGAGGCTGAACTGCGCTGGCAGTTCCAGCACCAGGTCCTGGTAGCTGGCCTCGTCGAACAACCCCACCGGCAGGCCGCGGCCTTCAAGGTAGCGGGCCTGGCCCG
This sequence comes from Pseudomonas sp. 2848, assembly GCF_003253945.1. NCBI lineage: Bacteria > Pseudomonadati > Pseudomonadota > Gammaproteobacteria > Pseudomonadales > Pseudomonadaceae > Pseudomonas > Pseudomonas sp. 2848. Next base: position 233,376 of record NZ_QKZD01000010.1, read on the forward strand.
GGGTATACAGCACCGGCAGCGGCAAGTGGCCGCCGACGCTGTAGGTGAGCAGGCCGGTGTCCTCGTCGATGACCCCACCGACCATGGTCACATGCTTGCCCAGCTTGCAGTTGATCAGGCCGCGGTTGATGTGGCTGAGCACCTGCGAAGGCTTGAACTCACGCATCTTGCCGCCACGCTTGAATTCGAACAGCAAGCGCGTGGTCATGAACTTGAGCAGCACCGTGACGAACGCCGACGAGGCACCATGGCCGGACACGTCCGCCAGGTAGAAGGCAATGCGCCGGTCGTCCACGCGGAAGTAGTCGGCGAAATCCCCCGACAGGTACAGCGACGGGATGATCTGGTGCTCGAAAGCGAAATCGCCGGCCACCCAGGGGTTTTCCGGCAGCATGTTCATCTGCACCTGGCGCCCGGCGGTCTGGTCCTCCTGCAGCAGGTGCAGGCTGGCCTCCAGTTCGCGGTTGGCGGCTTCGAGCTTCTCGCGGTAGCGCTGGTTCTCCAGCACCAGGCGCGATCGGTCGAGCGCGCGGCGCACCGAGTGCTCGAGCACGGCCAAGTCTTCCAGGGGCTTGATCAGGTAGTCCGCCGCGCCCAGGCGCAAGGCTTCGACCGCGTCGCTCATCACGCCGGCACCGGACACCACGATCACCGGTAACTGCGGCGCGAGCTCGCTGATCCGGCGGATCAGTTCAAGGCCACCCATCTGCGGCATGCGCAGATCGCAGATCACGAGGTCGGGCTGGTGTGCTTCGAAGACCTGGAGGCCCTGCTGGCCGTTGCCGGCCTGGAGGACGCTGAAGCCGCTGTCTTCCAGATAGGCGGCGAGGCTGGCACGGACCACCTCGTCGTCATCGATGATCAGCAGCGTTGCACTGGGTTTCTGCATGTGGGCGAACGGCGCCAGATTTGGGTTGGCGTAGCGGCTGTGGAGAACCGACAGACGGCTACTGGAATGCTCTCTAGCCACTCTCTACTTGAGTTGTAGGACAAGAAGACTGGTCCGGCAAATAGCGAGGTGCCCTGTAAGGCGCTGACGGTACTCCCATCCGCCTGGCGTTTCAAGCATGGGCAGGTAGACTTCCCTGCACTTTACAGGGCAAATCACCCGGCGTTATAAGAATGTGGAACAGCGCAACCTGACGAAAGGATGCAAGCATGTCCCAGCACCCCGTGGATTACAGCGAAAAACGTGATTTCATTCGCATGCGTATTGATGCCGAGGTCCAGCTGCTGCAGGCCGACCAGGTGATCAGCGCTGTGTGCATCGACCTCTCCAGCACCGGCATGCAGGTGCAGGCGCCGCAGCGCTTCCAGGTGGGTGACCGCCTCGAGGTGCGCATCGACTCCGATCACACGGCTCTGGCGGGGCTGCATGCCAGCACCGAAGTGGTGTGGATCGCCGACCAGCCAGGCGGTGCGCAGCGCTTCGGCTTGCGCATCCTGGCCATGCATTGAACTGTTACGAAAAAGGCGACCCGAGGGTCGCCTTTTGCGTAAGCAGTGTCAGAAGTCGTCTTCGACCTCGCCGTCCTTGACCTTGAACTCGCGGTTCTGCAGGTAGGCGTTGCGCAGGAAGATGTACTTGTCGCCCTGCATCAGCTTCTCCGCCGACAACAGGCTGGCGCGGGTATCGATCACATCCAGGGCGAGGATCGAATTGCGCGTCGGCACATGGTCGATGTAGCGGTAGGGTTCGGTGTAGGAGTCCGGGTACTTGGCCAGGCCGTCACGCACGGTGCTTGGGCCAAGGAACGGGATGACCACGTACGGTCCGCTGGGCACGCCCCAGTAGCCGAGGGTCTGGCCGAAGTCTTCGTCATTGCGCTGCAGGCCCATCTTGGTGCCGACGTCGAAGAAGCCGCCCAGGCCGAAGGTGGTGTTGACGATCAGCCGCGCCGTGTCGACGCCCGCCGCACGGGGCTTGAGCTGCAACACGTTGTTGGCCAGGTTGGTGACGTCGCCGAGGTTGCGGAAGACGTTGTGGATGCCATCTTCGAGGAACTGCGGGGTGACGAACTGATAACCCTGGGCCAACGGCTTGAGGGCATAGGTGTCGAGGACATCGTTGAACCGGAAGATCGGCCGGTTCACCGCCTCCCAGGGATCCTCCTCGGTGGCCGCCTGGGTGGCCGCCACGGGCGCCAGCAGCAAGCTGGCGCAGACACAGGCCTGGGTGACTCGCTCGATCACTCCGGCACCGATCCTACGCATAGATGTTTCTCCATCGGATTTCACGGCGGCAACGGCCTTTGGCACGCTGCTCGATAGGGCGCAAGTATACTGGCTTGCTGGCCGAACGATAGTTTTACATATCAGCGTCAAGAATTTGTGAACAACTGTAGGCTCTGTACGAAATGTATCTGCACTCGCCCATACTGCGTTGAAACGGGGCTCGGAATGCTCATGTACTCCAGTACACTCCGTTTCCTCCCCCCGTTTCGCCTTGTCTGGCCTTCGCGCAGACACATTTCGTACAGACCCTGGCCGTCATCCGTCGGTAACAATCGCTGGATAGCCTGCGGGTTATTTAGGGACGTTGCCATGCAAGACGCACCCGCCTTCACCGCTGTGCTGTTCGGCCTGCGCGGCTGCCTGGTACAGGCGACCGACGGCGGCCCCCTGCCCGCCCCCGGCGCTCTGGATTCCCTGCTTCGCCTGCGCTCGCAGCAGGTGCCGTGCATCTGGCTTGACGAACTCAGCGCCACCCTGGGCAAACGCCTGAGCAGCGTGCTGCCCGATTGGCTGCCGGGCCACTGCGCCAATGGCAGCAAATGGCCGACCCCCAACGCCTGCTGGCAGGCGCTGATGAACCTGCGAAGCCAGCGCCTGGACGGCTGCGTACTGGTCAGTGGCGAGCCACTGCTGTTGCAATCGGGGCTCAACGCCGGCCTGTGGACGGTGGGGCTGGCGGCCTGCGATCAAGGCTCGGCGCAATGGCAGGCACTGACCCGGCAGGAACAGGAGCTGGCCCGCGGCAAGGCCACCCTGGCGCTGTTCGGCCTGGGTGTGCACTCGGTGATCGACCACCTCGAATCCCTTGATGCCTGCCTCGCGGATATCGCCCAGCGCCGGCAAAAAGGCGAGAAACCCTGATACATCCCCGTTGATACGGGTCATGCAAAGCGCCGGCAGGTGGATTACGCTAGAAGTCAGGCCCGAACCTTTGCCGCTTCGCTGAGGTCCATGCCTTGCCAAGTCATTGATGGAGTAAGAACAATGCCTGCCCGCGAACTGCAAGAGCGCCTGAATAGCCTGCGCGAGCAACTGGATCGCAATGTGCCGCTTTCGGAAGAGGAGCTGGCCAGCCTGCATGAAGAAGCCAGGCAGATCGAGGCCCAGCTGAAGCTTGAGGAAGCCACCCCGGACAACAACCTCGTCGACGGCGTGAACCTCGCCATCGAACGCTTCGAGGCCGAACACCCCGACCTTACCGCCACCCTGCGCAGCATTGCCAACTCGCTGCACAGCATGGGGATCTGAACCCAACGGGGCTGCGTTGCAGCCCATCGCCGGCAAGCCGGCTTGTGTCTTGAAAGGCTCTTAGACTGAAGGGGTGAGAGCGGTGGATGGCAGACTGCAAGCCGGCGGTGCCCTAGA
>NZ_QKZD01000011.1:0-157011 GCF_003253945.1 Pseudomonas sp. 2848
GGTAGTGTGGGGTTTCCCCATGTGAGAGTAGGTCATCGTCAAGATTCATTTCGCAAAACCCCTATCTGCGCGAGCAGGTAGGGGTTTTGTCTTTGCGCGTTTGGCAAGTCAACCTCCTCCGTTGTGGGAGCGGGCTTGTCGGAACGCCGCTCCCACGAATGTTCAGGCCAGGCTTCATCGCCGTGTCAGTGACAATCTCCAAGCAGCGCCACCAACTCATTGAAGGCAGGACGGGCCAATACGTCGGCCTGCTGGCAGCGCTCAGCGAGTTGTTTCAGTGTTGTGTCCTGCTCGTCACCGCACCCCAGCAATTCCTCGACAAGAATGCCAAATGCCCTCGCTTCCAGTCGTTCGAGTGCCGATGCCGCAAGGCTTTGGTCCTGAGGGTGGAACGAGGCGGCGCCGAAGTCGCCCAGCAGGCACTGGCCATCTTCGTCGAACAGGATGTTGTGGGCATACAGATCGCCATGGCTCAAGCCACGCCCATGCAGGTGGGCACAGACCGAGGCAATACCGCTGACAAGGCGACGCAGAGCCAGCTTGGTCAACTGGCGGTCGGCCGGATAACGGTCGCGGGTGCAGCTGTCGAGGCTAGGCGGGCCGCCCAGGTTCGACCAGTGCGCGTCGATCAGTTGCATCACCAAGGCGGGCAGTTGATCTGGATGATCGTCAATGCGCCCAGCCAGGCGCACCAGCTGCGGATGGTGGCCAGCGGCGATACAGGCGCTCATCTCCGCCAGTGGCGAACCGTCGCTGGTGATCGCGCCCTTGTACAGCTTGACCGCAACCGGTGCTTCCTGGCCGCGCCAGTGGGCGCGGTGAATCAACCCTGAGGCACCACGGCCGAGCTCTTCTTCTAGTTGGATATCCTGCCAGTGAAGGGTAGGGCAATGGTCGTCCGTGGCAGGTGCGACAAAGCCATGGGGTAATGGATTGTCCGCATAGGCCAGCCAGGCCAGGCGTGGCATGAGCAGCAACCAGTCGGGTAGGGCGCCCAGGCGGTTGCTGGCGATGCGCAGCAGTTCCAGGCGGTGGCAGCGCGCCAGGCTTGCGGGCAGGTCGGTGAGGCGATTGCCGGCAAGCATGAGCTTTTGCAGGTGTGCGCAGTCCCCCAGTGCCTCGGGCAATTGCTCCAACACGTTGTCGGTGAGCACCAGTGAGCGTAGCGAGTGTGGCAAGGCCTGGGCATCGACCCGGCTGATGCGGTTGCTTCTGAAGCCTACGGTTTCCAGGGCCTGGCAGCTGCCGATGGCGTGGGGCAGGTGGGTGAACTGATTGTTGGAGCAGAACAGCACCTTGAGCCGGTTGAGGCGGTGCAGGTCCTCGGGCAGTTCGCTCAGCCTGTTGCCGCTCAGGTCGAGCACTTCGAGGCTGTCGCCAAGTGCGAAGATCTCCTGGGGAAAATGGGTCAGGTTCTGGCAGAGATTCAGGCGCGTGATGCCGTGCAGGCGACCGGCACGCAGGTCTTCGAGGGTATGCATGGGACTGTTCGCTAGACGTGGCTGGCCATTGTAGGCGCTCGGGTGCGGCAAATCTGCATATGGGTTGCGACTTAAGTCCGATGGCGGGCCGCCGGCCTCGGTCCATACTCAGGGTTCGCCCTTCAATAACAACAAGTACCGGGTTGCGAACCAATGACCTATCAGCACAGTTACGCCCATTCCATCTCCGACCCCGCCAGCTTCTGGCAGGCCCAGGCCGAGCAGCTCGCCTGGCAGCGCAAGCCGACCGTAACCTTGCAGCAGAACGCCGATGGTACCCACCGTTGGTTCGCCGATGGCCGCCTCAACAGTTGCTACCTGGCCCTTGACCATCAGATCGAGCAGGGGCGCGGTGAACAACTGGCGCTGATCTACGACTCGCCAGTGACTGGCGTGCAACAGACGTTCACCTATCACCAGCTGCGTGATGAAGTGGCTTGCTTGGCGGGACTGTTGCGTTCGTTGGGTGTGCGCAAGGGCGATGGCGTGATCATCTACATGCCGATGGTGCCCCAGGCCGCCATGGCCATGCTCGCCTGCGCCCGCATTGGTGCGGTGCATTCCGTAGTATTCGGCGGCTTCGCCGCGAACGAGCTGGCCCTGCGCATCGACGATGCCCGGCCGGCCCTGCTGCTGACGGCTTCCTGCGGCCTGGAGTTCGACCGCGTGATCGAGTACAAGCCGCTGGTCGATCGCGCCCTGCAGCTGGCTCGCCACCAACCGCGGCATGTGCTGGTGTTGCAGCGCCCGCAGGCGAGCGCCGAACTGCAGCCCGGGCGTGACCTGGACTGGCAGCAGGCCTTGCTCGGGGCCGCGCCGGTCGCCCCCGTTGAGCTGGACGCCGGCGATCCGCTGTACATCATGTACACCTCCGGCACCACCGGTAAACCCAAGGGTATCGTCCGCGAAAATGGCGGCAACGCAGTGGCGTTGTGTTATGCCATGCGTCATGTCTACGGCATGCGGGCTGGGGACGTATGGTGGGGGATCTCGGACGTCGGCTGGGTGGTGGGCCATTCGCTGATCGTGTACGGGCCACTGATGAGCGGGTGCACCACGGTGTTCTACGAGGGCAAGCCGATCCGCACGCCGGACGCCTCGGCCTACTGGCGGGTGGTGGAACAATATCAGGTCAATGGCTTGTTCTGCGCGCCCACCGCCATGCGCGCCATCCGCAAGGAAGATCCGGAAGGCGCGCTGATCCGCCGTCACAATCTCGATTCGTTGCGCCAGCTGTTCCTGGCCGGGGAGAAACTCGACTCCAGTACCCATGAATGGCTCGAGCGGGTCAGCAGCAAGCCGGTGCACGACCATTGGTGGCAGACCGAGACCGGCTGGCCGGTGACTGCGCCCTGTGTCGGGCTCGAAGGCAGCGCGGCGCGGCCGGGCTCGAGCAACCGGGCGGTGCCGGGGTACCACGTGCAGGTGCTGGATGACGAAGGCAAGCCGTTGGGGCCCAATCAACAGGGCGCTATCGTGATCGCCCTGCCATTGCCACCGGGTTGCAGCCAGACGCTCTGGGGCGATCACCAACGCTACCTGCAGGCCTACCTGCAGAGCTACCCCGGTTACTACCACACCGGCGACGGCGGCTACCTGGATGAAGACGGCTTCGTCTACATCATGGGGCGCACCGATGACGTGATCAATGTCTCGGGGCATCGCTTGTCGACCGGGGAAATGGAGGACCTGGTGGCGCGTCATCCGGCGGTGGCCGAGTGCGCGGTGATTGGTGTGCACGACGAGATCAAAGGCCAGGTACCATTGGCGCTGGTGGTGCTCAAGGACGGGCAGGGCATTGGCGAGGCGCAACTGCAGGGCGAGTTGGTGGCGGATGTGCGCGAACAGATCGGCGCACTGGCCTGCTTCAACCGCGTGCGCCTGGTCAAGCGCCTGCCCAAGACCCGCTCCGGCAAGATCCTGCGGGCGGTGCTGCGCAAGATCGCCGATGGGCAGGCCTACACGGCGCCATCGACGCTGGATGATCCGGCGGTGCTAGGGGAGATCGAAGGCGTGTTGGCAGACTTGCCCAGGGCGGGGTGATGCCATCGCGGTGCAGCATCGCCTGTGGGGAGTCGGCTTGTCGTGGCGACGAACCGCGGCAAAAGGGCCGCCTGGCGGCCCCAACTGCTGGATGCCTTACGACTTGAAGCGCCCCACCAACCCGTTCAGCTCATCCGACAACTGCGCCAGCCTGCCAGAGTCGGCCTGCGCAGAGCTGGCCAGCCCCTCCACCAGTCGCGCCTCGTCGTAGATCTGCTGGATGTGTCGGTTGATCTCCTCGGCGACGCTGTGCTGCTCCTCGGCGGCCGCCGAGATCTGCAGGTTCTGGTCGCGGATCTCGTTCACCGACAGCTGGATACCCTCGAAACTGTCACGCGCGCTTTCGATTGACGTCACGCTGGCCCGCGACAGGTCCAGGCAGCTTTCCATCTTTTGCGAGACCTCATGGGTCTTGCCGCCGAGGGTATTGAGCAATTGGTCGATCTCGCCGGTGGAATCGGCGGTGCGCTTGGCCAGTGCCCGTACCTCGTCGGCCACCACCGCGAAACCACGCCCCTGATCGCCGGCCCGGGCGGCCTCGATCGCGGCGTTGAGCGCCAGCAGGTTGGTCTGCTCGGCGATGGCGCGGATGGTGCCGAGGATCTGGTTGATGCTGCGGCTGCCTTCTTCCAGCTCGACCATGGCCTGGGACGACTCGCTCAGGCGCCGGCCCAGGCGATTGACGTTGTCGGTGGTCGCCTCGATTTGCTGCTTGCCCTCGGCCACCCGCCGGTGCCCATGTTCGGCGGCATCTGCGGCGCTGCTGCACGAGCGCGCCACCTCGTTGGCGGTGGCGACCATCTCGTTGAACGCGGTGGACACCAGCTCCACTGCTTCTCGCTGGCGACCGGCGGCCTCGTTCATGTTGCCGGCCATCTCGCTGTTGCTGCGCGAGGCTTCGTGCAGATTGGTGGAGGCCGCGCCGATGCGCTGGATCAGCTGACGGATGGCGGCGAGGAACTTGTTGAACCAGCCGGCCAGCTCGGCGGTTTCATCCTTGCCCTGGACCTGCAGGTCGCGGCGCAGGTCGCCTTCACCTTCGGCGATCGACTGCAGGCCGGTGCTCACCTGGCCGATGGGCTTGACGATCACCCGCGAGAACGCTGCCGCCACCCCGGCGAAGATCAGCGCCAGCAGCACCACGATCACCGCCGTGACATAGGTCATGCGAGTGGCCGCGGCCATGACCTCGTTGTACTCGATCAGCCCGACGAAGCGCCAGCCCAGGCCTGGGGAGGTCCACACATTGGCCATGTAGCGCACGCCATCGATCACCACCTCGGTGGCGCCTTGTTCGGTGGCGGCCAACGCCGCGTACGGCGCGCCGAGGTCCTTGAGCTGCTTGAAGCTGTGCCCGGCGTTGCGCGGGTCGACCAGCACGGTGCCGTCCTCGATCAGCATCACGTAGCCGCTGTCGCCCAGCTTGATGCTCTTGACCAGTTCGGTGAGGTTCTTCAGCGACACGCTGACCACGAACACGCCCTTGGCCTTGCCGGCCACGTCGAGCAGCGCACGGGCGGTGCCGACCAGGGCCACGTCGTCCTTGTCGTAGTAGTACGCGGCGGTGCGCACCGTCTTGTCCGGGCTGGCCATGGCGGCCTTGTACCAGGGGCGGGTGCGCGGGTCGTACTTGGCCAGCTGTGGGTCATCCGGCCATTTGGCGTAGCTGCCGTCTTCCAGGCCGATTGAAAGGATCGCCGCTGCCGGGTGAGTGGTGCCGTAGCGGGCGAAGGCGTCGATGACCCGTTGCGCAGCCTCGGGCATCGGCTGGCTGGCGGCATCGGGGCCGGTGTAGTCCTTGAGCGAGGTGACCGAGGTGTATACAGGATCCTTGGCCATCTGATCGACGTTCTGCAGCGTGCCATCAAAGAACTGGCGCATGTTGCCGTCGATCTGGCGAATTTCCCGGGTGCTGCTGTCGAGGAACTGATCGACCGCCTCGCTGCGGATGTTCAGCACCGAGATGCCGCCAACCAGGGCGACCGGGATGAAGGCCACCAGTACGAAGGCCAGGATCAGTTTGTTTTTTATTTTCATCGTGACGCCCATCCGTGAGTGTGAAGGGTGTACATGGCCGCTTCGCTAGGATGGTGGCCACTTGCTACTTTTTCTGTTTCGGCGGGCGGAATATAAACCTTTAGTAGATATTTCGTGTACAGGAAATTCAGAAATTGTCCTGACTTGGCGGGCAAGTAGCAAAGATGCGTAGGAGCGGGTTTGCCCCACGAAGAGGTCTGAGCTGTTGATTCAGGACGATTACTAAGACTTTCCCTATTTCATGTAGGACGTTTCCCAAGCATGCTTTTGCGGCCTTTCAGCTGTTGTTCTGGCCAGCCGCATTCCCTAATCTCGCCCTGTCGTTGCCAATTCAACGACCGGGTGTGCAAGCCCGAGGATGTGGTCCAAGTCGCTCAATGGCGGCTATACGTGGGAGGCCTTCGGGCCAGCCGGGTTCCTACTCCACGGTCTTGCACACCCGCGTATAGCTGCCTCCCTCGCGCTGAGCGAAAGCGGATATCGAAAGCTCCCATGGCTACCTTCAGTGATCGAGCACCTTGTGATAGGTCACGAATTCCTGCTCGGCCTCATACCCCAGCGATTCATACAGCGCCTGGGCGGCAAGGTTGCTCCTGGCGGTGTCCAGGCTTAACCGCTGCGCGCCCTCGGCCTGGAAGATCCCGATCAGTTGCTGCATCAGGTAACGGGCATGACCGCCCCTGCGGGCGTGGGGGACGACGAACAGGTCATACAGCCAGTAGAAGCGCTTCATCGCCAGCGAGCAGGTGGCCGGGTACAGCTGGGCAAAGGCGATGGCCTGACCCTCGTCGTCCAGCAGCAGGTAGATCCGTGAGTTGCCGGTTTCGAGGTTGGCCTTGAGGAAAGCACGGGAAGCGGGGAGGTCATCCGCCTCCTGGTAGAACATCCGGTACTGGTTGAAGAGGTCCGCGGTGGCGTCCAGGTGGTGCAGGTCACAGGCAATGACGTTCATGTTGGGGCTCGCTATCAGGTTGTCCAGCGCCTTTGCTGTGGGGGCGATCCTGCAGGATTTCATGAAACACAGACGTAGGGATTCTGCTGCGTGCCGCAAAGTCGGAAAAGCAGGTCTTTGTCACGAGTGTTTGCCGACCAATGGGGCTGCGGCTTGCTGGCGTCTATTCAGGGCATTAGCATCTGCTTTCCTCACTCACGGCCATGCGCAACCTTTGGCCGACTCCAGGATCAAGGACGAATGTTGCCGCTGCTTTCCCGCTTCCTGCTGCACGCACTGGTGTGTGTGGCTTTTCCCTTTATCTTGAGCCTTGGCTTCGATCTCTACCGGCAGCATGTCGGCCAGCCGATGGCGCGAGGTGTCAGCGTCGGCTTGGCGACGATGCTGGTGTTTTACGCCTTCGTACTCTTCAACCTGTTGATGGTGGCCATTCCAAGGGCGGCAGTTCGCTACTGGCTGGCGCTGTTGCTGGTGCTGCTGGTGCTGGCGTTCTTCAATACCTTGCACCCGTTGCGGGCACTGGGATTTGCATTGTTGTGCGGTGGCTTGTGCGTGGTGGCCATCGGGATGACGCCACTGGTAACGTCGCTGTTGCACCAGTGCCGTCGGTGAGGGAGTTCAGCAGGCCAGCACCTGTCGTTCTTCGAGCCACTGTTCGAAGCAGGTGAAAGTGTCGACAGCGGCTTCTACCGTCCGGGCCTGGGCGGTGGGCTCAGGGGGGGCGGCAGCCAGCCGCTCGAGGAAGCTGCGCCAGCGTGCGCCGGTCAGCGGGCCGTAGACGTCGAGGAACGCACCGCCGTTGTCGGCGTCGATACCCAGGCGTTCGGCCATGGCCCGCTTGAGCACTTGGCCACCGAGCGTGGAGCCTTCCAGTACATACATCACCCCAAGCGCGCTGGCTTCGTCATCGATGCGAGGCAGGGCGTGGCACCGGGGCAGCGCTTCGATGTCGATGGCCAGGGCGTCCAAGTCGCGTGACAGAATTGGCGTCTTGTGGCGTTCGGCGCTCTGGTAGACGCCCAGCAGCAAATCAAGCGGCGCATGGAAGCCATGGTAGGCCCCGAGCAGGTCGGCGTAGGCCGCGCGGTCGAAGCCCTCGCTGAAGAAAGGCAGCCGCGCTTCCAGCCTCTGGTGGCAGGCGCGGGTACCTTCGCGCAGGGCAAGCAGCAACGGGCTGACGGTAGCGGACATGACGGCGGCTCTGGCGTTATGGCATTCGATACTGCCAGATCAGGCGACGCAATCACCAGTGCCGATTTTACGCACCTGGCCCTTGAACTGTGGAATCATTGCGCCGCCTCTGGAACGAGGCTTTCACCGCCAAGACAGGAATGCAGCACGATGCGCGCAACAACATGGAACTGGCTGGCCCTGGGGCTGGCGTTGCTACCGGGCCTGGCCGCCGCGGCGGAACCAGAGCCGGTACCGGTATACCGGGAGATCAAGGACTGGATTGTAGGCTGCGACAACACGCGTTTCTGCACTGCGGTCCTGGCCGATCACCCGGAGCGGATGCGAGTGGGCATGCTGGTGCAGCGTGAGGCTGGCGCCTGGGGCAACCTGCACCTTACCCTGGTGGGGAGCACCGACTGGTCGGGCGAGCCCATGCTCGACGGCCAGCTGCTGGTCGCCCCCTGGCGCATGACCCGCGGTGTCGAGACCACCCTGGAACTGGAGGGCGCCGATGCCTATGCCGTGTTGCGGCAATTGCGCAATGGCCAGCGCCTGGTGGACGACACCCGGCCAGGGGAGCGGGTGAGTTCGCTGCAGGGGCTGAGCGCCGCCTTGCTGCTGATGGATGCGGTGCAGGGCCGAATCGGCCACTACAGTGCGCTGATACGCCCCGGCGACAGCGTTGCCGATGCGCAGTTGCCAACTCCGGCCAAACCCCAGGTGCCGGCCTTTGTGGCAGCTACGGCCCTTGGCGCGCAGGAGCAAGCGGGCATCACCCAAGTGGTGATGGCCAAGGCCGCCGCCGAGGACCAGTTGAAGAACGAATACGATGTCGCTCCCAAGCTTGAGCTGCATGCCCTGGACGACCAGCATGCGCTGGCATTGCTCAGCTACAACTGCAACGACTTCCATTGCCTCTACGCGCTGTACAAGGTGTCGCGTGAAGCGCCTTACACCCTTGGGCCGCTGGAGTTCGAGGCGCCATCGAGCGCGGTGGTGATCAGCCGGATGCGCGACGCCATCGAGTTCTACCCTGGCAAAGGCGAGCTTCACAGCTATGCCAAGGACGACTATCCCGGCAGTTGCGGGGTCGAGGAAAGCTGGCGCTACGATGGCATGCGCATGCGCTTGCTCAGGCTGTCACGGATGGACCGCTGTGCCGAAGTGGGCACCGACAGTTGGCCGGTGCTCTGGCGCAGTGAAGGTTGAACGTGTGAAGCGGACTTCAGGGATAACGCCATGGCAATGGATGAAACACCCGCGCGTGGCATTGCTGCTGACGCTCATGACGCCATCGGTCGTGCAGGCCGAGAGCGCCCAGGCACCGCTCGAAGCGGTGCCGATGTACCGGCAGATCAAGGACTGGGCGGTTGGCTGCGACAACACCCGTGCCTGCACGGCGGTAATGGCCATCGACGACGACCTGATGGCTGGGCTGCAGACCATCATAAGGCGCGAGGCGGGGCCACAGGGTGCGCTCGAGCTGACCCTGCGCGTGGGCCCGGCGTTTGCGGAGCAGGTGCTGCTCGATGGGCAGGCACTGTCGGCCAACTGGCAGCGCATCCAGCTTGAATATGATTTCGACCTGCTGCTGGAAGACGATGAGGCGCTGGCGCTCATACGTCGGTTGCGCAACGGTACCCGCCTGAGTTCGTTGACCGAGGATGGCGAGCTGGTCGCGTCCTTGCAGGGGCTCAGTGGCGCGCTGTTGGCCATTGATGCCGTGCAGGGCCGGGTGGGGCATGCCGATGCCCTGGTAAAAGTGGGAGATGCGCCCGCTGCTGATGTGCCTGGCGCTCCCGATACCGTGGTGTTGCCACAGTTCATCGCCGCGCCGCGCATGAGCGACGAGCAGGCCCATGAAATCGGCCGGGTGGTAAAAGGCCAGGCGAATGTCGAAGGCGATGTGCCAGGCATGAGCAACAGCCATTACGAGGTGCACCCGCTGGACGCAGCCAATGTCCTGGTCATTCTCAACGTGGGGTGCAGTGGCGAGTTCTGCGCCAATTACCTGTATCGAGTGTCCCGCGCCGCGCCCTACCAGATCAGCGAAATGGCCTTCGAGGTGCCGACGCCGTTGCTGGCGCCGCGTCTGAGTGGCCATGTAGCGTTCGATGCGCAGAGCGGCCAATTGTTTGCCACTGACAAAAGCCAGGTAGAGCGTGGTTGCGGGCTGATCCAGCAGTGGCGTTACGACGGTGAGCGCATGCGCCCCGAGCGTGTGGCGCGGCTTGATCGCTGCGGGTATGTGAAACCGCAGTTCTGGCCGGTGCTATGGCGTGTGCAGGAATAGCTCAAAGCGCCTTCTATCGGTCAGGCACGAGGTTCAGAACGCCAGCTTGTAGCCGATCAGCAACAGCATGGTTGCCAGGCAAGGCCGCAGCACGCGGTCGGAGATGCGCCCGGTCAGGTGGCTGCCCAGGTAGATCCCCGGCAGTGAGCCCAGCAGCAGGTAGCCCAGCAGCGACCAGTCCATGTTGCCCATACCGGCATGACCCAGGCCGGCCACCAGGGTCAGCGGCACGGCGTGGGCGATCTCGGTGCCGACCAGGCGGCGGGTGACCAGGAACGGGTAGAGCAGGAACAGCGCCACGGTGCCCAGCGCGCCAGCGCCGATGGAGGTGAGGGTGACCATCACGCCCAGCACAACGCCGGTGATCACGGTGAGGATGTTCAGGGTACGGTCGCTGAGGTGGTAGTGGTCGCCGGCATGCTTGCTGGCGAAGGCCTGCAGGCGCGACTTGAACAGGATCGCCAGGGCGGTGAGGATCAGCACCACCGCCAGGCCCTGCTTGATGATGGCGTTGAGCGCCGAGGTGTCGGTGTGCAGGGTGCTGAGGAACCACAGGGTCAGCGCGGCGGCCGGGACGCTGCCCAGGCTCAACCAGCCGGTGATCTTCCAGTCGATGTTCTTGTTGCGGCCATGCACCCAGACGCCGCTGGCTTTGGTGATGGCGGCATAGAGCAGGTCGGTGCCCACGGCGGTGGCCGGGTTGATGCCGAACCACAGCAGGATCGGGGTCATCAGCGAACCGCCGCCGACGCCGGTCATGCCGACGATGAAGCCTACGATCAGGCCCGCAAGGGTGAAACCGAAAGAACCTACATCCATACGCTACTCGACGCCCAGCTTGCCCGTGATCGGATGAGTGCCAGCATATAGATTTTTTTATAGCCAAATAGACTTGTTCGTTATTAGGTTATAACCATGCTGTGGCGGTACGCTCCTGAAAATCCACGGTTAACCAGAGTGGGTTTACCGGGAGCTGGCCCGCTCGACTGTCCCGGGCACGATTCAGCCAACCATGAAAGGAGCGTTCCATGAGCAATGACATCCAGCGTTTTCCCAGCAGCCTGCCGTTTCCTTTTTCCCGTGCAGTGAAGGCCGGGGGCTTCCTGTTCCTGTCCGGCCAGGTGCCGATGAGCGCCAGTGGCGAAGTGGTACGCGGTGATATCCAGACACAGACCCGAGCGGCCTGCGAGCGTATCGCCGAGAGCCTGGCAGTGACTGGTGCGCGTTTCGACCAGGTAGTGAAATGCACGGTCTGGCTGTCGGACATGAGCCATTTCGCCGGCTTCAACGAGGTCTACAAAGAGTTCTTTGGCGCAGCGCTACCGGTGCGTTCGACGGTGGCATCGGCGCTGGCATTGGGGGTCGATGTGGAGATCGAGGTGCAGGCGTTCGTCGGCGAGTAGGGAGTAGCTGAAGAATGCCTGCGCATTCGCCGATGTGATCGAAGGCCGTGATCGCGGAGGGAGCCCGCTCCTGCAACACACACAGGAGCGGGCGGCAGGTCAGATGCGGAAGCTGCCCACCAGTTGCTTCAGGCGCCCGGCCTGCTGGCTCAGGGCGTCGCAGTGGCGCAGGGTGTCGTTGAGGTTCTCCACCCCTTGCTGGTTCAGTGCGTTGATCTGGGTGATGTCCAGGTTCAGGCTCTCGACCACGGCGGTCTGCTCTTCGGTGGCGGTGGCCACCGATTGGTTCATGCCGTCGATCTCGCCGATACGCTGGGTGACACTGGCCAGGCGCTCACCGGCCTCGTTGGCCACCTGAACGGTCTCTTCGCTGGAGACCTGGCTGGTGTTCATGGTGTGCACCGCCTCACGCGAGCCGACCTGCAGGCTGGTGATCATGCGGTGGATCTCTTCGGCCGATTCCTGGGTGCGGTGGGCCAGGTTGCGCACTTCGTCGGCAACCACGGCGAAACCACGCCCGGCTTCACCGGCACGGGCGGCCTCGATGGCGGCGTTGAGCGCCAGCAGGTTGGTCTGCTGGGAGATGCCCTTGATCACGTCGAGGATCTTGCCGATTTCGTCGGTGCTGGCGTTGAGGGTCTCAATCTGCTCGCAGGACTCGCTGATGCGCTCGGACAGGGCGGTCATGGCGCTGATCGCCTCTTCGACCACCTGGCGGCCACCGTTGGCCTGTTCGCTGGCGCCGCTGGCGTGCTGCGAGGCGTCGGCGGCGTTGCGGGCGATTTCCTGGGTGGCGGCGCCCAGTTCGTTGATCGCCGCGGCGACACTGTTGGTGCGCATGCTCTGCTCTTCGGAACCGGTGAGCGAGGCATTTGAGGCGACCACGACCTTTTCCGACAGGTCATGCACCAGGCGGGTGGCCGAGGACACTTCGCTGATCGAGGCGTGGATACGCTCGACGAAACGGTTGAACGAGGTGGCCAGCTCGCCGAACTCGTCCTTCTGCTCGACGGTCAGGCGGCGGGTCAGGTCGCCTTCGCCTTCGGCGATGTCCTGCATGGCGCGGCCCATGGTGGTCAGCGGGCGCATCAGTACCGGGATCAGCAGGCCGAGCAGGCCGGCGATGACGGCCACGGCGATGAGCATGGCGATGATGGCCGAGGTACGGAACTGGCTCAGCGGGGCGTAGGCTTTTTCTTTATCGATCGACAGGCCGATGTACCACTGCGCCGATGGCAGGCCGTCCACCGGAGCGAAAGAGATGATGCGGTCCTTGCCATCGAGGCTGACTTCCTGGATGCCGGATTCGACACGCAGCGGCGAGCCTGGGTAGATGTCCTTGAGGTTCTTCATCACCCGGTCCTTGTCCGGGCTGACGATCACCTGGCCATTGCGGTCGACCAGGAAGGCGTGGCCAAGGCCGCCGAAGTCCACGGCGTTGATGATGTCGACCAGGGTGTTCAGGCTCAGGTCGCCGCCGACCACGCCGATCAGCTCGCCGCTGGACTTGGCCTTGACCGGCATGGCGATGGTCACCACCAGGCCACCCACTGCGGCCATGTAGGGCGGGGTCAGCATCGTCTGGTTGGCGGCCACGGCCTGGGTGTACCAGGGGCGCTGACGCGGGTCGTAGCCGTCAGGCATCTTGGCATCGGGGCGCTGGGTGAACAGGCCGGTGTTCTGGCCAAAATAGGTGAACTGGAAGTTGCTGGTGTACGACGGCTGGTCGACCAGGCCCGGCACGTTGCTGCCGGCACCTTGCTGGGCGATGTCCTGGGCCAGGTTTTCCAGGACCAGGATGCGCCCGCTCATCCAGTTCTGCACGCTGCTGGCGGTCTGCGCGCCGGCCTGGCGCACCGAAGACTCGATGTTCTGGCGAATGGTGTTGCGTTGCAGGTAGTCGTTGTAGAGGGTGAACAGGGCGAAGGCCAGTACAACGACGGCGCAGGCACTGAGCAGGATCTTGTGGCGGAATTTCAGGTTCATGTTTCGAGACCTTGAGCCAGTGAAAGGAGGGCGCCGCGTGCTTGTGGCACGAGTGGCGGAGCCTGTTGCAACGCTATCGGCCGATTCTGAAAAATGTTGAAAGACTAAATGTCGCAGTAGTTGGCCGAATCGGCCTGCCAAGGTGACAAATCATTTCGAAGCCAACAGGCTCACCAACGTCCTGGCCGCCTGGCCGAGGGGTTGCTGTTTGAGCCAGAAGGCGTTCACCGGCAGTTGCAATTCGTTGCGGGTATTCTGAAATTGCAGGCGGACCAGGCGTCCGTCCGCAAGCAGCGGCGCCACCCGGGCCAGCGGCAGGTCGCCCCAGCCCAGGCCGGCCTCGACCATCTGCAGGGCCAGGTCCAGGCTGTCGGTGCGCCAGTGCGAGGTGCCGATCAGCGAGCGGGGATCGCTCAATGGCAGGTCGCGGCTGCATACCAGGATCTGGCGCAGGTTGACCAGGTCTTCAAGGTTGCGGATGCGTCCTTCGCACAGTGCGGGGTGGCGTGGCGACAGGGTGGCCACCAGCGATTCCAGGGCGATGTGCTGGAAGCTGCGTCGCGGGTCCACCTGCAGCCCGGCGAAGGCCAGGCACAGGCGCACCCGGCCACTGTCGAGCAGTTGCAGGGCCTCTTCCTGCGGGGCGGCGAGCAGTTCGATGTCCAGCAGCGGGTAGCGCTCGCCCAGGCGGGTGATGGCCCCGAGTAACGGGCGCTGGTCGATATCCGGCACCACGGCGATGGCCAGGCTGCTTTCCAGCCCACGCGACAGCTCCAGCGCATGCACTTCCAACAGCCCCAGTTGTTCGGCGATCAGCCGGGCATGGGGCTCCAGGGCCTGGGCCTGGGCGGTCGGGCGTGCCTCCCGCGACCCACGCTCGAAGAGCGGGTAGCCAAGCTCGGCCTCGAGGTTGCCGATGGCCATGCTCACCGCCGAGGGTACCCGCCCTAGCGCTCGCGCGGCAGCCGAGAACGAACCGCGGTCGAGTACGGCGAGGAACAGCAGGATGGTATCGCTGGAAAAGTTCATGGCAGTCTCCTTTCAGTAAATCTGAAAGCTGCTGACTTTTTCTGTCAAGCCTGTTGATGCATTCTGCGCGCCTTCGTCATATCCGCAACAAGGTAATCCCGTGCAAGGACTCAAACGCAAACTGGTCTACGTGACCTTCTATGAACTGATTGGCCTGTGCATGTCGACCCTGGGCCTGGCCTACCTGTCCGACACCCAGGCTTCGCACACCGGCCCCCTGGCAGTGATGATCACCACCATCGCCATGGCCTGGAACCTCATCTACAACAGCCTGTTCGAGTGGTGGGAGAGCTACCAGGCCACCCGCGGGCGCAGCCTCGGGCGGCGGGTGGCGCATGCCATCGGCTTCCAGCTGACCCTGGTGGTGTACCTGATCCCGCTGATCGCCTGGTGGCTTAACATGACCCTTCTGGAGGCGTTGATGGTGGATCTGGCATTCATCATCCTGGTGCCGTGCTACACCTTCGTCTACAACTGGGCGTTCGACCGCATCTTCGGGCTGCCGACTTCGGCGCTGGCGACTGCCTGAACGTGCCACCTGCGCGGGGTCATGGCGGCAGGCGAATCAGCAACGGTTCCTGTGACCGGCTCCCGAGCAAGCTGTCCTCCACCTGCCCCGACAGGTAATACACCCCGGCCATGGCGCCGCTCTGGCGATTCTCCATCAGCTCCTGCCATTCCTGGTTCAGCGCCACATTGAGGATCACCCGCAGTTGCTCGACCATCTGCGGCTGTTCACGGTCGTGGGTGATGATGCCGTAGCCGGTTGCCGCCACCGAGATCAACGCCCCTGCCGCCTTGCCCACGGCCGCCGCGATGGCACTGGCGGCACCGCGTGGCGCCAGTGTGGCGCCAAGTTTCTCGCTGGCCTGGGTGGCCACCGACGACAACCCTGCCTCGGTCTGCCCGGGGGCCTTGGCGGCCTGTTGGTGCAGGTGCTGGCGCAGGGACTGCCAGGCCAGCTGTTGGTCCAGCGACTTGGCCCGCAGCAGTTGGTAAAGCGAGGCATTGCGTGCATCCGGCGGGCCCAGGGCGATGATCGGGATGCGGTTGAGGCGCTGGCTGAACTGCTCGGGCGGGGCGTTGTAGCGCTGGATGATGGTCGGCAGTTGCTGGCCGAGCAGTTGCAGGTACAGTTCGCTGGCGCGGTCGCGAATGCCCTCGGGGTTGATCTGTTCGGCCACCGGGTCGATGACCCGTTCGCGGTACTGTTCCTGCAGATAAAGGCCCAGGCGCTTTTCAGCTGGCTCCTGGCCATTGCCACTGTTCATCTTGTACCAGGCGACCTTGAGCGTGAGCCACTGCTGGGTCCAGTAACCGGTGAACCAGGGGATGAAGTCGTTCTCGGTGCGTTGCTGCACTTGCTCTTTCCACACGCGCATGGAACGCCGGGCGTAGTCGTTGGCCGAGCCCGCAGCGGCGACCGAGGCCTCGATGATGTCCTGGTCGATGCGCTGCCAGACGGCCGGAGGCAGGTTCTGCGGCGGGGGCGGGGCGGGTGGGCGTTTGCCGGCGCAGCCGGCGAGGGCCAGCAAGAGGCAGAGCGGAACCATCGCGAGGATCGATTTCACGCGGATTGCCCCCTTGGCGAGAGGCTGGGTGATTAACCGAAGTATAGGTTTGTCTTGAGGGCCTCATCGCGGGGAGCGCGTCAGCCCACCCGTTTCAGGTGCAGCAACGGGAACGGATCGCCTTGTCCATCCACCTCGCTGCGTCCGACCTGGACGAAGCCCAGCTTGAGGTAGAACCCCACGGCCTGTGGGTTCTGTTCGTTGACATCGACTTCTCGTACGCCCAGCTCATCGACCACGTGGGCCAGCAAGGCTTTGCCGATGCCTTGGCCACGGCAGGCCGGGTCGACGAAGAGCATTTCCAGCTTGCCATCATGCACCCCGGCAAACCCCTGTATATGGCCGGCGCCGTCCGCCCAGGCACGCAGCTGGACAAAACCCAGGTACTGCTCGCGTACCAGCGGGCGCAGGCGCTCGATGTAGCCCGCGGGCAGGAAGTCGTGGGTCGCCCGCACCGAGGCTTCCCACAGATCGGCCAGCCGATCGTAGTGTTGCGCGCCGACTGGCGCGATAGTGAAGTTCATAGGCCCTCCCAGGCATTTTGGTAATCGGTTTTAGGGTACGGCATTGCGCTATGCTCGGCATTGCGTCCGCGAACAGGAGAGCTGCTGATGAAGGGTGCCAAGGCCGACGCCTTGCTGCTGGTGGATGTGCAGTGCGCTTTCATGGAGGGCGCCGATGCGGTGCCTGGCCACCTGGCCTTGCAGCAGAGCATCGCCCGTTTGCTTGGCCGCGCCCGCCAGGCCGGGGTGCCGGTGATCTTCCTGCAGAACGACGGTGCGCCGGGCAGCCCGGATGCCCCGCACAGTGCCGGCTGGGAGCTGTACTTTCCGCCTGCGCGGGGCGAGCACGTGCTGTTCAAGACCGAGGACGATGGCTTTCTCGAAACCGCTTTGCAAACCCTGCTCAACGCCCTCGGGGCCCGGCGCCTGGCCCTGTGTGGTGTGCTCTCGGAGATGTGCCTGGCTGCCACTGCCCGTGCCGCGCTGCAAAGGGGCTTCGAAGTGTTGCTGCCCCACGATGCCCACGCCACCTACGACGTGCCCTCCGGCCCTGGCGGCTCGCCGGGTGTGCCCGCCGCCCTGGCAGCCAGGGCGGCGGAGTGGTCGCTGGGGGACGAAGTGCAGATCCTGCCCGGCGTCGAGGCCGTGGCGTTCGCTTGATTCAGCCGGCCTGATCCAGATCGAGTTTGGCCTCGAGGCGGTCCAGATGTTCATGCATCAGGCCCAGCGCTGCCTGGCCGTCGCCGTTTTCCACCGCGTCGATGATCGCCGCATGTTCCTGCCAGGCGCAGTGCTCGCAGCAGGGCGCTTCGTAGCGGGCGATGATCAGCGAAGTCATGGGTACCAGGCCATTGAGAAAACGCGCCAGCGGCGCGTTGGCGGCCATCTGCGCCAGCTTCATGTGGAACTCGCCGCCCAGGCGAATGGCCGTGCAGCGTTCGCCGCGTTCATGGTGCTGGCGTTCGCGCTCGACCAGTTGGCGTAGTTGGCGGATCTGTGCCGGGCGCGCGCGCTGGGTGGCCAGGCCGATCAGCGTGGTCTCGGCCAGGCGCCGGGCGCTGAGCACCTGGCGCGCCTGCTCAGGGTCGGGAGCGGCCAGGTGCGCGGTGTGGCTGGGGCGCTGCACTACCACCTGCTGGTCGGACAGGCGCCCGAGCACCCGGCGGATCACTGTGCGGCTGACGCCGAAAGCATTGCCCAGCGCCTGCTCGGGCAGGGCGCTGCCGGGTGGCAGGCGTTGTTCGAGGATGGCATCGAACAGGCGGGGGTAGATTTGTTCCGCCGACAGGCGGGTCTCGCCGGCACCGAGCAGGGCAGGCAGGCGGGGGGCGGCTTGGGCACAGGCGGTCATTGTCGCTCTCCTTCTTTGATCAGTTGCCTGGTTGGTCGTCCGGGATGTTCAGGGCGATGCCCATGCGCTGGCCTTCGGCGAGGATGTGCTGGCGCATCTGCTGGCTGGCCTTGGCGCTGTTGCGCTCGCGGATGGCGCGCACCACCGCCTCGTTCTCGCTCAGGCGCGCGGCCAGGTGCTCGGGCGAGTTGCGCAGCATGTCGGCGCTCTGCTTGAGGGCGTTGCCGGTCTGCTGCACGACGCTCTGGAAGATCGGGTTGGTGGTCAGCGCGAACAGCGCCTCGTGGAAGGCGATGTAGGCATTGATGCCAGCCTCGCTGTCGCCGACGTCGAGGGCTTCGCGCATGTCCATCAGGGTCAGGCGCAACTGGCCGATGTCCTGGCTGCCGGCCGATTGCGCCACCAGGCCGGCAATGAAAGGCTCAAGGGTGTAGCGCAGCTCGAGCACGTCGGCCAGGCTGGCCTCGGCGATGGTGTCCGGCTCTTGCGCCTGGCTGGCGTCGGCATCGAGCACCAGCACGCCCTTGCCCGGCATCGAGCGCACCAGGCCCAGGGTTTCCAGCACGATCACCGCCTCGCGCAGGCTGGGCCGGCTGATGCCCAGCTGTTCGGCCAGCTCGCGCTGGCCGGGCAGCATGTCACCGCTGCGCCACTGGCCACGGGCCAGGGCCTGGCGGAGTTTCTCCACCACTGAATTGACTACGGTCGAAGAGCTGATCACGGTTCGCTCCTTGGTTGACGCTGCATCTTGGCCCTTGGCGGGCCGGCGCGGGGCGCCGGCGGCCTTGGGCTTAGAATTCCTGTTGATGGGGTTGGCCCTGCTTGCGGGTGGCCGGGGCGAAGCCGGGTTTGTTGGCCAGCACATTGTTGGCGCGTTCCAGGTCGATGTCCTTCTCCCAGCGGGCGATGGCCACGGTGGCGACGCAGTTGCCGATCAGGTTGGTCAGCGCCCGGCCGATACCCATGAACCAGTCGACTGCCAGCACCAGCACCAGGCCGACCACCGGGATCGCCGGGACCGCGGTCAGGGTGGCGGCGAGGATCACCAGGGCCGAACCTGGGATGCCGTGGGCGCCCTTGGAAGTCACCAGCGACACCAGAAGAATGGTCAGCAGGTCGGTCATGGCCAGCGGCGTGCCGGTGGCGTTGGCGATGAACACGATGGCCAGGGTCAGGTAGATCGAGAAACCATCGAGGTTGAACGAGTAGCCCGTGGGGATCACCAGGCCGACGGTGGAGCTACCGATACCGAGGTGCTCGAGCTTGCGCATCACCTGGGGCAGCACGGCGTCAGAGGAGGCAGTGCCGAGGACGATGGACAGTTCTTCGCGCAGGTACTTGATGAACGGCAGCAGCTTGAGCCCGGACAGACGCATCACCGTGCCGAGGATGATCAGCACGAAGCCGGCGCAGGTCAGGTAGAACAGTGCCACCAGGCCGCCCAGGTGCTGCAGCGAGCTCAGGCCGTATTTGCTGGTGGTGAAGGCGATGGCGCCGAACACACCGATGGGGGCCAGGCGCACGATCATGCCCATGATGCGGAAGATTACATGGCTGAGCTCGTTGATCAGCCGCGAAATGCCCGAGGCCGACTCACCGACCAGGTTCAGCGCGCTGCCGAACAATACCGAGAACAGCAGCACCTGGAGGATGTTGTTGTCGGCGAAGGCGCCCACCACCGAAGTGGGGATCAGGTCCATGAGGAAGGTGGTGGTGCTGTGGATATGCGCGCCACGGTCGGCCAGGGCGCCGGCATCCGCGCTGGACAGCTGGTCGAGGTGGATGTTGGCGCCGCTGCCGATGCCGGTGGAGAAGGCGAACACCAGGCCGATGACCAAGGCCAGGGTGGTCAGCACCTCGAAGTAGATCACTGACTTCAGGCCGATGCGCCCGACCTTCTTCAGGTCGCCGGCGCCGGAAATGCCGCTGACCACCACGCAGAACACGATCAGGCCGATGAGCATCTTGATCAGCTTGATGAAGCCGTCACCCAGGGGTTTGAGTTGCAGGGACAGGTCGGGGAAGCTCAGGCCGCAGATCACGCCGAGAGCGAGGCCGAGCACAACCTGGAGGAAAATCGAACGCGAACACCATTTGAGCATGGGAGGGGTCTCTGGTCGGTGTCCTTGCCCCCCAAGCCACACGGAGCGAAAGAGTGCAGGACTTAATTATTGTGGTCTTACCGGTTTGTTCACTGCGAGGGCTATAAAACGCCGATTTTTCCGACAATGCAAGGGTTTTTGGCCTTACCGGTCTGACCAGTTGTGGTGCACTGACGGGCAGTCTGCTCTAGCGTGGTGCGCGGGGGATTTCACAGTTTGGCGAGCACCTGATCGACGGCGGCGATCAGCTTGCCGAGGTCCTTGGGGGGGGCGTTGTGGATGACGCCGAAGAGGTAGGCGCGTTGTTCTTCGACGTCATCGGGGTCGGTGAAAAACGCTTTTGGCTTGACCCCCAGCGCCTCGGCAAAGCTCACCAACGACTCGATGCTGGGGGTGTAGGTGCCGGTTTCGAAGCGGCTGATGGTCTTGGGGTCAAAGCCGGTTCGCTCGCCCAGTTGTGCCTGAGTGAAGCCTGCCAGTTTGCGGTAGCGGCGCAGGGCAGGACCTAGACCTGTTCTCGTCATCGCTTAATTCCCATTTAGAATCAAGCACTTAACGATATATGTCGATATAGCGCAACGCCATGATCCATCACCTTTATTTGCAAAATGTGATGGAATTCGTAGAATTCGTTGCTTTGATTGATCAGTCATTCAAGTAGTCGTCCAGGGCGATCCGGTCATCCACCGGCCCGTGTGCAAGCGTTGGCGGACATTGGAACTGATCCAGGATGAACGGTTCCGGCACACCTGGCCTCCTGTCAGGCCGCGTGTCGGGCCGTGTATGAATGGAGTCTCATCGTGCGTCAGAACCTGCCGGTCAATCCGGTCGAGCAAAGCTTTCCCGAGCACCAGCGGCTCATTTCGGCCACCGATACGGCCAGCCTGATCACCTACTGCAACGCCGAGTTCGCGGCCATCAGCGGCTTCAGCCAGGACGAGCTGATCGGCAGCCCGCACAACCTGGTACGCCATCCAGACATGCCCGAGGCGGTGTTCGAGCTGATGTGGCAGTACCTCAAGACCGGCCGCAGCTGGATGGGTATCGTCAAGAACCGCTGCCGTAACGGCAACTTCTATTGGGTCAACGCCTACGTCACACCGATGCTCGAGAATGGCCAGGTGATCGGCTACGAGTCGGTGCGCGTGCGCCCGACCCGTGAGCAGGTGGCCCGTGCCGAAGCTGTGTATGCCCGGTTGCGCGAGAGCAAGGCGGCGCTGTCGCCGGCCCGGCGCCTGGCCTTGCTGGGCCGGGCCATGGCGCTGCCACTGCTGGCGGGAGCCGCGGCCATCGCCGGCAACCAGCTGCTGCCCGACCTGCCTGCCCAAGGCTTGACCCTGGCGCTGTTCGCTGGCGTCGGCCTGTGGGCGCAAAGCCGCATGAGGCGCCACTTGCGGCGTATCGTCCAGGTGGCGGACAGCACCTTCAGCGACCCGGTCGCGGCCTTGACCTACAGTGATCTGCCGGGTGCTGCCGGGCAGCTGGAGCTGATCCTGATCAGCGAGGAGGCGCGCCTGAAGACCGCGCTGACTCGCCTGAGCGACCTCGCCGCGCAGATGGCCGGCGCCGCCCAGGATGCCGGGCGGCTATCGCGCAGCACCGAATCGGCGTTACTCGAGCAGCGCGCCGAGACCGACCTGACCGCCACCGCCATGACTCAGATGGCCGCCTCGATCGGCGAAGTCGCGGGCCACGTGCAACTCACCGCCGAGCAGGCGCAGACCGCGCACCTGCTGGCCGGGCAGGGCAGCCAGGTGGCCGACGCCACGGGGGCGGCGATCCAGAGCCTGGCTGGCACGGTCGGGCAGATCAACCAGGCGGTCAACGACCTCGCCGGTCAGACCGGTGCCATCGCCGAGGCGGCCGGGATGATCCGTGCTATCGCCGAGCAGACCAACCTGCTGGCGCTCAACGCCGCCATCGAAGCCGCCCGTGCCGGCGAGCAGGGCCGCGGCTTTGCGGTGGTCGCCGATGAAGTACGTGCCCTGGCCGACAAGACCCGCCAATCCACGCTGCATATCCAGTCGATCATCGACAGTTTGCGCGGTGGCGCCGAGCAGGCGGTGAGCATCGCCAGCGAGGGTATCGAGGGTGCGCAACAGGGTGTGACCCAGGTCGCCCTGACCCAGGAAGCTTTGCAAGGCATCCGCCACGCCGTGCAGCGCATCAGCGATATGAGCCAGCAGATGGCCGCAGCCTCGCACGAGCAATCCAGTGTCGCCGAGGATGTCTCGCGGCAGATCAACGGGGTGGCTGGCACGGTCCAGCAGAGCGCGCGCCGCGCCAATGCCGCTGCCGTGCGTGGCGCGGAGCTCGAGCAGGTGTGCGCTGGGTTGCGTGCCTTGGTGGAGCGCTTCAACCGCTAGGTTGCGATGCTTATGGACGACAATTACCGCGCGGCCGTCGATGCGGCCGCGATCTTTTCCGAAACCGACCTGCGTGGTTGCATCACCTACGTCAACCAGCAGTTCTGCAGCATCTCCGGCTACAGCCGCGAGGAACTGCTGGGGGCCAACCACCGCATCCTCAATTCCGGGCTGCACGAGCCGACCTTCTTCCTCGAGATGTGGCGCGCCCTGGCCGCTGGCCGGGTATGGAAGGGCGAGATCTGCAACCGGGCCAAGGACGGCTCGCTGTACTGGGTAGACAGCACCATGGTGCCGCTGATCGACCCGCACACCGGCAAGGTGCGCAAGTATGTGTCGATCCGCTTCGACGTCACCGAGAAGCGCCAGTTGCTGCACACCCTGCAGTGGCGTGTGGGGCACGACGTGCTGACCGGCCTGCCCAACCGAGCCTATCTGTCCGACCTGCTCAACCAGGCCCTGGCGTTCTCCCGACGCGAAAGCATTCCCCTGGCTGTCTGCATGCTCGACCTCGATGGCTTCAAGGCGGTCAACGATGGCTACGGCCATGCCACTGGCGATCTGCTGCTGGTGGAGGTCGCCCAGCGCCTGCAGGACATCCTGCGTGGCGGTGATGCGGTGGCGCGGCTGTCGGGGGACGAGTTCGTGTTGATCCTGCGGCATATCGAAGGCCCGCAGCAGCTCGACGCCGCGTTACGGCGCATCCTCCAGGCGCTGGCCGCGCCTTACACGGTACGCGAGCACCCGTTGAGCCTGAGCGCGAGCATCGGCGTCACCCTGTTCCCGCAGGACGACGAGGATGCCGACACCCTGGTGCGCCACGCCGACCAGGCGATGTACGTGGCCAAGCAGCGCGGGCGCAACCGCTACCACCTGTTCGACGTGTCCCAGGAGCTCGAGCTCAAGGCCACCCACCAGACGGTGGCACGGGTGCGCCAGGCCCTGCGCCAGGGCGAGCTGTGCCTGTACTACCAGCCGAAGGTGAACATGCGCAGCGGTCAGGTGATCGGTTTCGAGGCGTTGCTGCGCTGGATGCACCCCTCCAAGGGGCCGGTGCCGCCGGGGGAGTTCCTGCCCTTCGTGGAGCAGACCGACCTGATCGTCGAGCTGGGCGAATGGGTCATCGACCAGGCCTTGACCCAACTGCAGCAGTGGCAGCTGTCCGGGCGCGATTGGTCACTGAGCGTCAACATCGCCGCCCGCCAGTTGCAGCGCGGCGACTTCGCCCAACGCCTGGAGCGGTTGCTGGCGCGAAATCCCGGGGTGTCGCCAGGGCGCCTGGACCTGGAGATCGTCGAGTCGGTGGCAATCGACAACCTGCCGCGAGTCGGCCGCTGCCTGGATGCCTGCCGAGCACTGGGCGTGCGTTTCTCCCTGGATGACTTCGGCACTGGCTACTCCTCGCTGAGCTATCTCAAGCGCTTACCGGCGCAGACCATCAAGATCGACAAGTCCTTCGTGCGCGACATCCTGCATGACCATGACGACCTGGCCCTGGCCGGTGCGGTGATCGGGCTCGCGCGGGCGTTCGGGCGTGAGGTGGTGGCCGAGGGAGTGGAAAGCATCGAGCACGGCAAGGCGCTCATGGCGTTGGGCTGCGAGCTGGCCCAGGGGTATGGCATTGCCAGGCCGATGCCGGCTGCCGAGGTCGTCGGCTGGGTCGCGGGCTATCAACAGCCGGTGGACTGGCAGTGCTGAATGCGTATAGCGCTCAAGCTGGGCGCAGCCCCAGCGTTTCTCGTGTCAGGCTGCCCATGAGTGAGGTCTCTGCCTGTTGTCGCGTGCTCAATAAGACAGAGGATATGCCCAGATAGAGCGTGCCTTCATCGACATAGCGTCCAGATACCAGATCGACACGTAGCAACCAGCCGTCGCGTTGCCACTGGATCGCCGGGTAGTCACGTACCAGTACATCGATGAAGGCCTGTGGCACCGTTGGCCCGGTGTAGACGGTATCGACCGGCCCGGCTTCGCTCAGGGTGTCGAAGTACTCGGAAGCGCCTGCCCATTCGTTCACCAGAGCGGTGAAGCGCGCCGGATGCAAGCGCCTCATCCACCCCTGCCAGAACGCTTGGTCGGTAGCCCACTCGGCCAGTCGAGCGAGGTTGCTGTACTGCTCGACATCGGCTGCCAGCCGCTGCAGCGTGGGCCCGGACAATCGTGCCAGATAGTCGAAGCGGATCACCTGGGGTTGCGATGGCAGGTTCAGGCGCGTTTGCAACTGCATGCGGGCGTGCAGCGCCATCTCTACCTCATCGAGCGGGTAATTGGGGTCCGTCAGTTGTTCGTCGGGGAGGTCGTCGTCCGGGTCAAGCGCCGGGGCGGCCTGGTCCGGCGCCTGGGCCAGCACGCGGCGCCTGGTGGCCCGGGCATTGAACAATGCGCCAATACGTTCGTCCAGGCGTTGTTGGCGCAGCAGTGCGGTAGCGGTGTCGATCGCGACCTGGGTATCGCTGGCATTGGCCGGCGCCCGTGCTACGGTACGCCAGACGTTGACCTGAGTCTCGACCTGCTGGAACAGCAGTTCGGCCTGGTCGACACATTCCTGACCTGCGTCCCTGAGCAAGTCATTGATCTGCTGCTGCAATTCGGCGCGTCCCCAGCCCGGAACATCGTGAGTGGCGGGCTCCAGGTCGGCGAGGGTGATCAGTATGTCCTGCATGCGGCGGCTCATGGTCGTGGGGCTGCGCTGGAAGTCGGGGGTCTGAGGGAGTCGTTCGAAAAGTGCATACAAAGGACGCCATTGCGGGGCCTGCGCGGTGTTGGTCACATGCAGTTGCAGATCCTCGGGCCAGTCGCTGCGCCACAGTTGTGCTTCCGATGACCCTGTCACGGGGGTGAGCCCGGCATCCACCAGGCGCAGCAGTGCCCGCTCGGAAAACGGATTGCCGTTCAAGTTGTATGAAATGTCCTCGCCGGCCCGCAGGGCTTGGGCGAATGCGCTATCACGCAGATGTGGAGCATCCTCCAGCAGGTTGCTGCTCAGGTCCAGTTCGCGAAGCTGCAGGGGGCGCTGGTTCAACAGTTGCTCGATGCCGATGGGCCATTGCGACAGGGCGCTATCCTCCAGGTCCAGGCGTTGCAGGCGCTGCCACCCCGTCAGGTCAGGTGCCATGTCCAGTGGGTTGTCACTGAGGTACATTGTTTGCAGCCGGTTCAGTCCGTTGAGCGCGGCACGGCTTTGTTCGGTGAGCGTGATGTCGTTCAGTGACAGGCTCAGGTGGGTCAGTGCAGGCCATTGCTGCAGGGCCTGGAAGTGCTCGGCCTCCCAGGCCAGGTAGTTTTCGTCCGCTACCAGCAGCCATAGGTGTTGCAGCGACGACAGGCGCTGCAAGCTCTCAGCACTGATGTTCTCGACCGCGCCAGTCAGTAGCAGGCGCTCCAGCCTGGGTAGTCGAGTGAGCACTCCAAGGCTCGCTTCGCTGTCGATGTCCAGACGATTGCCGCTCAGGTCCAGCGAGCGCAGTTGAGTCAGCTCGCCCAAGGCCTCGGGAAGTTCATTAAGGCGACATTGAGTCAGGTCGAGGTAGCGCAGGTTCGGGAAAGCACGCAGGAACGGATCGATATTGGCGTTGTACAAATCCTGGAGATTGCTCAGCGCCAGGTGGCGGACATGGGGCAGGCGTGTTTCCATGCGGGGCAGTTCAGCCAGATGTTCCGCATCCAGTTGCAGGACAACGTGATTCAGGGTGGATTCGCTATCGGGCGTGCCCTGTCGCCGCCAGGCGCGGCGAATGCTGAGAGCAGCAGAGCTGCGGGCGTTGCGGCGCACGTGAAAAGTATCGGCAGGGTCCGGGTCGGTCAGGTCGATCCACCGTTGCAAGCCAATATCGAGGGTATTGAAGTCGGCGCGTTGGGCTTCGAGCAGGCGTTCAAAAGCGCCTGGGCGGCTGCCTGCCTCTTCCCGCAGGCGCAGGCGCAACTGCTCCCGATTGTTCAATGGATCTTCAGGGTACAGCTGGTCGAACAGTTCGTCTTCTGTCAGCCAGCCTTGCCCCCGACCGCTCAAGGCATAACCGAGCCGGCCATCTGCGAGTCGCCCTGGCAGCCTGAAGAGTTTGCGCAGCGGCGGCATGCGCAGGGCTGCTGCAACCTGGTCGCGCTGGGTGTGGGCGCGCAGGAACAGTGCATCGCGCAGGCCCTGCGCTGTTTGCTCTGGCAGTTCCAGCGCCCGGCGCTGCGGCTCAGGCAGGGCTTCGAACAAGGCGTGGAACAGATCGACCCGGTCGGCCGGCATGGCGCCGGTTTGCCAATAACGGTAGCCGAGGGCGTCGCGGGTCAGTGTGATCGCGGGTAAGTGTGGTGCTCCGACGGCAAGCAACAGTTTGCCTTCGGGCGTGTCCTGGCGAAGCTCGATACGCAGTGAGGTATCTCTGCCAGACATGTGCGAAAGCACGGCAAAGGCGACCTCATCACGGTCCGCATGGCCCGCCTGCCCCTGGTAGAAGCCTTGCAGGACGCGGTTGATCCTTGCTTCGCGCTGATAGAGTCGGGCCGACTCCGCGATGGCCAATGGTACGCGTCTGTGCTCGCGCAGCATGTGCAGATCTTCGCGCGTAGCTTCGTCCAGCACTTGCGCCCGTACTCGAGGGCTGAGCGAAGGAAAGTCGCGTGCCAAGGTTTCATCGCCCGCCCCAGGTACAGGGAGCGGGACAGGATCTGCCCCGAGCGCCTGCAGGCTGTCGAGCAGCAGGGCGGGAGCTGGTTCGCGCTCCACGATCACCTTGCGCAGGGCATTCGCATCATAGCTGCTGGCCTGCAAGGCACGTAGCGCCAGGGTATCGTCCAACCCTCGGGTGGGGGGGCCAAGCCGGCGCAGAAGCTGCCATGTATCCCAGCTTGCCGGGCGTTCGTGGCCCAGCAGCCAGGCGCCTTGGCCGTTGCTGCCACGCAGTACAGGTTTATGGCGCACGCCGCGGGCAGGCTGGAGCTGCCATCGATCAGCGGTGCCTTGCTCGAGCTCGAATGCCCGGTTCTCCAGGATCAGCCAGTGTTTGTCATTCCAGCGTGGCAGGCCGGTGGCATGCAGGGGAGTGTCGACGGGCCAGGGCGCTTCCCTGGAGAAGGGCATCAAATTGCCGCTCCACAGGCGGGTGCCCGATTCACCGTGCGCGGGTAGCCAGTCATGCAGCACGCCTGGCGGCTCGGCAAGACCGCGGGCAGCGAAGCCGAGCACGGCGAACTGTGCGAGGTTGCCGATGACGTCGAACAGGTGATGGATCGCCGCGTCGGCATCCCCTTCATTGGCCGCATGAATACCATCGAGGAATGTACCCACCAGCTGTGCTCCCCCCCACCATGAGCATCGGCAGTTGCAAGACCTCCAGCGGCAGGCTCGCCAGGTTGAGCACGGTCATGCCGATACTCAACCAGTGTTCAAGTTGCTGTGCCAATTGCTCGGCATCGCGCTGGGCGGTCGGCACCGCCTGTGTCCGAGCGTCCGCGAGAAGGCGTTGCACCGCCAGGCGTGCCCGTGCCTCGAAACAATCGCCGTCCCAAGGCACGAACGCCATTGGCAGGCGCGCATTGTGATCGAGGGTTTCCTGCCAGATGGCGCCGAAAGGTGGAAACCATTGGCTGAGCCAGCTGACCCTGTCGCCTTTGGTCAGTTCCGGCATGGGGGTTCGCAGCCCCAGGTAGGGGTAGCGCGGGAACAGGGTTTCGCGCAGCCGTCTGAAGAAGTGCGGTTTATCAAAGTCTGCGATGTAGCGAGCGAAGTGCCGGCGGAAGCGATCATTGCGCAAGCGGCGGGTCAAGGCCTGGGCGGCATGCTGGAACGTTGGATAACCCGTCAAGGGAGTGTCATCGCCAGGCAGATAAAGAAAGCAGCTTTCCTCCCGCCCTCGAGGTGTGCGCCGCATGAGCAGCGGCCCGTGGATGACGGTATCGAAAATGCGCAGCGAGCAGCACTGCAGGGCGCATCGTTGCCCTGAAGCGGAAGTTGTGAAGTCGCGTTTCCCGACAAGCGCCTCGCCGAGCGCCAGCTGGCTCGGATCCAGCAGCCCCCGCAGATCGGCGATCACCAGGTCAGCGGCCAGGGCGTTGCGGTCCTGCAGGGCCAGCATGGTGCGAAAGCGGGCGTTATCGACGCTGGTGCGTAGCAATCGTTGATATTGTCCGCCGATGTCGAGCGCGCGCACGCCGTCGACAAAACGTTGGTTGTCCAGCGACAGGTTGTCGCCATGGCGTGCGGTTGCCAGGCGCACCCGGCTGCCTTTGGCGAAGTTCAGCAATGCCGCTTCCAGCCAGCTCATGTCGCGCCGGGAGTCGATGTTCCAGAGCCAGCCTTGCGAAGAGGTCGGTAATGACTGGTTCGGGTACCATTCGCGCAGGCTGGGTTCAAGCTTCTGCTCGGCAAAGGACTGGGGCGTGGCGATCATGTCGAGATGCTCGCGCACCTGACGGCTGGTGCTGTGGCTGGCGCGAATGCGTGATTCGAGCGTTGCCCGGCGGCCCTGTCCGGCCTGGCGTAACCAGGTCGGCAGGCGGGCGTCGATGAACGCGCTGAGGGGTGGAAGGGGCGAAGTCATCCGGTCGGCTCTCTGCAGGGAAAGCCAGAAGTCTGGGCAGTTGCCCGGTGATGGTGTGGTAGGTGGGTACTACCGGCTGTTCATGGCTGCGGCGCCGTGCTCTTCACCGCCGCCAGCTCTGGATGCGCCACCAGCTTGTCGATATGCAGCTCGTCGTCGTTCATCCAGGTCTCGGTCAGCACCCGGTAGTGCTCCATGTCGCGGCAGCGCATGCGCAGGCTGTAGTCGAAGTGCCCGCTGATCAGCTGGCACTCGTAGACCTGCGGGCAGGCGCGCACGGTGGCTTCGAAGGCCCGCTGCGCCGAGCGCCCGCTCTGGTTGGACAAGGCCACCAGCACCAGCAATGACAACCCGGGGGAAACCTGCTGCAGGTCGATGATGGCCCCGTAACCGCGGATCACCCCGCGCCGCTCCAGCTTGCGCACCCGCTCCAGGCAGGGCCTGGGGGTCAGGTGCACGAGGGTGGAGAGCTTTTCGTAGGTGATCCTTCCGTGGTGGCGCAGCACGTCGATGATCGCTTCGTCGATGCGATCCAGCGGTGCCGAGGTGGAGCTGATGGCCTTGCTATCCATATACGGCTTGACTTCACTTGAGGCGGTTGGAGAGGAACTGCCGCAGGCGCTCGCTCTGTGGCCGGTCGAGGATCTCGGCGCTGCCGCTTTCCTCGACCAGGCCCTGGTGCAGGAACAGCACCTGGCTCGATACCTGGCGGGCAAACCCCATTTCATGAGTGACCATGAGCATGGTACGTCCTTCCTCGGCGAGCGTCTGTATCACCTTGAGCACTTCGCCGACCAATTCCGGGTCGAGTGCCGAGGTGGGCTCGTCGAACAGGATGATTTCCGGCTCCATGGCCAGCGCCCGGGCGATGGCCACGCGCTGTTGCTGGCCGCCGGAGAGAAACGCCGGATACTGCTCGGCGGCGCGGGCCGGCAGGCCGACCTTGTCCAGGTACTTGCGCGCCCGTGCCTCGGCTTCGCTGGCGCTGATCCCCAGCACCTTGCGCGGCGCCAGGCAGATGTTTTCAAGCACCGTCAGGTGGCTCCACAGGTTGAAGTGCTGGAACACCATGGCCAGGCGTGTGCGCAGGTTCTGCAGTTGGGCCGGTGGCGGGGTGCGGGTGCCGGGGTGGATCTCCAGGGTCTGGCCGTCGAGGGTGATGCTGCCGGCGTTGGGCTGCTCGAGAAAGTTGATGCAGCGCAGGAAGGTGCTCTTGCCCGAGCCGCTGGCGCCGATCAGGCTGATCACATCGCCCTTGCGTGCCTGCAGCGAGACGCCCTTGAGCACCTGGTGCTCGCCGTAGTGCTTGTGCAGGCCCTCGACGCTGAGCTTGATCGCGCCGGCATGGGCGTGTGCCTTCGGGGCCTGGGCGAAGGTGGAAAGTGGCAGTGCGGTAGCAGTCATGTTTTCAGCCTCGTACAGGGTCAAGGAAGCGCATCCAGCGCCGTTCGGCCACGCGGAACAGGCCGACCAGGGCGAAGGACAGCAGCATGTACAGCAAGGCGGCCACGCCGAAGGCCTGGAAGGTCAGGAAGGTTGCGGCGTTGGCGTCGCGGGCCACCTTGAGGATGTCGGCGACGGTGGCGGTGAAGGCCAGCGAGGTGGCATGCAACATCAGGATCAGTTCGTTGCTGTAGGCCGGCAGCGAGCGGCGCAGGGCGGCGGGCAGCACCAGGAACAGGTTGAGCTTCCAGCCGCGCAGGCCATAGGCCTGGGCCGCCTCCAGCTCGCCGGCGGGCAGATTGCGGATGGCCCCGGCGAAGATTTCCACGGTGTAGGCGCAGGTGTTGAGCACGAACGCCAGCAAGGTGCAGTTGAGCGCGTTGCGGAAAAACTGGTCGAGCAGGGCGTGGTCGCGCACCACCTGCAGGCTGTAGAGCCCGGTGTAGCAGATCAGCAGCTGGATATAGAGCGGCGTGCCGCGGAACACGAAGGTGTACAGCTGCACCGGCAGGCGCAGCCAGGCATGATGCGAGGTGCGCGCCAAGGCCAGTGGCAGCGACAAGGCGAAGCCCAGCACCATGCTGGCCAGGAACAGCCAGAGAGTCATGGCCAGGCCCGAGAGGCCGGTGCCATCGTTGTAGAGATAGGCCAGGCCGTATTCCTGAAGGAGTTCGATCATCGCGCCAGCTCCTTGATGCCGGTGTTGTAGCGCCGCTCGAGGTGCTTGAGCAGGCGGTTGGACAAGGTGGTGATGACCAGGTAGACCAAGCCCGCCAGGCACAGGAAGAACAGCATGTCATTGGTGGTCTTGCCGGCGTTCTGCGCGGCCTTGACCAGGTCGGCCAGGCCGATGATCGACACCAGTGCGGTGGACTTGAGCAACACCAGCCAGTTGTTGCCCAGCCCCGGCAGGGCAAAGCGCATCAGCTGCGGAAACAGCACCAGCCGAAACCGCTGCGTCCTGCTCAGGCCATAGGCGGTGGCGGCCTCCAGCTGTCCGGCGGGTACGCTGAGGATGGCGCCGCGGAAGTTCTCGGTGAAGTAGGCGCCGTAGATGAAGCCCAAGGTGACTACCCCGGCGCTGAACGGGTCGATTTCGACATAGTCCCAGCCCAGCATCTCGGTCAGGTCGTTGAGCCAGATTTGCATGCTGTAGAAGATCAGCAGGATCAGCACGAGGTCGGGAACGCTGCGGATCAGTGTGGTGTAGAGGGTGGCCGGGAGGCGCAGCAGCCTTGATCGCGACAGCTTGGCGCTGGCGCCGATCAGGCCCAGTGCGAGGCTGAGCGCCAGTGACAGCAGGGCCAGCTTGAGGGTCATCCAGGTGCCCTGGGCCAGCAGCGGGCCGAAGCCTTGCAGGCCGTGGGAGAGGAAGTCGTTCATGGCAGGGATCTCGCGGGGAGGCCGTCGCGGGGCAAGCCTGCTTCCAAGCAGAGGTGAGCCCGTGGGAGCGGGCTTGCCCCGCGATCGGCGCTGTAGGTCACTCGTTGTAGATGTCCACGTCGCCGACGTATTTCTTCTGGATCTCGGCGTAGGTGCCGTCGGCATGGATCATGGCGATGCCCTTGTCGAGCAGGGCCTTGAGTTCGGGATCGCTCTTGCGCAGGCCCATGGCGATGTCCAGCGGCAAGGTCGGGTCCTTTATCGCCGGGCCGCTCTTGAAGTCGGCGCCTTCGGGCTTGGAGAGGAAGTTGAGCTGGGCTTCGAGCTTGTCGGTGACGGTGGCGTCGAGGCGGCCATTGATCAGGTCGGCGTAGTTCTGGTCCTGGCTCTGGTAGGCCTTGACCTGCGCGCCCTGAGGCGCCAGCACGGTGCGGGCGTAGGCTTCCTGCAGCGAACCCTGGAGCACGCCGACCTGCTTGCCCTTGAGCGATTCGGTGGAGTCGCCGAAGTCGGCTGACTTGCGCACGATCACCGAGGTGGGGCTGAGGAACAGGCGGCTGGTGAAGTCGATCTGCTTCAGGCGTGCCGGAGTGACGGCCATGGAGGACATGATGGCGTCGAACTTGCGGGCGCGCAGGGCCGGGATCATGCCGTCGAACTCGTTGTGCACCCAGGTGCACTTGACCTGCAGCTTGGCGCAGATGGCGTTGCCCAGGTCGATGTCGAAGCCTTGCAGGCTGCCATCGGCGGCAACGGATTCGAAAGGTGGGTATTCGGGGAAGACGCCGAAGCGGATCTCGGTCCACTCCTTGGCCTGGGCAACGCTGGTGGCACACAACGAGAACAGCAGCACGCCGAGGCGTTTTCGCATGGAGAACATGGTCTTGGGTCCCTGGGTGTTGTTATTGGTAGTAGGGCGGTTGATGCGCGTAGGTCCGTCAGTGACTCATGGGTCGCGCTCAGGATGCGCGAGATAGACAGGTTTTTTGTGTCGTTTGCCAGCGCGTGGGAGGCCGGATTCGGCTGTTAGTGGGCTACTTGCAGCCGAAACGGCTGTTTCGACAAAGATTTATGGATGTGCGACAGCCGTTTCGGTCAATGGGGCCGCCAAGCGGCCCCGCGTGTTCGGTCAGGCAGCACTGGCCTTGCGCTCACGCCCTTTTGGCTGCAGCAAGGCAAACAGGTCCTTCGGGTTCTCGAGTTCAGGCACCAGCGCAATGTCATGCCCGATGTCCAGGGTGCGGGCCACGTCGAGCACATAGCGCAGCGCCGAGTAGTCCTCCAGGGCGAAGCCGACCGAGTCGAACAACGTGACCTGCCCGGCGTTCTCGCGGCCTGCGGCGCTGCCCTCGACCACCTGCCAGAACTCGGTGGTCGGCGAGTCGGCCGGCATCTGCTGGATCTCGCCCTCGATCCGGCTCTGCGGTTCGTACTCCACGATCACTCGGGCACGCTCGACGATGTCGCGGTGCAATTCGGTCTTGCCCGGGCAGTCGCCGCCCACGGCATTGAGGTGCATGCCCGGCTCGATCAGCTCCGGGGTGAGAATGGTGGCGTAGGCCTTGTCGGCGGTGACCGTGGTGACGATATCGGCGCCGCGTACCGCCTCGGCCACGCTGCCGGCGATGGTCAGCTTCAGTTGCGGGTAGCCGGCCAGGTTGGCTGCCAGTTTCTCCGAAGCCTTGCGGTCAATGTCGAACAGGCGGATTTCCTCGATGCCCAGCAGGGTGTGGAAGGCGATGGCCTGGAACTCGCTTTGCGAGCCGTTGCCGATCAGCGCCATGCGCTTGCTGTCCGAGCGCGCCAGGTAGCGGGCGGCCAGGGCCGAGGTGGCGGCGGTACGGATGGCGGTGGTCAGGGTCATCTCGCTGAGCAGCACCGGCGCGCCGGTATCGACATCGCCCAGGGCGCCGAAGGCCATCACGGTGAGCAGGCCGTTGTGGGTGTTCTTCGGGTGGCCGTTGACGTACTTGAAGGCGTACAGGCTGGCGTCGGACACAGGCATCAGTTCGATCACCCCGTCCGGCGAGTGGTTGGCCAGGCGCGCGCATTTCTCGAAGTCGTGCCAGCGCAGGTAGTCCTGGCGGATGTACTCGGCCATCTCGGCCAGGCAGGTGGGCAGGCCCTTGCGGTTGACCAGGCGGGCGAGGGCATTTACGTCGATGTAGCGGGTCATGATGGTTCTCCTTGACGGGTCAGTGGCGCGAGGGCAGGTGGATTTCGGCGAGCATGCAGCGGGCGCTGCCGCCGCCTATGCGTTCGATATGGTCGATGTTCACCACCAGCGGATGGCTGTGGCGTTCGACCTGGCGGCGCTGCTGCGCATCGAGTGAGCGCCAGGCGCTGCGCGACATCACCAGCAGCGAGCGGCCGTCGCGGTCGTGGACCTCGAGCATGTTGCCGGCGAAGTTCTCCAGCTGATCGAAGTTCAGCGCCAGCACCTGCTTGTCGGTGTCGCGCAGCGAGTGCTCCAGTGCGCGGCGTTCGTCTGGGTGGGGCAGGGCATCGAGGCAGGCCACGGCGAGCTGGCGGCCGACATTCATCATCACGTTGCTGTGGTAGATCGGCGCCTGCTGGCGGTCCACCGCGTGGAACAGGCACAGGCGGTAGTCCAGGTGCTCGGCGAACTGGCGCAGGGCGCGTTCGTGGGTGCGCCCGGAGTGACAGGCGTAGCTGATGCGGTGCTCGCGGTCCAGGACCATGCTGCCGGTGCCTTCGAGGAACAGATTCTGCTGTTCCAGCGGGCTCAGGTCGACGGTGCGCTGGATGGCGAAGCGCTCGCTCAGCACGCCCAGTACGCCCTTGCTGCGTTCCAGGCGGCGGTTCTTGCCCTCCATCGGGTAGAGCACCAGACTGCCGTCGGCATGGCTGCTCCAGCAGTTGTTGGGGAAGATCGAGTCAGGGGTATGGGGCTCTGGGGTGTCTTGCACTACCAGTACGTCGACGCCGTGCTGGCGCAGGCTGTCGACGTAGCCGTCGAACTCTTCCAGGGCCTTTGCGCTGGCGGTCTCAGGGTCCAGCGGCGCTTGCTGGAAGCGGTTGTTGGCGGCGGTGTCGGGGTTGAAGGCGAACCGCGCCGGGCGAATCATGAGGACGGTATTTGTTGTTTGCATTGGGCACGCATCCACAGGTGGGCTGTGTGACCATTGTGTGATGGTTTGCGGTGAGATCCCGGCTGAAGCGGGCGGGGCGGGCAGCGTGTCCAGCTGAAATGGCTTGTTTGCCAGCGGAATCGGCTGGCGTCACGGAAAAAGGTCGCCGCTCCCACAAGGATGAACTGTACAACTGAAAACGGCGCCTCGAAGGGCGCCGTTTTCTTTATTGCCGGAACACCGTATTACTTGTGCAGCTCTTCAGCCGCATACAGGGTGTTCTCCAGCAGGCATGCCCGGGTCATCGGACCCACGCCGCCCGGCACCGGGGTGATCCAGCCGGCGCGGGGCAGGGCGGTCTCGTAGACCACGTCGCCGACCAGCTTGCCGTCTTCCTGGCGGTTGATGCCGACGTCGATGACGATGGCGCCTTCCTTGACCCACTCACCCTTGACCAGCCCCGGCTTGCCGGCAGCAACCACCACCAGGTCGGCCCGGCCGACATGGCCGGGCAGGTCCTTGGTGAAACGGTGGCAGACGGTGACGGTGCAGCCGGCCAGCAGCAGCTCCATGGCCATCGGTCGGCCGACGATGTTGGATGCGCCGACGATCACCGCGTTCATGCCGTACAGATCCTGGCCGGTGCTATGCAGCAGGGTCATGATGCCTTTCGGAGTGCACGGACGCAGCAGCGGGATGCGCTGGGCCAGGCGGCCGATGTTGTAGGGGTGGAAACCGTCCACGTCCTTGTCCGGGCGGATGCGCTCGAGCAGCAGCGAGGCGTCCAGATGCTCCGGCAGCGGCAGTTGCAGGAGAATGCCGTCGACTGCCGGGTCGTCGTTGAGCCGGTCGATCAGATCGGCCAGGGCTTGCTGCGTGGTATCGCTGGGCAGGTCGAACGCCTGGGAAATGAAGCCGACCTCTTCACAGTCCTTGCGCTTGTGCGAGACATAGA
This sequence comes from Pseudomonas sp. 2848, assembly GCF_003253945.1. NCBI lineage: Bacteria > Pseudomonadati > Pseudomonadota > Gammaproteobacteria > Pseudomonadales > Pseudomonadaceae > Pseudomonas > Pseudomonas sp. 2848. Next base: position 35,694 of record NZ_QKZD01000011.1, read on the forward strand.
CTTGGGAGGCCGGGTCGCTGCCGACCAGGATCACCGCCAGGCCTGGCGTGCGCAGGCCCTGCTGGCGGCGCTCGGCGACACGTTGGGCGATCTGCTGGCGCAGGTTGGCGGCGATCGCCTTGCCATCGATAAGGTGTGCAGTCATAGACGCGTGATTAACCATCGAGAAGGGAACATATATAAGAAGGGCACATTCTCGCACGACATGGCCCAAGGGCAAAGGCGGGTGGTCGGGCAAATCCCCTAACCCCTTCAATAATTTAAATTTTTTTGCGAAAGGTGTTGACGCCCCTCAGGGTCGCCTATAAGATTCGCCGCACTTGTCGGGCACTGCCTGGCACGGGTTGGCAAAGTCGAGCAGGGCAAGTGGTTCGCTTGTTCGGTTTGGCTGGAAGCTTAAGCGCCCGTAGCTCAGCTGGATAGAGCATCCGCCTTCTAAGCGGATGGTCGCAGGTTCGAGTCCTGCCGGGTGCGCCATTTAGGCTCGGGCAAGTAAGCAGTAACGCGTTATGGTGGGCGTAGCTCAGTTGGTAGAGCGCCGGATTGTGATTCCGGTTGTCGTGGGTTCGATTCCCATCGTCCACCCCAGATTTTTCAGGGGCGCCTCGATTGAATGATCCGGCGCCCTTGTTCTAAGCGTTTCATGCGGACGTGGTGAAATTGGTAGACACACTGGATTTAGGTTCCAGCGGCGCAAGCTGTAAGAGTTCGAGTCTCTTCGTCCGCACCATGTTTCTGTAAGGCTGTACCGCAACACTGCATTATGGTGGGCGTAGCTCAGTTGGTAGAGCGCCGGATTGTGATTCCGGTTGTCGTGGGTTCGATTCCCATCGTCCACCCCATATTTTCAGAAGGCGCCCGGATCGAATGATCGGGCGCCTTTTTTGTTTCTGCCATCCGGTGCCTGTGGCTACTGGTGGTCAGGCGATAAAAGCTGTTAGATTTCAGCCGGTTGAATGCCTGGCTGAACAGACTGGCAGAGGAGTAGCGCAAATGATTGCAAAAGAGGCGCGCCAGGCCCTGGCGCTGCAGCGTTTTGCCGAGGCAAATCCGCAGTTGCTCGAAGAAATCCGTGAGCTGGATGCCCGTGAGCAGGCCCAGCAGATCGAATGGGCGTTCGAGGATGCAGCCCAGGAGCAGGGCGTCCAGCCTTGGGAGTACGCGTTGCAGTTGATCGCCGAGTCGCCGGAGCAGTTGCAGGCCATGCGCCTGGAAGTGCACCGCGAGGTGGCCGAGGCGTTGGGCCTGGCTTGGGAAGAATACTGCCAGTTCAACGAGATCGAGCCGCAATAAAACTGGCGATCGCCCAGGCTGTTGTTTGTTTGACAAGGTTTTACAACTGCGCGGCATTCGAGGTGGCGCGCGGTCGTTATATGAATAGGCTCGACGCCCCGTCGTGCGTGCCTTCCAGGGAAATCGACCGGCGTGTTTCGCCGACAATCCGGGTGGGGTGACTTCTGGTGCGCGAGTCACTAGAATGTTTGCCCTTGATTCTGGAGTCGGGTTATCGCCGGCTAACGTCTGTGCAACGAGGAATATCCATGCAAGTTTCTGTTGAAAACACTTCCGCTCTCGAGCGCCGCATGACCATCGCCGTTCCGGCCGAGCGCGTCGAGAACGAAGTCAACAAGCGTCTGCAGCAGACTGCCAAGCGCGCCAAGATCGCGGGCTTCCGCCCGGGCAAGGTGCCAATGAGCGTGATCCGCCAGCGTTTCGAGGCCGATGCCCGTCAGGAAGCCTTCGGTGACCTGGTCCAGGCTTCCTTCTACGAAGCCATCGTCGAGCAGAAGCTGAACCCGGCCGGCGCTCCTGCCGTCGAGCCAAAATCGTTCGAAAAAGGCAAGGACCTCGAGTTCGTCGCCATCTTCGAAGTCTTCCCTGAGTTCACCGTTGCCGGTTTCGACTCGATCGCTGTCGAGCGCCTGAGCGCCGAAGTGGCTGACGCCGACCTGGACAACATGCTGGAAGTCCTGCGCAAGCAGAACACCCGCTTCGAGGCTGTCGAGCGCGCCGCGCAGAACGACGACCAGGTCAACATCGACTTCGTCGGCAAGATCGACGGTGAAGCCTTCGCCGGTGGTTCGGCCAAGGGCACCCAGCTGGTACTGGGCTCCGGCCGCATGATCCCGGGCTTCGAAGAAGGTCTGGTTGGCGCCAAGGCTGGCGAAGAGCGCGTGGTCAACGTGACCTTCCCAGAGGACTACCAGAACCTGGACCTGGCAGGCAAGGCCGCCGAGTTCACCATTACCGTCAACAGCGTTTCGGCTCCTGTGCTGCCAGAACTGAACGAAGCCTTCTTCGCCCAGTTCGGTATCAAGGAATCGACCCTGGAAGGCTTCCGCGCCGAAGTTCGCAAGAACATGGAGCGTGAACTGCGCCAGGCCATCAAGACCAAGGTCAAGAACCAGGTCATGGACGGTCTGCTGGCCGCCAACCCGGTCGAAGTGCCAAAGGCCCTGCTGGAAAACGAAGTCAACCGTCTGCGCGTGCAGGCCGTTCAGCAGTTCGGTGGCAACATCAAGCCTGAGCAGCTGCCAGCCGAGATGTTCGAAGAGCAGGCCAAGCGCCGCGTGGTCCTGGGCCTGATCGTTGCCGAAGTGGTCAAGCAGTTCGACCTGAAGCCGGACGAAGCCAAGGTTCGCGAAGTCATCGAAGAGATGGCCTCGGCCTACCAGGAGCCTGAGCAGGTCATCGCCTGGTACTACAAGAACGACCAGCAACTGAACGAAGTGCGTTCGGTTGTACTGGAAGAACAAGTTGTAGATACTGTCCTGCAGAAAGCGACTGTGACCGACAAATCGGTCTCGTACGAAGAAGCGGTGAAACCAGCCCAGGCAGCTGCCGACGCTGAGTAACAGGCTACTCTCGTAGGAAACCCCCACAAGCCAGCCTTCGCGCTGGCTTGTGCGTATTCAAGCCATGACTATTTGGGAGTGAGTGCAGGACATGTCCCGCAATTCTTATATTCAGCAGAGCTCTGACATCCAGGCCGCGGGCGGCCTGGTCCCGATGGTTATCGAGCAGTCCGCCCGTGGCGAACGCGCCTACGACATCTATTCGCGCCTCCTGAAGGAGCGCGTGATCTTCCTGGTCGGCCCTGTAGAGGACTACATGGCCAACCTGGTAGTGGCGCAACTGCTGTTCCTTGAGGCGGAAAACCCGGACAAGGATATCCATCTTTACATCAACTCCCCAGGCGGCTCCGTGACAGCTGGCATGTCGATCTACGACACCATGCAGTTCATCAAGCCGGACGTCTCGACCATCTGTATCGGCCAGGCCTGTAGCATGGGCGCCTTCCTGCTCGCGGCTGGTGCCGCCGGCAAGCGCCACTGCCTGCCCAACTCGCGGGTGATGATTCACCAGCCGCTGGGCGGCTTCCAGGGCCAGGCGACCGATATCGAGATCCACGCCCAGGAAATCCTCAACATCAAGGCGCGCCTGAACGAGCTGCTGGCCCATCACACCGGCCAGCCGCTGGAAACCATCAAGCGCGACACCGAGCGTGACAACTTCATGAGCGCTGCGCGCGCGGCCGAGTACGGCCTGATCGACTCGGTCTACGACAAGCGGCAACTGGCATCCTGAAGCAATGCGCCAGAGCGGGTGGGTGCAGATTGCGCCTACCCGCGGACTTGAAAAAGCCAGCGATTGCCTTCATCTTGTGTTTCAAGCCTACCGGATTGGATCGATCGAATGACTGACACCCGTAACGGCGAGGACAACGGCAAATTGCTCTATTGCTCCTTCTGCGGCAAAAGCCAGCACGAAGTGCGCAAGTTGATTGCCGGCCCCTCGGTATTTATCTGCGACGAGTGCGTCGACCTGTGCAACGACATCATCCGTGAGGAGGTGCAGGAAGCCCAGGCCGAGAGCAACGCGCACAAGCTACCCTCGCCGAAAGAAATCAGCGGTATCCTGGACCAGTACGTCATTGGTCAGGAGCGCGCGAAAAAGGTGCTGGCGGTAGCGGTGTACAACCACTACAAGCGCCTGAACCAGCGTGACAAGAAGGGCGACGAAGTCGAACTGGGCAAGAGCAACATCCTGCTGATCGGGCCGACCGGCTCGGGCAAGACGCTGCTGGCCGAGACACTCGCGCGCCTGCTGAACGTACCGTTCACCATTGCCGACGCCACCACCCTGACCGAAGCCGGTTATGTCGGTGAGGACGTCGAGAACATCATTCAGAAACTGCTGCAGAAGTGCGACTACGACGTGGAAAAGGCCCAGATGGGCATTGTCTACATCGACGAGATCGACAAGATCTCGCGCAAGTCGGACAACCCGTCCATCACCCGTGACGTCTCGGGCGAGGGCGTGCAGCAGGCGCTGTTGAAGCTGATCGAGGGCACCGTTGCCTCGGTGCCGCCGCAAGGCGGTCGCAAGCATCCGCAACAGGAGTTCCTGCAGGTTGATACCCGCAACATCCTGTTCATCTGCGGTGGCGCGTTCTCTGGCCTGGAAAAGGTCATCCAGAACCGCTCCACCAAGGGCGGCATCGGCTTCAGTGCCGAAGTGCGCAGCAAGGAAGAGGGCAAGAAGGTCGGCGAGTCGCTGCGTGAGGTCGAGCCGGACGATCTGGTCAAGTTCGGCCTGATTCCGGAGTTCGTCGGCCGTCTGCCGGTTCTGGCGACGCTGGACGAGCTGGATGAGGCTGCTCTGATGCAGATCCTCACCGAGCCGAAGAACGCGCTGACCAAGCAATACGCCAAGCTGTTCGAGATGGAAAGCGTCGACCTCGAGTTCCGCAGCGATGCGCTCAAGGCCGTTGCCCGCAAGGCGCTGGAGCGCAAGACCGGCGCCCGTGGCCTGCGTTCGATCCTCGAGGGCGTGCTGCTCGACACCATGTACGAGATTCCTTCGCAGAAGGATGTCAGCAAGGTGGTGATCGACGAAAGCGTCATCGAAGGCTCTTCGCAGCCGCTGCTGATCTACGAGAACAGCGAGCCGCAAGCCAAGGCCGCTCCCGACGCCTGATTGGGAACGGGGTAGCAGCAGGAAGGGGCCTTTTTGGCCCCTTTTTGCATTTCATGGCCTGGGCGCTTGTAATTTCCCAGGGCTGCCCCCACATTAGCCCCAAGCACCATTTCCAACGGTTTCCGGCCACATGGCCGCTGTAGAGGCGAAATCATGAAGACCACCCTCGACTTGCCTCTTTTGCCATTGCGCGACGTTGTCGTCTATCCGCACATGGTCATCCCACTGTTCGTGGGGCGTGAGAAGTCCATCGAGGCCCTCGAGGCCGCGATGACGGGCGAGAAGCAGATCCTCCTGCTGGCCCAGAAAAATCCTGCCGACGACGATCCGGGTGAAGACGCCCTGTATCGCGTGGGCACTGTCGCCACCGTGCTGCAACTGCTCAAGCTGCCCGATGGCACCGTCAAGGTGCTGGTCGAGGGTGAGCAGCGTGGTGCTGTCGAGCGCTTCACTGAAGTCGATGGCCATATTCGTGCCGAAGTCAGCCTGATCGACGAAGTCGAGACCGCCGAGCGCGAGTCCGAGGTCTTCGTGCGCACCCTGCTGTCGCAGTTCGAGCAATACGTGCAACTGGGCAAGAAAGTCCCGGCAGAAGTGTTGTCCTCGCTCAACAGCATCGAAGAGCCTGGGCGCCTGGTCGATACCATGGCCGCGCACATGGCGTTGAAGATCGAGCAGAAGCAGGAGATCCTCGAGATCGTCGAGCTGCAGGCGCGTGTCGAGCACGTGCTGGCGCTGCTCGATGCCGAGATCGACCTGCTGCAGGTCGAGAAACGCATTCGCGGTCGCGTGAAGAAGCAGATGGAGCGCAGCCAGCGCGAGTACTACCTGAATGAGCAGATGAAGGCCATTCAGAAGGAGCTTGGCGATGGCGACGAAGGCCACAACGAAGTCGAGGAGCTGAAGAAGCGCATCGACGCCGCAGGCTTGCCCAAGGACGCCCTGGCCAAGGCCCAGGCCGAGCTGAACAAGCTCAAGCAGATGTCGCCGATGTCGGCCGAAGCCACCGTGGTGCGTTCGTACCTCGACTGGCTGGTACAGGTGCCGTGGAAAGCCCAGAGCAAGGTGCGCCTGGACCTGACCAAGGCCGAGGAGATCCTCGACGCGGACCACTACGGTCTGGAAGAGGTCAAGGAACGCATCCTCGAGTACCTCGCCGTGCAGAAGCGGGTGAAGAAGATCCGTGGCCCGGTGTTGTGCCTGGTCGGGCCACCTGGCGTGGGCAAGACCTCGCTGGCCGAGTCGATCGCCGCCGCCACCAATCGCAAGTTCGTGCGCATGGCGTTGGGCGGCGTGCGTGACGAGGCCGAGATCCGTGGCCACCGTCGTACCTACATCGGCTCGATGCCCGGTCGTCTGATTCAGAAAATGACCAAGGTCGGTGTACGCAACCCGCTGTTCCTGCTCGACGAGATCGACAAGATGGGCAGCGACATGCGCGGTGACCCGGCCTCGGCGTTGCTGGAGGTGCTCGACCCCGAGCAGAACCACAACTTCAACGATCACTACCTGGAGGTCGACTACGACCTCTCGGACGTGATGTTCCTGTGCACCTCGAACTCGATGAACATCCCGCCGGCGCTGCTTGACCGCATGGAAGTCATCCGCCTGCCGGGCTACACCGAGGACGAAAAGATCAACATCGCGGTCAAGTACCTGGTGCCCAAGCAGGTCAAGGCCAATGGTTTGAAGAAGGATGAACTGGAGGTCGACGTCTCGGCCATCCGCGACATCATTCGCTACTACACCCGCGAAGCTGGCGTGCGTGGCCTGGAGCGCCAGATCGCCAAGGTCTGCCGCAAAGTGGTCAAGGAGCACACCGGCGTCAAGCAGGTGAAGGTCAAGGTAACCGGCGAGCAGCTCGAGCAGTTGCTGGGCGTGCGCAAGTTCCGCTACGGCCTGGCCGAGCAGCAGGATCAGATCGGCCAGGTCACAGGCCTTGCATGGACCCAGGTGGGTGGCGAACTGCTGACCATCGAGGCCGTGGTCATTCCCGGCAAGGGGCAATTGATCAAGACCGGTTCGCTCGGCGACGTCATGGTCGAGTCGATCACCGCCGCGCAGACGGTGGTGCGCAGCCGCGCTCAAAGCCTGGGGATCGCTGCAGACTTTCACGAGAAGCGCGACGTTCACATCCACATGCCCGAAGGTGCCACGCCCAAGGATGGCCCTAGCGCCGGTATCGGCATGTGCACCGCGCTGGTGTCGGCCCTGACCCAGATCCCGGTTCGCGCCGATGTGGCGATGACCGGTGAGATCACCTTGCGTGGCCAGGTCCTGGCCATTGGCGGGCTCAAGGAAAAACTCCTGGCGGCACACCGTGGCGGGATCAAGACGGTGATCATTCCGGAAGAGAATGTTCGCGACTTGAAGGAAATTCCGGAAAACATCAAACAGGATCTTCAGATCAAACCGGTCAAATGGATTGACGAAGTCCTCCAAATTGCGCTGCAATACGCCCCGGAGCCCTTGCCAGATGTGGCTCCGGAGATTGTCGCGAAAGATGAGAAGCGCGACGGCGATGCTAAGGAAAGAATCAGCACGCACTAGTACGTATTTCGCTGGGGGGCTTTGGTTGACAGCATTTTCGGCCCCTTGCTATAAAGCGGCACGCCAGTGTCAACAGGCCACCCAGCGCTCGTTTCATAAGCTTTTCATTACATACTTAGAAACAAACTCAATAGAGAAATAAGGGGACTTAGAGTGAACAAGTCGGAACTGATTGACGCTATCGCCGCATCCGCTGACATCCCGAAAGCTGTAGCCGGCCGTGCGCTGGACGCAGTGATCGAATCCGTTCAAGGCGCCCTGAAAGCCGGTGACGATGTTGTCCTGGTTGGCTTCGGCACCTTCTCGGTCAAGGAGCGCGCTGAGCGCACCGGCCGTAACCCGCAAACCGGCAAGGCGATCAAGATCGCTGCCGCCAAGGTTCCTGGCTTCAAGGCTGGCAAGGGCCTGAAAGACGCCGTCAACTAAGTCGTCTTTCAGCCGGCCCGGGCGTCGCCAGGGCCGACCGCGTGACGGCGGGTCGCAAACGTTCCCGCTGGCACGCTCGCTTCGAAAAGGCGCATCCACTGGATGCGCCTTTCTTCTATCAGGATTCTACCCACGCTCCGCGGTTGTCGACGCAGTGGTACAGCCGTTTCTGGGGGACGCATGCTGCAGAATATCAGGGACAATTCACAAGGTTGGATTGCCAAGACCATCATCGGCCTCATCGTCGTACTGATGGCGTTGACCGGTTTCGAGGCCATTTTCCAGGCCGCCAGCCATAGCCAGGACGCCGCCAAGGTGAACGGCCAGACCATCAGCCAGAACGAGCTGAGCCAGGCCGTGGACATGCAGCGCCGCCAGCTGATGCAACAGTTGGGCAAGGATTTCGACCCTGCGCTGCTGGACGAGAAGATGCTGCGCGAAGCCGCGCTCAAGGGGCTGATCGATCGCAAGCTGCTGTTGCAGGGTGCCGAAGATGCCAAGTTCGCTTTTTCCGAGGCCGCGCTGGATCAGCTGATCCTGCAGACGCCTGAATTCCAGGTCGATGGCAAGTTCAGCGCCGAGCGCTTCGATTCGGTCATCCGCCAGATGGGCTACGGGCGCATGCAGTTCCGCGAGATGCTCGCCCAGGAAATGCTCATCGGCCAACTGCGCACCGGCCTTGCCGGCAGCAGCTTCGTCACCGACAAGCAGGTTGAAGCCTTCGCCCGCCTCGAGAAGCAGACCCGTGATTTCGCTTCGCAGACCTTCAAGGCCGATCCGGCCGCGGTCAAGGTGAGCGATGACGAGGTCAAGGCGCACTACGACCAGCACGCCAAGGAATTCATGACCCCGGATCAAGTGGTCATCGATTACCTCGAGCTGAAGAAGTCGGCCTTCTTCGATCAGGTCAAGGTCGACGACGGCGAGCTCAAGGCCCTGTACGAGAAGGAAATCGCCAATCTGGGCGAGCAGCGCCATGCCGCGCACATTCTGATCGAGGTCAACGACAAGACCGACGATGCCAAGGCCAAGGCCCGCATCGATGAGATCCAGCAGCGCCTGGGCAAAGGCGAGGACTTCGCCAAACTGGCCAAGGAGTTCTCCCAGGATCCAGGCTCGGCCAGCACCGGTGGTGACCTCGGCTTCGCCGGCCCTGGTGTGTACGACCCGGCCTTCGAGGACGCGCTGTACAAGCTGAACAAGGACCAGGTATCGGCACCCGTGCGCACTGAGTTCGGTTACCACCTGATCAAGCTGCTGGGCGTGCAGGCGCCGGACGTACCGAGCTTCGCCAGCCTGAAGGACAAACTGACCCACGAGCTGAAGACCCAGCAGGTGGAGCAGCGCTTCGTCGAGGCCACCAAGCAGCTCGAAGACACCGCCTTCGAAGCTTCCGACCTGGCCCAGCCGGCCCAGGACCTGGGCCTGAAGGTACACACCTCTGCCGCCTTCGGTCGCGAGGGTGGTGAAGGCATCACTGCCAACCGTGCGGTGATCCAGGCCGCGTTCAGCGAGCAGGTGCTCGAAGAGGGCGCCAACAGCAACGCCATCGAACTCGACCCGGAAACCGTGGTGGTCGTGCGCGTCAAGGAGCACCGCAAGCCCGAGCAGCTGCCGTTGGAGGCCGTGGCCAAGAACATCAGCGAGCACCTGGCCAAGGAGAAGGCGATTGCCGAACTCAAGGCCAAGGCCGACAAACTGATCGCCGGCCTGCGGGATGGCTCGGTCAAGGCCGAAGGTCAGGGCTGGAAGCTCCATGAAGCGGTCACCCGTGGCCAGGATGGCATCGACCCGGCCGAGCTGCAGGCGGTGTTCCGCCTCGGCAAGCCAGCGGCCAAGGACAAGCCAGTCTACGGCAGCGTGGTGCTGGGCGATGGCAGCCTGGTGGTCCTGCAGCTGAAGGGCGTCAACGAAGGTGCTGCCGCCACCGATGAAGAGAAGGCGCAGATCCGTCGCTATCTCGCATCGCGTGCCGGTTCGCAAGACTTCGCGGCTTATCGCAAGCTGCTTGAAGGCAGTGCCGACATCACCCGCTACTGAGTCGTGTGCTGATCGCGAAACAGGCCGCTTATGCGGCCTGTTTCGTTTCTGGCTTTGGTTCATCGCGGGGCAAGCCCGCTCCTGCATGACGACCTGCGGCAGGTGTGCACGGACTTGTTTCAGGGGCGCCGGATTCCCTCATGGTTGTCCAGCGTGTCCCGGGCAATCTCCCGCCCCAGGGCGATCAGCTCCGGCGCCTTGTAGAACTCGAAGAACCGGCACACCCGCTTGGGTACGTTGATCAGCACATCCGGCGGATACCCGGCGATCTTGTACTGCGCCAACGACGTCTGCATCACTTCGAAACTCTGGTTGATCAGGTCCAGCAAGGACGCTGGGCCGACGTTGTCGACGATGAACGAGCCGGTGGCCGACTTGGGCGCGCCTTCGCTCTGCGGCGCCGCCGCCGGCTGCTGGCCCTGCGGTTCGGCGCTCTCGCCCAGCCAGGGGTTGGATGCGGCGAGCCCTTCGGCGACGATCTCCTGCTCCAGGCGGATTAGCTGTTCGGCCGGCTTGCGCCGGAACGGCAGGCGCGACCCCAGCGAGCTGATCAAGGCGTCGAAACGCATCTTGAACGCCGCCGGGCGCTCGATCACCGGCAACTGATACTGCTTCTGGTTGGTGGCGTTGAGGTTGACGGCGATGATCAGGTCGCAGTGGCTGGACACCACCGGGACGATCGGCAACGGATTGAGAATACCGCCATCGACCAGCATGCGATTACCTTGCACCACCGGGGTGAACAGGCTGGGAATGGCCGCCGAGGCGCGCATGGCCTGGTGCAGGCAGCCCTCCTGGAACCATATTTCCTGCTGGTTGGTCAGGTCGGTGGCGACTGCCGTGTAGGGAATGCGCAACTGTTCGATGTTGATCTCGCCGACGATCTTGCGGATCTGCCCGAACACCTTGTCGCCACGAATGGCGCCCAGGCGAAAGCTGACATCGACCAGGCGCAGCACGTCGAGGTAGTCCAGGCTCTCGATCCAGCTGCGGTACTCGTCGAGCTTGCCGGCGGCGTAGATGCCGCCGATCACCGCGCCCATGGAGCAACCGGCGATGCATGCGATCTCGTAGCCGCGGCGTTCGATCTCCTCGATCACACCGATGTGCGCATACCCTCGGGCCCCGCCGGAGCCCAGCACCAACGCCACGCGTTTGCCCATGATTTTTCCCCCTGTGCCTGTGCAACCATGGTCCAACAATGCACCCATGCCGCCTGTGCTTCAATGTAGTCCGTGCTGGACTACGCTGAGCAGGGCACTTTTTGTTTGCTTTGCCGTCGAACGGCCACTTCAGTTTCCACCCTCGAGGTATTACCGATGAAAGCCTGGATCACCCTTCCTCTGATTGCCCTGGCCTTGGCCGGCTGCGCGGGCAAGACGGCCTACCGTGACAGTTGCGCGACCCAGCTCGATGCCGCCTGGAAGGAACTTGACCTGGCCAAGGCCGAAGGCTTTGCCGGCACCGTGAGCTATTCCAAGGCGTTGTCGCTGCTGACCGGTGCCAAGACCCAGCAGCAGTTCGAAGGCTTTGAAGGTTGTACCCACAAGGCCGAGAAAGCGCGTTTCTATATTCGTGAGTCCCGCGCCGGGCGTTGAGTGAGGAGCGTCACATGCCGAGCATGATCGACCATGTGGTTTCCAGGGTCCTGGCCCTGCAGGTGGGAATGCTGGCCTGTCGCGAGCGCCTCGCCGCCGATACCGACAGCGAGGCGCTGCACGACCTGCGCACCACCCTACGGCGGCTGCGCAGTTTGTTGCGGCCTTTGCGTGGCTTGCCGGGTGTCGAGCAGTTGGAGGAAGCGGCGGGGGCACTGGGCACGCTCACCACACCGTTGCGTGACCGTGAAGTGCTGGCCGCGCAACTGGTCGGGCGCGGTCATGTGCAGGCCGGCGAGCGCCGCCAGGAGGGGAGGGCACGGACCTTTGCCAGCGTCGCGTCCAGTGCCCAGCTTACTCGGGTGCTGGCGATCCTCGACGCCTTCCCGCTGTTTTTGCGTGCTGCCGACCGCGAAGGCTTGACGCAAGGCATGCGCAGGCGCATCGACAAGCGCCTGGAGAAGCAATGGCGCAAGCTGGCCAGGGCGCTGGACGACCCGGCCCATGATCGGCATCGTCTGCGCCTACTGATCAAGCGTGTTCGCTACGGGGACGAGGCGTACCCCCAACTCGAGCATGCCGGCAAGGGGCTGCAGCGTCTGTTGAAAAAGGCGCAAGGTGATCTTGGCGACTGGCATGACCGCGTGCAGTGGCTGCTGCAAGTGCACGAGCACAGTGACCTGGCAGGCTGCAAGGTGGCCTGGGAGCATGAGCTGCATGCTGCCGAGGGGCGCTCCGATCTGACTCTCGAGGCATTGCAAAAAGCCCTGGCGCGCCGTTAGTCCCGGCAAATGACCGAAATGCGGGCTGTGGCTGGCGTGATCGCTGGTTACTATCGGTTCTTTTCGCGCAGGAGCCCTGGCACATGAACTTCACAGAATTGCTGACAGCCGCGCGCGCTCACCCCGAGGCGGTCAGCGTACCGGCTGGCTGGGCCCAGGGCCGCGCGGTGTTCGGCGGCCTGATGGCGGCGATGGTGCACGAAGCGATGCGCCAGAAGCTCGGCGACAACCGCCCGGTGCGTTCGCTGGCCATCACCTTCGTCGGCCCGGCGGCGCCGGATGTGCCGATCAGCCTGGAGGTGGAGGTGCTGCGCGAGGGCAAGGCTGTCAGCACCTTGCTGGGACGCGCCGTGCAGGATGGCCAGGTGGTGACCCTGGTGCAGGGCAGCTTCGGTGCCGGTCGTCCTTCCGTGGTGGCGGTCGACGCGCAAGCCGCGATGCCGATGAAGCCGCTGCAGGAGGCGGCACCGGAGCTGCCCTTCATCAAGGGCATTACACCGGAATTCATGCAGCACGTGGCGTTTCGCTGGGCGGTGGGCGGCCTGCCGTTCAGTGGCAATGACTCACGGCATATGGGCGGTTGGGTACGCCTGCGTGATGTCGCCGAGGAGCCGGTAGGGGTGGCGCACCTGCTGGCGCTGGTCGATGCCTGGCCGCCCAGCCTGCTGCCATATCTCAGGCAGCCCGCGGCCGGCAGCACGCTGACCTGGACGATCGAGTTTGTGCAACCCACGCCGCAGCTGTCGACCCTCGACTGGTGCCGCTATGTGGTTGAGACTGAGTATGCCCGTGATGGCTATGGGCATGCGGCCGCTGCGTTGTGGACGGCGGAAGGGGAGTTGCTGGCGTTGAGTCGGCAGACGGTGACCGTGTTCGCCTGAGCCATCTTCATCAAGTCAATCGCGGGGCAAGCCCGCTCCCACGGCGCTCAATGGCGCTTGTGGGAGCGGGCTTGCCCCGCGATGTTTTCGGTCAGTGGCGATGCTTGTGCCGCTCGCGCCAGGCCCGCCACCAGGCGCCGCTAAGCACGAAGCGCGGGAAGGTGATGAATTGCTCGGTGAGCAGGCGCTGCAGGGCATCCTGGCGATTGGCGAAAGGCTCGGGCTGCTCGGCTTCCAGGCGGTGCCCATGGCGTTGCAGGCCCAACCCGGCGACCAACGCAATGACGCCCACGGCGATCTGCGACAGGTCCAGCGCGAACAGCCCCGACAACACCAGCAGTGCGCCCAGGATGAACAGCGGCACGGCGATCAGATGCAGCACCAGGTTGGTGGGGTGGCGGTGATTGTGGTGGTAGCCGCGCCATTGCCAGGCGGGCAGGTTGGGCAGTCGTTTGCTCATGGACGAATCCTCAGGGGGCTGTCCAAAGCTTAGTGCGGCCCCCGCAGGGGGGCCAATCGACGCTGGCTATGGTGACCATAGCCAGTGCGGGTCAAAGCTTGAGCTGGCCGATGGCCTTGTTCAGTTCGCCGGCGAGGGTCGCCAGTTCGCTGCTGGTGGTGGCCGAGCCCACGGTCTGCTGCACGGTCTCTTCGGTCACGTCGCGGATGCTGACGACGGCGCGGTTCATTTCCTCGGCCACTTGGCTCTGCTGCTCGGCGGCCACGGCGATCTGGGTGTTGCTTTCGCGCATCTGTGCCACCGCGCTGGTGATCTCGGCCAGGGCCTCGCCGGCTTCGCGTGCCTGCTTGACGCAATCGTCGGCCTTGTACGAGCTTTCCTGCATGAAATCCACCGCGTCGCGGGTACCGGCCTGCAGGTCGGCGACCATGCTGGTGATCTCGTCGGTGGAGGTCTGTACACGCTTGGCCAGGTTGCGCACTTCGTCGGCGACCACGGCGAAGCCCCGGCCCAGGTCGCCGGCCCGGGCGGCCTCGATGGCGGCGTTGAGGGCAAGCAGGTTGGTCTGTTCGGCGATGCTGTGGATGACCCCCACCACGCCATTGATCTTCTGGCTGTCGTCAGCCAGCTGGCGGATCATTTCGGCAGTCTGCTGCACACCGCTGGACAGCCCGGCAATCGAGTCCTGCACGCGGCTGACCACGGCCTGGCCGCTGCCGGCCAGAGTGTCGGCGGTCTGCGACAGGTCGCGGGTGGCGCCGGCGTGCTGGGCGATATGGTGCACCGTGGCGGTCATCTCGTTGATCGCGGTCGCCGCCTGGTCGGTCTCGCTCTGCTGGCCGATCATGCCGTGGCGCACCTCGTCCATGCTGCCGGCCAGGCGCGCGGCGCCCGAGTCGAGCTGCGCGGCGGTGCGCGCCACGGTGCTGACCACGCGGTGGTAAGTAGTCTGCATGGCGTTGAAGGCCCCCGCCATCTGCCCGACCTCGTCGCCGCAGGCCAGCGGTACCCGCGCCGAGAGGTCGCCGGTTTTTTCCACGTGCAGCATCACGTCCTTGAGGGTGTTGAGCTGGCTGAGCAGGAAGCGGATCAGCAACTGCGAGGCGCACAGCATCGCCAGCATCAGGATCAGCACGCACACGGCATAGTTGCTGAAGCGGTCGAAATAGACCTGGCGCAGACTGGGGGACTGGGCAAGCACGGCGATGTGCTGCTCGTCCCGGCGCAGCACCTGGGCGCCGCGCAGCGGGTTGTCGCCGAGGATCCAGGCACTGGGCAGCTCTACCCAGCCCTGGGCATCGCGCAGGGCCTCGAGCGGTTCGCCGGCAAATTGCGGTGTCTGGCCGTTGCGCCAGGTGATCAGGTTGGCCTGCGTGGGCAGTGGCTGTCCGGCGGGCCAGGCTGCCAGCAGTTCGGCCTGGGCCTGCGCTTGCGCCTGGGCGCCGCTGGCGCGGGCTTGTTGCTCCAGGTGCACCGCGTAGAGCACCAGCATCAGCGTGGTGACGAAGGCCACTGCGTTGACGGCCCAGAACTTGTATTTGAGGGAAACGTTGCTAAGCCAGGCACCCATGGTAGGTCTTCTCTGAGTTGGCGGAAACATTATTGGCAAGGTGCCATCATTGTGCCCGCCAAGGCCAGGGACCTCGTTGATATGCGTCAAGAAACCTCAGGCAGGCCGAAGAACGCGCGGGCGCAGGCGCTGGTGTGGGCGGCGGTGTGTTCCATCGTTTCGCCGCGGTGCAGCGCCACCTCGCGGAGCACTTCGGGGAGGAACGCGGGCTCGTTGCGGCCGTTCTTCGGCTTGGGCCTGAGGCTTCGTGGCAGCAGGTAGGGCGCGTCGCTTTCCAGCATCAGGCGGCCTGCGGGGATGTTGCCGACCAGCGGGTGCAGGTGGGTGCCACGGCGCTCGTCGCAGATCCAGCCGGTGATGCCGATGTGCAGGTCCATGTCGAGGTAGGCGAACAGCGCCTGGCGTTCACCGGTGAAGCAGTGCACCACTGCCGCGCTCAGGTGGTCGCGGTAGTTCCTGAGGATCGCCAGCAGGCGTTCGCTGGCCTCGCGCTCGTGAAGGAACACCGGCAGGCGCAACTCGACCGCCAGCGCCAGCTGCGCCTCCAGGGCCTTTTCCTGGGCGGGGCGTGGGGAGAAGTCGCGGTTGAAGTCCAGGCCGCATTCGCCCACGGCCACGACCCGCGGTTGGGCGAGCAGTTCGCGCAGCTGACGTTCGCTGTTAGCGCTCCAGTGGCTGGCATCGTGGGGATGCACGCCGGCAGTACTGAACAGACGCTGTCCGGGCTCGTCCAGGCGTTGGCAGAGCTCCAGCGCTTCGGCGCTGACATCCAGACTGGTGCCGGTAAGGACCATCTGTGCCACGCCGGCTTCCATGGCACGTTCGACGATAGCGGCCTGCTGGTCGCGGAAACTGCTGTTGGTCAGGTTGACGCCGATATCGATCAGTTGCATGGTGCTACCTCTTGCCGCGGGGCGGCCAGCATAGCAAAAACCGCGATATCGCGAAAAAACCAAGAACTTCAAACGTTTGCCGTGGTCTGTTGCGGTCATTTATCACGGATCGATCACAGCGCATGGTGCCTGCCAACCGCCCTCGGACCCTTACCGCCATGGTGCGAACCTTTTTCACCAGCCTGTTGCTGTACGGGTTGTTGGCCGCCGGGCCGGTCGCTGCCGGCGAAGCGGGGCCGCAGCAGCATGTGCCTGCCAGCCAAGCCCGTGACCTGGCGCAGATCCGCTCGAGCAAGGTGCTGCGGGTGTTGGTCAACCAGAGCCGCAACAGCTCCGGCGAGGTAAAGGGTGAACCGGTCGGGATCGAGTACTACCGCCTGCGTGCCCTGGAGCACGCCCTCAATGCCCGGGGCGCCGACGGCCAGGAAATCACCCTGAAGATCATCCCCCGCGCCAAGGAGCAGTTACTCGGTGCGCTGCAGCGCGGCGAGGGCGATCTTGCCGCGCCCGGTGAACTGCTCGACCCTGGCGTGGTGCGCGGCGTCGAGGCCAGCGCACCGGTGCTCGACCAGGTTCCCCTGCAACTGGTCGGGCGCAAGGGCGAGCGCGGCTACAACCGTGCCGAACAGCTGTCCGGGCGCACCATCGCCCTGACCACCGCCAGTGCCGCGGGGCCTGCGATCGAGGCGATCAACCAGCAGTTGGCGCTGCGCAAGCGGGCACCGATCAAGGTGGAGTGGGTCGACCCGACGCTGGCGGTGGAGGATGTGCTGGAGATGGTCCAAGCGGGCATCTACCCGCTGACCGTGGTGGAGCGTCCCATCGCCCAGCGCTGGGCGCGGGTGATGCCGCGCCTGCGGGTCGACAGCAAGCTGCAACTGGCACCGCCCCAGGCCATGCGCTGGTATCTGCGCAAGGATGCGCCGATGTTGCGCACGGCGGTGGACCGCTTCCTGGCCACCTACCGCGCGCCCGACAACCAGGACGCGGCGTTCGAGCGTATCTACCGGCGCCAGTACCGGGTGCATAATCCATTGGCCCGCCAGGACCGCCAGCGCCTGGCCGCGTTGCGCCCCGTGCTGCAGAAGCATGGCGGCGACCAGCAGTTCGACTGGCTCAACCTGGCCGCCCTGGCGTTCAAGGAGTCCACCCTCGATCCCAAGGCGCGGGGCACTGGCGGTGCCCACGGGCTGATGCAGATCACGCCTTCGGCGGCCCAGCGGGTAGGCGTGAGCAACACCGCCACGGTAGATGGCAACGTCCAGGCCAGTGCCCGCTACCTGGCGCTGATCCGCCGCAAGTTCTTCGCCAGCCCGCAGCTCAACGAGCGCGAGCGCATGGCGTTCATCCTGGCCGCCTACAACCTCGGGCCGGAGCGGGTCCAGGCCATGCGCGCCGAAGCCCGGCGACGAGGGCTCAATGGCAACCAGTGGTTCTTCCAGACCGAGCGCATCGCCATGGAGCAGGTGGGCATGGGGCCGGTGAACTTCGTCAACAGCGTCAACAAGTACTACCTTGCGTTCAACCGCGAGCGTGCCTCCCTGGAGCGGGTGGCCAAGCGCTAATTAAATCTAATTATTCGATATGATTTGCGCGATTATTGCGATTTTCTTATTCGATGAGTTGATTATGATGGCGCCCATCCAACACACACCTGCTCAAACAAGGAAGCACCTCATGAACAACTCCCTGAAAGCCCTTTTCACCACCCGCGCCGGCTATGGCCTGAGCGTCGTGCGCATCCTGGTCGGTGTCATCTTCATGGCCCACGGCGCGCAGAAACTCTTCGGCCTGTTCGGTGACTACGGCCTGGAAGGCACCGGCCAGTGGATGGAAAGTATCGGCCTGGCTCCGGGCTACCTCATGGCCCTGCTGTCCGGTAGCGCCGAGTTCTTTGGCGGCCTGGCGCTGGTGGTCGGCCTTTTGGCCCGCCCGGCGGCGCTGGCGCTGAGCGTGACCCTGGTGGTGGCGATCTTCTCGGTGCATATCGGCAACGGGCTGTTCATGTCCAACAACGGTTATGAGTTCGCCCTGGCGCTGCTTGCCGGCACCGTGGCGGTGCTGATCGAGGGCGCTGGCCGCCTGTCGCTGGACCGTCTGATCGCACGCTGAAACAAAGCTGCAAGCTTCAAGCCTCAAGCTGCAAGTGGTCAAAGTGATCGACTTGCAGCTTGTAACTTGCGGCGTGTCCCTCTAGCATACCGATTGCGCCGATTTAAACAGCTACTTGCGGGGCGCAGGAAGGGCCCACGACGGGTCTTCCGAAATACCGCTAAAGCGCTGGTTCGGTGACGCCTCCCACCGCTGCCCAGCGGGATCAGCGAGGCGGAGAGAGACTCCATGAGTTGCCCACGTACCAGTGTCTGTTTGACTCCCTTGGCCAAGAACCCGGCCTCCCGTACCCCGCGCATCCTGCTCGGCGGCCAGCATCAACCCACGCTTTTGCGCAATCTCGATGGCTTCTCCCGGCGCAAGGGCCAGGCCTGTGCCTTCCTCATCCAGTTCTCCGACAGCTGTGACCAGCTCGGTCAGTACGGCAACGACCGCTTCGACCTGGCCGTGATCCAGGCCCCCGCGGCGCAGGATGCCGAAGAAGTCATCGGCCAGCTCACCCGCATCGCCCGCCAGGGGCTGATCACCCGCCGTTGAGCGGCGTGTCGCGGCCAGGCGTTTTTCGTTAAGCTCGGTCTCTCGGTGGGCGCCTTGCGCCTGCTGTGGATGCGCTGAGGAGACAGTCGTTGAGCACCAACATCATTACCACCGAAGGTCACGCGGCCCTGAAAAAGGAGCTCGATCATCTGTGGCGGGTCTATCGCCCGGAGATCACCCAGAAGGTCACCTGGGCCGCCTCGCTGGGCGACCGCAGTGAGAACGCCGACTACCAGTACAACAAAAAGCTGCTGCGCGAGATCGACCGCCGCGTGCGTTACCTGCGCAAGCGCCTGGAAGACGTCAAGGTGGTCGAGTACTCGCCCCAGCAGGAGGGCAAGGTGTTCTTCGGCGCCTGGGTGGACATCGAGAACGATGACGGCGAGCAGTTGCGCTTTCGCATCGTCGGCTATGACGAGATCCACGGGCGCAACGACTATATCTCTATCGACTCGCCCATGGCCCGGGCGTTGCTCAAGAAGGAGGAGGGCGACGAGGTGGTGGTGCATACCCCCACGGGTGAGGCGACCTGGTACGTCAACCGTATCAGCTACCCGGGCAGCGATTCCCGATAGACCTCTACCAGCACCTGTGAGGCTGCTGCGATATGCTCATCGGTGAGCGCTGCATAACCGATCAGCACGCCGGCGGGCCAGGTGTGCCAGCGGCAGAACAGGCCGATCGGCTGCAACACCAGCCCGCGTTGCCGGGCCCGCTCGCAGAACGCCTGCTCACTGACGCCGTCGGGTAACCAGAGGACGAAGTGCAGGCCGGATTGCTCGCCGCTGACGGTCATGCCTGGCTCTGCCGCGAGGCGCTTGAGCAGCAGGTCCCGGCGGCGTTGGTAGGTCTGCCTTGCGATGCGCAGGTGCCGTTCATAGTGACCACGCAGCAGATACTGGCGCACCGTCCGCTGGGCGATGATCCCCGGCGTCTGCCCCGTTGCCGCCAGCCAGTCGATGAACCGTGCGCGCAAGGTTCGCGGTACGACCGCGAATCCCAGCCTCAGCCCGCTGAACAAGGTCTTGTTGAAGCTGCCGCAGAACAGCACCCGGTCATGCTGGTCGAGCGCCTTGATCGCCGGCAGTGGCGCGCAGGCATAGTTGTATTCGCTGTCGTAGTCATCCTCGACGATGTAGGCATCGCGGGTCTGTGCCCAGTCCAGCAGCGCCTGCCTTCGTTGGACGCTCATGCAGATGCCCAGTGGAGCTTGGTGCGCGGGGGTGGTGTGCACCGCGCGGACGTGGTCGTGCGTGGCCAGTTGTTCGACGTCCAGGCCTGCCTGGTCCACGGCGACGCAGATCACCCGTCTGCCGGTCTGTTCGAACATGCGTGCGGCCCAGGAGTAGCCCGGATCCTCCAGGGCGATGGCGTCGTCCTGTTCCAGCCACTGGCTGATGAAGTGCAGGGTGTGGCGAATGCCCTGGGTCACGACGATAGCCTCGACGTCGCACTCGATGCCCCGATAGAGACGGATGTGCGCCGCTATAGCCTTGCGCAGCAACATGTCACCTGCGTGCGGAACGCTCTCGGTGATTGTCGCAAGGGCATCGGCGGCCAGTTGCAGATGACGCTGTTCAAGCAGCGTCGGGTCTGCCAGCCGGGCGACGAAGGGCACGCCCGTCTGCAACCGGGCTTCTGGCAGGGCGGCAGGGCTGACGCAGGGCGCGGGCTCACGGGGGCAAGCGAGCGTGGCCAGGGGCTGTTCGTTGGCCGCGATCAGCGCGTCGGGACGCAGCGGTGCGACCACTGAGCCCGCGCCTTGTCGGCGCAGGATGCAACCTTCCAGGGCGAGTTGTTCGAAAACCAGCTCGACGGTGCCCCGCGCCACTCCCCACCGCTGGGCGAGGGTACGGGTGGAGGGCAGGCGTGTGCCGGGCGTCAGATGGCCACAGGCGAGCAGATCTTGCAGGAAGGCATAGAGCAGTTGGTGCTTGCGGGCCGAAGGTTTGGCGCACAGCTCGAACGGCAGGGCAAGGTCAAGGGCAAGCGGTTGTTTGCCTCTGGCCATAAGTGGTCCACATGCAGGAAGGCTTAATGGACCTTCATGGTAGCCAGCGCAATCCCTAAGCTCAATCCACGTAACAACTTGTTGCGGTGCGCAAAGAAGCGCACCCGATTCCATTGTGCGCCCAGGCGTAGACGGAACCGGTATTCATTCTTTGCAAGGAGTCAACGAGTCATGACGGTTCTGCAGTGGTTGCCCATGTTGCTGGCCCCGCACTACGAACAGGTGATGCGGGCATGAGTACGCCGAGCGCGAGTCCCTGGTTGACCCTGGCGCTGTTGAGCGCCGTCGTGGTGCCGCAGTTGGGGCTGGGCGTGATGGTGCCGGCATCGGCGCGGTTGGCCCAGGACCTCCATGTGGGGGGGGCGAGCGTACAGAACACGCTTGTGGTGTACATGGTCGGTTACGCCGTATCGGTGATCATGGCTGGGCTGCTTTCCGATCGGTTCGGCCCCAGGGCCGTGCAGTTGGGCGGTCTGGCGCTGGCGCTGGTCGGCGCCTTGCTGGCGGCCAGCGCTGAGGGCTTCACGCTGTTCATCCTCGGCCGTTTGCTGCAATCACTGGGCGGCTGCGTCAGTACCGTGACCACACGCCTGGTCGTCAGGGAGGTATATCCCGAAGCGCAGCGTCTGCCGGTTCTGAGCACCCTGGCCTCGGCCACTGCCGTCACGCCATGCGTGGTGCCATTGCTGGCCGGTGCTGTGCTGCCTGGGCTGGGGTGGCGCGGGGTGCTGCTGTGTGCCGGTGCATTCAACCTGCTGGTGTTGCTGGTGTTCGTCGGCTTTACCCGGCCCACGGCAGGCGGCGGGCAGCCGATCGGATCGGTTGGCGCCATCTGGCGCGTGTACCGGCGCAATATGGGCAACCCTGGCTATCGGCGCAATGCGGCCTGCATCAGCCTGGTGTGGATGAGCTACTTCGCCCTGCTGTCGTCGTCGTCCCATGCCTTCCAGCAGGTGCTGGGTTTCAGTGAGCTGGAGTATGGCGCGCTGATCGGCGCCTGTGCCTGTGGCTATGTGGCGGGCAGCACCATCGCGCGGCGCCTGAGCCAGACCCACGACCTGGACGCGCTGCTGGCGCTCGCCGCGATGATCGGCTTGGGAGGTTGCATAGGCCTGTCCCTGGGGCTGCTGTTGGTGGGCCCGGGTACACTGTTGTTCCTGCTGCCGATGATCGCGCTGCTGGTCTGTACCGGTATGGTCATTCCGATCACGCAGGCAGGGTTGTTGCGTTGCGTCAGCCAGGACGTCGGCATGTCGTCGGGGCAGTTCTTCTTTCTGCAGATGATGGCCGGCGCCCTGTACTCACTGTTCCTCAGTTGCATCCCGCCGCTGTACCTGAACCATCTGGCGATCGCCGTCGCTGCCCCGATAGTACTCATGGCGGGGGTGGTGGGCCGGCTGCGCCTGCGCGGCCGCCTACAGGCCAGCCAGCCCTGAACCCTGGCCTGCGCAGGGCTCAACCCTCGCGCAGCACGGTCAGCGGGCTGCTGTTCAGTGCCCGCCGGGTGCCATAGCCACCGGCGGCGCCGATCAGCAGCGCGCCCAGCAGCGGCAGCAGGAGCAGCGCTGGGTGCGGCGCCCAGGCCAGGTCGAAGGCATGGCGGTATAGGCCCAAGGTGATCAGCTCGCAGCCGAGTGCCGCGAGCAGGCCGCTGGCGGCGCCGAGCAGGCCGAACTCGATGCGTCGTGCCTTTACCAGCAGCGGGCGTGCCGCTCCCAGCGCCCGCAGCAGGGCACCTTGGCGGATGCGTTCGTCGAGGGTCGCCTGCAGGCCGGCAAACAGTACCGCCAGCCCCGCAGCCAGCACGAACAACAGCACGTACTCCACCGCCAGGGTGACTTGGGCGAGGATGCTGCGCAGCTGGGCGAGCAGCGCATCGACCTGCAGCACGGTCACCGCCGGGAACGCCCGGGACAGCGCGACGATTTCCTGGTCGTGGCCCGGCGCCAGGTAGAAGCTGGTGAGGTAGGTGGTGGGCAGGCCTTGCAAGGTGCCCGGCTGGAAGATCATGTAGAAGTTTGGCTGGAAGCTGTCCCAATGCACGCTGCGCAGGCTGCTGACCCGGGCCTGGCGTTGCTGGCCGCCGATGTCGAAGGTCAGCAGGTCGCCCAGTTGCAGGTGCAGGCTCTGCGCCAGCTCCGCCTCCACGGAAACCCCGGGGGCTTCATCGTTGGCGGGTGCCTGCTGCCACCATTGGCCGGCGCTCAGGGCATTGCCCTGGGGCAGCTCGGCGGCCCAGGTCAGGCTGAGGTCGCGCTGGATGGCGCGCTCGCCAGTGGATTCCTTGCTGACCAGCTGGCGCACCGGCTGCTCGTTGATATGGGTCAGGCGGCCGGGAATCACCGGGTACAGCGGCGCGGCGGTGGCGTTGATCTGGGCCAGGCGCTCGGCGAACGGCTGGCGCTCGTCGGGCAGGATGTTCAGGGCGAAATGATTGGGCGCGTCCTTGGGCAACTGCGCCTGCCAGGTGTCGAGCAGTTCCGCCCGCAGCAGGGCGACCAGGCCCATTGCCAGGAGGATCAGGCCGAAGGCCAGGGCCTGGCCGGCGGCGGCCAGCGGGTGACGCAGCAACTGCCCGAGCCCCAACCGCCAGGCCAGCGGCGCGCCGGCCAGCAGCCGGCGCAGGCTGCGCAGGCCGAGCAACAGTAACCCCCCCAGCAGCAAGGCGGCGATCAGCCCGCCGCCGAGCAGGGCGAAGGTCAGCAGCAAGTCCAGGCTCAGGCGCCACATGATCAGGCCCAGGGCGAGCAGTGCGGCGCCGTACACCAACCAGCTGCTCGGTGGCAGTGGCAATAGGTCGCGGCGCAGGACCCGTAGCGGCGGCACGCGACCCAGGGCTGCCAGGGGCGGCAAGGCGAAGCCGGCCAGGGCTACCAATCCGGTGCCGATGCCGGCCAGCGCCGGGGTGAGTCCACCGGGCGGCACCTGGCTGGGCAGCAGGCCTTCGAGCAGGCGGAACAACCCCAGCTGGGCGATCCAGCCGAGCAGTGCGCCGATGACTGCAGCGGCGACACCGAGCATTGCCAGTTGCAGGCTGTAAAGGCCAAGGGCCTGGTGCCGGGACAGGCCCAGGCAGCGCAGCAGAGCACTGGCATCCAGGCGCCGCGCGGCGTAGCGGCTGGCCGACAAGGCCACGGCGACGCCGGCCAGCAGCACCGCCACCAGGCTCGCCATGTTCAGGTAACGCTCGGCCTTGCCCAGTGCGCCCCCGATCTGCCGGTTACCATCGCGGGTGTCGAGCAGGCGCTGGTTGGCGGCCAGGCTTTTTTCCGCCGCCTGCCGGTATGTTTGCAAGGCGTCGATATCACCGCGCCACAGGTCGCGGTAGCTGACCCGGCTGCCCGGCTGGATGACGCCAGTGGCGTCCAGGTCGGCGAGGTTCATCAGCACCCGAGGGGTCAGGCTGTAGAAGTTGCCGGCGCGGTCGGGCTCGTAGGTCAGCACGCGGCTCATGCGCAGGGTCTTCATGCCGACGTCGATGCTGTCGCCGATGGCCAGGCCGAGCGCCGCGAGCAGGCGCGGTTCGACCCAGGCCTCTCCCGGCGCCGGGCCGCCACCGGGCGTCTCTGCGGTATAGGGCGCCGGGGCGCTGCGCAATTGGCCGCGCAGCGGGTAGGCGGAGTCGGCCGCCTTGATGCTGGAAAGCTGGATGCCGCTGTCGCCGCCAACCACGCTGGTGAACTCCACCACCCGCGCATGACGCAGGCCCAGCGCGGTGCCGCTGGCGATCTGCTGCGCGGCGGGTGGGGCACTGCCCTGCAGGACCAGGTCGGCGCCGAGGAACTCGCTGGCGCGCAACTGCATGGCGCCGTTCAGGCGAGCGCCGAAGTAGCCGATGGCGGTGCTGGCCGCCACCGCAACCAGCAGGGCGAAGAACAGCACGCGGACTTCGCTGGCGCGCGCGTCACGCAGCAACTGGCGCAGAGCAAGGGTGCACAGGCGTGGGAACGATAGGCGGGTCATCAGGGCTCCAGGGGCGTCACCAGGCGTCCGGCATCCAGGCGGATCAGGCGGCGGCAGCGCTTGGCCAGGCGTTCGTCGTGGGTTACCAGCACCAGTGTCGTGCCGCGCTCCTGGTTCAGTTCGAACAAGAGGTCGCTGATGCGCTCGCCGGTGTGGCTGTCGAGGTTGCCGGTGGGCTCGTCGGCGAACAGCACGGCCGGTTGCGCGGCGAAGGCGCGGGCGATCGCCACCCGCTGCTGCTCGCCGCCGGAGAGCTGGCGCGGCGTGTGGCTCAGGCGTTTGCCCAGGCCGACCCGCTCGAGCAGATCGCGAGCGTGCTCGCGGGCATCGCGGCGACCGTCGAGCTCCAGCGGCAGCATGACGTTCTCCAGGGCGTTGAGGCTGTCGAGCAGTTGGAACGACTGGAACACGAAGCCGACGTGCTCGGCGCGCACCCGGGCGCGCTGGTCCTCGTCGAGGGGGCCGAGGTCGTGTCCGGCCAGTATCACCTTGCCGGCACTCGGCCGGTCGAGCCCGGCGAGCAGGCCCAACAGCGTGGACTTGCCGGAACCGGAGGCACCGACGATGGCCAGGCTGTCGCCTTGGGCGAGGTCGAGGGAGAGGGCGTGGAGGATGGTCAGGTCGCCTTCCGCGCTGGGGACCACTTTGCTAAGGTTCTGCGCAACGAGAATGCTGGGGCTCATGGAGAATCCGATGCGAATGTGGTGGTTGAGTGCCGGTCTGGCCCTGTGTTGCCTGGCCCAGGGCGCGGCGGCGGGAACATTGCTGGTCGTGGGCGATAGTATCAGCGCCGGTTTTGGCCTGGATACCCGTCAGGGTTGGGTCAACCTGCTGCAACAGCAACTGCGCAAGGAGGGTTTTGACGACCAGGTGGTCAATGCCTCCATCAGCGGCGACACCAGCGCGGGCGGCCAGGCGCGGCTGTCGGCGCTGCTTGCAGCGCACAAGCCGGACCTGGTGGTGCTGGAGTTAGGTGGCAACGATGGCCTGCGCGGGCAGCCACCGCAGCAATTGCAACAGAATCTTGCGGCAATGATCGACCAGTCCCGCGATGCGGGGGCCAAGGTCGTGCTGCTGGGCATGCGCCTGCCCCCCAACTACGGTGTGCGCTACACCACGGCGTTCGCCCAGGTCTACGAGCAACTGGCCAAGGAGAAAAAGGTGCCGCTGGTGCCGTTTTTCCTCGAAGGCGTGGGCGGGGTGCCGGAGCTGATGCAGGCCGATGGCATCCACCCTGCAGCCGCCGCCCAGCAGCGCTTGCTGGAAAATGCCTGGCCGGCGATAAAACCCTTGCTGTGATGCTTTTATCGGGGGCCGCTTTCGGCTAATGTTGCGCCCCCCGTTTCGAGTGCCCCCGATGCCGCGCCCTGCCTGGTCCCTGTACGCCTACCAACTGATCGAGCCCGACGAGCAGCTCGACCTGTTTGCCTGCCAGGAAGTGCGCATCCACCTCGCCGCCCGCCAGCTCGAGCTCGGCGTGCCTGTCGACCGCACCTTGTGCGGTGGCCTGCTGCCCGCGCAGCCGCGCTGGTCGAGTGTCGAGCGGGCCATCTACCGTGACGAGCGCCTGTGTGAGTTGTGCAAGGCAATCCTCGATGCCCAGCGGCGTGGCATGCGCCCGGTGTGGCCGGAACTCTGAGCGCCTTTCATCATCTGAAAGGCTTGCGCCTCCCGCTTGTTTCGGCGCGGGTGTACAATCGATTCCCTTGACTGACCTTTCGAAGGATTTCCCGGATGTTGCCGCGCTTTCCCGCCGTCACCCGTAGCCTGACCCTGGCCGCCTTGCTGGCGACAGGCCCCGCTGTTGCGCTGGAACTGCCGTTGCCACCCCCCGGTGAGGACGTCGTCGGCCAGGTCCACACCATCCAGGCCAAGTACGAAGACACTTTCGCCGATATCGGCACCGCCAACGACCTGGGCTACCTGGAGATGATCGCCGCCAACCCCGGCGTCGACCCATGGCTGCCGGGCGCCGGTACCGAGATCATCCTGCCGACCCGCTACATCCTGCCGCCAGGGCCGCGCGAAGGCATTGTCATCAACCTGGCCGAGTACCGCCTCTACTACTACCCGAAAGGGCAGAACGTGGTGCATACCTTCCCGCTGGGTATTGGTCGCGAGGGTTGGGGGTCGCCGATCGCGAACACCAAGATCACCGCCAAGACGCCTAATCCGACCTGGACCCCGCCGGCCTCGATCCGTGCCGAGCACGCCGCCGATGGCGACATCCTGCCGACCGTGGTGCCGGCCGGGCCGGACAACCCGCTGGGGCCGTTCAAGTTCACCCTTGGGGTGCCGGGCTACCTGATCCATGGCTCGAACAAGAAGTTCGGTATCGGCATGCGCACCAGCCACGGCTGCTTCCGCATGCTCAACAACAATGTGCTGACGCTGTCGAAGATGGTCCCGGTGGGCACGCCGGTACGCATTATCAACGAGCCGTACAAGTTCGGTATCAGTGCTGGCAAAGTCTATCTGGAAGCCCACACGCCGCTGGACGATCACGGCAATCCGTCGGTGGTCGACAAGCACACCGCCGTCATCAACGCGCTGCTCAAGCGTGAAGACCTGGCCAACAACTTGCGCATGAACTGGGACATGGTTCGCGATGTGGTCGCTGCCGAAGATGGCATGCCGGTCGAGATCGCCGTGCCCACCAATGGTGCAAGCGCGCCGATGGTGTCGAGCATTCCACCGGAATTGCAGTAAGCGATTGCCCACGGGTAACTAACTAGCAGTGCACTTTTCGTACAATCCTAGTGGCCGCCTTGCGGCCCATCGCGGGAAAAGCCCGCTCCTACAGGTATGCGTGCGTTGCGCTGTAGGAGTGGGCTTGTCCTAGCGATGGGGCGCAAAGCGGCCCCTGTTGTTTGGCCTTGCAGCAACAGGCTTTCTTCGAGGCAATAAAAAAGCCGACCCACAAGTGGGTCGGCTCCATAACAATCCGTGAGGATTATTACTTGCGGCTGGCTTTGTCCAGCATACGCAGAGCGCGCTCGTTGGCTTCGTCAGCGGTCTGCTGAGCCTTCTGAGCGGCTGCCAGAGCGTCGTCAGCTTTGCGGTAGGCTTCGTCTGCACGAGCCTGGGCGCGAGCTGCTGCGTCTTCGGTAGCAGTCAGGCGAGCTTCGGTTTCTTTGGATACGCTGCTGCAACCGGTAGCCAGAACTGCGGCCAGAGCCAGAGCAGAGAATTTCAGAACGTTGTTCATCGTGTTCCCCTTCAAGGACTTTCTATTAAATAGCCATCTCTCGGAAAAGAGAAACTGGCCGGCGTACATAGTACCCATTACTTGTAGTAAGTAAACTGACTGAGCGCAAGAACTGCAAAAAAAATGCTGCCAAGGCCTCCGGCGACGGGGTTTGTAAACGAACTGTGAAAACCCCGGGCAGCGTTCGCAAGCGATTGTAGTACAGGAACTTTTTTGTTGAACTAAGGGTGACTTTAACTGTCCTTCAGCGTCATAGCCCTACAACATCCGGTTGCTGTTGCCAGGCGGTGCAGACGTTGCTGTCAGCATTTTCATTCAGGGCAGCTTGAGCATTCTTGCTGGCGCCGCCTACTATTTGAGGGTGCCATCGGCGCAGAACGATCCAAACCGTGCTGCTGTCCAAGGGGCACAGGTGGCGTGGAGGTTCCTCCGCCGGATAAACCACATCGGTAAGGTAAGGGTCTGCCGACAAGACCTGCGAGGAGTAGTGATGAGCGAAACGCTGACCATCCACCATGACCAGGCCGGTCATCAGTTCGAGACCACCGTGGACGGTCACCGGGCGTACCTGACGTACATGGACCTGGGCAAGCAGACGCTGGACATCTATCGCACCTTCGTTCCCAACGCCCTGCGCGGGCGTGGGATTGCCGCCGCGCTGACCGAAAAGGCCCTGGAGTACGCCGAGCAGATGGGCTATACGGTCATCCCGTCGTGCTCTTATGTCGAGCGCTACATGGAGCGCCAGCAGCGTCATTCGAGCAAGGCCTGACCTGGCAGCGCGCACACATGAAAACGCCGGGCATTGCCCGGCGTTTTCGTTTGCGCGATTTCTCAGCCGCGCTGACGCTTGGGCAGCACATCCTTGAGCTTGGCGTGCATGCTGCGCAGGGTCTTCTCGGTGGCGGCCCAGTCGATGCAGGCGTCGGTGACCGACACGCCATACTGCAGCTCGTCGAGGTTCTTCGGAATGGCCTGGCAGCCCCAGTTCAGGTGGCTCTCGACCATCAGGCCGATGATCGACTGGTTACCTTCGAGGATCTGGTTGGCCACGTTCTCCATGACCAGTGGCTGCAGGGCCGGATCCTTGTTGGAGTTGGCGTGGCTGCAGTCGACCATGATGTTCGGCTTGATCTTCGCCTTGGCCAGGTCCTGTTCGCACAGGGCGACACTCACCGAGTCATAGTTGGGCTTGCCGTTGCCGCCGCGCAGCACCACGTGGCCGTAGGCGTTGCCCTTGGTGGTGACGATGGACACCCCACCTTCCTGGTTGATGCCCAGGAAGCGGTGCGGCTTGGACACCGACTGCAGGGCGTTGATCGCCACGGTCAGGCCGCCATCGGTACCGTTCTTGAAGCCGACCGCCGAGGACAGGCCGGAGGCCATCTCGCGGTGGGTCTGGGATTCGGTGGTGCGGGCGCCGATGGCCGACCAGCTGATCAGGTCCTGCAGGTACTGCGGGGAGATCGGGTCGAGTGCTTCGGTGGCGGTGGGCAGGCCCTTCTCGGCCAGGTCCAGCAGCAACTGGCGGCCGATGTGCAGGCCGTCCTGGATCTTGAACGAGTCATCGAGGTACGGGTCGTTGATCAGGCCTTTCCAGCCGACGGTTGTGCGTGGCTTCTCGAAGTACACGCGCATGACCAGGTACAGGGTGTCGGAAACTTCCTCGGCCAATACCTTCAGGCGCTCGGCGTACTCGTGGGCGGCCTTGATGTCGTGGATCG
Organism: Pseudomonas sp. 2848; assembly: GCF_003253945.1. Taxonomy (NCBI): domain Bacteria; kingdom Pseudomonadati; phylum Pseudomonadota; class Gammaproteobacteria; order Pseudomonadales; family Pseudomonadaceae; genus Pseudomonas; species Pseudomonas sp. 2848. The sequence goes on from NZ_QKZD01000011.1 coordinate 65,429, forward strand.
AGCACGGGCCGACCACCACGAACAGGCGATGGTCCTTGCCGTCGAGGATATTGCGCACCACTTCACGGCCGGCAGTCACGGTCTGCAGGGCCTTGGCGCTGAGGGGGATTTCCTTCTTGAGCTGATCAGGGGTGATCAAGGTCTCGTTGGAGGCAACGTTAAGGTCATCGATCGGTAAATCAGCCATCGTGTTACTCGTCAGGTCACGGGTGCCGGCCGCCAGCAATCCCCGTGCGGCCCAGCAGCAGATTGTTCGCAGCGGGGAGGCCGAACCTTAGCGCGTTAGCGGGGGCGCGACAATGGGCTGGGCCCCGTCGATACGGGGTTTTTGCCCGCCAAGCGGCATTTGGGCGCGAGCTTGCGGCCTGGCGGGACGATTTCACCGTGGCAGCAACACCTGCGTATAGTGCTGACCCATAACAATGACTCTTGATCAGGAGCACGGCATGGCGTCCCTCGACCCTCAGGTTGGCAATCCCCGTATCGGCATCATTGGCAGCGGCGCAATCGGTGGCTTCTATGGCCTGATGCTCGCCCGCGCCGGCTTCGACGTGCACTTTCTGTTGCGCAGTGAATACCAGGCCGTGCATGAACAGGGGCTGCAGCTCGACAGCGCTGTGCATGGCCAGGTGCGCATGCCCGTGCAGGCCTACGCCTCTGCCGCCGACATGCCGCTTTGCGACTGGCTGCTGGTGGGGGCCAAGGCCACCAGCAATGCCGAGCTGGCGCCCTTGATCGTGCAAGCCGCAGCGCCGCAGGCCAGGGTGGTATTGCTGCAGAATGGCCTTGGGGTCGAGGAGCAACTGCGCCCGGCCTTGCGCCCGGACATGCACCTGCTGGGCGGGCTGTGCTTCATCTGTGTCAACCGCGAGCGCCCCGGTGTGATTCGTCACCAGTCGTTGGGCGCGGTGAACCTGGGCTATCACAGTGGGCCCGCACAAGATGATGCAGCGGTCGTGGTGGAGGAGGGCGCGGCGCTGTTCAGGGCCGCGGGCATCGACTCCCAGGCCATGGCCGACCTCGTCCAGGCGCGTTGGCAGAAGTTGGTGTGGAATGTGCCCTACAACGGCCTTTCGGTGCTGCTGCAGGCCAGCACCACACCCCTGATGGGCGATGCCGACAGCCGTGCGCTGATCCAGGCTCTGATGGCGGAAGTGGTGGCCGGCGCCAGGGCCTGTGGCCTTGAGTTGCCGCAAGGCTATGCCGAACACCTGTTCCGGGTTACCGAGAAAATGCCGGACTATTGGCCAAGCATGTACCACGACCATGCCTTGCAGCGGCCGCTGGAGCTGCAGGCGATCTACGCCGAGCCCTTGGCCCGCGCACGCGCGGCGGGGTGCGAGTTGTCGCGCATGGAGGCGTTGTACCAGGCACTGGCGTTTCTTGACCGGCGTAACCGGCAGGCCTGAAAGCCGCAGCGGCTGTGCGCCGGACGGCCAGGCGACGGCCCATGGCGCTGCTAAGCTCAAGCTTGCTCTGCCGAAGCGGCAGTCGAGGAGGTCGAATGATCCGTTCCATGCTGTTCGCTACAGACCTCGGTGTTTACGCGCCCTTCGTCATGCAGCACGCCTTGGCCCTGGCGCGGACCTTCAACGCGGAGCTGTATGTGATCCATGCCGTGGAGCCGATGGGCCAGTTCGCCGAATCCTTGCTGCAGAGCTACCTCGATGAGCAGACCCTCGATGCATTGCACAGTGAAGGCGTGACGACGGTCATGGCCAATATCGAGCAGCGGGTGCTGGAAAACTTTCGCGAGGAACTGGGCGAGGTCGCCGATCTGGCGCTGATCCGTGCGGTACGGGTGCGTCAAGGCGACCCGGCGCAGGTGATCCTCGAGCAGGCCCAGCGCCTGGCGGTCGACCTGCTGATCTTCGGCAGTCACAGCGCGGGGGCCGGGGTGGACGTGCCGATCGGTCGCACGGCGGTGCGGCTGCTGCAATTGTCGCCAGTGCCGGTGTACATGGTGCCGTTGGCCCAGCATCTTGGGCGTAGGAAAGTGTGAGTCTGGCGGTAGGGTTTTTCCTGCGAACGTAACAAAATAGTTCTAGATTTATTTCTCTAGCCACTAATATAGTTATAACTCGTCGCTGCCGGCGCGCCGGTGACCTACCGCCTTTGAGGGATATCTATGAAGCTTCAGCAACTGCGCTACATCTGGGAAGTGGCGCACCATGACCTCAACGTTTCCGCGACGGCGCAGAGCCTGTACACCTCCCAGCCCGGGATCAGCAAGCAGATCCGCCTGCTCGAGGACGAGCTGGGCGTCGAAGTCTTCGCCCGCAGTGGCAAGCACCTGACCCGCGTAACCCCGGCGGGCGAGCGCATCATCAATACTGCCGGTGAGATCCTGCGCAAGGTCGAGAGCATCAAGCAGATCGCCCAGGAATTCTCCAACGAGAAAAAGGGCACCCTGTCGATCGCCACCACCCACACCCAGGCGCGCTATGCGCTGCCGCCGGTGATCAGCAATTTCATCAAGCAATACCCGGAAGTCGCCCTGCACATGCATCAGGGCTCGCCCATGCAGATCGCCGAGATGGCAGCTGACGGCACCGTCGATTTCGCCATCGCCACCGAGGCGCTGGAGCTGTTCGGCGACCTGATCATGATGCCGTGCTACAAGTGGAACCGTTGCGTGGTAGTGCCTCAGGGGCACCCGCTGACCAAGCTGCCGAAGCTGACCCTGGAGGCGGTGGCCGAGTACCCGATCGTCACCTATGTATTCGGCTTCACTGGCCGTTCCAAGCTCGACGAGGCGTTCAACCACCGTGGCCTGACGCCGAAGGTGGTGTTCACCGCGGCCGACGCCGACGTGATCAAGACTTATGTACGGCTGGGCCTGGGCGTGGGTATTGTCGCCAAGATGGCGGTGGACCCGAAGCTAGACAGCGACTTGGTGTGCCTGGATGCCAGCGAGTTGTTCGAGGCCAGCATCACCAAGATCGGCTTCCGTCGCGGCACCTTCCTGCGTGGCTTCATGTGCGACTTCATCGAGAAGTTCGCGCCGCACCTGACCCGTGAGGTGATGGCCAAGGCGATCCAGTGCCATAACAAGCAGGAACTCGAAGAGCTGTTCGAGGGTGTCGAGCTGCCGGTGCACTGACCTGAAATAACTGGGGCCGCTTTGCGGCCCCAGTCGTTTATGCCTTGCTGATCAGGTTGCCCGCGTGCAACCCGCATTCCTTCTGGGTCGACTCCTCCCACCACCAACGTCCCTCGCGCTCATGCTGGTTCGGCAGCACCGGCCGGGTGCACGGCTCGCAACCAATGCTGATGAAGCCACGCTCGTGCAGGCTGTTGTAGGGTAGTTCGAGCATGCGGATGTAGCCCCAGACTTCCTCGCTGGTCATCTGCGCCAATGGGTTGAACTTGTACAGGGGGCGTTCGGGAGTTGAGAAGGCGCTGTCGATCTCCAGAGCCGCTACCTGGCTGCGGGTGCCGGGGCTCTGGTCGCGACGCTGGCCGGTGGCCCAGGCGCTGACGGTGGCCAGCTTGCGGCGCAGCGGTTCGATCTTGCGGATGCCGCAGCACTCGCCGTGGCCGTCCTTGTAGAAGCTGAACAGGCCCTTTTCCTTGACGAACGGGTCGAGCTTGGCGCGGTCCGGGCTGAGTATTTCGATCGGCAGGTTGTACTGCTCGCGCACCTGGTCGATGAAACGGTAGGTTTCCGGGTGCAGACGACCGGTATCGAGGCTGAACACCTTGACCTGCTTGTTCAGTTTCCAGGCCATGTCCACCAGCACCACATCCTCGGCGCCACTGAAGGAGATCCACAGGTCGTCGCCGAAGTGTTCGAAGGCGAGCTTGAGGATCTCCTGCGGGGACTTGCTGGCGTAGGTCGCGGCCAGGGCGGCGACGTCGAAGGGTTGGCTCATCAGGCGGTTTCCATCGGGTGAGTGGCGCTGTGCGCTCGTAGTGTTCAGATGGTAACAAAAAATGGCGGGGCAGACGCCTGGCGAACGCGGGGCAGGTTCGCTCCCGCGGAGTTTTACAAGGCTTGCAGCGTTTCCATCAGCACGCGCACCTTGGCGATCGACTCTTCGTATTCGGCCTGCCAATCCGAATCGGCTACCACCGCGCCGCCGCCCCAGCAACTGACCTGGCCGTCCTTGACCAGCAGGCTGCGGATGGCGATCGAGCTGTCCATCTCGCCGCGCACGTCGAGGTACAGCAGAGAGCCGCAGTACAGCGCCCGGCGCGTCGGCTCCAGCTCGTCGATGATCTGCATGGCGCGGATCTTCGGGGCGCCGGTGATCGAGCCGCCGGGGAAGCTGCCGGCGATCAGGTCCAGGGCGTCCTTGCCGGCGGCCAGCTGGCCGACCACGCTGCTGACCAGGTGATGGACGTTGGGGTAGCTCTCCAGGCTGAACAGCTCCGGTACCTTCACCGAGCCGGTCTGGCAGGTACGGCCGATATCGTTGCGCAGCAGGTCGACGATCATCAGGTTTTCCGAGCGGTCCTTGGGGCTGGCCAACAGCTCGGCGGCATTGCGGGCGTCCTCGGCCGGATCGGCGGCGCGTGGGCGGGTGCCCTTGATCGGGCGGGTCTCGACCTCGCCCTGGCTGACACGGATGAAACGCTCGGGCGAGAAGCTCAGCAGCGCCGTGCCTTCATCCAGCTGCTGGTAGCCGGAGAAAGGCGTCGGGCAGGCGGCGCGCAGGGCTTGGTAGGCGCGCCATGGGTCGCCCTGGCAGGGGGCGCGGAAGCGCTGGGTGAGGTTGATCTGGTAGCAGTCACCGGCCTGGATGTAGCGCTGCACCTGGTCGAACGCCGCCCGGTACTGCTCGGGGCGAAGGTCGCCGGTCATGGGCGCTAGCAGGTGGAAGTCACCGCTATCGCCCGGGGGGCTGGCCTCGAACAACGCGATGAGCCGTTGCCGTTCGTCCTCGGGCAGGCGCGGGTGGAACACCAGCTGGCTGCTGCACAGCCGATGGTCGGACACCAGTGCCCAGGCATACAGCCCCAGCCGGGCGTCGGACAGGCCGAGGTCGTCGACCGCGTATGTCGGCAATTGCTCCAGGCGCCGGCCAAAGTCGTAGCTCAGGTAGCCGATCAGGCCGCCGGCGAAGGGCAGCTCGATGCCCTCGGGCAGTTGCGCTTCCCCAAGGTCCGCCAGTCCCTGGCGCAGGCGTTGCAGGTAAGCCTGGCCGTCTTCATCGCTGCGTGCCTGCAGCTGTTGCAGGGGCCAGGCGCTGAGCAGATCGTAGCGACCGCGTTCGGCCCCCGGACGGGCGCTGTCGAGCAGGATCGCGCCGGGCGCGCGGCGCAGGCGTTCGAAGTAGAAGGCGGGGTCGGGCTGGTAGGGCAGGGGGTGTAGCGTACAGGTCGGCATCAGAGTGGACGGCGATGAAAAAGCGAGGAGGGCGATTGTAGACCTGTGGGGGGGATGCGCCTAGCGCTGGCAGCGACATTTAGATGTTGCGCAAAGACAGGGGTCGTGGGAGCGGGCTTGCCCCGCGATAGCGCAGGCTGCCTTTATGCCAATCGCGGGGCAAGCCCGCTCCTACGAGGTTTCAGCCTGGATGAACGTGCCCGAACAGGCCTTGCGAGACCTTCACGCGCTGCTCGGCATCCTCGCTGCGACCTTCCTTGGCCAGCATCTCCAGGTGCGCCTCGATGGCGTGGGTGCGTTGCGTGAGCCCGCAGTCGTTGGCGATCTGGATGTTCAGGCCGGGGCGGGCGTTGAGTTCGAGGATCAGCGGGCCCTTGTCCTGGTCCAGCACCATGTCCACGCCTATATAGCCCAGGCCGCACAGCTCGTAGCAGCTGGCCGCAAGCTTCATGAAACCGTCCCAGTTCGGCAGTTGCACGCCGTCCACTGCGTTGGTGGTGTCGGGGTGCTTGCTGATGATCTTGTTCAGCCAGGTGCCGCGCAGTGTCAGGCCGGTGGCCAGGTCCACACCGACGCCGATGGCGCCCTGGTGCAGGTTGGCCTTGCCGCCGGACTGGCGGGTCGGCAGGCGCAGCATGGCCATCACCGGATAGCCCATCAGCACGATGATGCGGATGTCGGGCACCCCCTCGTAGCTGATGCTCTTGAAGATCTGGTCCGGAGTGACCCGGTACTCGATCAGCGCCCGGTCGCGGTGCCCGCCCAGCGAATACAGGCCGGTAAGGATGCTGGAGATCTGGTGCTCGATCTCCTCATGGCTGATGATCTTGCCCGAGACCGTGCGGTAGCGGTCCTCGAAGCGGTCGGCGATCACCAGGATGCCGTCACCGCCGGCGCCCTGGGCCGGCTTGATGACGAAGTCGCTGCGCCCGCCGATGATCTCGTCGAGCTTCTCGATCTGCTTCTCGGTCTCGATGATGCCGTACATCTCCGGGACATGGATCCCGGCCGCCAAGGCGCGCTCCTTGGTGATGATCTTGTCGTCGACGATCGGGTACAGGTGGCGCTTGTTGTACTTCAACACGTAGTCCGCGTTGCGCCGGTTGATACCCATGATGCCCCGGGCCTCCAGGGCTTTCCAGGTCTTGATCAGGCCGAACATCAGGCGTCAGCCTTCTTCAGGAATGCCTTGAAGCGCACGAGCTCGGTCAGGCGGTAGCCGCGGTAGCGACCCATCGCCAGCATGAAGCCCACCAGGATCAGCAGCACCGCCGGGAAGGTGAAGACGAAGTACACGGCTTCCGGCACGGTCATCAGCAGGTGCGCGATGGAGGCGGCGAACAGGGTGCCGACGGCCACTTTCATGGCATGGCCGCCGCCACGCTCTTCCCAGGTGATCGACAGGCGTTCGATGGTCATGGTCAGGATCACCATCGGGAACAGCGCTACCGACAGCCCGCGCTCCAGGCCAAGCTTGTGGCTGAACAGGCTGATGGCGGCGATCAGCACCACGACGAAGGTCAGCACCACCGACAGGCGCGGCAGCATCTGCAGCTTGAGGTGTTCCAGGTACGAGCGCAGCGACAGGCCCAGGGCGGTGATCACCGTGAACAGGATGATGCCGAAGCCCAGTTGCGTCTCGCGGAAGGCCAGGGCGATCAGTACCGGGGTGAAGGTGCCCAGGGTCTGGATGCCGATCAGGTTGCGCAGCACCAGGATCACCAGTACACCGATCGGGATCATCACCATGATCATGAAGGTCTGCTGGGTCTGTAGCGGCAGGCCGTACAGCGAGTACTCGAGGAAGTCGGCGTCGGTGTTTTCGTCGGTCAGCTTGGCCAGGCGGATGGCGTTCATCTCGCTGTTGTTCATGCTGAAGGTGACGGTGGCCTTCTTGCCGCCATCGACGGTGATCAGGTTGTCATCGCCGGTCCACCACAGCAGGCGGTCGCTGGGCAGGCCCTGTTCGCCGGTCTCCGGGTTGAAGTACAGCCAGTCGTTGCCGTTGAAGCTGCGCAGCCATAGCTCAGGGCTCTGCGGGGTGTCGGCCACCAGGCGGATGGTGTGGACCTTCTCCAGCGGAACGTGGGCGATGGACAGCAGCAGGTCGATGACCTGGGCTTTCTTCAGCGGCGAGTTGTCGCCGGCCAGCAGCAGCTTGGCGTTGTCGTCGTTGGCGTTGTTGACCCGCTTGATGGTCTCGCTGACGAAGGTCTCGACGTCAGCCGAATGCTGGCGAATCGGTGCCATCAGCGCTTCGGCGGCAATCTTCTCCGGGCCTTCGACGGCCAGGCTGTCGCGGAAGGTCGGGCCCTTGATCTTGGCCTTCTCGGTGCTGTAGCGCTTGGTCAGCACCAGGCGGTAGTAGAGGGTCTGGTTGCCGCTGGCGCGACGGGCCGACCAGGTCACCTTGCGGTTGCCGTCGGCGCGGTTGACGCTGACCCCGTAGTTGTTGGAGATGAAGCTCTCGTTGAGGCTCACGTAGTCACGGTTCAGCGGGGGCACGAACATCTGCACCTTGACCGGGTCCTTGGCGCTGGCAACGAACTCGACCTTGGCGTCGATGTTCCACAGGTCATCGGTCTCGTCCTCGGTCACCGGGATGCCGAGGGCGAAGATCTGGTAGGCCGTGATCGCGATGCCCAGCACCACCAGGACGGTGATCAGGACTTTCAGGTGGAGGGTAAGAGAGCGCATCGGGATTACTCTGCTTTGGTAGCTTCGGTGGCACAGGCAGGTTTGCCGGCCGCGTATTTAAGGCTTGGGTCGACCAGCGCACCGAAGTGCTTGAGGGCCTCGGAGCCGATCAGCAGCGGGAACTGGAAGGCGCTGCGGTCGGTGAGGTTGACCTCGATGGTGCGTCGCGTCTGGCCCATGCAGATGTCGAGTTCGATGACCGGGCGGGCAGTGTAGGCCTTGCCCGAATCGGCGTCATAGTCCCCGGCGCGGCGCTTGATCTTGCTGACGCGGGCCAGAGGGCGTTCGATGGGGTGCTGGTGCGCGGCGTCGATGGCCAGGTAGAAGCGCACCCAGCTCTCGCCGTTGCGCTTGAAGCGCTTGATGTCGCGGGCGCTGAGCGAGGCGGTCTTGGCGCCGGTGTCGAGCTTGGCTGCCACTTCCAGGTCAAGGTCGCCCAGGCGGGCGTATTCATTGAGACCGTACACGGTCTTTTCGGCCGCGGGCGCGAGTGCCGGCAGCAGGGTCAGGCAGAGCAGCAATGAAGCGGGTTTGAGTCTCATAATCCTGGCGCGGTGCTGTGCAAAGTTCAGGGCAAGGCGACTGGCCAAGCGTCCTCATTGATCTGTCATGGGCATGAAAGGATGACAGACACACTATCCATGCTCCCGAAGGAGCGCGGCATTCTATCACGCCGGTGCCTTGACGCCAGCGCGCCCGCGATCTGACCGCGGCTAGGCTTGGTTAGTTCGTTATTAGACGATTGTCGACAATGTTCTTTTTGTCTTTGACTGTGGCTCTCTGTTTAGCTAGTTTTGCCGTCATTGATTTGCAAGGTGTCGACAATCATGCTGGATGCATCCCAGGCCGTGGCACTGCCGCAGGACGAGACCGAGACCCTCTCGGAGCATGTCTTCCGGCGTATCCAGGCCGCCATCGTCAAGGGCGAGATCGCCCCCGGCAGCAAGATTTCCGAGCCTGAGCTTGCGCGTACCTACGGCATCAGCCGTGGCCCGCTGCGCGAAGCCATTCACCGCCTCGAAGGCCAACGCCTGCTGGTGCGCGTGCCCCATGTCGGCGCTCGGGTGGTGTCGCTAAGCCACGCCGAGCTGATCGAGCTGTACGAAATCCGCGAATCGCTCGAAGGCATGGCCTGCCGCCTGGCCGCCGAGCGCATGAGCCAGGCCGCCATCGACGAGCTGCGCCATGTGCTCGATACCCATGAGCGCGATGCCGCGTTCCAGGCCGGGCAGGGCTATTACCAGCAGGAAGGCGACTACGACTTCCACTACCGGATCATCCAGGGCAGCGGCAACCAGACCTTGTACAAGATGCTCTGCGGCGAGCTGTACCAGCTGGTGCGCATGTACCGCATCCAGTTCTCCTCCACGCCCAACCGCCCGCGCCAGGCCTTCGCCGAGCACCACCGTATCCTCGATGCCATCGAAGCCCGCGACGGTGAGCTTGCAGAACTCCTGATGCGCCGCCACATCGGCGCGTCCAAACGCAATATCGAGCGCCACTACCAGGGTGCCGACAACAATAGCCCACGAGGTGAGTCATGACAGTGAAGAGCACGCCCGGCCAGCGTTTCCGTGACGCGGTCGCCGCCGAACATCCGCTGCAGGTGGTCGGGACCATCAACGCCAACCACGCCCTGCTGGCCAAGCGCGCCGGTTTCAAGGCCATCTACCTCTCCGGTGGTGGTGTCGCCGCCGGCTCCCTGGGGCTGCCGGACCTGGGCATCAGTGGCCTGGACGATGTGCTCACCGACGTGCGGCGCATCACCGATGTGTGCGACTTGCCGCTGCTGGTGGATGTCGACACCGGCTTTGGCGCTTCGGCCTTCAACGTCGCCCGCACTGTCAAGTCGATGAGCAAGTTCGGCGCCGCCGCCATCCATATCGAGGACCAGGTCGGCGCCAAGCGCTGCGGTCACCGCCCGAACAAGGAGATCGTCTCGCAGCAGGAGATGGTCGACCGCATCAAGGCGGCCGTGGATGCACGCAGCGACGACAGCTTCGTGATCATGGCCCGTACCGACGCCCTGGCGGTGGAAGGCCTGAACGCCGCGCTGGATCGCGCCGCCGCCTGCATCGAGGCCGGCGCCGACATGATCTTCCCCGAGGCAATCACCGAGTTGCACATGTACAAGACCTTCGCTGACCGGGTGAAGGCGCCGATCCTGGCCAATATCACCGAGTTCGGCGCCACGCCGCTGTACACCACCGAGGAATTGGCGTCGGTCGACGTGTCGCTGGTGCTCTACCCGCTGTCGGCCTTCCGCGCCATGAACAAGGCGGCAGAGAACGTCTACACCGCGCTGCGCCGCGACGGCACGCAGAAGAACGTGATCGACACCATGCAGACCCGCATGGAGCTCTACGATGCCATCGGCTATCACGCCTTCGAGCAGAGCCTCGATGCGTTGTTCGCGCAGAAGAAAGGGTAAGCGAATGCCCGTACTGGCCTCGTGAGAGCGGGCTTGCCCCGCCATCAGGCCGGTACAACCCGCCAGGATTAGCCAGCAAGACTTCGATAACAAATTCAAGAAAGGAGAAACACCATGGCCGAAGCAAAAGTACTCAGTGGCGCGGGCCTGCGTGGCCAGGTGGCCGGCCAGACCGCGCTGTCGACCGTCGGCCAGGCCGGCGCCGGCCTGACCTACCGCGGCTATGACGTGCGCGACCTGGCCGCAGGCGCCGAGTTCGAGGAAGTGGCCTACCTGCTGCTCTACGGCGAGCTGCCGAGCAAGGCAGAGCTGGCCGATTACAAGCACAAGCTCAAGGGCCTGCGCGACCTGCCGCAAGCCTTGAAGGAAGTGCTCGAGCGCATTCCGCGCGATGCCCACCCGATGGACGTGATGCGTACCGGTTGCTCGGTGCTCGGCACCTTGGAGCCGGAGCTGACCTTCGACGCCCAGCGCGACAAGACCGACCGCCTGCTGGCGTTGTTCCCGGCGGTGATGTGCTACTGGTACCGCTACACCCACCACGGCGTGCGTATCGACTGCAGCAGCGACGAAGACACCCTCGGCGGCCACTTCCTGCACCTGCTGCACGGCAAGAAGCCAAGCGAGCTGCACGTCAAGGTGATGAACGTCTCGCTGATCCTCTACGCCGAGCACGAATTCAACGCCTCGACCTTCACCGCCCGGGTCTGTGCCTCGACCCTGTCCGACCTGTACTCCTGCGTCACCGCCGCCATCGGCTCGCTGCGCGGCCCGCTGCACGGTGGCGCCAACGAAGCCGCCATGGAGCTGATCGAGCGCTTCCAGAGCCCGCAGGAAGCCACTGCCGAGCTGCTGCGCATGCTCGAGCGCAAGGACAAGATCATGGGCTTCGGCCACGCCATCTACAAAGAGTCCGACCCGCGCAACGAAGTGATCAAGGGCTGGGCGAAGCAGTTGGCCGACGAGGTGGGCGACAAGGTTCTGTACCCGGTCTCCGAAGCCATCGACAAGACCATGTGGGAGCAGAAGCGCCTGTTCCCCAATGCCGACTTCTACCATGCTTCGGCGTACCACTTCATGGGCATCCCGACCAAGCTGTTCACCCCGATCTTCGTCTGCTCGCGCCTGACCGGCTGGGCCGCGCACGTGTTCGAGCAGCGCGCCAACAACCGCATCATCCGCCCGAGTGCCGAGTACACCGGCGTCGAGCAGCGCCAGTTCGTGCCGATCGAGCAGCGCTGAGGCAACGACCGCTGGGGCTGCCATGCAGCCCTTTCGCCGGCGAGCCAGCTCCCAATGTCCATGCGTTGCTGTGGGAGCCGGCTTGCCGGCGATGGGGTGCGCAGCGCCCCAAGGCCTGACCTGCAAACCGAATACCGTGAGCCTGATAACGATATGAACACCGCATTCCGCAAGAACCTGCCAGGCACCGCCCTGGACTACTTCGACGCCCGTGCCGCGGTCGAGGCGATCAAGCCCGGCGCTTACGACGGCTTGCCTTATACCTCCCGCGTACTGGCCGAAAACCTGGTGCGCCGCTGCGATCCGGCCACCCTCGATGCATCGCTCGAGCAACTGATCGAGCGCAAGCGCGACCTCGACTTCCCCTGGTTCCCGGCCCGCGTGGTGTGCCACGACATCCTTGGCCAGACCGCCCTGGTCGACCTCGCCGGGCTGCGTGACGCCATCGCCGACAAAGGCGGCGACCCGGCCGCGGTCAATCCGGTGGTGCCGGTGCAACTGATCGTCGACCATTCGCTTGCCGTGGAATGCGGCGGCTTCGACCCGCAGGCGTTCGACAAGAACCGCGCCATCGAAGACCGCCGCAATGAGGACCGTTTCCACTTCATCAACTGGACCAAGCAGGCGTTCAAGAACGTCGATGTGATCCAGCCGGGCAACGGCATCATGCACCAGATCAACCTGGAGAAGATGTCGCCGGTGATCCACAACGACCGCGGCGTGGCCTACCCGGACACCTGCGTCGGCACCGACAGCCATACCCCGCATGTCGACGCCCTGGGCGTGATCGCCATCGGTGTCGGTGGCCTGGAGGCCGAAAACGTCATGCTCGGCCGCGCCTCGTGGATGCGCCTGCCGGAGATCGTCGGCGTCGAGCTGACCGGGCGTTTGGCGCCGAACATCACCGCTACCGACCTGGTACTGGCCTTGACCGAGTTCCTGCGCAAGCAGAAGGTGGTCGGCGCCTACCTCGAATTCCACGGTGCTGGCGCCAGCGCGCTGACCCTGGGCGACCGTGCCACCATCTCCAACATGGCCCCGGAGTACGGCGCCACCGCGGCGATGTTCGCCATCGACCAGCAGACCATCGACTACCTCAAGCTGACCGGCCGCGATGACCAGCAGGTGCAGTTGGTGGAAACCTACGCCAAGGTCGCCGGCCTGTGGGCCGACAGCCTGGCCAAGGCCGAGTATGAGCGCACCCTGAGCTTCGACCTGTCGAGCGTGGTGCGTAACATGGCAGGCCCGTCCAACCCGCATGCCCGCGTGGCCACCAGCGACCTGGCAGCCAAGGGCATTGCTGGACAATGGCAAGAGGTGCCGGGGCAGATGCCGGATGGCGCGGTGATCATTGCCGCCATCACCAGCTGCACCAACACCAGCAACCCGCGCAACGTGATCGCCGCTGGCCTTATCGCACGCAACGCCAACAAGCTTGGCCTGGTGCGCAAACCGTGGGTCAAGTCGTCGCTCGCGCCGGGCTCCAAGGCGGTGCAGCTGTACCTGAAGGAAGCCGGCCTGGAGCAGGAGCTGGAGCAACTGGGCTTCGGCATCGTCGCCTTCGCCTGCACCACCTGCAACGGCATGTCCGGCGCGCTGGACCCGTTGATCCAGCAGGAGATCATCGATCGCGACCTGTACGCCACCGCCGTGCTGTCGGGCAACCGCAACTTCGACGGGCGTATCCATCCCTACGCCAAGCAGGCGTTCCTCGCGTCGCCGCCGCTGGTGGTGGCCTACGCCATCGCCGGTACCATCCGTTTCGACATCGAGAAGGACGTGCTGGGCGTGGTCGACGGCAAGGAAATCCGCCTCAAGGACATCTGGCCGAGCGACGAGGAAATCGACGCCGTGGTGCGCGCCTCGGTCAAACCCGAGCAGTTCCGCCAGGTGTACATCCCGATGTTCGCCATCGAGGAAGACAAGGGGCCGAAGGTCGCGCCGCTGTACGACTGGCGACCGATGAGCACCTACATCCGCCGCCCGCCGTACTGGGAAGGCGCCCTGGCCGGTGAGCGTACCCTGCGCGGCATGCGCCCGCTGGCGGTGCTGCCGGACAACATCACCACCGACCACCTGTCGCCGTCCAACGCCATCCTGCTGGATAGCGCCGCCGGTGAATACCTGGCGAAGATGGGCCTGCCGGAGGAAGACTTCAACTCCTACGCCACCCACCGTGGCGACCACCTGACCGCGCAGCGCGCCACCTTCGCCAACCCCAAGCTGTACAACGAGATGGTGCGCAACGACGACGGCAGCGTGAAGCAGGGTTCGCTGGCGCGCATCGAGCCGGAAGGCAAGGTGACCCGCATGTGGGAGGCCATCGAGACCTATATGCAGCGCAAGCAGCCGCTGATTATCGTTGCTGGTGCCGACTACGGCCAGGGTTCGTCCCGTGACTGGGCGGCCAAGGGCGTGCGTCTGGCGGGCGTCGAGGCGATTGTCGCCGAGGGCTTCGAGCGCATCCACCGTACCAACCTGGTGGGCATGGGCGTGCTGCCGCTGGAGTTCAAGGCGGGTACCGACCGCAAGACCTTGGGCCTGGACGGCAGCGAAACCTACGACGTGCTGGGCGAGCGCAAGCCGCGCGCGACGCTGACCCTGGTGGTCACGCGGCGCAACGGCGAGCGCGTCGAGGTGCCGGTGACCTGCCGCCTGGATACCGCCGAAGAGGTATCGATCTATGAGGCGGGTGGGGTGTTGCAGCGCTTTGCCCAGGACTTCCTGGAAGGCACGGCATAACGCAGATGAATGCATAGCGGTCCGTGGGAGCGGGCTTGCCCCGCGATGGCCAAGACATCGCCATCGCGGGGCAAGCCCGCTCCCACGGACGGAAAAGGAACAACAACCATGGCACATGCACCACAGGTAAAAATCCCCGCCACCTACATCCGTGGCGGTACCAGCAAAGGCGTGTTCTTCCGCCTGCAAGACTTGCCCGAGCGCGCGCAGGTCCCAGGCCCGGCCCGCGACGCCCTGCTGCTGCGGGTGATCGGCAGCCCCGACCCGTATGGCAAGCAGATCGACGGCATGGGTGGCGCCACCTCCAGCACCAGCAAGACGGTGATCCTGTCGAAAAGCCTCAAGCCCGAACACGACGTCGACTACCTGTTCGGCCAGGTCTCGATCGACAAGGCCTTCGTCGACTGGAGCGGCAACTGCGGCAACCTGTCCGCCGCGGTCGGCTCGTTCGCCGTCAGCGGCGGGCTGGTCGATGCAAGCCGCATTCCACGCAATGGCATCGCTACCGTGCGGATCTGGCAGGCCAACATTGGCAAGACCATCATCGCCCATGTGCCGGTCACCGAAGGCGAGGTGCAGGAAACCGGCGATTTCGAGCTCGACGGCGTGACCTTCCCGGCCGCCGAGGTGCAGCTTGAGTTCCTTGACCCGGCCGCCGACGAGGAGGGCGGGGGCGGGGCGATGTTCCCCACCGGCAACCTGGTCGACGACCTCGAGGTCCCGGGCGTCGGTACCTTCAAGGCGACCTTGATCAATGCCGGTATCCCGACCATCTTCGTCAATGCCGCCGATATCGGTTATACCGGCAGCGAGTTGCAGGACGCCATCAACGGCGATGCCGCCGCGTTGCAGCGTTTCGAGACCATCCGTGCCCATG
This sequence comes from Pseudomonas sp. 2848, assembly GCF_003253945.1. NCBI lineage: Bacteria > Pseudomonadati > Pseudomonadota > Gammaproteobacteria > Pseudomonadales > Pseudomonadaceae > Pseudomonas > Pseudomonas sp. 2848. The sequence continues at coordinate 80,750 of NZ_QKZD01000011.1, forward strand.
GCGCCGTGCGCATGGGGCTGATCGAACATATCGATCAGGCCGCCGGGCGCCAGCACACGCCGAAAGTGGCCTTCGTCGCGGCGCCGAGCACCTACACTGCCTCCAGTGGCAAAGCCGTGCCTGCCGAAGAGATCGACTTGCTGGTGCGTGCGCTGTCGATGGGCAAGCTGCACCACGCGATGATGGGCACCGCAGCGGTGGCCATCGGTACCGCCGCGGCGATTCCCGGGACGCTGGTCAACCTGGCTGCCGGTGGCGGAGAACGAAGTGCCGTGCGTTTCGGCCATCCGTCCGGGACACTGCGGGTCGGGGCCGAGGCGCGTCAGGTGGACGGGCAATGGACCGTGACCAAGGCAATCATGAGCCGAAGCGCTCGGGTGCTGATGGAGGGCTGGGTGCGCGTGCCCGGTGATAGTTTCTAAGGCATCAGTAGTGCTCGGCATTCGTTGAGCGGGGCCGCTTTGCGGCCCCTGTTATCAAGGAGCCACGAATGAGCGCAAACGTAGACCTCAACACCCGTCCCGACTACGACCAGGTCCTGCAGACCCTCGCCGACTATGTGCTCGGCTACCGCGTCAAGTCCTCCGAGGCGCTGAACACCGCCCGCCACTGCCTGATGGACACCCTGGGCTGCGGCCTGCTGGCCCTGCGTTTTCCCGAATGTACCAAGCATCTTGGCCCGTTGGTCGAAGGCACGATCGTCCCCCATGGCGCCCGCGTGCCAGGCACCAGCTACCGCCTCGACCCGGTCAAGGCGGCCTGGGACATCGGCTGCATCGTCCGCTGGCTGGACTACAACGACACCTGGCTGGCGGCGGAGTGGGGCCATCCTTCGGACAACCTTGGTGGCATCCTGGCGGTCACCGATCACCTGTCGCAAAAGCGCGTGGCCAATGGCGAGGCGGCCCTGGCCATGCGCGAGGTGCTCGATGCCATGGTCATGGCCCACGAGATCCAGGGCGTGCTGGCGCTGGAAAACTCCTTCAACCGGGTTGGCCTGGACCATGTGCTGTTGGTCAAGGTCGCCTCGACAGCAGTGTGTGCCAAGCTCATGGGCGCCAGCCGCGAACAATTGCTTTCGGCACTCTCTCACGCCTTCGTCGATGGCCAGGCCCTGCGCACCTACCGTCATGCGCCCAACGCCGGCTCGCGCAAGTCGTGGGCGGCGGGGGATGCCTCCAGTCGTGGCGTGCGCCTGGCCGATATCGCGCTGCGCGGCGAGATGGGTGTGCCCGGTGCGCTGACCGCCAGGCAGTGGGGGTTCTACGACGTGTCGTTCAGCCACACCAACAAGGACCTGGCACTCAAGCCCGAGGCGCAGCGGGAACTGCGCCTGCCGCAGCCGCTGGGCAGCTATGTGATGGAAAACGTGCTGTTCAAGATCAGCTTCCCCGCCGAATTTCATGCCCAGACGGCCTGCGAAGCTGCGGTGATCCTGCACCCGCAGGTGCGCAACCGCCTGCACGAGATAGACCGCATCGTCATCACCACCCACGAATCGGCGATTCGCATCATTTCCAAGGAAGGGCCGCTGGCCAATGCCGCGGACCGCGACCACTGCCTGCAATACATGACGGCGGTGCCGTTGATATTCGGTGACCTGGTGGCCGAGCATTACGAAGATGCCTTCCATGCCGCGCACCCGAGCATCGACCGCCTGCGCGAGAAGATGGTGATCGTCGAGGAACCGCGCTTCAGCCGCGAGTACCTGGAGGCCGACAAGCGTTCCATTGCCAATGGCGTGCAGGTGTTCTTCAAGGATGGCAGTCACACGCCGCAGGTGGTGGTGGAGTACCCGATCGGGCATCGACGCCGGCGGGAGGAGGGGATGCCTTTGCTGGAGGCGAAGTTCAGGGAGAACCTGGCGACGCGCTTCGTGCGCCAGCGCTGTGAGGAGATCGTTGCGTTGTGCAAGGACCAGGCGAGGCTGGAGGCCATGCCCGTGCACAGGTTTGTCGATCTGTTCGTGATGTGATGTTCGCTGTGTCGTCCTCATCGCGGCGACCCGACTTGCCCCGCGATGAGGGCGGCGGCACCAACGAAGAAGCCCCGGTATCGCTACCGGGGCTTCTTCTTACAGCTTGTAACTTACCACTTGCAGCTGCTTACGCCTGAACCACCGGGATCTTGGCGTTGGCCGCGGCTTCGCGGAACTCGGCGATCTGGTCGAAGCTCAGGTAGCGGTAGACGTCGGCAGCCATGCTGTCGATGTCCTTGGCGTACTGCATATATTCCTCGACGGTCGGCAGCTTGCCGATGATCGAAGCGACAGCAGCCAGCTCGGCCGAGGCCAGGTACACGTTGGTGGCGTCGCCCAGGCGGTTCGGGAAGTTGCGGGTCGAGGTGGAGACCACGGTCGAACCGGTCTGCACACGTGCCTGGTTACCCATGCACAGCGAGCAGCCTGGCATTTCCATGCGCGCGCCAGCCTTGCCGTAGATGCCGTAGTAGCCTTCTTCGGTCAGCTGGTGAGCGTCCATCTTGGTTGGCGGGGCCAGCCACAGACGGGTCGGGATACCGCCCTTGACCTTGTCCAGCAGCTTGCCGGCGGCGCGGAAGTGACCAATGTTGGTCATGCACGAACCGATGAACACTTCGTCGATCTTCTCGCCCTGTACCGAGGACAGCAGGCGGGCGTCGTCCGGGTCGTTCGGCGCGCAGAGCACAGGCTCCTTGACGTCGGCCAGGTCGATTTCGATGATTTCGGCGTATTCGGCATCGGCGTCGGCCGACAGCAGCTCAGGCTTGGCCAGCCAGGCTTCCATGGCCTGGGCGCGGCGCTCCAGGGTACGGGCATCGCCGTAGCCTTCGCCGATCATCCAGCGCAGCAGGGTGATGTTGGACTGCAGGTACTCGGCGATGGCCTTCTCCGGCAGCTTGATGGTGCAACCGGCGGCGGAGCGTTCGGCCGAGGCGTCGGACAGCTCGAAGGCTTGCTCGACGGTCAGGTCGTTGAGGCCTTCGATCTCCAGGATGCGGCCGGAGAAGGCGTTCTTCTTGCCTTTCTTCTCGACGGTCAGCAGGCCTTTCTGGATGGCGTAGTAAGGGATGGCATGGACCAGGTCACGCAGGGTGATGCCAGGCTGCAGCTTGCCCTTGAAGCGCACCAGGATCGACTCCGGCATGTCCAGCGGCATGACGCCGGTGGCAGCGGCGAAGGCCACCAGGCCCGAGCCTGCCGGGAACGAGATGCCGATCGGGAAGCGGGTGTGCGAGTCGCCACCGGTGCCGACGGTGTCAGGCATCAGCATGCGGTTCAGCCAGCTGTGGATGATGCCGTCGCCCGGGCGCAGCGACACGCCGCCACGGGTGCGGATGAAGTCTGGCAGGGTGTGGTGGGTGGTGACGTCGATCGGCTTCGGATAGGCCGCAGTGTGGCAGAACGACTGCATTACTAGGTCGGCGGAGAAGCCCAGGCACGCCAGGTCTTTCAGCTCGTCGCGGGTCATCGGGCCAGTGGTGTCCTGGGAGCCGACGGTGGTCATCTTCGGCTCGCAGTAGGCACCTGGGCGCACGCCCTGGCCTTCCGGCAGACCGCAGGCGCGGCCGACCATCTTCTGCGCCAGGGTGAAGCCTTTGGTCGAAGCAGCAGGTTGCTCAGGCTTCTTGAACAGGTCCGATGGGGCCAGGCCCAGCTCGGCACGCGCTTTCTCGGTCAGGCCACGGCCGACGATCAGCGGGATACGACCACCAGCGCGGACTTCGTCCAGCAGCACTTCGGTTTTCAGCTCGAAGTTGGTGACCAGTTCGTCGCTGCCGTGACGGCGTACTTCACCTTTGTAAGGGTAAACGTCGATGACGTCGCCCATGCCCAGGTTGGTGCAGTCGAATTCGATCGGCAGGGCGCCGGCGTCTTCCATGGTGTTGTAGAAGATCGGAGCGATCTTGGTGCCGAAGCAGAAGCCACCGGCGCGCTTGTTCGGCACGTACGGGATGTCGTCGCCGAAGAACCACAGCACCGAGTTGGTGGCCGATTTACGCGAGGAACCGGTACCGACCACGTCACCGACGTAGGCGACCGGGAAGCCCTTGGCCTTGACCGCTTCGATCTGCGCCAGCGGGCCGACCGAACCAGGCTGCGAAGGCTCGATGCCGTCGCGGGCCATTTTCAGCATGGCCAGGGCATGCAGCGGGATGTCTGGGCGCGACCAGGCGTCCGGGGCAGGGGACAGGTCGTCGGTGTTGGTTTCGCCAGGCACCTTGAACACGGTCAGGGTGTACTTGTCGGCGATCGCCGGGCGCGAGGTGAACCACTCGCCGGCAGCCCAGGATTCCAGCACGGCCTTGGCGTGGGCATTGCCCGCCTTGGCTTTTTCGGCCACGTCGTGGAAGGCATCGAACATCAGCAGGGTGTGCTTGAGCTGTTCGGCCGCGACGGCGCCCAGTTCGGCGTCGTCCAGCAGCGCGACCAGCGTTTCGATGTTGTAGCCGCCCTGCATGGTACCCAGCAGCTCGGTGGCGTGCTTGCGGTCGATCAGTGGCGACTTGGCTTCACCCTTGGCGACAGCGGAGAGGAAAGCGGCCTTGACGTAGGCGGCTTCGTCGACTCCTGGCGGAACGCGGTTGGTGATCAGGTCTACGAGGAAGGCTTCTTCGCCGGCCGGCGGGTTTTTCAGCAGCTCGACCAGGCCTGCAGTTTGTTCGGCGTTCAGCGGCTGGGGCACGATACCCAGAGCGGCACGCTCTTCGATATGTTTGCGGTAGGCTTCAAGCACAGTTATTACCCTCATCAGTGGTCCCTAAAGGGAGTCCGGGACGCTCATCCAGCATTCTCCTGCACCCATGCGCTTAAGACGGCTTTTTGAGCCGGCAAGCCAGGGTCGCAGAGAATCCTTACAGAAGCTGTTTTCAAAGTTTTACGCCTGTAGAACGGGAGGCTGATGAGGGGTTGGCCGTGGCCATGCGTTCGCATGGACAGGGCCAACGCCGTTCTACCGGATGAACTGTGCTCGTGACGCTTTGAAAACAGCTTCCAACGGACATGGTTGCCTTGAAAAGGCGGAGTGATTCTACGGCAAAAATTAGCCGAAAGTAAGGCGGCGAAGAAGACTTTAACGGGTGACCCTGGTTAGACAAAGGGCTAACATGGGGCCGTGTTCCACCGCCAAGCCGTTGTTTTTACATGTCCAACCAATCCATCAAGACGCCTTGCGTCGGCCTCTGCTCCACCGTGTATGGAGACCTGGTGTGCCGCGGCTGCAAGCGCTTCCACCACGAAGTGATCCACTGGAACGGCTACGACGACGAGCAGAAGCGCGCCGTGTGGCTGCGCCTGGAGCAACTGCTGGTGCAGGTGATGATGGCCAAGCTGGAAGTGTTCGACAAAGCGCGCTTGCGCGAGCAGCTCGAACAGCGTTCGATCCGCTATGTGGCACAGCAGTCGGAATATTGCTGGGCCTACCAGCTGATCGCCCGCGGGGCGCGGATGATTCGCGACCTGGAGGCCTACGGGATGGCCTTGCTGCCGGAGTTCCGCGACTGGGAGCTGCCACAGCTGCGCGACGCCATCGATCGGGAATTCTTTTTGCTTTCCGAGGCGCATTACCAGCGCTATATCGCCCCGAGCTTTCTGCGTGATGCCTTGGAGAGCGGGCAGCAGGGCTGAGGTCTTGCGGCCCTGTCGCGGATTTATCCGCGACAGGGCATTCGATCAGTCGCCGGTGTACTCGCACCCGCTGGTGCAGGTCTCGTGAATGCGCACCTTCGACAGTTCCGGCAGCAGCGGCTTGACCTGATCCCAGATCCACTTGGCGATCACTTCGCTGGTGGGGTTTTCCAGGCCGGGAATATCGTTCAGGTAGTTATGGTCCAGTTGTTCGTAGATCGGCTTGAAGATCGCCTTGATCTCGGAGAAGTCGCGGATCCAGCCGGTGTGCGGATCGAGCGGGCCGGTCAGGTGCAGGGCGACCTTGAACGAATGGCCATGCAGGCGGCCGCACTTGTGCCCGGCCGGGACGTTGGGCAGGCGGTGAGCCGATTCGAAGGTAAATTCCTTAAAGATTTCCACGCTGGCATAACTCTGTGTGAATCAACGATGCGCGCAGTCTACCAGCATGCCCGCTACAAGGCTTGCAACTGATCCTGCAACCGCCCGGTGGCGATCAGCTCCAGCAGTTCGTCGCCCAGGCGCCGGCTTTCGGCGATGGCCTTGTACCAGTAACGCTTGCGGCTCGGCGCATCGCCCATGAAACGCTTGAAGTCGTTGCGATCCGGCAGCTTGCCGTAGGGCAGGGTGGCCAGGTACTGCGGCGACGGGGTCATCAGCAGTACGTTCTGCAGGCGCGTGGCATCGCCCTTGCGCCAGGGCAGGGCCTTGTCGAACCAGCCGGGCACCACCTTGTCGGTGAAGTGCGGGTAGAGCACCAGGTCGTCGCCGCGGTAGGGCAGGTCCAGATGGTAGTCGAGCAAGCCGCCGTCGCGGTAGGTGCCGGCACCCGCGCCGGGAATGTCGCGTACACCCTCCATGACCATCGGGATCGAACCCGAGGCGAGCGGGGCGTGGCGCAGGTTGGCCAGGTCCAGCGGCAGGCTGCGCGAAGGGAAGTCGGTGAGCGCCTCCAGCGGTGGCGCGGCACGTTCATCGTGCAGGATCACCCGCTCGAAGTGCCGGGCCAGGCGCGAGCGGCCCAGCAGGTTGCTGGCGATCACCGAGCCCAGACCCACGCCCAGGCGGCCACGGTGGTCGTGGGCGAGCTGGCCGTGGCTCTTCACCACCAGGATGTTCAGGCGATAGTGCGGGTTGGCGAGGATCTGCCCATCGCGGCCCTGCAGCAGGTCGTCGAGCATGCGTTGGCAGCTCTGGCTGATTTCCCTGGGGGTCACGCCCTTGGCGAAATCCTGCTCGGTATACAGCTCGCCCAGGCGGCGGATGCCGGCCACCGGGTCGTCGAGGCAGGCACTGGCGAAACGCCAGGAGCCGATCGAGGCGCCGATCAATGCCCGTTGCCGTGGTGCCGTCGGCAGCCATTCACCGAACAGCGCCAGGTCCAGGCCCTGGATTCCCAAGGGCTTGGGGCCACCGGCGGCGCCCGGCAGCACGCCGACATCGGCGGCCAGCAGGCCGCGCTCGCGAATCTGCCGCAAGGCGCGCTGGCCGGCCTTGAAGGTCAGGGCGGGGTACTTGATGTGGATGGCGCTCATGGCGGGGTCTCGGGCAGGGCAGGTGGGCAGTATAGGGCTTTATCGCGAGGCGGCGATGCCATCACCGCCCCACGTGGCCGCGACAAGGCCGCAAGCTGCGCTATCATGCGGCCAGCTGTTTTCAGGTTGAGTTAAGGACCGGTGGTTAATCTTAACCCCGTAGACAAATTGCACATCTCGCTGGAGAGAACCTCATGAAAACTTTGACTGCCCTGTTCACCGCCGCCGCCCTCGCTTTCGGTGCCAATGCCGCCTTCGCCAAGGATGTGCAGCCCGATGAAGTGGTCAAGCTGGTGAACGCCAAGACCATCAAGTCGCTGGACGAACTGAAGGCCGCCGCCGTGGCCAAGCACCCCGGCGCCACCGTGACCGACTCGGAACTCGAGGATGAGTACGGCCGCTACATCTACAAGGTCGACCTGCGTGATGCCCAGAACGTCGAATGGGACGTGGCCCTGGACGCCAAGACCGGTGAAGTCCTGAAGGACGAGCGAGACAACTGATGCCTGCACTACCGCGAACGGCACGCTACCTGGCCTTGGCCCTGTTGACCGTCTGTTCGTTGGCCGCCGCGCGCGACCTGGACCAGGATGAAGCCCTGGAGCTTCGGCAAAAGGGCATCATCCTGCCGCTGGAGCAATTGCTCGAAGCCGCCCTGGGGCGTTACCCCGGGGCACGGCTGCTGGAGGCGGAACTGGAAGAGAAGCACGAGCGCTACGAGTACGAGGTCGAACTGCTGACCCCGGCAGGCGTGGTGCGCGAGATCAAGCTCGACGCCCGCACCGGCGCGCTGCTCAAAGACGAGGAAGACGACTGAATGCGCCTGCTGCTTGTCGAGGACAATGTCCCCCTGGCCGATGAACTGACCGCCACCCTGCAGCGCCAGGGTTATGCCGTGGACTGGCTGGCCGATGGCCGCGATGCGGTTTACCAGGGCCAGAGCGAACCCTACGACCTGATCATCCTCGACCTGGGCCTGCCCGGGCTGCCGGGGCTCGAAGTGCTGGGGCAATGGCGCGCGAGCGGCCTGGCCACCCCGGTGCTGATCCTCACCGCCCGTGGCTCCTGGGCCGAGCGTATCGAAGGCCTCAAGGCCGGGGCCGACGACTACCTGAGCAAGCCCTTCCACCCCGAGGAGCTGCAACTGCGCATCCAGGCCCTGTTGCGCCGGGCCAAGGGGCTGGCCAACCAGCCGAAACTGGAAGCGGCTGGCCTGCACCTGGACGAGTCGCGCCAGTGCGTGAGCCGAGAAGGTGTCGATGTCCAGCTCACCGCCGCCGAGTTCCGTCTGTTGCGCTATTTCATGCTGCATCCGGGGCAGGTGCTGTCCAAGAGCCACCTGGCCGAGCACCTCTATGACGGCGAAACCGAACGCGACTCCAACGTGCTGGAAGTGCACGTCAACCACCTGCGGCGCAAACTGGGGCGCAGCGTGATCGAGACCCGCCGCGGCCAGGGCTACGTGTACGCCGGGAGTGCTGCGTGAAGTCGATCCAGGCGCGCCTGAGCCTGGGCCTGGTGGCGGTGCTGGTAGTGGTGGGGTTGGCCCTGGCGCAGTTGACCCTCTGGCTGTTCGAGGCCGGCCTGCAGCGTTACCTGGAAGCTGGCCTGCGCAAGGAAAGCGAGAACCTGCTGGTGGCGCTGGTGCGTGGCCCGTCCGGCCTGCAGTTGGACGAGCGACGGCTGTCGGCAGCCTACCAGCAGCCGTTCTCGGGCTACTACTTCCGCATTGATTTCGACCAGGGTACCTGGCGCTCCCGTTCGTTATGGGACATGGACATGCCCAAGCCCGGCAAGCCCGGCCTGGACGACGGTCACGAACTGGGCCCCGAGGGCCAGCAACTGCTGGCCTATCGTGGGGACTACCGGCGGCTCGGCCAGGACATCTCGATCAGCGTGGCCCAGGACTACTCACCGGTGCGCGAGGGCTTTCGGCGCATGCAACAGATCGGCCTGGGCCTGGGGCTGGTGGCGTTGATATTGGTCCTGGTGCTGCAACGCCTCACCGTGACCCGCTCGTTGCGCCCGCTGGAGCGGGCGCGCCAGCAGATCGCCCAGTTGCAGCAGGGCCAGCGCTCGCAACTGGACGCCGAAGTGCCCAGCGAACTGCAACCGCTGGTGGACCAGATCAACCACCTGCTGACCCATACCGAAGACAGTTTGCGCCGTTCGCGCAATGCCCTGGGCAACCTCGGTCATGCCTTGAAGACGCCGCTGGCGGTGCTTGTCAGCCTGGCTGCCAGCGAACGCCTGCAGGCGTTGCCCGAGGTGCGCGCGCAGATGCGCGAGCAACTGGAGCAGATCCAGCAACGCCTGGCCCGCGAACTCAACCGCGCGCGCCTGGCCGGCGATGCCTTGCCCGGCGCGCAGTTCGATTGCGATGGCGAACTGCCCGGGCTGTTGGCGACGCTGGGGATGATTCATGGCAAAGGCCTGCTGCTGGAGCGCGACGTGCCTTCGGGCTTGTTGCTGCCCTGGGACCGCGAGGATTTGCTGGAACTGCTCGGCAACCTGCTGGACAACGCCTGCAAATGGGCCGACAGCGAGGTGCGCCTGGGCATCGCGCCAACCACCGGGGGTTACCAGCTGTGGGTCGATGACGATGGCCCGGGCATCCCTGAGGCGCAACGCCTGCAAGTGCTCGAGCGTGGCTCGCGGCTGGACGAGCAGGTCGATGGCCATGGCCTGGGGCTGGGCATCGTGCGCGATATCGTCGAGGCCTGGGGTGGGCGCATCGCACTGCTGGAAAGCCCGCAGGGCGGGTTGCGAGTGAGTATCGAGCTGCCGCGCAAGGGGCGTTGATCGGCGCCGGCCCAATCGCGGGGCGGATCAACCGTGCAAAAAAATTGCAGTACAGCCGCAGTTTTTTGAATTGGCCCAGCGCCACCTGCGCCCGGCACAATGCCGGCCACGAAACCTTGCGGTTTCCATCTCTCCAAGGACGGAGCCCCCTTGCGCCACTCCATTGCGCAACACAGGGCCCAGGCCGGTCGCGCTGGGCTTTCTTTTTACAATCAGAAGAACACGATCAAGTCACCTCGATGTCTGCCTCGCGTCCCGAATCCCGCCTGCAGCGCCTGCTGCCGGCGCCCCTGAACATCCCTCCCCGAGAATGGTTGCGAGCAGGCCTAGGCGCGCTGCTTGGACTGTTTCTTGCGGGTTACCTGTGCAGCCTGGCCTATGGGCCATCGATCGCCCTGCATTTGCTGGGGCCGCTGGCAGCCTCCGCGGTGCTGGTGTTCGCCGTGCACTCGGGCCCGTTGGCCCAGCCCTGGCCCGTACTGGGCAGTTATGCGTTGGCGGCTGCCGTGGGCCTGGCCATGCGTCACGCATTCGGCGATGGGTTGTGGGTCGCGGCGGCGGCGTTGGGCATCGCCATCCTGGCAATGTGCCTGCTGCGCTGCCTGCACCCGCCCGGTGGCGGCGTGGCGGCCAGCGCGGTGCTGGCCGATCCGGGGCTGGTGGCCATGGGTGACCACCTGCTCGAGCCGGTAATGCTCAATGCGCTGATCCTGGTCGGCGTGGCCGTGCTCTACAACCGTCTGACCGGCGTGCGCTACCCCAAGGGCGCGACCCCGCGCCGCGACTTGCACCACACCCACGACCCGCTGCCGGGCGAGCGGGTCGGCATCAGCGCCGGGGACCTGGATCAGGCCCTGGAGGAGATCGGCGAGTTCGTCGATGTCACCCGTGACGAGCTGGAGCGGATCATCCTGGCCACCGAGCAGCACGCCCTGCACCGCAGCCTGGGCGGCATCACCGCCAGCTCGGTGATGTCCCGCGACGTGCAGTGGGCAACGCCGCGCACCACCCTCGAACAGGCCTGGAAGCTGTTGTCTGGCCATCACCTCAAGACCCTGCCGGTACTGGAAGAGGGACGCCTGGTGGGGATCGTCAGCCTCAGCGATCTGGTCGGCCCGGCCATGGAACGTGGGCGTTTCAGCTGGCGCGGCCTGTTCCGGCGCAAGGTCGTGCGCCTGGAGCAGGTGATGAGCCGCCGGGTGGTCAGTGTCGGCAGCCAGCATCCGCTGGAGCGCCTGTTGCCGTTGCTCAGTGAACAGGGGCTGCACTGCCTGCCGGTGCTCGACGACGAAAAGCTGGTGGGGGTGATCACCCAGACCGACTTGATCGCCGGCCTCAAGCGGCACCTGCTCACTGCCGCGGCGCAGGGCTCAGATCACCGGGTCCCAGCGCTGTGACCAGTCGCTTTCGCCAGCGGCCACCAGCCGGCGCAACACGCTGAAGGCCTGCTGCAACGCCTCGCTGTCGCGTTCGCGGGCATGCACCAGGAAGGTCGGGTAGGTGAACTCCGGCGCCTGGGGCACGCGCTCGAACACCCCGCTTTGCAGGTAGGCCTGGACCACCCGGGTGCGGAAATAGCCACTGCCGCCGTGCTCGAGAATGAACTGCAGGGCCAGGGGCCCGAGGTTGAAGCTCAGGGCCGGGCGCGACAGGTCGGGCAGGGCGGCGTCATGCTGGCGGCGGAACGCTTCGCCCCAGTCGATGTAGATGTACGGATCGGGCGCATCGACCCGGCGCACGCGGATCAGCTTCTCTTCCATCAGCTGTTCGACCTGCAGGCCGGGGCCATAGGTCGGTTGGTAGACCAGTGCGGCGTCGAGCAAGCCCATCTCCACCTTGCGCAGCAGCGCTTCGCCATCGCTGACCTCGCTGCGGATGGCATGGCTGGGTAGTTCCTGGTGCAGGGCGCTGACCCAATCGAGCAGCATCGGGTTGCCCAGGCTCACCTCGGCGCCCACATGCAGCACCTGCTGGCAGCCCTGGGGCAGCGGCAGGTCACGGCGCGCCGCTTCCCAGGTCTGCACCAGCTGGTTGGCATAGCTGACGAACGCCTCGCCATCGGCGGTCAGGCTGGCGCCGTTGCGGCTGCGCACGAACAGCTGGCAGCCCAGTTGCTGCTCCAGGCGCTGCACACGGGCGCTGATCGCCGTCTGCGAGACGAACAGGCGTTCGGCGGCGGCGACCAGGCTGCCGCAGCGGACGATTTCCAGGAAGGTACGGGCCTGATCGATGTCCATGGTGCTGCTTCTGTGGCTGGAGAGGCGCCTATTCTAGAGCCATTGCACCTGTTTGGGGCGCTGGTTCAGCCACGCGCCAGCTCAGCCAGATGTGCCGTGGCCTCTTCGCTCTTGAGCACCAGCACATCACCTTCCAGCGCATCCAGGACCACTTCCGCCGTGTTGCCGATCAGCGCCCCGGAGATACCGGTGCGGGCCACGGTACCGACGATGGTCACCACCGCGTCGAGTTTCTTCTCGGTATAGGGAATCAGTACGTCGGCCGGCCCTTCGGCGATATGCAGCCTGTCATCGGTGATATCGAATTCCGCCTGGAACGCCGTGCACGCCTCGCGATAGCGTTTCTCGATGGTCTCCGTGAGCTGATAGACCGGGTCGGAAGCCGACAGCATCGGCGATGGATGGGCGCTGATCACGTGCAGTTGGCCTTTGGCCAGGCTGGCGATGTCATAGCCGTGGTCGATGATGCTGGCATGCAACAGGCGATGGGCCTCGTCCTGGTTGCCCACATCCACCGCCGCCAGGATCACGCCGCCGGTCCAGGGGCGTTCGCTCTTGACCATCAGCACCGCACAGGGGCACTCGCGCAGCAGCTTCCAGTCACTGGGGGTCAGCAGTGCCTTGCGCAAGGGATTGTCCGGGCGGTGCTCCTTGATCACCAGTTCACAGCCTTCAGCTTGCTGCACATGGATGATCGACTGGTGCAGGCTGTCCTTCCACTTCTGTTCATGGGTGACATTGTCGTAGCCATCGTCATGCAACTGGCTGCTTAGCAGGCTCAACAGCGCGCTGTGGTCCTGCTTCTTGTCGCACATCAGCAGGTGCAGGCGCGCACCGGTCACCCCGGCAATCAGTTTGGCCCGGGTCAGGGCCCGGCTATGGGCGTGCTCGGGGTCGAGGACGACGAGGATGCTGCGCACGGCTTGCATGGGCGTGAACTCCTTTCTCGGATGGCGACCAATGCCTGACTATAGACGGCGCGGCGACTGCCGCCGGTTGACCTGCATCAAGCATAGTCACTGGCGCTTGCCAGCGCCGCCGGTATAATCGCCGGTCCCGCCGATGTCCCGTGTGATTGTGAGTACCATGTCCCTGATTCCTGAAATCGATGCCTTCCTGGGTTGCCGCACCCCCGACGCCTGGATCGAGGCGGCACTGGCCGACCAGGAAACCCTGCTGATCGATCACAAGAATTGCGAGTTCAAGGCCGCCAGCACGGCGCTGAGCCTGATCGCCAAGTACAACACCCATCTCGACCTGATCAACATGATGTCGCGCCTGGCCCGCGAGGAACTGGTGCACCACGAGCAAGTGCTGCGTCTGATGAAGCGCCGCGGCGTGCCGCTACGGCCGGTGTCGGCAGGGCGCTATGCCTCTGGGCTGCGGCGGCTGGTGCGGGCGCACGAGCCGGTGAAGCTGGTGGACACCCTGGTAGTGGGGGCTTTCATCGAGGCGCGCAGCTGCGAACGCTTCGCCGCCCTGGTGCCGCACCTGGACGAGGAGCTGGGCACCTTCTATCACGGCCTGCTCAAGAGCGAGGCGCGACACTATCAAGGTTATCTGAAGCTGGCTCACCAGTATGGCGACGAAGCGGACATTGCCAGGGTTGTGGAGCAGGTGCGCGAAGCGGAGGTCGGGCTGATCACCTCGCCCGACCAGGAACTGCGTTTCCACAGCGGTATTCCCCAGGCGCAAGCCGCCTGAGTTATTGCCGGCGACCGAGCAGCAACCCGACCACCAGGCCGAGGCCTGCGGAAATCGCCACGGTCTGCCAGGGGTGGCCACCGATATACTCCTGGGTCGCCTCGACCACCGGCTGCGCCTTCTGGCCCAGGCGGCTGGTGGCATCGCGCGCCTGGCGCAACTTGAGCCCCAGTTGCGCGCGCATGCCTTCGGCTTCCTCGCCGACCAGCGCCGCACTGTCGCTGAGCAGCTTCTCGGATTCCTCGATCAATGCCTGCAGCTCGCTGAACACCTGATCCTTGATCTGGTCGTTGTTGCCTTGCGCAGCGGTTTTCCTGGCCATGTACACATCCTCGTGAAGGGTTGGGCGTTGAACAATGGATGCCACGCTGCCGCGAAAGTTGCAGTGGCGTACCGGTGGCGCGTCGACGCAGTGTAAGATAGGCACATTTTCCAGCGGCAGGTAATACCCGATGAGTTTCAATCTGGCCAACATGAGCTTCCAGGAAAGGGCGCAGATCGAGGCAGAAAAGGCCCGCTTGTTCGACTACTGGCAGAACAACCTGGGCAAGGCCAAGGGCGAGGCGGCGCGGCTGATCGCAGAAAAGCCGCGGCGCAAGGGCAAGTGGGCGGAATGGGTACGTGCCGAACTCGACGGCATGTCGCCGCCGGAGTTCAACCAGCTGGTGCGCAGCGAAGTGAACAAGATGATGGCCGCCGCCAGCGCCAACCGCTGAGCCAGGCGAACACCCCGAACGCCTGCGCTGGAGAATCCAACAGACCTTCCAGACTGGAGTTCCCTCGATGCCCAAGTCCATCGTCGCCGCCCTGCAGATCGGTTCGCTGCCTGGCGGGAAGGCCGCCACCCTGGCGCAGATCCTCGACTACGAGCAGGCCATCCATGATGCCGGCGCCAGCCTGGTGGTGATGCCCGAGGCCTTGCTCGGTGGCTACCCGAAAGGCGAAGGGTTCGGCACCCAGCTCGGCTATCGCCTGCCCGAGGGGCGTGAAGCCTTCGCCCGCTATTTCGCCAATGCCATTGATGTACCGGGGCCCGAGACCGACACCTTGGCCGGCTTGTCGGCGCGTACCGGAGCGAGCCTGGTGATCGGCGTGATCGAGCGCAGCGGCAATACCCTGTATTGCACGGTGCTGTTCTTCGAGCCGCACACCGGCCTGGTGGCCAAGCACCGCAAGCTGATGCCCACCGGTACCGAGCGGCTGATCTGGGGCAAGGGCGACGGCTCCACACTGCCGGTAATCGAAAGCCGTGCCGGGCGCATCGGCGCGGCAGTGTGCTGGGAGAACTACATGCCGCTGCTGCGCACTGCGATGTACGCCAAGGGTGTGCAACTGTGGTGCGCACCGACAGTGGACGAGCGCGAGCTTTGGCAGGTGAGCATGCGCCATATCGCCGCCGAGGGGCGCTGCTTTGTCATCAGCGCCTGCCAGGTGCAGGACTCGCCCGCCGCACTGGGCCTGGAGGTGGCCAACTGGCCGGCCGAACGGCCATTGATCAACGGCGGCAGCGTGATCGTCGGCCCGCTTGGGGAGGTGCTGGCCGGACCGCTGGTGGGTGAGCGTGGCCTGCTTTGCGCCGAGGTCGATACCGATGAACTGGTGCGTGCGCGCTACGACTTCGACGTGGTCGGCCACTATGCGCGGCCGGATGTGTTCGAGCTCAGCGTGGACGAGCGTCCGCGGCCCGGAGTACGTTTCGTCGGTTCATCCGGCGCAGGTGAGTGATCTGCCAGCCTGCCGGTAAAGCGGGTTACCAGGCAGGGCCTGCGGCCGTTGGCAGGTCGAGCTTGCCTTTGTCGGTAAAGCGCACGGTACCCAGCGGCCCTCCTGCCAGCTTGCCGCGCAACACATAGGGCAGGCCCTGCAGCGAGTCCGCCCGGCGCAGGCCGTAGGCCTGGCGCAGGAAGGCGAAGGCGGTGACGCTCACCGGCACCACCAGCACCGCTTCGTCGTAGCGGCCGATGTGCCCGCGCTGGTCGCTCACCCCGGCTGCCAGGGGCTGGTTGTTGACTTCCAGGTTGAGGGCGATGCCGTTGAAGTCCACCGGGGTTTCGTTGGGGTTCTGCACGCGGATCTTCACGGCCATGCGCAGCTCCAGGTCCTGGCCGGGCAGGGGGTCGATGCCGATCACGCTGATGTTCAGCGGGTCGCGACCCTGGAACAGGGCGCAGGCATTCAGGCCAAGGGTCAGCAGCAGGATCAGGCAGATGCGGGCATACATGGGGATCTGGCCTTGTGGCACGGGCGAGTCGGCAGTGTCGCAAATGCGCGGTGGTGATGAAAGCGGGGCCTGCCGACGTTCCGGGCCTAGCGCGAGCCGAATGTCATGCGCAGGTCTTCCATGAAGGCTTGCTGCGCCTCGCCGGGTGTTTGCCCGCGATGCCTGGCCAGGGTGAACGGCACCACGAAATCCAGCGCGGTATCCAACGCCCGCAACAGGCCTTGGGCTTCCCAGGGCGCGGCGCAGTGGCACGGCAGAAAGCCGATGTGTCGCCCTGAAAGGATGAACGTCAAGGCGCTGTCGATCTGCTCTGCCACCGCCATGCTGTGGCGGCTCTGGAAGGGCTCGCCCTGTTTGAGAAAACGATAGGGGTGGCTCACTTGGTCGGCCTCGAGCAACTGCTCGCGGGTTACCTGGGCCTGGGTGAACAAGACGTGCCCCTTGCCGCAGTAAAGCCTCTGGCGCTCCTCGAACAGCGGCAGGTAGTCGAACGCCGCCTGGTTGCCGGAGAAGTAGCTGATGGCGCAGTCCAGGCGTTGCTCCAGCAGCAAGCGTTCGAGTTCGGCCGGTGGCGCGCTGGTCAGTTCCAGGCGCACGCTCTCGTCACGCTGGCGAAACCGCGCGATGGCCTGGGCCAGGCGCAGGCTGACGTCACGGTCCTGGTTCTCGGCCAGGCCGATGCGCACGCTGCCCAGCAAGCGCCCGGCCACGCCATTGGCCTGCTGGCGGAACTGCTCGATCTGCAGCAGCAGGCCGCGGGTGGCCTGCAACAGCAACTCGCCTTTCTCGGTCAGCCGGAAGCCGCCCTTGCCCCGGCTGCACAGGCGATATCCCAGGCGGGTCTCCAGTTTCGCCATCTGCTGGCTGATGCTGGGCTGGCTGAGCCCCAGCACCCCCTGGGCGGCGCTGAAGCCGCCGGCCTCGACTACAGTGACGAACAGCCGCAGCAGGTGCAGGTCCGGGTCGTGCAATTGTCCGAGCATCACATTGCTCCTGGTGAATGTCAGCTTCGCAAAGTTGCCATTTTTGCAATGTAACCCGGCAGGCATGCTGGCGGCATCCACCCCTATGCCGAGGTGTCCGCCATGCGTTCGACGTTGTGCCTGCTTTCATTGCTGATCGCCCTGCCCCTGCAGGCCGAAGAGAAGGTCGTCAACCTGTACAGCTGGGCCGACTATGTCGCCCCGCAGACCCTGGAGCGTTTCGAGAAGGAGACCGGCTACAAGGTCCGCTACGACACCTTCGACACCACCGAGGTGCTGGAGACCAAGCTGCTCACCGGTGGCAGTGGCTACGACGTGGTGGTGCCGTCGGCCACGGTGCTGGCTCGAGCCCTCAAGGCCGGTGCTCTGCAGGCGCTCGAGGCGCAGGCGATGCCCGGCTACGCCAACCTAGACCGGGACCTGCTGGCCAAGCTGGCCGAGGCCGACCCCGGCAACCGCCATGCCGTGCCTTACACCTGGGGCACGCTGGGGCTGGGGGTGAACGTCGAGGCCGTACGCCAGCGCCTGGGCGATGTGCCCTTGGACAGCCTCGACCTGCTGTTCAAGCCTGAGTACGCCAGCCGCCTGAAGGACTGCGGCATCGCCATGCCGGACTCGCCCCAGGAGGTGATCGGCGTGACCCTCAACTACCTGGGCAAGGACCCGTACAGCCAGGACAAGGCCGACCTGGACGCGGCGCAGGCGCTGTTGCAGCAACTGCAACCGTCGATCAGCTACGTGGCCAATGGCCGCCAGATCAACGACCTGGCCAACGGCAGCGTATGCCTGGCGCTCACCTACAACGGCGATGCCGCCATGGCCGCCGACCAGGCGCGCCGCGCCGGCAAGCCCTTCGAGCTGATCTACCGCATCCCCCGCGAGGGCACGCTGGTGTGGCAGGACAACCTGGTGATCCCCAAGGACGCACCGCATCCCGAGGCGGCCCGCGCCTTCATCGCTTTCATGCTGCGCCCCGACTCGGTGGCGGCACTGACCAACACGCTGTTCTTCGCCAACGCCAACCAGGCCGCCACCCCGCTGGTGGACGCGGCGATCCGCAACGATCCGGACATCTATCCGTCGGCCGAGGTGCGCCAGCGCCTGTTCGCCGACCGCAGCATGGCGCTGGCCGACCTGCGCCAGCGCAACCGCCTGTGGACCGCCTTCCGCAGCCGCCAGTGAACGACAACGACAGGAGAAACACCGTGGATCTCGCCCAGGACAACGACCAGGCAATTACCCGTGGCAGCCTCTATGGCACCGCCGCCGAGAGCACTTATGCCGGTATCACCAGCTTTTCCCGGCGCCGCTACAGCCGTGACTTGCGGGGTGTCGACGTGGTGGTCAGTGGCGTGCCGTTCGACACCGCCACCAGCAATCGACCCGGCGCGCGCTTCGGTCCGCGGGCGATTCGCGCCGCTTCGGTGCAACAGGCCTGGGCCCGGCACTGGCCCTGGGCGTTCGATCCGTTCGACCACCTGGCGGTGATCGACTACGGCGATTGTGCTTTCGATAGCGGTACGCCGCAGTCGGTGCCGCAGAGCATCGAGGCGCATGCCGAGCACATTCTCGAGGCTGGCTGCGCCATGCTCACCTTGGGCGGGGACCATTTCATCAGCTATCCGCTGCTCAAGGCCCATGCCCGTCGCCATGGCCCGCTGGCGCTGGTGCACTTCGACGCGCACAGCGACACCTGGCCGGACGAGGAGGGCCAGCGCATCGACCATGGCACGATGTTCTGGCACGCGGCGCGGGAAGGGCTGGTGGACCCGGCGCGCTCGGTGCAGATCGGCCTGCGCACTACCAACGACGACAGCCAGGGCTTCGCCATTCTCGACGCCCGCCAGGTGCATCGCCAGGGCACCGAGGCGATCGTCGCTGCCATCCGCCAGCGGGTGGGCGACCGGCCGGTGTACCTGACCTTCGATATCGACTGCCTGGACCCGGCCTTCGCACCCGGCACCGGCACGCCGGTATGCGGCGGCCTGAGCACGGTGCAGGCGCTGGAGATACTCGGCGGGTTGCGCGGGATCAACCTGGTGGGCATGGACCTGGTAGAGGTGGCGCCCGCCTATGACCATGCCGATATCACTGCGCTGGCAGGCGCGACCCTGGCGATGGAGATGTTGTGCCTGTATGCAGCGCGGCACAAGGTGGGATAACGCCAGGCAACTGAGGGGTGCATACTGAAACATCAGGACCCAAATTCATCCTTTTGCGTCGAACCCTGCGCGCCGTAGGCTATCCAACCTTCGAGCGCGCCTTTTCGTACCGGAGGTGAAGCATGAATCCCACACTGCCAATCCTGGGCCTCGGCCTGGTGCTGGCGTTGCCACTGCAGGCCGCGCCCTTGGCGCCGCCACTGATTGCCGCCAACGACAGCAACAACCCCTACAACAGCCCGATCATGCGCGCCAACCCCAACAGCCGGCAGGGCAGCGTACCGGCAATGCCGCCCGTGCGCGGCCCGTCCACGCAACCCAACCCGCGTCCGCCCACCCTCGACAACCGCGGTATCGGCAACGGTGAAAACCTGCGCCGCGAGCAGCGGACCCCGAACCTGGAACCCACCCGGCCACCACGCGACTCCCTACGTGTGCCGTGAGCCCTTGCAAAGGAAGCGAGCATGACCCCACGCACCTGGTTGACCACCCTGGCCGCTGCCAGCCTGTTGCCCCTGCTGGCGCAGGCCGCCGCCGAGCAGCAGTACCCCAGCGAGGAGGGGCGGCTGACCGTCAGCACTGTTGCCGACGGCCTGCGCAATCCCTGGGCGCTGGCCTTCCTGCCCGGCGGCAAGGACATGCTGGTCACCGAACGCCCCGGCAACCTGCGTATCGTCAACGCCGAGGGCAAGGTCGGGCCGCCGCTGTCCGGTGTACCCAAGGTCTGGGCCGAGGGGCAGGGCGGCCTGCTCGACGTGGTGCTCTCGCCTGAGTTCGCCAAGGATCGAACCGTATATCTGTCCTATGCCGAGGAGGGCAGCGATGGCAAGGCCGGTACTGCGGTCGGTCGTGGCCAGCTGACCCAGGACCAGTCACGCCTGGAGAACTTCACGGTGATCTTCCGCCAGCAGCCCAAGCTGTCCGAAGGCAACCACTTCGGCTCGCGGCTGGTGTTCGACCGTGACGGTTACCTGTTCATCGCCCTGGGCGAGAACAACCAGCGCGCCACGTCGCAGGACCTGGACAAGCTGCAGGGCAAGATCGTGCGCATCCTGCCCGACGGCGAGATACCCAAGGACAATCCCTTCGTCGGGCGCGACAACGTGCGTCCGGAAATCTGGTCGTTCGGCCACCGCAACCAGCAGGGCGCGGCGCTGAACCCCTGGACCGGCAAGCTGTGGACCCACGAGCATGGCCCGCGTGGCGGCGACGAGATCAACATCCCCAAGGCGGGCAAGAACTATGGCTGGCCGATCGCCACCCACGGCATCAACTACTCGCTGCTGCCGATCCCAGAGGCCAAGGGCAAGCACGTCGATGGCATGGTCGATCCGCACCACGTGTGGGAAAAGTCGCCGGGCATCAGCGGCATGGCGTTCTACGACAGCCCCACGTTCAAGGCCTGGGACCACAACCTGTTCATCGGTGCGCTGGCGACACAGGAGTTGATCCGACTGCAGCTCGATGGCGACAAGGTCGTGCATGAAGAACGGCTGTTGGCTGACCTGAAAGCCAGGATTCGTGACGTGCGGGTAGGGCCGGATGGCTATCTGTACGTGCTGACCGATGCCAAGGATGGCGCCTTGCTGAAGGTGGGGCTGACAGAGGGATGATCGTCCCGGCGGAGGCCCTGGAGCAAGCTACTACAGTTGCCCTGGGGCAATGTTGTGGAAGCGGGCTTGCCCAGCGATGGCGTACCATGCGCGGCATGACCCCTGAATCCCTTTATCACAAGGCGCTGGCCGAGCGTGGCTACGTCGCCGATCCCGCCCAGGCAGCGGCTGTGGCTGCGTTGCAGGACTGCTTCGACGCCCTGCGTCAGGGCCTGCCGACGCAAGGCCTGTACCTCTGGGGCCCGGTCGGCCGTGGCAAGACCTGGTTGATGGACCTGTTCCATCGCAGCCTGCAATTGCCGGCCCGGCGCCAGCATTTCCACCATTTCATGGCATGGGTTCATCAGCGCCTGTTCCAGCTCAATGGCACCGCCGACCCGCTCGCGGCCCTGGCCCGGGCGCTGGCCGAGGAGATACGGGTGTTGTGTTTCGACGAGCTGTTCGTCAGCGATATCGGCGATGCGATCATCCTCGGCCGTCTGTTCCAGGTGTTGTTCGATCACGGTGTGGTGATCGTCGCCACCTCGAACCAGCCGCCCTGCCAGTTGTACCGCGATGGCTTCAACCGCGAGCGGTTCCTGCCGGCCATCGCCGCCATCGAGCGGCACATGCGCGTGCTGGCGGTGGCGGGGGAGCAGGATCACCGCTTGCACCCCGGCCTGCAACAGCAGCGCTACTGGGTCGGCCAGCCGGGGCGGTCGAGCGCGCTCGAGGCGGTGTTCGGCCAGTTGAGCCCGGACGACCCAGGCAACGACCAACCGCTGCAGCTTGGCTCCCGGCAGATCGGCGTGCTGCGCCGCAGTACGCAGGCCATTTGGTGCCATTTTAGTGCCCTGTGCGAGCAGCCGCTGGCCGCCATGGACTTCATGGCCTTGTGCGACCGCTTTCCGGCGATCCTGGTCAGCGGCATTCCGGCCCTGGGTGGCCTCCAGCAGGCCGGCCGCATTGCCCGCGGTACCGAGGACGGGGCCGCCCGCGTCGAGGCCGGGGACCGCCAGTTACCGACACTGGCGCCGAAGGATGACAGCGTTCGGCGCTTCATCGCCCTGGTGGACGAATGCTACGACCGTCGGGTGTTGTTGTACCTGGAAGCCGAGGTGCCGCTGGAAGCGCTCTACACTCAAGGGTATCTGGCGTTCCCGTACCAACGGACCCTGAGCCGGCTACGGGAGATGCAACTGCAACGCTTCGCCTGAAGGAGCTGCCCATGGAGCCGCTGTCGCATCATCTGCTGACCCAGGCCTACAACAATGGCTGGGCCAACCACCGCCTGTACAAGGCTTGCCTGCAACTGACCCAGGATGAGTTCGTCGCCCCGCGCTGCAGTTTCTTCCCGTCGATCAAGGCCACCCTCAACCACCTGTTGACGGTGGACTGGTTCTATCTGGATGCACTGGAGTGCGAGCAACGCGGCCAAACGCCGGATCCGGACGGCGAGCGCTTCTTCCAACCCGAGCAGCCCTTCGCCACCTGCACCGACCTGCAGGCCCAGCAGGCCCAGGCCGACCAGCGCCTGATCGCCTATTGCCGGCAATTGCGCGACGACCAGTTGCGGCGCTATGTGAGCATCGTGCGACCGGACCGGGTGCAACAGGAGCAACGTTTGCGCTTGCTGTCACACCTGTTCGAGCACCAGATCCACCATCGCGGCCAGGTGCACGCGATGCTCAGCGATACGGCGATCAGGCCACCGCAGTTGGACGAATTCTTCTGCGAAGAGGAGGCCTCACTGCGATCCGAGGATTTTGCCGCGCTGGGTTGGAGCGAGGCGCAGGTCTGGGGGCAGCCCTGAGCGGCGTTCAGGCTGTTTCATCACCTGCCAGATCGTGGGCGGCCTGCACCAGTTGCTCGAGCTGGTGATGCACCATGGCGCGGTCCAGCTGCGCCAGGGGCTGGCGATTCCACAGTATTTGTATGTTGGTGAGCGGGTCGAGACCGATCACAGGCTTGCAGGTGTCCTGGCAGAACAGGTTCTGTTCACCCCAGCGTATGTCGTCGATTACGGGGAGTTCGATGAACATCAGCAAGTGGTCCGCCGGGTGCTCGGTAACGTTGCACACAAAAGACCCCACGCGCAGGCTGATCACCGGCTCGAAGGTCAAGGGGGGCTCCAGCTTCAGGGCAGCGTACAGCTGGGTCAATGCGTAGTCATAGTTCGTGCCTGACATGGCGAGCTCTCGATCAAAGGGCTTGCCACGGTAGTCAGTGCATAGCCTGCAAGATAGCGGGTGTGGTCGCCATTTTTTAGCTGCTGTGCTTGCTGCTATTCGGCACAGGCGTGCTTCGCATTGCCTTACAGAGCTGATGAATTTCCTACAAGTGATGGCGAATAGCCTCCCTCTCGGCGAGGACAATCCCTGCGTTCATTCGTGGGAAGGCGCCGTAGTCTGTGGCCTTGTCTGCATCGCGGAGGCAAGGGCTGCAAGGTCATCTCAATCTTGCACGATCTGCTGTCCGACGATGCGTATAGGGTCCTACGGGAAGTAGGGCCTCGCGTGATAGGGATTTCTCCAGTTGAGGGCTGGTGTGTGCAAGGTCGGCAGTTGGATGTTGTCGGGGCGGGGTTCGCGTCCCAGGGGCAGGAAGGCTTCTACGCGGTGATGGTGGGGCAGCTGACGCTTCGCGGAAAGGACGACATCATTCACCTACAGGCAGGCGAGCTGCTGTTCGTCAAGCGCGGCACCTATCTGGTGGCGAGCCAATGGCAGGCATGCGAAGTGCTCTGGCTGCCGCTGGATGTGAATTTCGTGCAGGCGTTCGTGAAACGTCATGGCAATGACCTTGCCCACCTCGAACGCTGTGACGAGCCAGGTGTGAGTACCCTCCGGCTGCGACCCTGCACGATGGCGCAGGAATGTGTGACTCGCCTGGCGGCGCTCGGGGGCGAAGGCACGTCGTCGATGCTGGCGATGCTGCGCCTGGAGGAGCTGTTGCTGCTGCTCATTTTCGGCGCGCAGGGGCGGACCTTGCTGGCGGCACTGCGGCAACAGGGCAATCGCCATGTCGATCGCCTGCACGCATTCATGGAACAGCACTATCTGCGTGATTGGCGCCTGGACCAGTACGCCCAGGCCTTCGGCTTGGGCCTGACGGCGTTCAAGAGTTTGTTCAACACCTTCTACAACTGCTCGCCACGGGCCTGGATCACCGAGCGCAGGATCGTCCATGCGCACCATCTGCTGCTTAACACGCGTATGAGCATTGTCGACATCGCCATGGAAAGCGGCTTTTCCAGCCAGTCGTATTTCAGCCAGAGCTATCGCCGACGGTTCGGCCGCACCCCCAGCGATGCTCGCCGTGGCTGACAAACTCTTCTGTTCCCTCCGTTGCACGGACGATGCCCGTATGAACACACTTTTGCAGCAAATGGCCCGACGGTTGGGCATGCCTCCCTGGTTGGCAAATGAGCGCGGTGGCTACCAATTGTGGATCGAGGGGCGTGCCCTTTCGCTCGAGCCGCAAGGCACGCAACTGGTTGTTCGCAGCTCGCTGTCGTCACTGGTGGGCCAAGGCGCCAGCCTCGACCCGCAAGCCTTGCGCCGCTTGATGAGCATGCTGACGGTGTGGGCGCAGCACTGTCCGCAGCGACTGGCGCTGACACCTGCGGGAGAGCCGCTGCTTGAAGCGCAGGTAGACCTGGCCCAGGGCGATCTCGACATCGTGGATCACGTGCTGGGTGCTCAGGTCGACCTGCTCGCTCTCCTGTGCGAGCAACATGCTGATCCAGTGCCCGCGACTCACCGGGGAGCTCGCGTATGGCTGCCTTGAGGTCGCTTGCCGCCGGTTTGACGGCGCTGTTGGCCAGCCTTGCGGCCCAGGGCGAGTCACTGGATTGGCCCCAGGAGCCTTTCCACTACGTTGCCCAGGGCGAGAGCCTGCGTGACCTGCTGGGCAACTTCGCCGCCAACTACCAGGGGGCGGTGGTGGTCAGCGACAAGGTCAGGGACCAGGTGAACGCCACGTTCGAGCAGCCGGACCCGGAGGCGTTTCTCGAGCAGGTCGCCGTACTGTTCAACCTGGCCTGGTACTACGACGGCGCGGTGCTATATGTCGGCAAGTCCAGCGAACTACAGACCCGCCTTGTTCACCTGGACAAAGTGCGCGAGCCGCAATTGCGTGCCGCCCTGCAGGAGGGTGGCGGTTGGACGTCGCGCTTCGCCTGGCGCGCCGCGGCGGGCGGGCAGCTGGTGTATGTTTCGGGCCCGCCGCGTTACCTTGATCGCGTCGAGCAGACCGCCAACGCCCTGGAGAAGCAGGCTGTGTTGCAGGACGAACGCGGTGGCAACCTGAGCGTCGAGGTGATCGCGCTCAGGCATGCGGTGGCCGAAGACCGTGAAATCGATTATCGCGACCAGAAGGTGGCGGTACCCGGGGTAGCCACGCTCCTCTCTCGGGTACTGACGAACGCCGATGTACGCGCGGTCGAAGGTCAGGCTGTGGCACAGGGTGCGCCTATAGGCTCCAGTCAAGCCGTTGTCCAGGCCGAAGCGTCGCTCAATGCCATCATCGTGCGTGATCACCCAGAGCGCATGCCCATGTACCGGCGTTTGGTGGCGGCGCTGGACCGTCCGGCGGCGCGCATCGAGGTGGGGCTGACGATCCTCGACATCAACGCCGAGCACCTGGCGGAGCTGGGTGTGGAGTGGCAGGTTGGCATAGGTACCGGCAAGCACCAGTTGATCGACATTCGCACCAGCGCAGGCCAGGCGCAGGGCACGCTTGCCGGCAGCCTGGTCGACAGCCGGGGCGTGGACCGGCTGCTGGCCAAGGTCACGTTGATGCAGGGCGAGGGGCGCGCCCAGGTGGTGTCGCGACCGACCTTGCTGACCCAGGAAAACACCCTGGCGGTGATAGACCACAGCGAAACCTATTATGTGCGGGTGCTGGGCGAACGCGTCGCCGAGCTCAAGGCGATCACCTACGGCACCTTGTTGAAGATGACCCCACGTCTGATCCGCAGTGCGGACCGGCCCGAAATCAGCCTGAGCCTGCATATCGAGGACGGTAGCCAGAAGCCCAACAGTACTGGGCCCGATGGTATACCCACCATCAGTCGCACGGTCATCGACACGCTGGCCCGGGTCGACCTGGGGCAGAGCCTGATGATTGGTGGCATCCACCGCGACGAGTCGAGCGAAAGCCTGCGCAAGGTCCCGCTGTTGGGGGACATTCCGTTCCTGGGCGCCTTGTTTCGTTATCAGTCCAGCAGCACGCGCCGATCGGTTCGGTTGTTCCTGATCGAGCCGAAGCTGATTGACTCGGGGCTCGCAAGTGTCGGCAATGGCTTGAAGTCAGGTCCTGCCCGTGACGAGCGCTCTTGAAATGACTTGGAAACTGCGGGTCTACAGTGGCCTGAATGCGGGGGCCGAGGTGTCCCTGGCACCTGGCCGGGTAGTCATCGGCGCCGACCCGGCGCAAGCCGATCTGGTGCTGGTGGACGCAGGGATCGCCGCTATCCACCTGGTGCTGATGGTCGGGCCTGGCGGGGTACGCCTGCTGGAGTGGGGCACCACCGAACCACCGACACAGGCCGGGGTGACGTTAGCGGCAGATGTCGAGTTGCAGGCTCTGGCCATCCAGCGTTGTGGCCCGTTGTGCTGGGCATTCTGTACGGAGGGCGAAGTGTTTGCCGAGCGGCTTCCCGAGTCGATCCCCCGGCCCGGATTGCGGGCCGGCTGGTTCATGATCCCGGGCGCCGGTTTGCTGCTGTTGCTGGCGCTGCTCACACGCCTGCTGATCCCGGAGGCCGAAGCACAGGGCAAGGCGAACGCAGCCGATCCCCAGGTCGTGTCACACAGCCTGCCCGTTCCACAGGCCCGGACGCGCCTGGCCCAGCTGCTGCGCGAATGGGGACTGGAGGAGGCCCTGACCCTGGAGGACCGCGGTGACACCCTGGTGCTGCGCGGGGCACTGCATGACCGCCAGTATCAGGACGTCCTGAGCCTGCAGCGCCAGTTTCGGCAGACATTCGGCGAGTATCCGCTGTTGAAGCTGGTCGATGAGGGCAGGGCACTTGTGCCCGGGAAACTCGATTTCCCGCTGCGAGCGGTGTCATTGGGGCGGGTGCCCTACGTGACGCTGACCGACAACCATCGCTATCCGGTGGGCGCGCTGATGCCTTCCGGTATCCGCATCCTGGCGATCGATGATCAGACGATCACATTGCGCAAAGGTGGGCGGGACTACTCGATCAATCTGAAGGAGCACCCCATCAATGATGGATGAGCTGTTGCAGGAAACACGTGACCCACCAATACGCGCGCGGATGTACAGGGTGCTGGAGCATGCGCGGCAGGCCCGCGCCGAGCAGATGTCACGCCCCTTGCCGCCCACGGCATTCCAAGCGTTGCACGACGAACGAACGGCCCTTGAAGCGGCCTTGAATATCCTGGAGAAACTGAATGAAAACTGAGGCGCTATTGACGAACCTACCTACCGGATTCCACGACGGCGGCCCCCAAGCCACCTTGGAGAAGATCCACAACGGGATGATCTCGCAGGGGCGAAAGGCCCACAAGGCCGTCCTCGAGTCGATCGATAAACTCCACGTGAATGGCGACGACCCCGCGGCGCTGGCCGACTTGCGCCATCGCACGACCATGTGGTCCAACGCGCTTCAGGTCGATGCGACCATGGGCCAGACCCTCAAGAACACCATCAGCAGCATCCTGCAGAAGTTCTGAGCATGGAGTACTCGGTGAACAATCTGATGGCGCGCCTGGGCTTGCTGGGTGTCGAGCACCATCACCATGACGAAGCGATGGCGATTGCGCGTTGGCTGGCCCGGCAGCCGGAAACCAGGGAAGCCGCCTGTGTGATACGTATCGCCGGCCTGATGGGGGCGGGACGCTGCGAAGAGGCCCTGGCAGAAGGCAATCAGGCCTCCTGGCCATCCCTCGGCCCGTGGCTGGCGCTGTGCGAGCGCCAGCTGGGCTACATGGCGGCGCTGGAAAGGCGCCTTGAGCGCATGGCGCAGAGCGAGGATTGCGAACTGATCCGGTTTGCCGAGGGTATGCGCGCCCAGGTGGTGGCATGAACGGGTTGACCATGTCCCTGTTGACGAGTGCGCAAGTAGCTTCGATCCCGCAGCCCGTTCCTGCGGATCGGGACGTTGCTGCGTTTCAGGCATGCCTGGTCGAGCAGGCGCCAGGTGCCCCGGAGCAGAGGCGGGGCCCGGCATTGGCAGAGCAACAGCGTCTGCAGGTGCTCGCCATGGCGATGGACCTGCTCAACGATTCCTTCACAGTGGAGAGCGACACATGAGTGGCATTGCCGAGGTGACCCGTGTGGTCACCGATCTGCAGTCCCTGGTGGCACCGGACGTCGACTCCCGCCAGGTGGCCGAGTTCGAGCAGGCGCTATCCAGCAGTGCCGGCAGCCCTGAGGAGGGGGTGTTGCACAAAGTCGCACAGCTCGGCCAGCAGCATGCCGAAGCCAG
The DNA here is from genome assembly GCF_003253945.1 of Pseudomonas sp. 2848. NCBI lineage: Bacteria > Pseudomonadati > Pseudomonadota > Gammaproteobacteria > Pseudomonadales > Pseudomonadaceae > Pseudomonas > Pseudomonas sp. 2848. Next base: position 109,050 of record NZ_QKZD01000011.1, read on the forward strand.
GCAGGGCGCGCATGCCAGCCTGGTCTCGGGCGTAGGTGATCCGATGGCATTGCTGGATGCCCATTGGGCATTGATACGTACCAACCTGCAGGTCGAGCTGATTGCCAAGGGCGTGGGACGCACCACGCAGAATATCGAAACCCTCATGAAAGCCCAGTAGGTACCCCGTGAAGAACCCATGGCAGTGCTTGCTGCTTGTGACAGTACTGGTGCTGGGCGGGTGCAAGGTCGAGCTGTACCTGGGCCTCGGCCAGCGCGAAGCCAACGAAATGCTCGCGGTGCTGGATGCCGAGGGCATCGATGCGGTGAAGGCGCAGGACAAGGACGGCAAGGTGAAGATCCTGATCGGCGAGGCTGACATCGGCCATGCGGTGGCCGCGCTCAAGCGTCAGGGCTATCCACGGGAGATCTTCTCCACAGTCAGTGATGTGTTCCCCCGGGACAGCCTGATCTCGTCGCCACTGGAGGAGCACGCGCGGCTGACCTATGTGAAGTCCCAGGAACTGTCGCGCACCCTGTCGGAAATCGATGGCGTGCTGGTGGCGCGGGTGCATGTGGTGTTGCCTGAGCCCCGCGATAGCCTGCGGGCATCGGCACGCGCGGCTTCGGCGTCGATCTTCATCAAGCATGCGGCGGACGCGGCGCTGGACCTGTACATCGGGCAGATGAAGCAGCTGTTGAGCAACAGCATCGAAGGCCTCGACTACGACCGCATCAGTGTGGTGCTGGTGCCTTCCACGCAGGCTCGCCAGCTGTGGCCGGGCGAGCGTCATGCGACGCTATTGTCGATTCACGTACTGGAGGGGTCGCGCCTGCGTCTTCTGGCGCTGGTCGGGGCGTTGCTGGGATTGCTGGTGCTGAGCAATCTCGCGCAGTACCTGTGGTGGCGCCAGCGGGCATGAGCATGACCCCATTTCAGCTTCGCTACTGCCCGGCGCGTTACCTGCACCAGGCTCATTGCCCGGAACCTTTGCGGCAGGTGGCCCAGGCCTTGCCAGACTGGCGCCGGGACAGCTCGATCAATGGTTGGTTGCTGTCGGCGCTGGACCTGAGCGAACCCTTTGAAATACCGGAGCGGCTGGGTGGGCTGGCCCTCTATCCGCAGCCAGCGTTCGAACGCGTTCTGGCCTCTGTTGGTGGTTTGTTGCATGGCCAGGCCATTGTGCGACTGCTCGACCGAGCCGGCCAGATGCGCTTGCGGCACGCGCTCGGCGATCAAGGCCTGCGCTACTGCCTGGAGAAATGGCGGCTGATCATCGGCCCATGGCCGCCAGGCTGGCAGCAGGCGCTGCCAAGCGGCGTGCTGGAGGTGGAGCTGCCCGTGCAGGGCCTGGCGTTCTGGCTACAGGCCTGCGGTTGTACCGATCCCGGTTTTGCCCGGCGCCTGGCCCTGCGACTGCCTGGCACCGAGGCATTGCCGACCTGGCCGATGAGCGACGATCAGCGCGCCCTGGCGCGCACCCTTTGCCTGAAAGTGGCCCAAGACAGGAGCCCGGAATGTTGCCATTTATTGAACTGAATGATTGCCGGCCGATGGTCGAACCAGGCTGTACCGTGTTGCGCGGCGCCGACTACCAGCGCTTTCTCGAAGCCGGCGCATTGACCGAAAGCGCCCGCCAGCGTGCCAGCGACATCGAAGCCCAGGCCGACGCGGTGCTCGAGGCGCAGCATCGGCTTGGGCGGGAGGTCGGGCTGGAAATGGCCGCGGTCGAGCAGGCGGCGTTGATGCACAGTGTGCGATTGCGCTGTGCCGAGTTCTATCGCCGGGCCGATCGACAGATGAGCGAGGTGGTGTACCAGGCGGTGGGCAAGGTGCTGGGGGCATACCCGGACATCGAGCTGACGCTGGCGGCCACACGTCAGGCGTTGGCTCAGGTTCGCCCACGGGAGGAACTGATCCTGCACGTGCGCCCTGACCAGGTGCCGGAGGTTCGCCTGCGTATCGATGAAATACTCGCGCGGTTTCCCGACGCGGGCCCCCTGGAAATCTGCGGTGATGCTGGGCTTGCACGCGGTGGTTGCCGACTGGAAACCGAAGGTTGCGTCATCGACGCCAGCATCGAGGGGCAACTGAGCGCTTTGCAGCGGGCGTTGTTGCAAGGAGTTCCTGATAATGAGGCTGGATACGCATGAACCTGCTCGAACATGGCCATGGGGCGGTGCTGGCCGCCGCTGCGCGGGCTATCCGCGATGACCAGGAGCGTGATGCGCTGCTCCAGGTATTCTGGGCGCAGCTTCGTCAGCCTGCTCGAGCGTCTGTGCGGGAGGACATCTTGCCCGTGCGCCGGCCATTGCCGCAGCGTGGGATCTTGGTATAGCACCTGGCCCCAAGGCCTGCGGAAACGGGCACAACCTGTTCAGGCCGGCGGCGTCTTCTCTTGCGCCTGCAACCAGCGGATCACCTCGGCGACCGGCTGGATAAGCTCGCCGGGGATGTACTGCTCCTCCAGGCTGTCCGCGAACAGCGCCCGGGCCAGGGGGATGCGTTCCAGCACCGGCACGCCTTCTTCCTCGGCGATCCGGCGCACCCGCAGGGCTTGCTCGTCGGTGTACTTCAGGGTGACCAGCGGCAACGGGGTTTCCCCGGCCTCGTAGCGCAGGCCCACGGCGATGTGGGTCGGGTTGGTGACGATGACCGACGAACGCCTGACGTCCGCACGCAACGTTCCTTGCTGCAGTTCACGGTGGCGTTTGCGGCGCTCGAGCTTGAGCTCTGGCGCGCCTTCCTGCTCCTTGTGCTCACGCTTGACCTCATCCTTGCTCATGCGCAACTGCCGATGATGCTGCCTGCGCTCCAGGCCGTAGTCGGCCGCCGAAATCGCCATGAAACCAACGGCACAGACGCCGATCAGCTGGCCCAGCAGGCTGCCCAGCACAGGCAGGATGCAGCCGATACCGCACAGCGGGACCTGCAGCAACGCATGCAGGTTGTCGCTGAGCAGGCCGAGCACCAGTGCGCCGAGCAACAGTACCTTGAGCAAAGATTTGAAGAAGTCGAGCAGGTTCCTGACCGAGAAGATTCGCTTCATCCCCTCGAGCGGGCTGACCTTCTTCAGCTCGGGTGAGAGCGGCTGCGTGCTGAACACCCAGCCGGTCTGCAGCAGGTTGCCCGCGCTGGCGGCAATCAATGTGGTCAGCAGGAACGGCAGGGTGAGCCACAGCAGTTCGTGCAGCAACTGCTGCAGCATCAGCTCCAATGCCTGGCGAAAAGGCAGGTGGAGCAGGGGATCAGGCAGCAGCATCAGCGCTCGCAGGTGTCTGAGGAAGTAGTTGGGAAAGCCCAGGGGTAACACGGCCAGGCTCAGGATCAGCATGCTGGATACCAGTTCCTTGCTCTTGACCACCTGGCCCTTATGTCGTGCATCGCGCAATTTGGCCCGAGTGGGATGTTCGGTCTTCTCCGTGCTCATGGCTGCTCCAGCAAGGGACCGAGCAGGCGCACCGCGTGCAGCGCGCTAAATACCTGATCCTGGGCCTGCGCCATCAGCAGGTACAGGTAGGGCACCAGCAACGCGCTGCAGACCAGGCTCTTGATCGGCATGGACAGGATGAACACGTTCAGCGTGGGGGCGAAACGGCTGATGAGTGCCAGGCCGAACTCGGCGAGGAACATGGCGATCAGCAGGGGGGCGGCGAACAGTATGCACAGGGTCATCAGGTAGCCAAACTGGGCCAGGAAGAACGCGTTCCACTGGTCGCTGATCCGTGGGTAATAGCTTGCCACCGGCCAGCTGGCGTAGCTGCCCAGCAATGCGCCGAGCAGTCCCAGGAAGGCGCCACCGGTGAAGAACAGGGTGACCAGGGTCTGCAGCAGCAGCGCTCCGGTAGGGCTGGTCTGGCTGCCCAGCAACGGGTTGAGGGTGGACGCCAGGGTCGCGCCGCGTTGGTTGTCGATGAGAAAGCCGCAGGCCTCAAGCGCCCAGAACGGGATGCACACGATGAACCCGAGGAGCAACCCGAGCAGCACTTCCTTGCCAATGAGCAGCCCCAGTTGCAGACCATCCAGGCCTGGCGGCAGCGTGCCCGCCACGCTGGGGTAGATGAACAGCGCCAGCGAGCACGCCACGCCATTGCGTACCAATGCGCCGCCCAGTACCTGCTTGCCGAGGATCGGCAGCACGATGAAGCAGCTGAACAGCCTGGGCAGGATCAGGCTGAAGTTCAGCAGGGCCTGTTCTAGGGCCTGGGCAGTCATCGCACCCACAGGACTCGCTCGAGCATCAGGTCGGTGTAGTGGTAGAGCTCGCTGCCCATCCAGTCGGCCGTGACGAACAGGGTAACGACCACCGCGACCAGCTTGGCGACGAAGCCCAGGGTCTGTTCCTGCACCTGGGTCAGCGCCTGGACCAACGACACCAGGGTACCCACCAGCGCGGCCATCAGCACCGTCGGCAGGGACAGGATCAATACCAGCCACAGCGCCTGGCTGGCGAAGTGCAGGATTTCGGTACTGCTCATCTCAGCCCCCGTAGCTCAGCACCAGGCCATGGGAGAGGCGCCCCCAGCCATCGAGCAGGACAAACAGCAACAGCTTGAATGGTAGCGAGATGGTCACGGGCGACACCATCATCATCCCCATGGCCAGCAGGATGTTGGAAATGATCAGGTCGATGGCGATGAACGGCAGGTAGATCAGGAAACCGATCTCGAAGGCCCGGGTCAGTTCGCTGATGGTGAACGCGGGCAGCAGGACGAGCAGGCTGTTGCCGTCGACCTGTTCGGCGTAGTGGCTGGGCCACAACTGGCGGGTGCTGTCGAGGAAGAAGGCGCGCTCGCGTTCGTTGGCATGCTTGTCGAGGAACGTGCGAAATGGCCCCAGACCTTCGTCGAGAAAACGTTCGACCGAGTCGGCATCACCGAGGGCCGTCTCATGGGCATTCAGGTAGTCGTAGGTGGCCATGCCCACCGGCGCCATGACGTAGATACTGAGAATGATCGCCAGGCCATACAGGGCCATGTTGGGTGGGATCTGCTGCACACCCAGGGCGTTGCGCAGTAGCGAGAAGACAACGGTCATCTTCAGGAACGAGGTGGCCATGACCGCGATGAAGGGGGCCAGCGACAGCAGCGCAAGGCCAAGGATCAGGCTCAGTTCGTCCGGCAACTGGATCATGTCGGGTCGTTTTCCAGCAGCCGGGTCACGCGTACCCCGAGGCGGCCGTCGATGCGCACCAGCAGTCCGCTGCCGATACAGCGCTGGTTGGCGAGAATGCGCACCTCGGCCGCCAGCGGGCTGTGCAGCTCGATCAGGGCGCCAGGCTGCAGGGTCGACAGAGTGTGCAGCTCGAGGGTCTGGCGACCGACCTCGAAACTGACCGCAATCGGCAATTGCTCCAGTTCCCCCAGTGCGGTATCGGGCAGCGGTAACGAATCGTGCATGCGGACTAGCTCCAGATGTGTGTCGTCGAGCAGCAGTTCTGCCCAGGGGTGGCCGTCGAGCACGCCGAGCAACCGGGTTGGCACTGGCGCGGCGGCGGGCAGCAGCAGGATGTCGCCCATGCCGAGGCCACGCAGCTCGTGCAGCGACAGCTCGAGAGGGCGCCATTGCAGCGAGAGGTTCAGCGCGATGTTCAGGCGTTCGCGCAACGGGCGCAGCGGCAATCTGGCCAGCAGGCGCTCAGGATCGCCCTGCACCCAACAGGTCAGGGCGCTTGCGGCATGCTTCAGCGATACTTGCAGGCAGGGCCAGCCCTGATAGTCACCTGCCGGTTCGATACCCAGGCATTGCAGGCCCGGTATCCAAGGGCTGTCCCGTTGCAGCAACGCCAGTTGCAATGGCGCCGGCAGGCTGGCGAAGTCGGCTTCCTGCAAATGCGGCGCCAGCCATAGCGCCAGTTGCTGCCGACGGCACAGCAGGCGCGCCGACACGCCCTGCCAATCGACCAGCACGGCCAAGTCGGGGTCGCCTTCGCAAACGGCGATGTCCAGCAAGGCCTGGCGCTCTGCGTCGACATAGTTGCGTTGGCGATGGCTCAGCAGTCGCTGCAGGTGCAGCTCCTGTTCGTTAGCGGATGGGAAGCTCGCTGGGTTCATGGTTCGGGCCACCACTCGTCGAGCACGTGGCGCCGATTGCGTGAGCCCTGCTCGCCGCCGCCGTTGGCGGCAAACCCGAGGCTGACCTGCTGCGCAGGATCAAGCCGTTGCAGGCGATCCAGCAGGTCCGTGCAAGCCACCTGCAATTGCCGCAGACTCGCTGGCGCGGCCTGGATCTCCACCTGCAAGCCTGTGCCTGCATGGCGCATGTGCACCTCGACAGGTCCCAGCTGCGGCAACCGAGCACGCAGCAGGGTCAATTCACGGTTGTCGGCCTTGCAACCGAGCACTTGCAATTGCAGGCGATCCACCAGTGTCTACAGGTCTTCGGTGAGTGTGATGCCTGGCGAGGACATTACCCTGTCTACCACTGCACGTTCACAGGTCACGGCATGAACCGGGGCAGGTATGGCGCTTTCATGTGATTGCAGGCGACTTGGCGGGTTGTCGGCGTGCTCGCGAATGTCTCGATGCATGGCCTCGGGCATGCTCTGGACCGTCGGCCCGGGCGCCTCGATTTCTTCGGGCGTCGTCGAGGTGAGCGGATGACTGACAGCATCCTCGGTGAGCGCGGGTGGTGCAGGCACAGGTGGACAGTGGTCCGCCCGGGGCAGGGCGGGCAGCAACGGGTAGCCAAGGCTCAGATGGCCAGATTCCCGAGGCATGGCCCGTCTTTCTGGTGGTGGTAGCAGCAGCTGTTCGAACAACAGCCGCTGGCTGTTCCGGGGAGGCGAGCGAGGCGTGTCAGTCGAGGGGGGCAATAATGCAGGCACAGGCAAGGTCTTCATGGTTGCAAGCCACCGTGTGAACAGTGCTCCTCCAACTCGAGCTCCTGCCTGCATTCCGCCAGCCGAGTGGCACGTTGGTGTGCCTCGTCCCGCAGTTGGACGAAGCTGTCCCTTTTTTGCCGAGTCTGGGCGAGCTGCGCTTGGGCCTGCTGGTGCGCCGTGTTCTGCCGCGCCAGTGCCTTCTCGCAGGCAAAGACTTGCCCATGCAGGCTCGCTTCACGCTCACCGAGCAGACCGACCTGCCGGCGCCAGTGCTCCAAGGCACGACAGTCGATCAACTGGCCGACATGCGCGGCGAACAGGCGCTGTTGTTCTTCGCGGGATCCGCGTTGAAACGCCAGGTGCGCATCGATGGCCTCTGCCTCGGCTTGCTCTGCCGCCTGTAGACGGGCCAGTTGGCTTCGCGCTTCACGCTCGGCCCGCTCAAGTCTGCGTTGCTTGATTTTCGCAAGGGCGGTCAGGGGCATCGGGTAATCTCCAGCAATTGGTCGAGGCTTTGTCGCAGCGAGACGTTTTCGTCGCAAGGCTGGCACAGCCAGGAGCGGATGGCTTCGCGTTTGCCGATGGCCTCGTCTGCGAGCGGATCCTGGCCCTGCGTGTATTCACCGACCCTGAGCAGCAGTTCGACTTCCTCATATCGGGCCATCCATTCGCGCAGTCGGCCGGCGGCGGCACGGTGTTCCGGGCTGACCACCTGGTTCATGACCCGGCTGACCGAACGCAGCACGTCGATGGCCGGGTAGTGGTTGGCGGCTGCCAAGGCCTGGGACAGGACGATATGGCCGTCGAGGATCGAACGGGTTTCCTCGGCGATCGGCTCGTTCAGGTCGTCGCCTTCAACGAGCACCGTATAAAGCGCGGTGATCGAGCCCTTGGCTGATTGCCCGGCACGCTCCAGCAGGCGCGGCAGCTGGGCGAACACCGAAGGCGGGAAGCCGCGCCGGGTCGGTGGTTCGCCCGCGGCCAGGCCGATCTCCCGCTGGGCCCGTGCGAAGCGGGTCAGGGAGTCCATCATCAACAGCACCTTGTTACCCTGGTCGCGGAAATATTCAGCGACGCTGGTGGCGACGAAGGCCGCCCGGGCGCGTTCCATGGCCGGGCGGTCAGAGGTCGCGACCACCAGCACCGCACGGCGCAGGCCGTGCTCGCCGAGTTCGTAGTGAATGAATTCACGTACCTCGCGGCCGCGCTCGCCGATCAGGGCGAGCACGATCACGTCCGCGTCGGCGTTGCGCAGCAGCGTGGCCAGCAGGGTGCTCTTGCCGCCACCGGCGGGGGCGAAGATGCCTGTGCGTTGCCCTTCGGCACAGGTGAGCAGGCCATCGATACAGCGCACGCCCAGGCTCAAGGGGGCATCGACCAGCTTGCGGCTCAGTGGTGATGGCGCGTCCCGATGCACGGGGTACCAGGCTTGTGGTGCAGCCGGCGCGCTGCCGTCGAGCGGGTTGCCCAGGCCATCCAGCACCGTCCCCAGCAAATGCTCACCTACCCCCACTCGGTGCATGCCACCGGTGGGGCAGACCTCGGTGCGCGTGCACAGCCCCTGCATGTCGCCCAGCGGAGCGAGCAGCGCCTGGTCCTGCTGCAGGCCGATGACTTCGGCCAACAGTTCAGGCAGGCCGCCCGGCCTGCGCAGACGGCATAGCTCGCCGACCTGCACGCCGGGCGCCAAAGCGCGGATCAGGGTGCCGGTGATCTGGGTGACCTTGCCGTTGACCTGCACCAAGGTGGCGTTGTTCACGGCGGCCAGCAGGGCCTGGGGAGTCTGGAGCAGCGATGGCGGCATGGGAAAGGTTGCAGCGCGAATGATGGGCGCCATTCTAGGTAGCCTGCCCCGCGGCGGATTTCACTGTAAGGCGCATATTTTTAGTTTTCGGTCGATCACTGCCGCGCCTGGCGACAGGCTAAAAAGAAGCGGCCAGCAGCAACAGTGGGGCGCTGAGCTTGCCTCTAGCATGGCGCTCATTCTTTGATGCGACGACGAGGTGGAGATGAGCGAAGGCGTCGGCTTTTTACGGAGTGAACCGGTGCTGGCCATGGTGCCCGGTTGGGAGGCGCAGGGACAGCCGGCCTTGCAAGCGCGGCAGGTGGCACCGATGGCGCAGCAGGCCAGTATGGCGGAGGAGGTGTCCATGGCGTTCTCGTCACTGGCCAACGCGCGGCTCAGTACCCGCAGTCGCGTGACCGATGCGCGCCAGCTAGGGTTGCGCGCCGGCCAGGAAGCCGAGGCCATGCTGGCCAAGGTGCCGGATGTGCAGCGTCGTTCACTGGATGAAATGGTGGCCTGGCTGCGCCAGCACCCTCAGTTGACCCCGGGTGAGCTGCAGGCCCGCCTGGATGGATTTTCCGCTGAGGCCTGTCATCGCTACCTGGCGCTGGCCTATGCCCGCCATGCGCTGGGCACGTCGGTCGATGCGCATGGCTTGGCCGACAAGCTGGACCAGGCCATGGCAACCATGACGCAGAGCCACGGCCAGGCGATCGAGCTGGGTATCGAGATCGGTCCGCTGGCCCAGGCGACGCAGGCGCAGGGGGTGGCCGAAGTGGGGGCGTTGCGCGGCGTGTACTGCGATTTCCTGTGCGACTATCGCGGGCTCAGGCATGCCTGGGATGAGCTGCGGGCGCGCTTTGGCGATGCCGCTATCGGCGATATCGCGCAGTTCATGCTCAACGGCCTGGCCAGCCATATCAATGGGCCGTCCTCGAGTCTGGACAGCAACCAGCTGCAACAGGTCATCAGCGACATGAAGCTGGTGCAGGCGCTCAAGAAACTGGAAGGCGACACTGTCGCGCTGTTCCGCCAGCTTGCCGGAGAGCCCAGTGGCGTACGGACCTTCTGACCTGGTCAGCGACCTGCTGGCGTTGATCGACAAACGCTGGGCGACGGTGCAGGACATCCAGTGCCTGCTCGCGGCGTTGCCGCTTGGCCCGCAGGTGCATCGTATCCAGTGCCTGCGGGAGTTGCAGCGGATCTTCCGCCTGCTGCCCGTGCAAGTCTTCAGCGACGAGGCACAACGCGAGCATCTGTTGGCGATATCGCAGTTGGCCATGGACCAGGCCGTCGACGATGAGGAGGCGTTGCTGTGTGGCGCGCGGGAGGCATGAGCATGGGCTTTTGTACGGCAGCCGTGGCCCAGTTCTGTCGCGACTTGGGTGTGGCGCCAGCGCAACCGCAGGAACCGTTGCTGTGCCTGGAGTTACCAGATGCAGGCGTTTTGCAGCTCGAACGGCTAGCGGGGCAGTTGACGCTGTGGCTGGATCTTTACGTGCACGGGGCGATGCTCGAGCGCGCCATGCGGTGTGCGCTCAGGCAGGTGTACGAACACCAGGCCTGTGGTTGCCTGCTGCGCTGTGGTCTGCTTGCCAACGATCGTCTGGTACTGCTGGCAGGCCTCGACGAACATGGTTTGACCGAGCAGGCCTTGCACCGGGCCTATCGCTTGCTGATGCGGGTACGCACCGAGGTGTTGGCAGCATGAGCGTTATCGAGCTGGCCGGGCAGGCCCATGATCTCTCGCTGCCGTGGGCGCCAGCCGACGCGGCGCTTGCCCAGCCAGGATGCGACGCTCTGCCTATGCCGGGGCAGCCAGTGCAGGCGCACTTGCGTGAGCTGTACCCGCAGCATCAGGCGGCACGCCTGCGTCTGGCGTACGCCAGGCCCGGACATGAACTGCGCATCCTGTACAACCCGCACCATTTTACCCGAGCACTGGGCTCGCTAGTGGAACAGCTGCTTGCGTCGCAGGCCCCCGGATGCCCAGAGGCGGCGGCACTGGTGCAAGCGCTGCTGGCCGACCGCCGTACGCTGGAGTGCTGCGTTAACGTCCTGCTCAAGGTGTGAACACATGAAATTGTCGAACGAACAGCAGGATGTCTTGCAGTTGTTGGCCTGGTTGCATCTGCAATGCGGTTGGCCCGAACGGGCGCGGGTGTTGCTGGAGGTGCTGTTGTGCGACGATCCCCAGCATCGCGCCGGGTGTCGAGCCGCAGTGGTGGTGGCGCTGGAGCTGGGCGATTGGGCGGGGGCCGAGCGTCAGTGCCTGGCGCTGCGTGACGCAGGCGAGCTGCAGCCGCCCTTGTGGCTGTGCCTGAGCCAGGCACAGCAAATGGCCGGCCGGTTGGAGCAGGCCCAGGCCACCTATGCCGAGTACCTGCTTCGCAAGGCACGCCCATGAATCAGCTGACCCGGATACTCGGCCGGATCGGCGCGCGCAAGGACCTGATGCTGGCCGTGATGTTGCTGGCGGTGGTGTTCATGATGATCCTGCCGCTGCCGCCCCTGCTGCTGGACCTGCTGATCGCCCTGAACATCACCATCGCCGTGGTGCTGATGATGATGTCGGTGTACGTGGTCTCGCCGCTGCATTTCTCGGTGTTCCCCTCGGTGCTGCTGGTCACCACGCTGTTCCGCCTGGCGCTGTCAATCAGCACCACGCGGATGATCCTGCTGGAGGCCGATGCCGGGCAGATCGTGCAGACCTTCGGCGACTTCGTGGTGGGTGGCAACCTGGTGGTGGGCTGCATCCTGTTCCTGATCATCACCATCGTGCAGTTCCTGGTCATCACCAAGGGCGCCGAACGGGTGGCGGAAGTCAGCGCGCGGTTTTCCCTCGACGCCATGCCGGGCAAGCAGATGAGCATCGACGGCGACCTGCGCGCCGGCGTCATCGACGTCAACGAGGCCCGTGAGCGCCGTGGCGAGGTGGAGAAGGCCAGCCAGATGTTCGGTGCCATGGATGGCGCGATGAAGTTCGTCAAGGGTGATGCCATCGCCGGGTTGGTGATCATCATCGTCAACCTGCTGGCAGGGCTGGCCATCGGCGTGATGCAGAAGGGCATGAGCGCGGGTGATGCGCTGCAGCTCTACGCGGTGCTCACCGTCGGTGACGGCATGGTCAGCCAGGTGCCGGCGTTGTTGATCGCCATCACGGCGGGAATCATCGTCACCCGCGACGGTCAAGGCGCTCATGACTTGGGGGCGAATATTGGCAGCCAGGTCATGGCGCAGCCCAAGGCGCTGCTGATCGGTGGCGCCTTGCTGGGGTTGTTCGGTCTCATCCCGGGCTTCCCGACAGTCACGTTCTTCATTCTCGCGTTGATGGTAGGGGGCGGTGGCTGGTGGGCACTCCGCCAGCGGCGTGTCGAAGAGGCTGACCAGCAGCACAGCGGCGGTCTGCCGGTGTTGCTGGCCAATGGTGCCGGCGCGCCAGCGCTGAAACCCGCAGGCAAGGCGAAGATGGGCGCCGACCCGCAGGCCTTTGCCCTGACGGTGCCCTTGCTCATCGATGTGGACAGCGAGTTGCAAGCCGCCCTGGAGGCCGCCTCGTTGAACGATGAACTGGCACGGGTCCGCCAGGCGCTCTACCTGGACCATGGCGTGCCGTTCCCTGGTATCCGCCTGCGTTTCAACAGCGCGCTCGGCCCTGGGGAGTACCGCATCCTGTTGCAGGAAGTGCCGGTGGCGCGAGGCAAGCTGATGCCTGGGTGTCTTCTGGTTCAGGAGAAGCTCAGCCAGCTGGAGCTTGTAGGCGTGCCCTACGTAGAAGACGAAGCGCTCTTGCCTGGGCGTGCGAGCCTTTGGGTGGAGCAGGACCTGCGTGATCGCCTGGAGCGTGCCGGCTGTGCCTTCCTGGCGGTCGACCAGGTGCTTGCCTGGCACCTGACCCATGTGCTGTGCGAATACGCCGGGGATTTCGTCGGCATCCAGGAGACCCGCTACCTGCTGGAGCAGATGGAGCAGGGCTACGCCGAGCTGGTCAAGGAGGTACAGCGGATCCTGCCATTGCAACGAATCACCGAGGTCTTTCAGCGGCTGGTGAGCGAGGGCATCTCGATCCGCAACATGCGTTCGATCCTCGAGGCCTTGGTCGAATGGGGGCAGAAGGAAAAGGACGTGGTGCAGCTGGCCGAATATGTGCGCAGCAGCCTCAAACGCTACATCTGCTACAAGTACGCCAGTGGCCACAACCTGCTGCCGGCCTACCTGCTAGACCCGGCGGTCGAGGAGATGATCCGCAATGGCATCCGTCAGACCAGTGCCGGTAGCTACCTGGCCCTGGAACCTGCGCAAAGCGATGCCTTTCTCGCCCAGGTCAAGGCTGCGGTGGGCAACCTGCATGAAGCCCAGGCAAGGCCGGTGCTGGTGGTGTCCATGGACATCCGGCGCTATGTGCGCAAGCTGGTCGAAGGCGTTTATTCCGATCTGCCGGTGCTGTCCTTTCAGGAACTCACCACGCAGATCAACATCCAGCCACTGGGACGCATTGGCTGACGCCATTCTGGCGTCAGAAACCGTACCCCTGAACTACAAAATCGCGGCCGGGCCTGACGGAATGACCGCCACTGCCTCAATAGACTTCATCTGTCGGTACCTCAGACTGGTCATGGCCAGCCTCACCTCGAGACGGGGTACCCAGCCAACCGGGAACAGATGATGACTATCGACGCATTCAATCGCCCAGACCCCTTGCCGCCTGTCGATCGCGTGGCACCCTCGCAGATCTGGGTCGACATTCAGAGGGTGGAGGGGTTTCTCGACCAGAAAGCGATTACGGCTGTGGATGATCAAGGCCTGCCTTTGAGCCGCGAGCGCCGGCGGCAGGTCATCGAGACCTTGCTGGGCCCCGAGGGGCAGGCGCGATTGGCGCAGAGTCGACCCTACTTCGACAGCCTGCTGCCGCATCCGCTGCCCGACCAGCCTGTCGATGCGCTGATCCAGTTGCTGGAAGCCTATGCGGCGTGGTTGCCGGGCGCCCCCGTGCAGCTGGTGAACCTGGGCGAACGGCTACGCACGGACGAGCTGGTAATGGCGGCGATGGGTTTGCGCATGCGCAAGCAGAAGACCGAGCGTATCGAGCTCAGCGAGCAGCTGAAGAGCCTCACCGCGGAGCTGAAGATCTTCAGCGTGATCCAGTCCAAGGTCAACGTGGTCATGGCAGCCAAAGGCACCTTCGATCTTCAGGATTCGGGCTTCAACCTTTTTGACCCGAAGTTGTACGACCTGGATGCGGCTGCCTGGGAAACCAGCCCTGAACGCCGATTGCTTGCTTCGTACGGCAGTGCAGGCGTGACGGTGCAGCAGTTCCTGGCAAGCACGCCCAGCGGCAATGATCGTCGTCCACACAGGGTCAGCGGACCGATGGATGGCCTGCAATCGCAATACAAATGGCACAAGGACAATAACCCGCTGGCCAACTTCTCCCAGGCCTTGAGCGATCGCACCCGCATCGTCAACGACAAGGTGACCGAGCAGACCACCCTGCTCAATGACGTGGGGTCGCGGTACACCACCTCCACCGAGGTGATGATGAAGTTCGTCGAGACATGGTACTCGATGCTGTCGAAGATTATGCAGAACTGAGGTGATTGATGACTGCAGCACAACACAGAGGCGCCGATGCCATCGAGGCCGAGGCGATCGAAGGCTTCTTCGCTGAGGGTGGCACGTTCGCCATGTTGCGCGGGGTTGGCGCGGCACAGCTTGAAACGCTCTATGCCCAGGCATTCGGCTTCTACCAGGCGGGGCGGCTGGAGGATGCCTTGACGATGTTCAAGGGGCTGGCGGCGCTCGACCACTACGACGCCCGGGCATTTCTCGGGGTGGCGGCCTGCTACCAGGCGTTGGAGCGTTATCAGGAGGCGTTGCCTGCCTACGCCTACGGCGCAATGCTCGCACCGCACGACCCACGCTTCTGCTTGCATGCCGCTGAATGCCAGCAGCATCTGGGTGACCTGGTTTCGGCGCGCAGCGGCTACGAACATGCGCAGGTGCTGGCAGAGAGCGGTGAACATGGCGGCTTGGCGAGCAGGGCGCAGGCGCTGCTTGAGGCATTGCGACAGAAGGAGGCTGCGAGCCATGCGAACTGAACATTTCGTCGCTGAACCGCGGGTGGTCGCCGCTGCAAGCGAGATTGAAACGCCAGTGACGGGTACTGCCGTCCGCTTGCCAGGCGATACCGGCATGGCCTCGGTAGACACACCATTGCGGCCTGATCGCAGTGTCAGGTTGGATCCTCCGTTGATTCAGGAATCCTTGGCAACAGGACGGCACCTTCACGGCCTGCTCGATAAAAGTGTCGACCCCGGGCGCTTCATGCAGCCGGCATTGGCCACGGTACCCGATGTCGGGGCATTGATACTCGGGCAGCTCGCCGGAGAGATCTCCGATGCCGAGCTGGATATCCGCCTCACTGAACTGCTGAGCCGGTTGGGCGCCCGCCAGACCGAACTCAACCTGCAGCAGGTTCGGCTGATGACCGAACAGAACCGCCAGCAGATGGCGCTCAACGCGCAAAAAATGGCAGAGGTGACCCAGCGCCACCAGGACGCCGGCACGGCGAGCGTTTTTGCCAAGGTCTTCGGCTGGGCAGCGGCCATCGTGTCCATTGTGGTCGGCACGGTGATGGTTGCGACGGGCCTGGGCGCCGTGGCGGGCGCGCTGATGATCGCCGGTGGCGTCATGGGGGTGGTGTCCATGTCGTTGAACCAGGCGGCCGAGGACGGGCATATCTCCAAAGAAGTGATGAAGTACCTCGGGCCTGCGCTGATGGCGGTGGAAGTCGCCCTGGCGCTTGCCTCGGTGGTGCTCACCTGTGGCGGCAGCCTTGCGGTGGTCGCGGCCAAAGTGGCCGGCAGGGTGAGTGGCAAGGCTGCACAGGTTGCCCTTTCGGTGGGCCAGAAAATCCAGAGTGTGGCCTGCAGCGGGGGCTCCTCGGCTGCCAGCGCGGGCACCCAGGCCAAGCTGCAGATGACCTTGAGCGGTGCCAGCATGGCGACCACCACACTGTCGGGCGCGAGTGAGGCGGCCAGTTCGGTCATGCAAGGGCTGGCGCTGCGCAGCGAGGCGCAACTGGCCGAAATGCGCCTGGTGCTGGAGCAGGGCCACGGCTATCTCGAGCAACTGGCCAAGGAACTTGAACAACTACTCGCAAAAAAGCAGCAACACATCGAGCAAATGCTGGAAATGCTGAGCGCACGCCACAAAGCCTGCGCGGATATCGCCAGTCGAAACTTCATCGCTTGATCAAGGAGCAATCATGAGTCTGTCTATTACCAACATCGATCAATTGTCCGTCCTCGACTCGCCGTCATCGCTCATCGAGGGGCAGAATGCCGCGAAGCCCTTGTGGGCGATGCCGGCCATGCCCAGCCCAGCAGCGCAAGCGACGACCGGCGAGCGGCCAGGGCAGGTCGGCCTGGATGCGCCACGGGCGACGCCCTGCAGCCAGGATCTTCAGAGCCTGCTGGCCATTCTCCGCGCTGCCATGCAGGTGCGCGACGGTAACGCGCAAGGGCGCAGAGCCCAGGCTGAGGTCAGCGTGCAGGCCAGCAAGGAACAGATCGGCTGGATGAGAACCGCCAGCAACGCGCTGTTCGCCTCGGCGGCTGTCAGTGGTGCTTTGAGTGTTATCACGTTGGCCAGTGGCACCACCGGCATGCTCCGAAACCTGGGTGATGCGCGCACGATCAAGAGCCTGGAGCAAGCCAGCCATAGCGCCAGGTATGGTCAGCCTGGCAAGGTGACAATGGCCTCGAAAAAGCAGATCGACTCCAATCGTATCGAGGTCAAGCATCTGCAGAACGGCATCGATACCCGCAACACCATCCTGCACACGCTCAATGGTGTGGCACAAAGTGGGGCTGGGTTCGCCACCGGCATCGCCCACGCCATCAAGTCGCTGCAGGATGTCTGGGCCAAGGAGCAGGAGCTTGAAGCAACGGTTGCCGGCAACCAGAAGGAACAGTTCCAGCGCCACACCGATGAGGAGGCGAAATTGATCAACCAAGTGCTCCAGCTCCTCCAGGAGATCCTGCGTAACGACAACCAGGCATTCCGGGCCGCGGGCGTTATGGCTTGAGCGCGTCGAGAAGCATGCATATCGACTGAGGACGCGGTCCTTTTTACCAGTACTTTGATAGGGGTTTGCAGAGTGATTGAATCGGTTTCCACAGGTTGGGTATTTGGTGCCAGCCTGAACCCACTCAACGAGCGCAGTGACTGCGCGCAGGTCAAGACTACCGATACCGCGCAGCGGTTGGCCCGTCAGGAGGAGCCGCAGAAACATGGCATCCTGATGCGGCTGTTCATTGCCGTTGCCAAATTTCTTGGCTTTCGCATAAGTACGGCTCCGGTTGCCCAACAGGCTCCGACGTCGGCGTCGGATGTGATGAGTTCGTTGAACGAGGGGGCGGCCAAGGGGCTGCCTGAGGTCATGAGGTCGCAAGCCAGCCGAATAACGGCCAAGCTGGAAAAGCTCTCGCTTGAACAGTTCATAGACACTTACACAGAGCAGCTGAATGGCAGCAATATCATGCGCAGCACCTGTTGCCTGTTCACGAATGTCGCCATGCTTGGGCAGCTTGTCGCCGAGTTGCGGGTAGATACAGGCATCAACAAGCTCGATATCACCAACGGCTTTTCGTTCATCGAATCGCAGTCCCCGGCGAATATCGAACTGATGCGCAATGATCGACAGGCCGCTGGCAAGGTCCTTGATGCGGTAGGGTTCCTTGCCGCGCGATTCGCCGAGTTCCCTGACCCTGATCAGGTGGGGGCCGCCGCAGTGGTCACGTTCATCAAGGATGTTGAAACACAGTTCATCGAGCGGTTTGCCCAACGGCCTGCGCCGCCAGCGGCAAGCACGGTCGAAGAGACAAACGGCGCGGCGCGTGCCACGGGACCGGTACTGGTCGCCAGTGGCCAGGGCGATGCAGTCCAGGCGCAGGCCATCGAGCGGGTTGCGCCAACCGAGGTATCGGCCGATGGCGGAATTGATCCTGCCAAGGTTTTGAAAGAGGTGAAGTTCGGTTTCGGCGCTGACGGCTATCTACCGAAGCTCGATGACTTCCACGCGGCGATGAAGTCGCTGCAGGATCCTGTGGGCCCGCTGTCTCGACTGTTCGGGCATTTCGAGTCGCTGGCCGGGCAGGGCAGTGTGTCTGAGCAGAAGATCGCCGCGATGGTGCTGGAGCACAAGGCGCTGGGGCAGACCCATGCCTTCGGCGATCTTTTCGGGCATCGGAGGCAGGAGCCCGTGCCGCTTGCAGGTTTCCGGGCGATCGCCATGACGGATGCGCTGGAGAGAAAGTGTAGCTCCGCCGTTCGCCAACTCGAGGCGCTGCCCGTAGCTCGCGGGGCCTAGTAGGGTGTTCCACAACTAACCGGTCGTATTTGCAAAACACCACACTAGCGTCAGCACTGGTCTGGGGCCTCAGCGCCCCAGCCAGTCGATCAGCGCCTTATGGAACCGCCCGGGTTCCTCGATCTGCGGGGCATGCCCGAGCCCTTCGAATGTCACCAGTTCACCCTTCGGAATCAACCCGGCCACCTGCGCTCCCAGGGTCTTGTACCTGCCCAGCATGGCCTTCACCTCGGGCGGGGCGATATCGCTACCGATGGCCGTGGTGTCCTGGTCACCGATCAGCAGCAGGGTCTTCATCCTAAGGTCCTTGAACTCGTGCACCACTGGCTGGGTGAAGATCATGTCGTAGATCAGCGCCGAATTCCATGCCACCGCCTCGTGCCCCAGGCCCTTGTTCAGCCCAACCAGCATCTGCACCCAGCGCTCGTACTCGGGCTTCCAGCGCCCGGCATAGTAGGTAGTGCGCTCATAATTGCGCACACCCTCGGCCTCGAGCTTCAGCTCCCGGGCGTACCATTGATCCACGGTGCGATAGGGCACCCCCAGGGCTTTCCAGTCCTCCAGGCCGATGGGATTGACCATGGCCAGGCGTTCCACCTGTAGCGGGTACATCAGGGCGTAGCGGGTGGCGAGCATGCCGCCGGTGGAGTGGCCGAGTACGATGGCCTTGTCCACCCCCAGGCTGGCCAGCAACGCATGGGTGTTGTCGGCCAGTTGCTGGAAGCTGTACTGGTAATGTGCGGGTTTGCTCGAGGTGCAGAAACCGATCTGGTCCACGGCGATGACCCGATAGCCGGCCTGGCTCAGCGCATCGAGGGTGGTTTCCCAGGTGGCGGCGCAGAAGTTCTTGCCGTGCATCAGCACCAGGTTGTGGCCGTTGGCCTTGCCCTTGGCGGGAACGTCCATGTAGCCCATCTGCAAGGCCTGGCCCTGGGACTGGAAGTCGAAGTGCTGCAAGGGGTACGGGTAGGCGAAGCCTTCGAGTTGCTTGCCGTAGGTTGGCGGCTCGGCGGCGATGGCCGTGCCGGTGATGAGGTAGGCCAGGGCCAGGGCAGTTGCGCGCAACATGGGAGCACTCCGTCCAGGTAGGAATAGAGCGACTGTAGCAGCCGCTGGCTGCTACCCGCCGTGAAACGTGTTACCCGGTCTGAAACCAGCCCAGGGTGATCATCGCCACCACGATGTAGCGGCCACCCTTGGCCAAGGTGACCAGCAGTACGAAGCGCCAGAAGGGTTCGCGCATGATCCCGGCGATCAGGGTCAGCGGGTCGCCGATCACCGGCATCCAGCTCAGCAGCAACGACCATTGCCCCCAGCGTTGGTAGCGCTGCTGGGCGCGCTCCAGCTGGCGGGCGCTGAACGGGAACCAGCGTTTGTCGCGCAGGTGCTCGATGGCCCGGCCCAGCAGCCAGTTGACGATGGACCCCAGCACATTGCCGAGCGTGGCGACCAGCAGTAGGGTTGCCCAGGCTTGCGGGTCGCGCAGCAGCAGCCCGACCAGCACCGCCTCCGATTGCAGTGGCAGCAGGGTCGCGGCGCCGAAGGCGCTGAGGAACAGCGCCCAGAGGCTGAGCATCAGTAGTTGGCGACCACGGTGTCCCGGTCGTCCTGGGTCACGCCGATGACCTGGTAGGCGTCCTTGTGGTCACCCATCTCCATGCCCGGCGAGCCCATGGGCATGCCGGGCACGGCCAGGCCCTTGAGGTCGGAGCGGTTGGCCAGCAGGCGTACCTGCTCGGCCGGCACATGGCCCTCGACGAACTTGCCGTTGATTACCCCGGTGTGGCACGAGGCCAGGCGTGGCGCCACGCCCAGGCGCTGCTTGACCGCGCTCATGTTCGGCTCGACATGGTCGTTGACGGTGAAGCCGTTGTCGCCCAGGTGCTTGATCCATTCCTTGCAGCAACCGCAGTTGGGGTCGCGGTAGACGTCGATGGTCTCGGCGGCCTGGGCCAGGCCGGTGATGGCCAGCAGGCCGAGAGTGAGCAGGTGTTTGCGCAGCATGGTGAAGCTCCTGTGAAACAGCATGATTCATTGACCGGGTGGCTAGAAGCGCAGGCGGACCCCGGCCACCAACCGGGTCTGGCCGCTGTCCTCGTCATTTTCCCGGGCCTGCTCGGCGCGGTTGCCGTGCAGGCGGTTGAAGCTGACCCCGACATAGGGCGCGAACGCCCGGGTGATCTCGTAGCGCAGGCGCAGGCCCACCTCGCTTTCGGCCAGCCCCGCGCCTTGTTCGCGCCCGGCGTCATTGCGCCCGAAGAAGTTGGCTTCGACGGTGGGTTCGAGGATCCAGCGATTGGTCAGCAGCATAGCGTAACCGGCTTCCAGGCGCAGCGCGGTCTGCTGCCGCTCGCCGGCGTAGGCGGTGGCTTCCAGCTCCAGGCCATAGAGCGGCGTGCCCTGGATGCCGAAGGCTGCCCAGGCCTGGCCGCTGGCGGGCTTGAAGTCCTGGCGCAGACCGCCGACCAGCTCCCACCAGGGGCTGATGGCATGGCCCCAGAGGGCCTGCAGCTCAGCTTTGTGGGTCTTGCCCTGTTCGCGTTCACCCTCGGTGCGCAGCCACAGGCGGTCGATATCGCCGCCGACCCAGGCGGTGGCGTTCCAGTTCAGGGCGCCACTGTTTTCGAAGTTCTGGTACTCCAGCTGGTCGACGATCACTGCCCAGTTGGTTGCCCGGTCGTGCACCTGATGCCCTGGCAGGAGCGGGAAGGCGGCGCGGCGGTCGGCGTCGGTGACTACCGGCAAGGGTGTGCGTGGTTGATCGGGGGGCGTCGCCGCGTGGTTCATCTGGCTGTGGTCCATGGGCATGCTGCCATGGCTCATCTGGCCGTGGTCCATTGGCATGGCGCCGTGGTTCTTATGGTCCATGCCTGCGGCCAGGGTCCGTTCGCTGGCCAGCAAGGCCATCAGTGCGACACCGGTGACGATACGGCGGTTGCAGTTCTCATTCATCGACCCGTACCTCGCGGAACATGCCGGTCTCCATGTGGTAGAGCAGGTGGCAGTGGTAGGCCCAGCGGCCCAGGGCGTCGGCGGTCACACGGTAGCTGCGCCGGCTGCCGGGAGGGATGTCGAGGGTGTGCTTGCGTACCAGGAAGCGCCCTTGTTCATCTTCCAGGTCGCTCCACATGCCATGCAGGTGGATGGGGTGGGTCATCATGGTGTCGTTGACCAGGGTGATGCGCACCCGCTCGCCATACTTCAGACGCAGCGGCTCGGCATCGCTGAACTTGATGCCGTCGAACGACCAGGCGAAGCGTTCCATGTGTCCGGTCAGGTGCAGTTCGATGTCCCGTGACGGTTCGCGCCCGTCCGGGTCGGGATAGGGACTGCGCAGGTCGGCGTAGGTCAATACCCGGCGGCCATTGCCGCGCAGGCCGATGCCGGGGTCGGCGAGGTTGGCGCGGGGGGCCATGGTCTGCATATCCACCAGCGGGTTGTCGGTCTCGCTGGTGGGGTGGCTTTGCATCATGGGCATGCCGGCCATGGCCGAGTGGTCCATGCCCGCCATGCTGCCGTGGTCCATCGCCGGCATGTTCGAATGGTCCATCTGGCCCATGCCGCCATGCCCCATGTCGTCCATGCTCAGCACCGGGCGTGGATCCGGCTCGGGTACTGGAGCCTGCAATCCAGCGGCGCGGGCCAGGGTGCCACGGGCGAAGCCGGTACGGTCCATGCTCTGGGCGAACAAGGTGTAGGCGGGCAGGTCGCCTACGGTGACCAGCACGTCATAGGTTTCGGCCACGGCGATGCGTAGTTCGTCCACGGTAACCGGGGTCACCGGCAGGCCGTCGGCGGCGATCACCGTGAGCTTCAGGCCGGGGATGCGAAAGTCGAAATAGGTCATCGCCGAAGCGTTGATAAGGCGCAGGCGCACGGTTTCGCCGGGCTGGAACAGGCAGGTGAAGTTGCCGTCCGGTGGCTGACCGTTGAGCAGGTAGGTGTAGCCGGCAGCGCTGATGTCGGCGAGGTCGGTGGGGCTCATGCGCATCTTCGCCCAGGCCCAGCGGTTGTCGAGGGTGTTGCGCCAGCCGCTTTCGGCGACATCGTTTATGAAGTCACCCACCGTGCGCTTGTGGTAGTTGAAGGCGTCGGACTGTTTCTTCAGCGTAGCCATCAGCGCTTCCGGCGCCTGGTCCGACCAGTCGCTGAACAGCAGTACATGGTCGCGCTGGTACCTGTGCGGCTCAGGCTCGCGGGGTTCGATGACGATGGCGCCGTACACGCCGGCCTGCTCCTGCAAGCCGGAGTGGCTGTGGTACCAGTAGGTGCCGCTCTGGCGCAGGGTGAACTGGTAGAGGTAGTCGCCGCCCGGTTCGATGCCGGCGAAGCTCAGCCCCGGCACGCCGTCCATGTTGGCCGGCAGGATGATGCCGTGCCAGTGGATCGAGGTGGGCTGGTCCAGGCGGTTGCGCACGCGCAGGGTCACGGTGTCGCCTTCGCGCCAGCGCAGCTGCGGGCCGGGCAGGCTGGCGTTGATGGTCTGCGCGGTGCGTGGGCGGCCGGTGATATTGACCGCGGTCTGGCCGATGAACAGTTCGAACTGCTGGCCACTCAGGTCGTGCAGCGGCAAGCGCCCCTCTGCTGCCTGGGCCAGCGGGCGCCACAGGCCGAGGCCGGCCAGGGCGGTGGCGGCGCCCAGGCCCTTGACGAAG
Source organism: Pseudomonas sp. 2848 (assembly GCF_003253945.1). Classification (NCBI taxonomy): domain Bacteria; kingdom Pseudomonadati; phylum Pseudomonadota; class Gammaproteobacteria; order Pseudomonadales; family Pseudomonadaceae; genus Pseudomonas; species Pseudomonas sp. 2848. The sequence goes on from NZ_QKZD01000011.1 coordinate 131,667, forward strand.
GTGCGGCGGGTTGGAGTCGGTGGCATGGCGTGCTCTCGCTACGAAACTGCCACCATCCTCGCCGCCAGTGCCTGTCAGCTGGCTGAGGCGCGGATTACAGATTTGTCAGGCAGCCGTCTCGGCGCTTTCCAGGTCGCGCATCAGCAAACCGAACTCCAGGGATACCTGCTCGGGGATCGGCAGGTAGACCACATGGCCATCGCCCGGCGCCACCTCGATGGCCTGCTGCTGACGGTTGCGCAGGCGGTGCAGGTCGAAATGGTAGTTGCCACGCGGAGTCATCAGTTCCAGGTGATCGCCCACGGCGAAACGGTTCTTCACCTTGACCTCGGCCAGGCCATCGACCCGCGCCCCGGTCAGCTCGCCGACGAACTGCTGGCGCTCGGACACCGAGTTGCCGCGCTGGTAGTTCTGGTACTCGTCGTGCACATGGCGGCGCAGGAAGCCTTCGGTGTAACCGCGCTGGGCGAGGGATTCGAGGCTGGCCATCAAGCCGCGGTCGAACGGCCGTCCGGCCACGGCGTCGTCGATGGCCTGGCGGTAGGACTGCACGGCGCGGGCGCAGTAGAAGTGCGATTTGGTACGGCCCTCGATCTTCAACGAATGCACACCCATATGTGCCAGGCGCTCGACGTGCTGGATGGCGCGCAGGTCCTTGGCGTTCATGATGTAGGTGCCGTGCTCGTCCTCGAACGCCGGCATTTCTTCGCCCGGGCGGTTGGACTCCTGCAACAGGAACACCTGGTCGGTGGGGGTGCCTATGCCCAGCGTGGGTTCGAATTCGCGGACGATGTCGCCGGTAGCGTTCTCGGTGGCCGGGGTCGCCTCATACTTCCAGCGGCAGGCATTGGTGCAGGTGCCCTGGTTGGCATCGCGCTTGTTCAGGTAGCCTGACAGCAGGCAACGCCCGGAGTAGGCCATGCACAGCGCGCCATGCACGAACACCTCCAGTTCCATCTCTGGCGCCTGCTGGCGGATCTCCTCGATCTCTTCCAGCGACAGCTCCCGCGAGAGGATCACCCGGGTCAGGCCCATGCCCTGCCAGAACTTCACGCTGGCCCAGTTGACCGTGTTGGCCTGCACCGAGAGGTGGATGGGCATCTGTGGGAAGTGCTGGCGAACCAGCATGATCAGCCCAGGGTCGGACATGATCAGCGCATCCGGGCCCATCTCGATCACCGGCGCCAGGTCCTTGAGGAAGGTCTTGAGCTTGGCGTTGTGCGGGGCGATGTTGACCACCACGTAGAAGCGCTTGCCCAGGGCCTGCGCCTCCTGGATGCCGAGGGCCAGGTTGGCATGGTCGAACTCGTTGTTGCGCACCCGCAGGCTGTAGCGCGGTTGCCCGGCGTAGACCGCGTCGGCGCCGTAGGCGAAGGCGTAGCGCATGGTCTTGAGGGTACCGGCGGGGGCGAGCAGTTCGGGCTTGGCGGGAGAGGTCATGGTGCGCACCGGGGCAAAAGGCGCGGATGCTAAGGCGGCGGCGCCTTGCAAGTATTGATCTGGGTCAACGGCACTTTTACCGATGCGCAGCGCACTAAATGGTTGAGCCCTCGAGGAACGCCGATGAACGAAACCGTACTGCAGAACAAAGCCCTGACCGTGTTGCTGGCCCTGGTGACCATCGCCTTCATCTGGATCATGTTGCCGTATTCCGGCGCGATCTTCTGGGCGGTGATCCTCGGCATCCTCTTCGCACCGCTGCAACGCCACCTGTTGCTGCGCTGTGGCGGGCGACGCAACCTGGCGACGGCGGTGGCCCTGGCCACCTGCTTGCTGGTGGCGGTGCTGCCGGTGATCATCATCAGCGCCCTGCTGGTGCAGGAGGGGGCAGCGTTGTACCAGCGCATCGAGAGTGGCCAGCTGGATATCGCCGGCTATATCGAACGGGGCAAGGACATGCTGCCGGCCTATGCCCAGCATTTCCTCGACCGCATGGGCATGGGCAACCTCGATGGCCTGCGCGACAAGATCACCAAGTGGGCGACCCAGGGCAGCCAGTTCCTCGCCGGCCAGGCGTTCAGCTTCGGCCAGGGCACCTTCGAGTTCCTGGTGAGCTTCGGCATCATGCTCTACCTGCTGTTCTTCTTCCTGCGCGAGGGGGCGGAGCTGGCGCGCAAGGTGCGCCAGGCGGTGCCACTGCCCGAGCAGCAGAAACGCCGTCTGCAGCTGAAGTTCAAGCGCGTGGTGCGGGCCACGGTCAAGGGCAACCTGCTGGTGGCGATCACCCAGGGTGCGCTGGGCGGGCTGATCTTCTGGGTACTGGGCATTCCCAGCGTGCTGGTGTGGGCGGTGCTGATGGCGTTCCTGTCATTGCTGCCGGCAGTGGGCGCGGGGATCGTCTGGGGGCCGGTGGCGCTGTACTTCCTGCTGACCGGGGCGATCTGGCAGGGGATCGTGCTGACCGCGTTCGGTGTGCTGGTGATCGGCCTGGTGGACAATCTTCTGCGACCGATCCTGGTGGGCAAGGACACGCGCATGCCGGATTACCTGGTATTGGTTTCGACCCTGGGCGGGTTGGCGGTGTTCGGGCTCAATGGGTTTGTGATCGGGCCGTTGATCGCGGCGCTGTTCATTTCCAGCTGGGCGATCTTTGCCTCGACCAAGCCGCAGGTGCAGTTGCCGTCTTGAATGGGGCGCAAGGCGCCCCCCCCGGGGTCAACGGAAGCTGTAGGAAACCCCGGTATAAACCCCGAACCCTTCCCCCGGCGTCGAGCGGGCGATGTCCTGCCCGGCATCGTTGTACCCCGGCGTCACCGTCGCCGCGTAACGTTTGTTGGTCAGGTTGCGCAGGTCGAGCCAGGTCTGCCAGTCGCGCTTGGGCGAATCCCAGCCCAGGCGTGCGCCGAGCAGTGCGTAGGCGTCGGCATGGTAGCTGTTGGCGTAGTCCACCTGCACCTTGGACGCCATCTGCGTGTTGACTCCGGCGTAGAAACCACTCGGCCAGTCGTAGCGCAGTTCTGCCTGGTAGTAGTGCATGGGGATGCCGGGCAGGCGGTTGCCGCCGAACTTGTCGTCGTCGCGGTAGTGGAAATCGCTGAAGGTGTAGGCCTGGCGCAGGCTGAGCTTGCCGGTGCCGGGTTGTTCCCAGAGAAGGCTGTCCAGGCCGGCTTCGATGCCTTGGTGCACGGTGGGGCTGGCATTGAATTCCTTGAACGGCAAACCTTGTACGACTTCAACGTTCAGCAGCTCATGACGTACCTGGGCGTAGTACCAGGCCAGGTCCCAGCGCCCCAGCGCCGAATCACCGCGGGCACCCAGTTCCAGGGTGGTGGCGGTCTGGTTCTGCATCTTCATCGGCTGGTTGGCGACTGGCGCACTCCAGACCAGCGACCACGGGTGTGGTGGCTCCACCGAGCGACTGAGGTTGCCGTAGACCTGCAGGTCCGGGCGGATGTCGTAGCGCAGGCCTAGGCGTGGGGCGTAGTCCCAGTCGTGCTGGCTGACCTTGCCGCCACTGGATGGGTAGGTTACGTCGCTTTCGCGGCGGGTGTAGATCATCGCCAGGCCCGTGCTCAGCCACAGGTTCGGAATCAGCTCCAGGTCGTTGCCTGCATGCAGCACGGTATCTGAACCCTGGTAGCTGAAGTCGCGGGTGCGGGCGCCAAAGTTGTCGCCGCCGGGGCGGGCGAACTGCGAGGCGCCGCTGTTGGGCAGGTGCTTGGTGGTGCGCCAGCCTAGCGTGGTCTTGCTCTCATGGCCAAACAGGGTGTCACGACGCAAGTAGTTCAGCGTGCCGCTGACATCGGTGTAGGCGACCTTCAGGCGCATCGGGCCTTCACGCAGGTCCATCGGGTAGTCGTGATAGACCAGCCCCGCCTCCAGACGCGAGTCGTCATCCAGGAAGAAAGTGGTCTTGTTGCCCACCCAGGTGCTGCCCGGTTGCGGGCGGCTGTCATCGCGGGCCAGGTAGGCCGGGTTTGCCGCGCGCGGATCGTGCTTGATCTGATCCTTGGTCAGGCGTCCGGCCAGATCGTTCTCGGTCTCGCGGTAGCGCAGGTAGAAGCGCGTCTCCAGGTTCGGGTTGAAGCGATAGCCGACGTTGGCGGCGATGCCCTTGGCGCTGCCACTGCTGTGCCGCTGGAAGCCGTCGTACTCGGCGTCGGTAAGCGCTACGTAATAGTCGAGGTTGCCCAGCACCTGCCCGGAGCTGATGTGCCGGCGCTGGTAGCCACGGCTGCCGACTTCGTAGCGCACCTGCAAGGGCGCGGCATCGTAACCGGTGTGGGTCACGTAGTTGATCGCGCCGCCCAGGGCCAGCGAGCCCTGGGCGAAACCGTTGGCACCGCGCAGCACTTCGGCGCGGCTCAGCCACAGCGGTTCGAACAGCTCATAGGGCGTGCCGCCGGGACCTGTCAGCGGCAGGCCGTCGAACATCGTGTAGACGCCCGAACCGTGGGCACCCGGCGCACGGTTGATGCCCGAACCACGGATCGACAGCTTGATGCCGTCGTTGCCCGCCGACTGGGCGAACACTCCCGGCTGGTAGGCCAGCACATCCTGATTGGTCGCCACCCGGCCCTGGCCCACCTTGTCCATGTCCACCAGGTTGCTGGCGCCGGGGATTTCACGCAGGTGATCGGCGGCGGCTTCCAGCTCGGACTGTTGATGGTCCTGGATCAGCACCTGGTCGAGTTCGACGCGGTTGGCGGCCTGGGCGGAGCCGGCGACGAACAGGGCCAGCAGGGAGTAGGGCAGGGTTGGGCGCATGGGGACGAGGTTCCAGATCGGGTGCGGGAGTCTGACGCTGCAAAGGGCAGACGAAGCACAGGGGACGATCTGTAGGACCCCAAAAAAGAACACCCCGCCGAGGCGGGGTGTCTAGTGACGCTGGCAGCCGATCAGCCGATCAGTTGCAAACCAGCCTGCTGCACCATCTCCAGCAGCGGCTGCGGGTACACGCCCAGCACGAAGGCAAGGATCGCGATGGCTAGCAGCATCACGCCGCCGGTGCGCTGTTCCCACTTCAGCGGGGCGTCGTGGCGACGCAAGTTCGGCTCGACCAGGTACAGGGTGACCATGACACGCAGGTAGTAGTACACGCCGATGGCGCTACCGATCACCAGGGCGCCGACCAGCCACCACAGGTGCGACTCGACGCCGGTGGCGATGATGTAGAACTTGCCGATGAAGCCTGCGGTCAGCGGGATACCGGCCAGCGACAGCATCATCACGGTCAGTACCGCGGTCAGGTACGGACGGCGCCAGAACAGGCCGCGGTACTCGTACAGGGCGTCGGCGTCACGGCCGGCGTATGGCGAGGACATCAGGGTGATCACGCCGAAGGCGCCGAGGCTGGTGATCACGTAGGTGACCAGGTACACGCCCATGGCTTCCAGGGCCAGGCCCTTGCTGGCGACCAGGGCTATGACCAGGTAGCCGAAGTGGGCGATGGACGAGTAACCCAGCAGGCGCTTGAGGTTGCTCTGGGTCAGCGCCAGCAGGTTGCCGATGATGATCGACGCCACGGCGATGACTGCCAGTACGGTGCTCAGTACGCCGCTGCTGGCGGCGGGGGAGAGCATGAACAGGCGCACGACCACGGCGAATACCGCGACCTTGCTGGCGGTGGCCAGGAAGGCGGCGACCGGCGCCGGGGCGCCTTCATACACGTCCGGGGTCCACAGGTGGAACGGCACCAGCGACAGCTTGAAGGCCAGGCCCACCAGCATCATGCCCAGGCCCAGTTGCGCCAGCAGGCTTGGCATGCTGGTAGCGGCCAGGGCCTTGCCCAGCTGGTCGAAGGTCAGGGCGCCGGCGTCGGCATACAGCAGCGCCATGCCGAACAGCAGGAAGGCGGAACCGGCGGCCGACAGCACCATGTACTTGATGCCGGCTTCCAGCGAGCGCTTGTTGAAGAACGCATACGCCACCAGGCCGTAGACCGGCACCGACAGCAGCTCCAGGCCGATGAACAGGCCGGCCAGGTGGTTGGCGCTGACCAGCACCAGGCCACCCAGTGCCGACATCAGCAGCAGCAGGTACAGCTCTTCACGGTTGCCCGGGAAGCCTTTGGAGCCTTCGCCGAGGTAGGCGTGGGCGAGGGTGACGCAGGCCAGGGTGGCCACCAGGATGATCGCCATGTACAGGCAGGCGAACTTGTCGATGGTCACCAGCGAGGTCACCGCCAAGGGCGCGACCTTCAGCGCCGGCAGGATCGACAGCAGGGCCAGGTTCAGGCCCACGGTGGACAGCAGGAAGGTCTGCGAGTGATTGCGCTTCCAGGCGATCGCCAGCATCACCACCACCGTGGTGATGGTGGTGATCAGCATCGGCGCCAATGCGATGAAGTGTTGAGTGGTGAATTCCATAGCGCTCTTACCGGGCCGAAGCGAGTTGAGTGAAAGCGGAACCGAGCCACTGCTGCACACCGCTCATGGTGGCGGCAGAGGTGTCGAGGAACGGCTGTGGATACACGCCCAGCAGGATCAAGAGGCCAGCCAGGCCCAGCACCATGATCAGCTCGCGACTGTCCATGCCGGCCAGCACGGTGTCGGCCTTGGCCGGACCGAAGTAGGCGCGGTGGATCATGATCAGCGAGTACACCGAGCCGAACACAAGGCCGGTGGTGGCGATCACGGTGATCCATGGGACGTGGGCGAAGCTGCCGATCAGGATCAGGAACTCGCCGACGAAGTTGCCGGTACCCGGCAGGCCCAGCGAGGCGGCGGCGAAGAACAGGCTGATGGCTGGCAGATAAGCGATGCGGTGCCACAGGCCACCCATCTCGCGCATGTCACGGGTGTGCAGGCGCTCGTACAGCTGGCCGGCCAGGATGAACAGCGCGGCGGCCGACAGGCCGTGGGCCAGCATCTGGATCACCGCGCCCTGCAGGGCCTGCTGGCTGCCGGAGTAGATGCCGATCAGCACGAAGCCCATGTGCGAGACGCTGGAGAAGGCCACCAGGCGCTTGATATCGGTTTGCGCGAAGGCCAGGAAGGCCCCGTAGAAGATACCGATCAGGCCCAGGGTCATGGCGATCGGCGCGAACTCGGCCGAAGCGTTCGGGAACAGCGGCAGGGCGAAGCGCAGCAGGCCGTAGGCCGCGGTCTTCAGCAGGATACCGGCCAGGTCCACGGAACCGGCGGTCGGCGCCTGGGCGTGGGCGTCCGGCAGCCAGGAGTGGAACGGCACCACCGGCAGTTTCACCGCGAAGGCGATGAAGAAGCCCAGCATCAGGATGTACTCGACGCCGGCCGGCAGTTCGGCCTTGAGCAGGTCGCTGTAGTTGAAGGTGATTACGCCAGTGCTGTTGTAGTTGACCAGCACCAGACCGAGGATCGCCACCAGCATGATCAGGCCGCTGGCCTGGGTGAAGATGAAGAACTTGGTCGCCGCGTAGATCCGCGTCTTCTTGCCGTCCGACGAGCTGTGACCCCAGAGCGCGATGAGGAAGTACATCGGCACCAGCATCATTTCCCAGAAGAAGAAGAACAGGAACAGGTCCAGGGCCAGGAACACACCGACCACGCCGCCGAGAATCCACATCAGGTTGAGGTGGAAGAAGCCGACGTGGCGCTGGATCTCTTTCCACGAACACAGCACCGACAGCACGCCGAGCAGGCCGGTGAGCAGGATCATCAGCAGCGACAGGCCGTCGAGGGCCAGGTGGATGCTGATGCCGAAGCGCTTGATCCACTCGACCTTGTATTCGAGGGCCCAGGCCGGTTCGGCACCCGGCGCCGGGGCCAGTGTGTAGTTGCCGTTCGCCCACAGCCACAGGCCGATGCCAAGCAGCAGGGACATGGTCAGCAGCGCGATCCAGCGCGGCAGGGTGGAGCCGAAGCGCTCACCCAGCCAGCACAGGAAGCCGCCGATGAAGGGGATCAGGATCAGCCAAGGCAAAATCATGACGGGTTGGTTTCCTTTGGCAAAGTCGCAAGATTCATGGTCATACCGCGGCCACTACCACGGCACCGAGTACCAGTACGGCACCGACGGCGATCGAAGCGGTGTACCAGCGCAGCTGGCCGGTCTCGGTCTTGCTCATGGCGACGTGACCGCCGCGAGCCAGGCGAGGAATGAGGCCGATGCTGCGGTCAACCGGATCCTTGCGCAGGATGTGGCTGATCAGCAGGTAAGGTTTGACGAAGAGCTTGTCGTAGATCCAGTCGAAGCCCCAGGCGGCGAACCACCAGGCCGACAGGACGCGACCGATACCACTGTTGGCGATCGCGGTGACCAGGCGACGCTTGCCCAGGAACAGCAGGGCCGACAGCAGGATACCGGCGATGGCGATGGCGCCCGAGGCGATTTCCAGCGAGTGCTTGGCTTCGCCACCGGCGTGGCCGGCGCTTTCAGGCAGCACGCCTGCCAGTGGCGGGTGGATCCAGGCGCCGACGAAGGTCGACAGCACGATCAGCACGCCCAGCGGCAGCCAGTGGCTGATGCCGTGGCCGGCGTGGGCTTCGGTCTTGGCTTCGCCGTGGAAGGCGATGAAGATCAGGCGGAAGGTGTACAGCGAGGTCATGAATGCGCCGACCAGGCCGGCGTACAGCAGGCCGCTGTTGCCGCTGGCGAAGGCTTCCCAGAGGATCTCGTCCTTGGAGTAGAAGCCCACGGTCAGGATCGGCAGGGCGGCCAGGGCGGCGCCACCGACCACGAAGCTGGCATAGGCCAGCGGCAGCTTCTTCCACAGGCCGCCCATCTTGAAGATGTTCTGCTCGTGGTGGCAGGCGACGATCACCGCACCGGAGGCCAGGAACAGCAGGGCCTTGAAGAAGGCGTGGGTCATCAGGTGGAAGATCGCCGCGTCCCACGCGCCAACGCCCAGGGCCAGGAACATGTAGCCGATCTGGCTCATGGTCGAGTAGGCGAGGATACGCTTGATGTCGGTTTGCACCAGGGCGGCGAAGCCGGCCAGGACCAGGGTCACGCCGCCCACGACGCCAACCAGGTGCAGCACGTCCGGCGCCAGCAGGAACAGGCCGTTGGTACGGGCGATCAGGTACACGCCCGCGGTCACCATGGTGGCGGCGTGGATCAGTGCCGAAACCGGGGTCGGGCCGGCCATCGCGTCGGCCAGCCAGGTCTGCAGCGGCAGCTGGGCCGATTTACCGACCGCGCCACCCAGCAGCATCAGGGTCGCCAGGACCATCCAGGTGTCACCGGCCTGGAACTTCTGCGGCGCCAGTACCAGCAGTTCCTGCACGTTCAGGGTACCCAGCTGGACAAACAGGATGAACAGGCCGATGGCCATGAACACGTCGCCGATGCGGGTGACGATGAATGCCTTCAGTGCCGCGTTACCGTTGTTGCGGTTGCTGTAGTAGAAACCGATCAACAGGTACGAGCACAGGCCCACGCCTTCCCAGCCGAAGTAGATGAACAGCAGGTTGTCGCCCAGCACCAGGAACAGCATGCTGGCGATGAACAGGTTGGTGTACGAGAAGAAGCGCGAGTAGCCGGCTTCGCCACGCATATACCAGGAGGCGAACAGGTGGATCAGGAAGCCCACGCCGGTGACCACGCCCAGCATGGTGACCGACAGGCCATCCACGTACAGGGTGAAGTTCGGCGCGAAGCCGTCCACCGACATCCACTGCCATAGCAGCTGGCTGTAAGCGCCGCCTTCAGGCGGGGCGACGTTGAACTGCCAGATCACGTAGGCGGCGGTGGCCGCCGATAGACCGACCGAGCCGACGCCGATCAGCGCCGACAGGTTCTCGGACCAGCGGCCGCGCGAGAACGACAGCAGCAGGAAGCCGATCAGGGGGAATACGAACGTCAGGAAGATAAGGTTCATCCGCGCATCTCACTGGCAGCATCGATGTCGAGAGTGTGGAAGCGGCGATACAGCTGCAGCAGGATCGCCAGGCCAATGCTGGCCTCGGCGGCTGCCAGGCTGATCACCAGAATGAACATCACCTGGCCGTCGGGCTGGACCCAACGGGCACCGGCGACGATGAACGCCAGGGCAGCGGCGTTCATCATGACTTCCAGGCTCATGAGCACGAAGAGGATGTTGCGGCGGACCATCAGGCCAACCAGACCTAAGCAGAACAGGATGCCGGCGACCGCCAGACCATGCTCGAGAGGGATAGCACCCATGATTTACTCCTTCGCCTCGTTGCGGCCCAGGTGGAAGGCGGTGACGGCTGCCGCGAGCAGCAGCATCGACGCCAGTTCGACCACCAACAGGTACGGCCCGAACAGGCTGATGCCGACCTCTTTGGCGCTGACGGTGGTACCGCTGATGGCGGCGCCCGACGGGGTGACGAACAGCACGTAGAGCAGCTCCAGCAGCAGCAGGGCGGCGAGGATCACAGGCCCCGCCCAGATGCCCGGCTTGAGCCAACCACGCTCTTGCGCGACCGAGGCCGGCCCGAGGTTGAGCATCATCACCACGAAGACGAACAGCACCATGATGGCACCGGCGTAGGCGATCACTTCCAGGGCACCGGCGAAGGGGGCGCCGAGGGAGAAGAAGATCATCGCCACGGAAATCAGCGAGATGATCAGGTAGAGCAGGGCGTGCACCGGGTTGGTGCCGGTCACCACGCGCAGCGTGGAGACAACGGCGACACCGGATGCGAAGTAGAAAGCGAATTCCATCTTTCTGTCCTTATGGGAGCAAGCTCTTCACGTTGATCGGCTCGGCTTCGTTCTGTGCAGAGCCCTTCGGCTTGCCAGCGATCGCCATACCCGCAACACGGTAGAAGTTGTAGTCAGGGTTCTTGCCGGGGCCGGAGATCAGCAGATCTTCTTTCTCGTACACCAGGTCCTGACGCTTGAACTCGGCCATTTCGAAATCCGGAGTCAGCTGGATCGCGGTGGTCGGGCACGCCTCTTCGCACAGGCCGCAGAAGATGCAGCGCGAGAAGTTGATGCGGAAGAACTCGGGGTACCAACGGCCGTCCTCGGTCTCGGCCTTCTGCAGCGAGATGCAGCCGACCGGGCAGGCCACCGCGCAGAGGTTGCACGCCACGCAGCGCTCCTCGCCGTCGGGGTCGCGGGTGAGGACGATGCGGCCACGGTAGCGCGGCGGCAGGTACACGGGTTCTTCGGGGTACTGCAGGGTGTCGCGCTTGCGGAACCCGTGGGAGAACACCATTGCCAGGCTGCGCAGCTGGGTGCCGGTGCCCTTAACGATGTCGCCGATATACTTGAACATGGGTCAAATCCTCACTGGGCCGCGACGGCTGGCGTGTTGTAAAGCACGATCGCAGCGGTCACCAGCAAATTGATCAGGGTCAGCGGCAGGCAGAACTTCCAGCTGAAGTCCATCACCTGGTCATAGCGTGGGCGCGGGATCGAGGCGCGCAGCAGGATGAACAGCATGATGAAGAACGCGGTCTTCAGGGCGAACCACAGGAACGGCACCTGCGGCAGCAGGCCGAACGGGCCGTGCCAGCCACCGAAGAACAGGGTCACCAGCAGCGCCGAGATGAGGATGATGCCGATGTACTCACCGACGAAGAACATGCCCCATTTCATGCCGGCGTATTCGATGTGGTAGCCGTCGGCCAGTTCCTGTTCCGCTTCCGGCTGGTCGAACGGGTGACGGTGGGTCACGGCGACGCCAGCGATGAAGAAGGTGCAGAAGCCGAAGAACTGCGGAATGATGAACCACAGGTTCTGGGCCTGGTAGTCAACGATGTCGCGCATGTTGAACGAACCCACCTGCACCACCACGCCCATCAGCGCCAGGCCCAGGAACACTTCGTACGACACGGTCTGCGCCGAGGCCCGCAGGCTGCCGAGCAGGGCGTACTTGTTGTTCGACGACCAGCCGGCGAACAGCACGGCGTAGACCGACAGGCCGGCCATGGCGAAGAAGAACAGCAGGCCGATGTTCAGGTCGGCCACGCCCCAGCCCGGGGTGATCGGGATGATCGAGAAGGCGATCAGCAGCGCACTCATGGCCACCACAGGCGCCAGGGTGAAGATCATCTTGTCGACGAAGGGCGGGTTCCAGTCTTCCTTGAAGAACATCTTCAGCATGTCGGCGGCGATCTGGAACATGCCGAACGGGCCGACGCGGTTCGGGCCGTAGCGGTCCTGCCACCAGCCCAGCAGGCGACGCTCGACGAAGCTGAGCAGCGCGCCGCAGACCACCACGGCCAGCAGCACCACGATGGCCTTGACGACCTGAATGATCACATCGATCACTTCGGGGGTGAACCAGCTCATTGTGCTGCCTCCTGCAGGCCTTCGACGGCTGCACCGAAGATGGCGGGCGGAATGCCGGCCAGGCCTTTGGGCAACGCAACCAGGCCAGCGCCCAGTTCTTCATTGATACGCAGCGGCAGGCGCAGTGACACGCCGGCCACGTTCAGGCTCAGCATCGCACCGTCGTTGACGCCCAGGCGGTCGGCTTCGGACTTGGCCAGGCCGACGTAGGCGGCCGGAATGCGCTCCTGCACCGGGGCGGCGCGGGAGGAGGACTCTTCGCTGCCGAACAGGTGGAAGAACGGTACCGCGGTCCAGGTGCCGCGAGCCGGGTTGAACGCGCCCGGGATGGCGCTGAACCAGCTCAGGCGATCGCCTTGCGACTCGATCAGGCGCACGCCCGGGTCACCGGCACGCAGGTGGCCACCGACTTCGTCCTGGAACTTGTTCCAGGCTTGCGGCGAGTTCCAGCCCGGCGACCAGGCGAACGGCACCTGCTGGCGCGGTTCGGCCGAGCCCGAGTAGCCTTCCATGGAGAAGGCGAACGCGGTGTCCTTGTCCTGTGGGGTACGCGGCTCGTGCACGCTGATGTTGGCGCGCATGGCGGTACGGCCGGAGTAGCGCAGCGGCTCGCGGGCCAGTTTCATGCCCTTGATGCGGAATGCGGCGCTTGGCGCTGCGTTGACGATGCCGGCCAGTTGCGGGGCGGCTTCGGCGCAGGCGCTGGTGACGTGGTCCAGTTGGGTCCAGTCCACCGGCTTGTTCAGCAGGGTCGCACGCAAGGCGTGCATCCAGCGCCAGCCTTCGTGGATCTGGATGCTGCTGTCCAGGTACTGCGGGTCGAACACCTGGAAGAAGCGCTGGGCACGGCCCTCCTGGCTGACCAGGGTGCCGTCGCCTTCGGCGAACGAGGCGGCTGGCAGCACCAGGTGGGCGCGGTCGACTGTTGGGGTTTTCGAGTGGTCGGCGACGATCACCACCTTGGCCGCGGCCATGGCTGCGTCGACCTTGGCGGCCGGTACGCGGGCGTACAGGTCGTTTTCCAGCACGACGATGGCGTCGGCCTTGCCGCTGATCACGGCGTCCAGCGCCGCGTCGACGGACTCACCGCCCATCATCGCCATGCCCAGGCTGTTGGCCTCAGGCACGACCAAGCTCAGCGAACCGTTCTTCTCGCGCAGCTTGAGGGCCTTGGCGATGTTGGCGGCGGCTTCGATCAGCGCAGGATCCGCCAGCGAGGTACCGGCGACCACCAGCGGGCGGTTGGCAGCGACCAGGGCGTCGGCGATGCGCTGGGCCAGGGCTTTGGCTTCAGTGTCCAGGCCTTCGACGGCAGGGGCGCTTGGGTCGATGGCGTGGGCCACGGCGAAACCGATGCGGGCCAGGTCCGCAGGTGCGGCGTGTACACACTCTTCGGCCACGTCGTCCAGCTTGGTTTCAGCCAGCGAAGCGATGAACAGCGGGTACAGCGCGTGCTGGCCGATGTTCTTCACCGCGGCGTCCAGCCAAGGCTGCACGCGCATGGCGTCAGCCATGGCCTCGGCCTTGCCCTTGGTGGCCTGGCGCACGGCCAGGGCAACACGGGCGGCGGTCTGGGTGAGGTCTTCGCCGAGCACGAACACGGCGTCGTGGTCTTCGATGTCGCGCAGGGTCGGCACCGGCAGCGGGCTGTCGTTCAGCACGTTCAGCGCCAGGCGCACGCGGGCCAGTTCGCCAGCTTCCATACCGGAGTAGAAGTATTCGGCACCGACCAGCTCGCGCAGGCCGTAGTTGCTCTCGAGGCTGGCGCGTGGCGAGCCGATACCGACGATGGTGCGGCCGCGCAGCAGGTCGGCGGCCTTGTCCAGGGCGGCGTCGAGGGACAGCTTGGTGCCGTCGGCCAGGTGTGGCTGGCGTGGGCGGTCCTTGCGGTTGACGTAGCCGTAGCCGAAGCGGCCGCGGTCGCACAGGAAGTACTGGTTCACCGAGCCGTTGAAGCGGTTCTCGATGCGGCGCAGTTCGCCGTAGCGCTCGCCGGGGCTGATGTTGCAACCGCTGGAGCAGCCATGGCAGATGCTCGGGGCGAACTGCATGTCCCACTTGCGGTTGTAGCGCTCGGAGTGGGTCTTGTCGGTGAACACACCGGTCGGGCAGACCTCGGTGAGGTTGCCGGAGAACTCGCTTTCCAGCACGCCGTCTTCGACGCGACCGAAGTACACGTTGTCGTGGGCGCCGTATACGCCCAGGTCGGTGCCGCCGGCGTAGTCCTTGTAGTAGCGCACGCAGCGGTAGCAGGCGATGCAGCGGTTCATCTCATGGGCGATGAACGGGCCGAGGTCCTGGTTTTGGTGGGTACGCTTGGTGAAACGGTAGCGGCGCTCGTTGTGGCCGGTCATTACCGTCATGTCTTGCAGGTGGCAGTGACCGCCTTCCTCGCACACCGGGCAGTCGTGCGGGTGGTTGGTCATCAGCCATTCGACGACGCTGGCGCGGAACGCCTTGGACTCTTCGTCTTCGATGGAGATCCAGGTGCCGTCGGAGGCAGGGGTCATGCAGGACATGACGATACGACCACGGGTGTCGTTCTCGTCGGTGTACTGCTTGACTGCACACTGCCGGCAGGCACCGACGCTACCAAGCGCCGGGTGCCAGCAGAAATAAGGGATATCGAGGCCGAGTGACAGACACGCCTGTAACAGGTTGTCTGCACCGTTGACTTCGAGCGCTTTGCCGTCTACGTGGATAGTGGCCATTGTTCAAAGTTCTTCGTTGGCCCGCGTGAGCGGGCGTGGCTAATGGAAATCTGTACGCCTGTGGCACGCCACGCTTCATGCGGGCCGGCCTGCAGGCTGGCGGGTGGCACGGACCACCCGCGTTCTATCTTTTTATGCGCCGACCACAATCGGCTTCGCCAGGTTCGGGCGCAGAGTGTCGGTAGCAGTTGCTGGCGCGACACCGGCCTCGAACTCGGACCTGAAGTATTTGATGGCACTGCCCAACGGCTCGACGGCACCTGGTGCGTGAGCACAGAAGGTACGGCCTGGGCCGAGGAAGTTGACCAGCCCCAGCAGCGTCTCGATGTCTTCGGCGCGGCCTTGGCCGTTCTCCAGCGCGCGCAGCATCTTCACGCTCCACGGCAGGCCGTCACGGCAAGGGGTGCACCAGCCGCACGATTCGCGGGCGAAGAACTCTTCCATGTTGCGCAGCAAGGACACCATGTTGACGCTGTCGTCCACCGCCATGGCCAGGCCGGTACCCATACGGGTGCCGACCTTGGCGATGCCGCCCGCATACATCTGCGCATCGAGGTGCTCGGGCAACAGGAAGCCGGTACCGGCGCCACCAGGCTGCCAGCACTTGAGCTTGAAGCCGTCGCGCATGCCGCCAGCGTAGTCCTCGAACAGCTCGCGGGCGGTGACGCCGAACGGCAGCTCCCACAGGCCCGGGTTCTTCACCTTGCCGGAGAAGCCCATCAGCTTGGTGCCGTGGTCTTCGCTGCCTTCGCGGGCCAGCGACTTGTACCAGTCGTTGCCGTTGGCGACGATGGCCGGCACGTTGCACAGGGTCTCGACGTTGTTCACGCAGGTCGGCTTGCCCCACACGCCGACGGCGGCAGGGAAGGGCGGCTTGGAGCGCGGGTTGGCGCGACGGCCTTCGAGCGAGTTGATCAACGCGGTTTCTTCGCCGCAGATGTAGCGGCCGGCACCGGTGTGCACGAACAGCTCGAAGTCGAAACCGCTGCCGAGGATGTTCTTGCCCAGCAGGCCGGCGGCCTTGGCTTCATCGATGGCGCGGTTGAGGTTCTTCGCCGCGGTGGTGTATTCGCCACGCAGGAAGATGTAGCCACGGTAGGCCTTCAGCGCGCGGGCGCTGATCAGCATGCCCTCGACCAGCAGATGGGGCTGTTGCTCCATCAGCATGCGGTCTTTCCAGGTGTTGGGCTCCATTTCGTCCGCGTTGCACAGCAGGTAGCGGATGTTCATGGATTCGTCTTTGGGCATCAGGCCCCACTTCACGCCAGTGGGGAAGCCCGCGCCGCCACGGCCCTTGAGGCCGGAGTCCTTGACACTCTGCACGATGTCGTCGGCGGACATGTCGGCCAGCGCCTTGCGCGCGGCGGCATAGCCGTTCTTCGATTCATACTCGGTTAGCCAGACCGGCTCGCCGTCGTCACGCAGGCGCCAGGTCAGCGGGTGGGTTTCGGCCGAGCGCGCGATGCGGTTGGCCGGGCCGAAGGAAGTGATGGTCATACGTAACCCTCCAGCAGCTTGGAGACGCCGGCAGGTTGCACGTCGCCAAAGGTGTCGTCGTCGATCATCAGCGCCGGGGCCTTGTCGCAGTTGCCCAGGCAGCACACCGGCAGCAGGGTGAAGCGTCCGTCCGCGGTGGTTTGGCCGAGGCCGATGCCCAGTTCGCTCTGGATCTGGCTGACCACCGACTCATGGCCGCCGATGTAGCAGACCATGCTGTCGCACACGCGGATGATGTGACGGCCGACTGGCTGGCGGAAGATCTGGCTGTAGAATGTGGCCACGCCCTCGACGTCGCTGGCGGGGATGCCCAGCACTTCGCCGATGGCGTAGATGGCGCCATCCGGCACCCAGCCGCGCTCTTTCTGCACGATCTTCAGGGCTTCGATGGACGCCGCGCGCGGGTCCTCGTAGTGGTGCATCTCGTGCTCGATGGCCGAGCGCTCGGTTTCGCTCAGGGCGAAACGGTCGGTTTGGATAAGCGTGCTGTTCATGCTTAGCGGTCCACGTCAGCCATAACGAAGTCGATACTGCCCAGGTACGCGATCAGGTCCGCGACCATGCTGCCTTTGATCACCGAAGGGATCTGCTGCAGGTGCGGGTAGCTCGGGGTACGGATCCGGGTGCGGTAGCTCATGGTGCCGCCATCGCTCGTCAGGTAGTAACTGTTGATGCCCTTGGTCGCCTCGATCATCTGGAACGACTCGTTGGCCGGCATGACCGGGCCCCACGAGACTTGCAGGAAGTGGGTGATCAGGGTCTCGATGTGCTGCAGGGTGCGCTCTTTCGGCGGCGGCGTGGTCAGCGGGTGATCCGCCTTGTACGGGCCTTCCGGCATGTTGCGCAGGCACTGGTCGATGATGCGGATGCTCTGGCGCATTTCCTCGACACGGACCATGCAGCGATCGTAGGCATCGCCGTTGTGGGCCAGCGGTACTTCGAACTCGAAGTTCTCGTAGCCGGAGTAGGGGCGCGCCTTGCGCAGGTCGAAGTCGCAACCGGTGGAGCGCAGGCCGGCACCGGTGGTGCCCCAGGCCAGGGCTTCCTTGGTGTTGTACGCGGCAACGCCAATGGTACGGCCCTTGAGGATGCTGTTCTGCAGGGCAGCCTTGGTGTATTCGTCGAGGCGCTTGGGCAGCCATTCGACGAAGTCCTTGACCAGCTTGTCCCAGCCGCGCGGCAGGTCGTGGGCGACGCCACCGATGCGGTACCAGGCCGGGTGCAGGCGGAAACCGGTGATCGCTTCGATCACGGTGTAGGCGCGCTGGCGGTCGGTGAAGGTGAAGAACACCGGGGTCATGGCGCCGACGTCCTGGATGTAGGTACCCAGGAACAGCAGGTGGCTGGTGATGCGGAAGAATTCGGCGAGCATGATGCGGATCACGTCGACCTTCTGCGGCACCTGGATGCCGGCCAGCTTTTCCACCGCCAGTACGTACGGCAGGTTGTTCATCACCCCGCCGAGGTAGTCGATACGGTCGGTGTAGGGGATGAAGCTGTGCCACGACTGACGCTCGGCCATCTTCTCGGCGCCACGGTGGTGGTAGCCGATGTCCGGGACGCAGTCGACGATCTCTTCGCCGTCCAGCTGCAGGACGATACGGAAGGCACCGTGGGCCGAAGGGTGGTTGGGGCCGAGGTTGAGGAACATGTAGTCCTCGTTGGCGCCCGAACGCTTCATGCCCCAGGCTTCCGGGTTGAAGCGTGCCGATTCCTCTTCAAGCTGCTGCTTGGCCAGGGTCAGGCTGTAGGGGTCGAATTCGGTGGCGCGGGCGGGGTAGTCCTTTCGCAGCGGGTGACCTTCCCAGGTCGGCGGCATCATGATGCGGCTCAGGTGTGGGTGGCCGGCGAAGTCGATGCCGAACATGTCCCAGACTTCACGCTCGTACCAGTTGGCGTTGGGCCAGATGCCGGTCACGGTGGGCAGGTTCAGGTCGCCTTCGCTCAGCGACACCTTGATCATCACGTCGCTGTTACGCTCGACCGACAGCAGGTGGTAGAACACGCTGAAGTCGGCGGCCGGCAGGCCGCGGCGCTGAGTGCGCAGGCGCTCGTCGACGCCGTGCAGGTCGTACAGCATGCTGTACGGCTTGGCGACGTTGCGCAGGAAGGTGAGGATTTCCTTGAGCTGGGCACGCTTTACCCACAGTACCGGCATGCCGGTACGGGTTTCCTGGGCGACGAAAGCGTCGGCGCCGAATCGGTTGTGCAGTTCGACGACCACATCCTGGTCGTCAGCCTTGTAAGGCGGAATATAAATAGCGTTGTCCGCTGTCATGGTCTCGGTCGCTTTGGGTCAACGTTAAGAATGAAGCCAGGCCGCCGGCTCCTGGGGGAGCGGGCGGCAGGTCGCTGGATCAGACTTCGTCGGGGCTGCGCAGGTTGGTTACCGCGATACGCTGTTCGCGACGCAGGTCTTTCTGGGCGGGCATCTCGGCACGGTAGATGCCTTGATCGCCAACCACCCAGGAAAGCGGGCGTCGCTCCTGGCCGATCGACTCCTGCAGCAGCATCAAGCCTTGCAGGAACGCCTCGGGGCGCGGTGGGCAGCCGGGCACGTACACGTCCACGGGGAGGAACTTGTCGACCCCCTGAACGACCGAGTAAATGTCGTACATGCCGCCGGAGTTGGCGCACGAGCCCATGGAGATGACCCACTTGGGTTCGAGCATCTGCTCGTACAGGCGCTGAATGATCGGCGCCATCTTCACGAAGCATGTACCGGCGATGACCATGAAGTCGGCCTGACGCGGCGAGGCCCGGATGACTTCGGCGCCGAAGCGGGCGATGTCGTGGGGCGCCGTGAAGGCCGTGGTCATTTCCACGTAGCAGCAGGAAAGGCCGAAGTTGTACGGCCAGAGGGAGTTCTTGCGACCCCAGTTGACCGCGCCACGCAGCACATCTTCGAGTTTCCCCATGTAGATGTTCTTGTGGACCTGGTCTTCCAGCAGTTGATCGGTGACGGTTTCCCGTTCACCGACCGGATACTGCTCGTTAGGTGCGTCCGGATCGATTCTGGTGAGATTGTATTGCATGCCAAAGCCTCATTGTTTCAGCTTCGCTTGCCGCTTGCGGCGACCTTCGGGAGCCCAATCGAGCGCCCCGACGCGCCATAGGTAGACAAGACCTGCCAACAGAATTGCTATGAAAACGAGTGCTTCGACGAATCCGGTCCAGCCGCTTTCGCGGACGGACACAGACCATGCATACAGGAAGAGGGCTTCGATATCGAAGATCACGAACAGCATCGCGACCAGATAGAATTTGGCGGACAGGCGCAGGCGGGCGCTGCCGACGGGCAGCATGCCGGATTCGAAGGGTTCGTTCTTGGCGCGACCCCAGGCCTTGCTACCGAGCAGGCTGGACAGGCCGAGCATGAAGGCACACAGGCCGACGACACCCAGGAGGAAGATGGCAAAGCCCCAGTTGTGGGCGATGAGTCCTGCCGAATCGGACATGCTAGAAATCCTTATACAGAGACCCAGCTCTGCAGTCTGAAATAAGTAGAGCGGCGACGTGGTGTCGCAGACGCAGTGACCAAATGTCGCAGCTGAATCAATCGCGCTGATTTTATGGGTAAACCCAGTGCAAGTAAAATTTCCGTTGCAAATTTATTCGTAGGTTTAAGAACAAAAATCTTTCGTAACTGGCTGAAAGCCTTGAGTTTCGGGCATTGCACGTGGATTTGTTAATTATGTTTCTTACCTCGCGTAATGACTGGTTAGTTGCGTAATGATAATTGATATCATTTAACCTGGGCTGTATTGTTTTAGCTGTTCTGGGCCTTGCAAAGTTCATCAGCCGATCTGTCCGCTTGCAAATGCGAAAAACTCTCGTTCTAGCAGCTTCCGGCGCAGCGCGTACCGCTCTGGATCAATGCTTTGTCGTTTGTGCTGCGGCTGACCGACGCGGCAATGAGCCACTGGCCAAGCCAGTAGGACAGGATGATCAGGTACTCGGCAGCGGCAAACGGGCTGACGAAGCGGTCGATGCCGATCAGGCTGTCGGAGAAGACGAAGGCGCAGGCACCCAGTGCGGCGACACCGCCGCAGGCCAAGGCGCGCCAGAGCATGCAGCCGATCGCCAGGGCATACAGCGCCACCGGGATCAGCAGTGGGCCCAGGCCGTGGCTGGCGAGCAGGCCGAATAGCGAGGCGCCCACCAGCAGTGCGAGGGCCAGTGACGGGTAGGCCGGGCGTTGAGTCAGGCTGCAGTAACCGCGAAGGTACGCCAGGTGGGCGCAAAGGAACGCGGCCAGGCCGAACACGAACAGATCGCGGGGGATGGCCAGGAGGATGTCGCCCAGTACCGAGAAGGCCAGGCCGATCATGATCCAGCGACGGTAGGGCGTAGTGGGCATGGTCCTAAGCCAGGCGATCAGGGCCAGTACCGGAATGGGTTTGACCAGTAGGCCAAGCAGGGCATTGTCGCTCGCCAGTGCATATAGATAGCAGGTGGCGGCTGCGACGGCGATCAGGATCAGGTGGCTTGGACGAGGCATGGGCGGTCCTTGCTGCTGGGTAGCCACAAGCATAGACCTGATCTGCGGTATTGCCCGTGCCGGCCCTTTCGCGGGGCTGCAATGTTGCGTGGGAGCGGGCTTGCCCCGCGAAAGGGTCGGTACAGGCAAGAAGAAAGGCCCAGGGCTTTCCAAGCCCCGGGCCTTCCTGTTCAACAGTTCACCAGACTCAGTGGAACTGCTCTTCCTCGGTCGAACCGGTCAGTGCGGTTACCGACGATGCACCACCCTGGATCACGGTGGTCATGTCGTCGAAGTAGCCGGTGCCGACTTCCTGCTGGTGCGCCACGAAGGTGTAGCCTTTACTGGCGTCGGCGAATTCCTGCTCTTGCAGCTTCACGTAGGCGGTCATGTCGTTGCGGGCGTAGTCGTGCGCCAGGTTGAACATGCCGTGCCACATGTTGTGGATGCCGGCCAGGGTAATGAACTGGTGCTTGTAGCCCATGGCCGACAGTTCGCGCTGGAACTTGGCGATGGTGGCGTCGTCCAGGTTCTTCTTCCAGTTGAAGGAAGGCGAGCAGTTGTACGACAGTAGTTGGTCCGGGTATTCCTTCTTGATCGCTTCGGCGAAGCGACGGGCTTCGTCCAGGTCCGGCTTGGCGGTTTCGCACCAGATCAGGTCGGCATACGGCGCGTACGCCAGGCCGCGGGAGATCGCCTGGTCGAGGCCGGCGCGGACTTTGTAGAAGCCTTCACGGGTACGCTCGCCGATCACGAACGGCTGGTCGTACGGGTCGCAGTCGCTGGTCAGCAGGTCAGCGGCGTTGGCGTCGGTACGGGCCAGGATGATGGTCGGTACACCGGCAACGTCGGCGGCCAGACGGGCAGCCACCAGCTTCTGTACGGCTTCCTGGGTCGGTACCAGTACCTTGCCGCCCATGTGGCCGCATTTTTTCACCGAGGCCAGCTGGTCTTCGAAGTGCACGCCGGCGGCGCCCGCTTCAATCATGTTTTTCATCAGTTCGTAGGCGTTCAGTACGCCGCCGAAACCGGCTTCGGCGTCAGCCACGATTGGTGCGAAGTAGTCGATGTAGCCTTCGTCACCTGGGTTCTTGCCAGCTTTCCACTGGATCTGGTCGGCGCGGCGGAACGAGTTGTTGATGCGCTTGACCACGGTCGGTACCGAATCAACCGGGTACAGCGATTGGTCGGGGTACATCGACTCGGCCGAGTTGTTGTCGGCGGCAACCTGCCAGCCGGACAGGTAGATGGCCTGGATGCCGGCCTTGACCTGTTGCACTGCCTGGCCGCCGGTCAGGGCGCCCATGCAGTTGACGAAATCTTTTTCTGGGCGGAAGGACGGGTGGGCACCTTGGGTGACCAGCTTCCACAGTTTTTCCGCGCCCTGGCGAGCCAGGGTGTGCTCCGGTTGCAGCGAGCCACGCAGGCGAACGACATCGGCGGCGGTGTAGGTACGGGTCACGCCTTTCCAGCGCGGGTTTTCGGCCCAGTCTTTCTCGAGGGCTGCAATTTGCTGTTCGCGTGTCAGTGCCATGGAAATAAACCTCGTCGCATCGATCTTGAGTGTAATTGTGCTGATGCTCGGATACGCGGGTCAGAGGGCCAGGCTGTGCTGTCCGGGGGAGTGCGGCGGCGAACGGGGAAGTGCGAAGGGGAAGGGTGGGCAGGCCAGGCGAAGGTGTGCCCTGCAGGTTGGCTCGTGGATGCCTTGCTGCGGTGCGACGCGATTGCCAGAACTGCGGTGATGCGCTTCCGTCCCTCGGGACAACTTCTTCGTTGCAGTCGCAATCCCGTCGAACCGCCTTGTGGGCCGTATGGACACGAGGTGCCTCCACGGTGGGAGGAGCGCACCTCGAAGACCCTAGCCAGGGCCTCTGATTAGCGGGAGCGAGGCCATCATGCCCTTGGCGAAAACAGCCTGTCAAACACTTTGTAGTGCTTTTTTGGGCTTACTACATCTTTGGTCTAATGCGACTTGGCGGTCAGTTTCAAGGCCCTTGGTCGAGGCCTTGAATTGCCTGGGTTCAGTCGAGAAGGTCGACTTTGACCCGCAAAGTCATGTTTTCACCGCGCTGGGTGCTGTAACTGAGGCTTGACGCACTGCGATCGGACTGACTCTGCTGGTTGAATCCGGCCAGGGTGATCCACTCGCCGAGCTTGCCGGTGACGGTCGTGTCGGTGCTCTGCACTTTCACTACATCGGCACGTTCCTGGCTCATTCGGTCGTTATTGGTGCTGATTTGCAGGCGAACGTTATCACCGCTCAGGCGTGGCGTGACGTAGAAGCCCTGGGTAACGTTGCGGTATTCGGTGTTGCTCTGGATGCGCCCGTAACCGTCGGTGGAAGTACTGGTGACGGGGATGCTCTGGCCCACCTGGATCAGTGCCGGCTGGCCGTCGCTGGCCTGTACCTGCTGCATGCCGCCTTCGCGGTTGGCGGTGCCGTAGCGGATCACGCGGGCATTGCCGCGGTTGTCCTGGAAGTTGCTGTCGTTGTTGTCGACGCTGATCAGCAGGCGTTTGGGCGCGGTGTCGAGCTGTTGCAGCAGGGCGCGCAGATCGTCAATGCGTTCCTGGCTGGCGTTGACGATCAGCTTGTCCTCGAAGGTGCTGACGCTGCCGTCCTTGCCCAGGAAGGACTGGGCGGCGGGCAGCAGTTCGGCGCTGCTGCGGTGTTGCAAGGGAATGACCTCGGTGGCGGCCTGGGCCGTAAGGCTGGCGGCCAGCAGCAGCGAGGCGAGGAGGGGGCGTAGCGGCATGTCCATGATCTCCGCGGGTGGAATGGACATGATGGCAAATTTGTCGGCATCTTGCTGGTTGTGGATCACAGCGGCATGCACAGGTCGGCTTTTCAGTGGTTGCAGTCAGGCAAATTCCGTAACATCCCGATCCTCGATTTCGAGCTCATTCCCTCGGCATTACGCTCCCACGCAGCGTAATGCCGGGGTTGTTTACAGGAACTCCATGAAACCCGCACGCCTACGCGCCGACCTGCTCGCCGGCCTCACCACTTCGTTCGCCCTGGTACCGGAGTGCATCGCTTTCGCCCTGGTGGCCCACCTCAACCCGCTGATGGGCCTGTACGGTGCCTTCATCATCTGCACCCTGACCGCGCTGTTCGGCGGCCGCCCGGGGATGATCTCCGGCGCCGCCGGTTCGATGGCGGTGGTCATCGTCGCCCTGGTGGTGCAGCACGGCGTCCAGTACCTGCTGGCCACGGTGCTGCTGGGCGGGCTGGTGATGATCCTGTTCGGCGCCCTGCGCCTGGGCAAGCTGGTGCGCCTGGTGCCGTACCCGGTGATGCTCGGCTTCGTCAACGGCCTGGCTATCGTCATCGCCCTGGCCCAGCTGGAGCACTTCAAGGAAGGCGAACACTGGCTCAGCGGCGCGCCGCTGTACCTGATGATCGGCCTGGTGGCGTTGACCATGCTGGTGGTCTACGTGCTTCCCAGGCTGACCCGCGCCGTGCCGCCGGCGCTGGTGGCGATCCTCGGCGTCGGCCTGCTGGTCTACCTGCTTGGCCTTCCAACCCGCACCCTCGGCGATATGGCGCACATCGCCGGCGGCCTGCCAAGACTGGCGATGCCGGACATCCCCTGGAACCTTGAGACCTTGAAGATCATCGCGCCTTACGCGGTGCTGATGGCCATGGTCGGCCTGCTGGAAACCCTGCTGACCCTCAACCTCACCGACGAGGTCACCGAGAGTCGCGGTTACCCGGACCGCGAGTGCGTGGCCCTGGGCGCGGCCAACATGGTCTCGGGCCTGTGCGGCGGCATGGGCGGTTGCGCGATGATCGGCCAGACCGTGATCAACCTCAGCTCCAATGGCCGTGGTCGATTGTCGGGCGTGGTGGCGGGGGTGATGATCCTGCTGTTCGTGCTGTTCCTGTCGCCGCTGATCGAACGTATTCCGCTGGCGGCATTGGTGGGGGTGATGTTCGTGGTGGCCCAGCAGACCTTCGCCTGGGCATCGCTGCGGGTGCTCCACAAGGTGCCGGTGAGCGATGTGCTGGCGATCATCGCCGTGACCGTGGTCACGGTGTTCACCGACCTGGCCACGGCGGTGCTGTTCGGTATCGTCATCGCGGCCATCAATTTTGCCTGGCAGCACGCGCGCGAGCTGTATGCCGACAGTCATGAGGACGCCGAGGGGAGCAAGCATTACCAGGTGCACGGCACGCTGTTCTTCGCCTCGACCACGCCGTTCCTCAACCAGTTCGACCCGGCCAACGACCCGGCCAAGGTGACGCTGGATTGCCAGCACCTGAGCTTTGTCGATTATTCGGCGATCGCGGCGCTCAAGACCCTGCGCGAGCGCTATGCCAAGGCGGGCAAGCAGTTGCGGGTGGTGCATCTTTCCGAACGCTGCAAGAAGCTGTTGAAGCGGGCAGGGGAGCAGCATTGAAGGCAATGGTTGCCTGCACCGGCCCTATCGCCGGCAAGCCGGCTTGTGTCTTGAAAGGCTCTTAGACTGAAGGGGTGAGAGCGGTGGATGGCAGACTGCAAGCCGGCGGTGCCCTAGAGCA